>NZ_JALRNF010000009.1 GCF_030272895.1 Pseudomonas sp. BGr12 | reverse complement strand
GGCTCGCGTTCTTCGGCTACGCCGAAGGTGCTGCGCACGGCCCCTACAGGCACCTCCACTCGGCCTCCTGAAGTCGCGTTCTGCGGCGCCTGAAATACCGCGCATGAAGAGCAAGAGCAGGGCGGTACTCATTTTGGCTCCGCCACAATCTGATTTCGAAGATGCGTCAGTGCAGGCGCCTGTGGGAGCGGGCTTGCCCCGCGATAGCGGTGTGTCAGCCATAGCGCTTCGCGGGGCAAGCCCGCTCCCACAAAGACACAAGGGATCCGAAGCGCAGCGTAGGGCCGTACGCAGCAATCCACCTCTACACCCAAGCCCAAAGATCCTGGTCCCCAGGATTGCGTGAAGCACCGTTCTTTTTCAACAGAGGTAAAGCCATGTCCGATACACACCACGGCAATAGCCGCACGACACCCCGTGTGGACCGCTACGAACTGCTGCGTTTCACCTTGCGCGTACGCACCCCGGCGCACGCCTTGCCACGCCTGCAGGCAGCCTTGCAGGACGCGCTCGAGGGCGTTGAGCTGATGGGCTGCTGGCTATCCGAGATCGGCCCGCAGAACACCATCGCGGTGCTGCGCCGCTTTGCCAGTGTGCAGGTGCAAGCGGCCGAACGTGAGCGGGTGCTGGCGGCCAGCGATGCATTCGGCATCGGTGAATACATTCTCGAACAGCACATGGACGACTACCGCCTGTTTCCCTTCCTTGAGCCGCTGCCGCCAGGTGCGCACGGTCCGTTCTACGAGTTGCGCGAGTACGACCTGGTGACCTCGGGCCTGGCGCCCACCTTGCAAGGCTGGCGCGATGCAATCGGTCCGCGCACGGAGCAGGGCTACTCCCAGGTGTTCGCGGCGTTCTATGCCACCAGCGGGCGCGTGCCGCGCTACTTGCACATCTGGCCGTACGCGACCCTGGAGCAACGCCTGGACGTGCGTACCCGGGCGGTGAAGGAGGGCGTATGGCCGCCGCAGAACTCGGCGCCACAGCTGCAGAAAATGAGCTCGATGGTCTATTTGCCGGCCGCGTTTTCACCCTTGTGCTGAGGGTGAATCAGGTCTTCCACGGCGGTGCCCCGCGTCGGCTGTCTGGCGGCGTGGGAGGCATGCCGTTGCGGATCTGCCAAGGCCTGGCGTTTTTGCTGTGCTGTCGGATTATTTTTGTCTGTTTATTTAGTGATATCGCGATAGTTTTTTACTGCTTTTGCTCTTTATGAGCAAATGAAAAAGTAAGAGATGTTCTGGTGAAAATCGGACAAGAAACGTTTAATCACCGCTTTAATGCATTGTTTTGCGAAATTTTTGAACGCCTTTCAAGCGTGATTTATATCGTGAAAAATCAATTGACAATTCACGTAATAAATCGCAAATTCTGCCCATCGGCACCAAAACAAGAGAGACAGATCATGCCGCCCGATCCAACGCACTCCATCCCGAGTGGTTGGCGCTTGCCACAGGCCAGTGCAGCCACCTCGCCACCGCTTCGCGGTGATGCCCGTTCCTTCCAGGGAAGCGGCACGTTCCCTACCGCCAATTAGTTCCAACCGTACCTGAGACGGAGACAGTCTATGGATTCGCTTTGCCTGCGTTCAGCGCCAGCGTCTGCGCTTGCTTCTGGCCCTGCCTTCGAAAGCTTGCTCGAAGGCGTTCGTGATCGTGCCCGTTCGGGTGAGTTCGATCGGCAGCGGCACATCTCCCGCGATGTGATCGATGCGTTCAAAGCCCACGGCGTTTACCGCGCCCTGGTGCCACGGCGCTTCGGCGGGCTGGAGTGCTCGCCCGCCGAATTCTGCGAAATGATCGAATGTATTTCCCATGCCGATGGCTCTGCCGGCTGGGTGGCCAGCTTCGGCATGAGTCCGGTGTACCTGGCAGCGCTGCCGCTTCAGACCATCGCCGGCATCTACAGCAAGAGCCCCGATATCGTGTTTGCCGGCGGCATCTTCCCGCCGCAGCCTGCCGAGGTGGTGCCGGGCGGCTTCAAGGTCAATGGCCGCTGGAAGTACTCCAGCGGATCGATGGGCGCTGACATCGTTGGCGTCGGCATTGCCCCGCGCAACGGCGACAAGCTGGACCTGCCGCGCCTGGCGGTGATGCCGCGCGAAGCTGCGCGCATCGAGGAAACCTGGGACACCGTCGGCCTGCTGGGTACCGGCAGCCACGACCTGGTGGTCGAGAATGTGCTGGTGGGCGAGGAGTGGACCTTCGTGCGCGGTGGCAAAGCCAACCTGGACGAAGCCTTTTTCCGCTATCCGTCGCTGTCCTTCGCCACCCAGGTGCTGTCAGTGGTCGGGCTTGGGGTCGCGCGTGCCGCCCTGGACGAACTGTCCGGCATGGCCAGCGGGCGCATCTCCGTGACCGGCGCCCCGGCGCTGGCCGACCGCCCCCTGGCCCAGGTGGATATCGCCAAGGCCGAGGCCGCGCTGCGCTCGGCCCGGGCATTCTTCTATGAATCCATCGAGCGTGCCTGGGAACACGTGCTGGCCGGCGATCCGGTGCCGGTCGAGGTCACCAACCTGTTGCGCCTGTCGTCGACCCACGCGGCGCGGGTCGCCGCAGACGTGGCGCGTACCGCGCAGATGCTCTCGGGCATGACCGGTATCTATAACGACAGCCCGCTGGCCCGTTGCGTCAACGACGCGCAGGTAGTGACCCAGCACGCCTTCATGGGCGATGCCACCTACCAGAACGCTGGCGCGATGTTCTTTGGAAAGCAGCCCCTTCCGGGCTATCTGTAACTGTCAGGATTTTCTCATGACCACTAAAAAGACGTTGCGCGTGCTGTTCTGCATGGGCATCAACCAGAACTTCTTCGACGCCCCGCGTGACGAGCAACTGCAGGTGTGGGCAGCGTTCAGCGAGATGTGGAACGGCATCCATGACCTGGCCGGCGTGCAGGTGCTGGGCAACATGGACGACGACCAGAGCATGGTCGGCCCGTCCGACGGCTTCCCCTGGACCACCTACCTGCTGGCCGATGTCGCCGATATCGAAACGGTGCACGCCGCCTGCAACCTGTTCCGCACCACGGCGGTGGGCGATGGCCCTTACAAGCTGTGGCGCTACGCCAAGGTCGAGGCCCGTGTCGGCCGCGAACTGATCATCCAGCGCAATTGAACCAGGCCGGCCCCGCAACCCGGGGCTGCCCACCGAGTATCCAAGACTGCCAGCCGTAGCAGCTGGCAAGGAGCGTTCCGTGACCAACCTGATTCCCGCCATCAATCTGGCGGTCGACCCTGCCGACCTGGTAAAGGCCGATCGCGTCCACACGTCCTTGTACACCGACCCGGCGCTGTTCGACGCCGAGCTGGAAAAGATCTTCTACAGCACCTGGATCTGGGTCGCCCATGAGAGCGAAATCCCCGAGTCGGGCAGCTACAAGACCGCCTACATCGGCAAGCAGCCGGTGATTGTCGTACGTGACCGGAAAAAGGACATTCATGTCCTGCTCAACCGTTGCCGTCACCGCGGTGCCACTGTCTGCGAACACAAGAAAGGCAAGACCAACAGCTTCGTCTGCCCGTACCACGGCTGGGGCTATGCCCTGGACGGTTCGCTGCGCGGCATTCCGCACCCGGAAAGCTATGGCGACTGCCTGGACAAGTCCGAACTGCCGCTGGTCAGCCTGCGCGTGGAAAGCTACGCCGGCATGATCTTCGCCACCTTCAAGGACGACATCGAACCGCTGCAGGACTTCCTCGGTGCGGCGAAGAAGTGGATGGACCTGTTCATGAAGCAGGGCGCCGGTTACGGCATCAATGTGCCCGGCGAGCATCGCTTCCGCTTCCCCGGCAACTGGAAGATCCAGTTGGAGAACACCACCGACGCCTACCACTTCCCGCTGGTGCACAAGAGCTTCCTGTCGTCGGTCGACGAACAGACCCTGGAGCTGTTCGACTTCGTCAAAGGCCCCGGCTACGTCGAGGACCTGGGCAACGGTCACAGCGTGATGGTGATGATCCCGGAGCTGGTCGACCTGGAAGCCGACCTCGACAAGCCGATCCCGGAGCGTTTCGAGTCGCTGGCGGCCGAACTGCGCGACGAAGGCATCGAGGAGCAGCAAGTGCGGCGCATTGTCCGTGCGGTGGGTGGCTCGGGCTTCAACCTCAACCTGTTCCCCAACATCGCCTGCTCGATGGCGTTCTTCCGGGTGCTGCAACCGATTTCGGTGAACGAGACCGAGATCCACCACTCGGTGATCACCATGAAAGACGGCCCGGCCGCCGCCAACCGCTACCGCCTGCGCCTGCACGAGCACTTCCAGGGCCCGATGGGCTTTGGCACACCGGATGACTCCGAAGCCTGGGAGCGCGTGCAGAAAGGCGCCAACGCCGGCGAAGAGCTGTGGATCATGCTCAACCGCGGCTTGCCGGGCGAGACCGCGAGCGAGGATGGGCGGATTTCCGACGTCAGTGCCGAAACCGGCATGCGCGGCGCCTACCAGCAGTGGAAAAAGATGATGTCGGCCTGAGTGTGGAGAACCTTATGAACCTGCAATTGCTGCAAGAAGTCACCGCTTTCATCTGGCAGGAAGGCGACATGCTCGACCATGGCGAGTACGACACCTGGCTGAACCTGTGGACGGCCAAGGGGACCTACATCATCCCGATCAACCCCAGGGAAACCGACTACGCCAATACCCTGAACTACGCCTACGACGACCATCACATGCGCCAGCTGCGCGTGCAGCGGCTGATCGGCGGCGAGTCCATTTCCACCAGCCCGCAACCGCGTACCGTGCGCACGCTCTCGCGCTTTCGCGTGCTGGTCGACGACGGCGTCAACGTCACCGTGCGCTGCGCGCAGAACCTGCGCGAGTTTCGCAAGGAAAGCCTCAAGCACTACAGCGCCGACCTGGTGTACGAACTGGTGCGCGCCGAAGGCGGCTTCAGGATCGAGCGCAAGGTGGTCAGCCTGATCAACAGTGACGATGCCCTTGCCGGCATCGGCTACATCCTCTGAGGACGCGGCCATGAACCACATTGCACTGGTTACCGGCGCGGCCCAGGGACTGGGTATGCGTTTTTGCGCAAGGCTGCTGGCCGCAGGCTTTGCGGTGGTGATCACCGATCGTGACCTGCAGGCCGCCCAGGCCGCGGCCGCGCAACTGGATGCGCAAGGCAGCAGGACCCTGGCACTGAAACTCGATGTCGGCAGCAAGCAGGACTTCGAGCAGGCCCTTGAACAGGTGCTTGCCCGCTTCGGCGCACTGCATGTGGTGGTCAACAACGCCGCAGTGACCAAAACCACGCCGTTGATGCAGATCAGCCCCGAGGAATTCGATGCCGTGGTCGGGCTCAACCTGCGCAGTGTGTTCCTCGGGTGCCAGGTACTGGGTGCGCACCTGGCCGAGGCCGGCTACGGACGCATCATCAACATGGCCTCGCTGGCCGGGCAGAACGGCGGCACCGCCACGGGCGCACATTACGCGGCGAGCAAAGGTGCCATTGTCACCTTGAGCAAGATCTTCGCCAAGGAGTTCGCCAGTCGCGGCGTGACCGTCAATGCCATTGCCCCGGGGCCGATCGATTCACCCGCGGTGCAGGCGGCGGTGCCGGCTGAACGCATGAGCGGCCTGCTGGCCAATATTCCGGTGCAACGCCTGGGCGATGCCGACTTCATCGGTGACCTGATTGTCCAGCTGGCACGGCCTGAAGCCTATTTCACCACCGGGGCGACCTGGGACGTGAATGGCGGCCTGTTCATGCGCTGATCATAGTTCGGGGCGCCTGGCCGCCCCCTGTCGTAATACGGGACACCCGTCATGAATGAACAATTGTTGAACGTAGTGGTGCGCAAGCGCGAGATCCAAGGGGATGGCGTCGCCGTCCTCGACCTGGCCCATAGCGACGGCGCCGAACTGCCGGCATTCGAGGCCGGCGCCCATGTCGACATCCATATCGCCCCTGGCCTGGTGCGCCAGTACTCGCTGTGCAGCGACCCGGCCGACGCTCGGGTGTATCGCCTGGGTGTCCTCAAGGACCCGGCCTCGCGCGGGGGATCGATCGGCGTCCACGACCTGCTGCTCGAAGGCCGCCAGGTGCAGATCAGCGCCCCGCGCAATCTGTTCCCGCTGACCCCGGATGCCAGCCGTTCGATCCTGCTGGGCGGTGGCATCGGCATCACGCCGATGATCGCCATGGCCCATACCCTGCATCAGCAGGGCGCCGACTTCGAGTTGCACTACTGCGGCCGCTCCCGCGAGCGCAGCGCCTTCATGGATGAACTGCGCAACGCGCCGTTCGCGGCGAAGGTGTTTACCCACTTCGACGACGAGGCCGTCGAGCAGCGTCTGGACCTGGCCAGGGTGCTCGGCCCGGGGACCCGCGGTTGCCATATGTACACCTGCGGCCCGTCGGGTTTCATGGACTGGGTGATGGCCGGGGCCCGGCAGCAGGGCTACGCCGAGGACCACATTCACAAGGAGTACTTCCAGGTCGAGGTGGACGCCAGTGGCGAGGGCTTTGAAGTGGTCGCCGCACGCAGCAACAAGACCGTGCAGGTGGCCGAGGGCCAGACCATCCTCGACGCCCTGGCGCAGGTCGGCATCAAGATCGAGATCTCTTGTGAGCAAGGGGTCTGCGGTACATGCCTGTGCGATGTCCTCGAAGGCGAGCCCGATCACCGCGACGTGTACCTGACCGACGAAGAAAAAGCCGCCAACGACCAGATGCTGGTGTGTTGCTCGCGGGCCAAATCCAAGAAACTCGTGCTGGATATCTGAGGAGAATGACCATGGTAGAGGTAGCCAGTTTTCGCAACGCGATGGCAATGCTCGGCGGGGCAGTGTCGGTCATCACCACCGATGGCCCTGCCGGTCGCTTCGGCTTTACCGCATCGGCGGTGTGCAGCGTGACCGACTCACCGCCGACCTTGCTGGTGTGCATGAACCGTGCATCGAACTCCAATGCCCACTTCAAGGCCAACGGCACCCTGTGTGTGAACGTGCTTGCGGGGTCCCACCAGGCCTTGTCCGGCTCGTTCGCCAACAAGGCGCTGAGCATGGACGAGCGCTTCGCCACCACAAGCTGGAGCATACTGGAAAGCGGCGCGCCGGTGATGCTGGAGGCCCTGGTGAACTTCGACTGCCGTATTGCCCAGGTGCACGAGATCGGCTCGCACAGCATCTTCTACTGTGAGGTCCAGGACATTCGCTACAGCGGTGCCGAGGAGGGCCTGGTGTACTTCAACCGTGCCTACCACCGGGTGTGCGAAGCCTCCAAGGCCTGCTGAATGACGTGCGTGTGCCTTTTTGCCCAGTGGCTCCCTGGGCATTTTCATCCAGGCAGGCGCAGCACACGACCGGCACTTACAGGGTTTCGAGGTTGTGGAATACCACTTCAAGCATGCGGTTGAGGCGTTGCACCTGCGCGTCGGTCAGGCCCTTGAAGCTGCGCTGGAACAACTCGCGGGTGACGTCCTGCATGCGCTCGATGGTCTGCAGGCCCTGCGCGGTGATGCGTACCTGGGTGACACGGCCGTCTTCCAGGCTCGGCGCGGTATCGACCAGGCCGTCGTCCTTCATGCGGTAGACGATCTTGGTGATGGTCGACAGCTTGGCGATGGCATGGGTGGAGATTTCCGAAATGCTCGACTCACCGTTTTCATTGAGGATCCACAGGACACGCCAGCGTGGCACATCGAGGTCGACCTTCTTGAGCAGGCGCTCCATGTTCTGGGTGTAGCGGCCATGCGCCCGGGCCAGCCAGTAAAAGGGGAAATCTTCCTTGCGAAACTCTTCGCTGGCGGGGTCGTAATGGCTCTTGCCTTGCTTCTTCGAGTTGCTCATCGATTCACTTACTTGTGCGGAGTTGGTCGCGCCATCTGGGACGGCCCGGCGAATTGGCTACAACGACAGTGCGGCGAATCAGACCATGAAGCGATCAGAAAAGCCATCACAACTAGTTGAATATTCACCTGACATTTCAAGTTTAAAACCAAGTCGAGTGCCGGCGCCACGTCCGGCAGCGATTCTGCCAAGGGGATAGAAAGCATGACCATCATAGTGCAGACCCTCGACCTGGGGGGCAACGGCCCCCGGGTGGTGGTCAAGGACACCATCGATGTCGCCGGCGTGGCGACCCGAGCCTCCAGCCGTGCGCTGGAGGCGGCACCGGTAGCGGTGGAGCATGCCAGGGTGGTGAGCCACCTGCTGGCCGCCGGCGCACGCCTGACCGGCAAGGTCAGCCTGCATGAACTGGCCTTCGGCACCACCGGGATCAATCACTACATCGGCACCGCGGCCAATCCGCGCTATCCCGGGCGCATTCCGGGCGGTTCTTCCAGTGGTTCGGCGGCGGCGGTTGCCGCCGGCCTTGCCGATTTCAGCCTCGGCACCGATACCGGTGGCTCGGTGCGCGTACCGGCCTGTTGCTGTGGCGTGTTCGGCCTCAAGCCGACCTTTGGTCGGGTCAGCCGCGAGGGTGTGATGCCGGCGCGCACCAGCCTCGACTGCGTTGGCCCGCTGGCGGCCTCGTTGCCGATGCTGGTGCGGGCCATGAGCATGATCGATCCGGGCTTCGTGCCGGCGCCGGTGCCCGACAGCGCCCGTATCGGTGTACTGCACGTGACCGCCGAAGCGCAGATCCAACGGGCCGTATTCGGCGCTTTGAGTGCCAGCGGCCTGCCACTGGGCAGCGTAAGCTTCCAGCACTTTCGGGCAGCCTATGAAGCCGGCATGGTGGTGATCAACCGCGAAACCCATGACGCCTGTGGCCATTTACTGGTAACCGAACAGGTCGGCGCCGACATCGCCGGTCGCCTGGCGGCGGCCGGGCAGACCAGCGACAGCGCGCTGGCCGAGGCCGAAACCGTGCGCCAGGCCTTCACCGCCGAAGTCGATGAAGCACTGGCGAGCTACGATGTCATCGCACTGCCGACCCTGCCGGACTTCCCCCTGCGCCTGGAAGAGGCCGCCGACACCCGGGCGGTGCTGGGCATGACCTCGTTGGTGCGCCCGTTCAACCTGTCCGGCCACCCGGCGCTGACCCTGCCACTGGGCAGTGAATCAGGGCTGCCGGTGGGCTTGCAGCTGGTAGCGGCCAAGGGCGCCGACGCGCAGTTGCTGGCGATCGCCGAACGCTTGCTGCTGAACCTCTATGGCGCGGGCAAGCCGACCCCTTGATGGGCACCACTCCCTGGGGCCGGCACTGCGCGGCCCCGATCCTGGTAAAGGAGACGTTGCATGACCGAGATCGCCGATTTGCAGGCGCGCCTGCAGGTGTTTGAAAGCCAGCAGGCCATACGGGTCTGCATCAATCGCTATATGGCACTGTGCGACAGGCTCGATGCCGACACGCCGATCGACGAGCTGGCCGGACTGTTCACCCGTGACGCGGTATGGGAGGGGAAGGGCGCCAAGTATGCGGCCAGTTTCGGCGGCTACCGGGGCCGGGAGGCCATCGGCGCCATGTTCGCCACCTACATGAAGACGCCGGCGCACTTTGCCCTGAATGTGCATTTCCTGACCAGCGAGGTCATCGAGATGGAGGGGGAGATCGGCGTGGGGCAATGGGTGATGCTGCAGACCAGCACTTTTGCCGACGGGGCGTCGCACCTGAATGCCGCGCGCTTGAGGGTACGCTTCGCCTGTGAAGAGGGCCAATGGCGCATGGCCCATTTCCAGACCGAGAACCTGTTCAGCCGCCCCACCGGCCCATGGAACAGTGAAGCACCGTTGCCGGTGCCGGAAAAAGATTGAGGTGAGGCGGAGCCCCCGGGCCTGGGGCTATTCGCGGGCCAGGTAAGCCTGGCCCTTGTCGGGCCCTTACTTGATCCCTGCCAGGAAACACGTCACGGCCTGGCGCTCGCCGGCATCGGCCATGCCGGCATAGGGCATGTAGGTGCCGGGAACGGCAGCCTGGGGCTGTTCGATGAAGGCGGCGACGCCCTGGGCGGTCCAGGCCGCCTTTTGCGACTTCATCGCCTGGGAATAGGTGACGCCCTGCAGGGTGCCTGGCGTGCGCCCGATCACACCGTGCAGGTTGGGGCCCATCAGGGTCGGGCCGTCCTTTTGTGCCGTATGGCACGCTGCGCAGTCACGGGCGAACAGATGTTCGCCTTGCTCGCGTTGCGGTGCGGCGCATTCGCTGGCGAGGGCCAACTGGCTGCTCATGGCCAGGGAGGCCAGCACAAAGGGGATTGCGAATTTGCTGCGTACGACGTTCGACATCTCACACGGTTCCTGATTGTGGCTGAATGCAGCTACAGGCTGCTTATTGTTGGAAGGCGACACGGGCGATTGTGCGCCCGTGGCCAATGCCGGGTTGTGTGCTGCCTGCCAGGCCGTTTGTTGTGCCTGTCAGGCCGCCTTGCTGGCGTGCCATTTACGGTACTCGCCGGGGGTCATGCCAAAACGCCCCTTGAACGCGGTACTGAAGTAGCTGGAGTCGGAAAAGCCCCAGGCGTAGCCGAGCGAGGACACTTTCTGGTCCATCGCCGGGTTGCGCAGGCTCTCGGCGCAAAAGTCCAGGCGGCGGTTGCGGATGTACTGGGCGATGACCAGCCCGCGCTTGGAAAACACCCGATACAGGCTGCGCATGGAGATCCCCACCTCCCGGGCGATGACCTCCGGCGTGAGCTCGTCGCAGGTGATGCGCTGGTCGATCAAGGCCACGGCTTTCTGGAACAGGCGTTCGTGGCTGCCGGATACCGAGTCCTGGGCAATGCCGGGGCGTAACAGGGTGACCAGCGCGTCGAGCACCGCCTGGCTTTCCGGAACCGCCAGCTGCTGCATCCGCCCGGTCTCCAGCATCATTTGCCCGGCCAGCGTGGCCAGCGGCGTTTGTGCGCACAGGCGTCTGCCACACTGGACGGCGATACCGCGGGTGCTGCTTTGTACCTGGGCGCGCGGCAGGATCATGGACAGCTGCCGGGATTGCTGGTGAAAGTGCATGTCCAGCGGTTTGCTGGCGTCGATGATGGTCAGGTCGCCGGGCTGCAGTTCGATGCGCGCGTCCTGGTGTTCGATGCGCGAGGTACCGGCGATCTGCAGCACGGCGTAGTAGTTGTCGGCACCACTGGCCAGGATTTCCTGACGCCCACGAAACAGGTTCACCTGCGTCATGTCAACGAAGCTCAGGGAGATCTGGCCTACCTGGCGCTTGTCGAGATGACCGCAAAATCCCTGGTCAAGCTTTCGTCCGTTGAAGTGACCGCAGGCTTCGTTGACCTGGTGCATCCAGGCGTGGAAGTTGTCAGTGGTAAAACGGGGTGCGTGATTCATGGATGCCTCGTGGGAAATCTGCAAACCGATCGCTTTGGCGACTCTTGGAATGGGGGTATGCGACACTATTCACTTGAATATTCAAGCAATAATCGCGCCAAAGGCCGGGCGACAGGTTAGTGTTTTCCAATCAAGGTCTTGTTTTAAAAGAATTAATATTTTGGCTTGAAGCATTCGTGCCGGCTTTTGCACGGCAGAAACCTGTGAGCGTCGCTTCAAAATGTAGCGTCAGGCGCGCGGGTGTTTCCCGGCGACGCAACATTTGGGAACACCGGGTAGGATGAAGGTGCGGCGACCTGAGGCGTCAGTGCCGGAGGCCGTCGTCGATGACGATGCCCTGGGCCCGCAGCGCCTGGATCAAGCCCCGGCGGACCTTGGGCAGGTCAAGCATGCTCTGGCTGCGTAGCCGGCCGACTTCCTGCGCCGTGTAGCGCTGCCAGTGCTCCGGCGTACTGCTGCCGGCCATGCCGTCGCGGTCCAGCAGCCAGTTGAGCAGGTCGGCGACCTGCTGGTCATTGAGCGCCGACTGGGAAACGCCCGGCACCCTGACCAGGAACTCACGGCCACCCTCGACCTTGAGAAAGTTGCCGACGAAGCCCTCCAGGCGCGGCGTATCGTTCTGTGCCGAGCCCTGGCCACGGTCCAGGTGGCAGCCGGCGCACTGCAGTAGATAGTTGACCGGCGTCGAGTAGGCCGCCCGGGCAATCGGCAGCGGCGGGGCTTCATTGCCCGGCGTCGGTCGCTGATCGGGGACGGGCAGCGTCCTTGCCTGGGCGCAGGGCAGCGACACACAGGCAAGCAGCAGTGCCGCAAGGCCCTTGGACGCGGTCATGGCCTACACGGCCACGCCACGAATGACGGTGATCGTGCAGTTGTAGACCTTCGATTGCGCCCCCAGGCACCAGTTGATGTCGTTGTTGTTGAAGGGCCGGTAGAGTGGTTGCTCGTCGTCGTTACGGGTGCAGGTGCACTGCCCGCAGGCATGCTTACCACAGCAGTCGTTATAGGAAATGATGTAGTTCTTGCCATCGGCCGGGTTGCGGCAGGTGCCGATCCAGGTCACCAGCGAGACGTCCGTGCCCGGTGGGCAGGCGGTCACCGAACCGCCGCAGCACGAGCAGAGGAAGCCGTCGATGGAGCAATTGCGCCAGTAGTCGCAACGGGTCGGGTCGCCCGGGTCGCCCATCTTCGGCTGCTCGGACGCCAGCGCCCTGGCCGTGCGGTCAATCGGCAGCAGTACCGGCAGGGCAACCCCGACCACCAGGAACGAGCCCAGGCGTGCCAGCAGGTGTCGGCGTGAGGTGGTATCGGCGACATGACGCGTGGAACGTTCGAACAGTTTGTCGATGAAGTTCATGGTCATGCTCCACGGTCAAGGGTGGGCGCGGTGATTGCCAGGGTCGGCCACCGGCTGGCCGTGCAAGTAGTGCTGCAGGCTGGCGCTGCCCAGATGCCGGGTTTCCAGCAGGCTGTCCAGATGCTCGCGGGAGTTGACCAGGCCCTTGGCGCGCAGCACGCCGGCCGGGTCGACCAACACCGCGTAGGGCAGCTTGCCGATCTGGTAGGTCATGCCAATCTCGGGGCCGACCACGTAAGTGGCGTTGTGCAGTTGATGGGTTTCAATCAGGGTTTGCTGCTCGGCCATGTCGCCATCGCTGATGTAGATCACTTGCAGTTCACCGGCATTGTCCCTGGCAATGGATTTGACTGCCGGCAGCAAGGATTTGCACACCGGGCAGCCCGGCGCCAGGAAGAACAGCAGCTGGGCACGGTCGCTGCGATAACCGATAGTGACCGCACGTCCCTGGCGGTCGGCGGCGGTGACCCTCGGCGCAGGGTCGTTGACCGCCACGCCTTTGTCCACCATCAGGGCGCCAGCCGGCGCGATGCGGCCGTGCAGCACGCCGATCTGGCGGACCAGGGCCATGACGGTGAAGGCAACTGCGATCAGCAACAGCCAGAGCAGGATGTTCGAAGCAATGAGCAGTTCCATGGGCTAGCGTCCAGAAAAGTCAGCAAGGCGTGGCTGATTGGCGAGCAGGCCATCCACTGCCAGGTGGATCAGCAGCGCCACGGCGCTGGCAGCGATCACCACGAAAATATCCAGGGCATCCAGGACGCGCTCGCTGGCGGAGCTGGCCGCGACCACGGCGAGCAGGGCGATGACCAGGTTGCGTAACAGCAGCACCGGGCGCAGCGGTTGCCTGGCACCGGGGCCGGCGCAGCCACAGTCGATGCCGCGGCGGCCGCGCCACAGGTTCAGGCCGATGGCGCTGGCGTACAGCGCCATCAACAGGATTACACCGATCGCCGCCTGAGGGCGCCAGGCCCCCAGCACCAGGGCCGACGCCAGGGCCAGTTCGCTGATCGCCAGGATCGCGGTGGCGGCCGGTGCGAGGAACCCCGGCAGCAGCTCATAGGCGTGGACAATCCGGGTGAAACCCTGCCAGTCGCGCACTTTATGCCAGGCGGCGCCCGCGAGCAGCGCCGCCAGCACCGTGCTGCTGGCCGTCACGAGTACAGGATCGAGCATCCGCGGCCTCCCGCTTACCAGGGGCTGAGGGTCAGTATCGGGGTGTCGGCGATCTTGTCCATGGCACCGCTATGCTTGCCGGTGGTCAGATCGAAGAACTGCACGCCCCCTTCCAGGTCGGTACCCACAAGAATAGGCGCCTTGTCACTGCTCGCCTGCAGGCTCCAGACCGGCTTGGGCGATTCGAGCACGCCGACCTTCCTGCCGGTCTTCAGGTCGAAGGCCCAGATCGTGGTGCCGGGGTCTTCCCATTTGCCGTCGCTGTGCTGGTCGTGCATCAGTGCGTAGAGTCGGTCCAGTCTCGGGGCCAGGGCCAGGACCTGCCAGCCGCCGGGCGCCCAGCCTTGCTTGCGTTCTTGTTCGCTGACCAGCGACCAGGTGGGCAGGGGCGTGGTCTTGCCGTCGGCGAAGCTGACCGGAAGGATCTCGCCGTCGGTGCTGGTGAAGTAGTAGGTATCGCCATTGGCGATGGCGCGTTCATTCAGGCGCACCTTGTCGGGGTCGAAAAACGGCGTCCTGGTTCGGCCCGTTTCCTGGCCGTGGTCATCCAGGGTCACCACCTGCAACTGACCGTCACCACACAGCGAGGCAAAGCCGCGCGTGCCGACCGGGTAGTTGAGGACACAACCGCTGATGTCGATTTCCGCGGCGACGCTCCTGCTCTGGGTGTTGACCACCGTGACCGAGGTCGAGGGCGTCAGGTTGAAGATATAGGCCAGCTGGTTGTCGGCGCTGATCCCCAGCGCGTATTTCTCGGTCAGCACCGAAGCGCGTTTGCCGGGCAGCACCACCTCCCAGGTGGGGCGCAGGGTCTGGGTGTCCCAGGCGACCAGCACGTCCGTGCGCTCGCCGTAGGAGCCGCGGGAGTAGAACAGGTTGGCCGAGTACAGGGTCTTGTTGTCCGGGCTCAGGGCGGTGGGGGCGACAAAGGCGTTGGTGGTCATGCCCAGCATGCGCTTTTGCTTGGGATCGACCACCACCACGCGGCCGGCGATGGGGTTCTTGAAGTCCACGTCAAGAATGTAGACACGGTGCGGATCGGGCGGGAACGGCAGCACCGTCGCACCTATTTCATCGACGGGAAGGTCGGCCCGTACGCCACTGGTGGCCATGGCGAGTGCCAGGGCCGTGCAGATGCAATGCCTGTCTACGCGACGCATGGCGATCTCCGGCGTTGTTCTGATTATGCAGTGATAGCATCCCGCAGGCGCAGCTGCTACTGGCTGACCAGAAGCGCCGACGACAACCAGCGCGCCGCCGCCTGCACATCGCTCTCGCGGGCATCCACCCAGCGAGCACCGTCGCGGCTCTGCTCACGCTTCCAGAACGGCGCGCAGGTTTTCAACTGATCCATGATGTAGGCGCAGGCCTCGAACGCTTCCTGGCGGTGCAGGCTGGCGACGCCGACCAGCACGATCGGTTCCCCGGCGGCGATGCTGCCGACCCGGTGGACCACCTCGACATCGAGCAGCTGCCAGCGCTGGCGGGCGGCGGTGACGATGCTCTCCAGGCTCTTTTCGGTCATGCCGGGATAATGTTCGAGAAACAATTCGCTGACACCGGTGATCGTCAGCCCCAGGTCGCGCACGTAACCGGTAAAGGTCACCAGGGCGCCGAGGCCCCGGGCACGGGCGCGCAGTGCCTCGATCCGGCGGTTGCAGTCGAGCGCCTTGTGCTGGACGGTGATGGCCATGCTAGCCCCCGGTCACTGGCGGAAAGAAGGCGATGTCGTCGCCATCGCACAAGGGCTCGTCCAGCGAGCAGAGTTCCTGGTTGCGTGCGCACATCAGGTTGGCCTGGCCCAGGGTCTGCTCCCAGACTGCGCCGCGGCTGACCAGCAGCTCACGCAAGGCCCGCAGGTCGGTCAGGGTCGGCAGCCAGGGCAGCGACTCGCCCTCCAGGCCCAGTTGCTCGCGGTAGCGGGCGAAGTACTGCAGGCGAATCATGGCGTTTGCTCCAGCTGATAAAGTCCCGAGCGGCCGCCGGCTTTACGCAGCAGCCGCACCCAGTCGATCTGCATGCTGCGATCGACACCCTTGCACATGTCGTACAGCGTCAGCGCGGCGATGCTGGCGGCAGCCAGGGCCTCCATCTCCACCCCGGTGACGCCCTTGAGGCTGCAGGTGGCAACGATGCGTACCGAGTCCGGTGTCACCGCCTTCAACTCGACGCTGATGGCCGTCAGCAGCAGCGGATGGCACAGCGGGATCAGCTCATGGGTGCGCTTGGCCGCCATGATGCCGGCCACCCGCGCCACGGCGAACACGTCACCCTTGGGATGGCCACCGGCATTGATCAGGTTGAGCGTTTCCGGCTTCATCCTCACCCAGGCTTCGGCCATGGCCTCGCGACGGGTCTCGGACTTGTCGGTCACATCGACCATATGGGCATTGCCGCGACTGTCCAGATGGGTCAGGGCCGGTGCAGGTTCAAACGGTTGGTTCATTGACACTCCGTGGCAGCCTGGAAACAGACTGCCGAACGTTATTCAAGTTTAATGCTGTGCAACTACGGCGAGTAATTGCCGGCTACGAAGAACCCCAGGCGCGTCCAATCGCTTGCTTTGATCAGGCAATATGAGGTTTCAATCAGGGCGAAGTTGTTAGTGTCTCGAAGTTTAACTAAGGCGGTATTAACCTTGTTCGCCAAGCATGGCTTTCACTTCGGCAAAACACTTCTCCGCCAGTGCCGAACGCGGTTCGGTCCGGCGCAGCAGCAAGCCGATGGGGGCGTGTACGCTGGCACTGGAGATCGGCAGGATGCGGATGTGCTCGCTCAATTCTTCCAGGCCGTACTGCAGCGGCATGATCGCGCAGCACATGCCGGCGCACACGGCCTGGATCAGTTGGTAGGTGGAGTCGCTTTCCAGCACCGTCAGCGGGTTCAGGCCACGGCTGCGAAAGCTCAGGTCCACCGACTGGCGGTAATGCATGCCTTGCGACAGCAGCCCCAGGGGCAGTTCGCCGAGCGCTTCCCACGAAAGCTCCGGTTGCTCGAACTCAAAATGCCGGGTGTCGTACAGCAGGCCCATGCTGGTGGAACCCAGTTCGATCACATCGAAATAGGCGGTGTTGATCTGGTCCAGGTAGCAGATCCCCAGGTCGAGCTGGTTGCGGCTCAGGCCGTCGGTGACCTGCTCAGAGCTCAGGGAACTGAGCTGGAACTGCAGCTCCGGGTAGCGCTGGGCCAGCGGCTGGAGGAACTGCATGGGGTTGAAGCTCGACAGCGGCACCATGCCCACGCGCAGGCTCCCGACTATCTGCCCCCGGCAACTGGCGGCTTCGGCCTGCAGCCCGTCATAGGCGGCCAGCAGCGTGCGGGCCCAGCCCAGGATGCGCTCGCCGGCCTCGGTAAAGCCCTCGAAACGCTGGCCACGGGTCACCAGCACCAGGTTCAACTCATCTTCCAGGTTGCGCAGGCGCATCGACAGGGTCGGCTGGGTGATGTGGCACAGCGCGGCGGCCTGACCGAAATGACGGGTCTGGTCCAGCGCGATGAGGAATTTGAGCTGTTTGATATCCATGGCACGGCCTGGCTGAAGAAATGGAAGGCATAAACGGGCGTTTCAAGCATAGCGCGTGTCTTGGGCCATCGCCCTGACCGCTGAACTAGCCCATGAACTTGCAAGTTGCTGCACGTTATAGCGAAGTATTCCAGGCGTCCAATGGGTATTTATTAACGGATGATAGACGGGGTCGATAGCGGCACTTTCAACTGTCTCGATAGAGCGGTTCGATGGGGTGTTTGAAACTGTCGATTGGACGCGGATTTTAATTGTCTCTAGTTTCCCTGCAATTAACAGTCGCACAGCAGAGGTTTACATGAGCATCAAACTGGATGCGCTATTTGTTCCGCTGAACATCGCGGTTTTGACCGTCAGCGATACCAGAACCTTCGAGACCGATACCTCCGGCGAGCTGCTGGCCAGTCGTGCCGTGGAAATGGGCCATCGGCTGGTCGCCCGTACCTTACTCAAGGACGACCTGTACAAGATCCGCGCCCAGGTCGCGACCTGGATCGCCGACGAGCAGGTGCAGGTGGTGCTGATCACCGGCGGCACCGGGTTTACCGGGCGCGACAGCACCCCCGAGGCGGTGGCCTGTCTGCTGGACAAGCACATCGACGGCTTCGGTGAGTTGTTCCGCGCGCTGTCGATCCTGGATATCGGCACCTCGACGGTGCAGACCCGCGCCCTGGCCGGCATGGCCAACGGCACCCTGGTGTGTTGCCTGCCGGGCTCTACCGGCGCCTGTCGCACGGCCTGGGAAGGCATCCTCGTCGAGCAACTGGATGCGCGGCATCGGCCCTGCAACTTCGTCGCCCACCTCAAGCCCGGCAACGCCTGCGAGTCGCGTCAATGAAGGCCAGCCCCTTGCTCGCCGTGGACCAGGCGCTGGGCCAGTTGCTGCAGCTGGCGGCGCAGGCCCCGTTGGAGGCTGTGGATCAGGTGTGCCTGGAGGATGCCGATGGGCGCGTACTGGCCCATGACCTTGTGGCCAGGACCGATTCGCCGCCCTGGTCCAACAGCGCAATGGACGGTTATGCGTTCAGGCTGGCGGAGGCCGAGCGCGAGCCTTTGCCGGTATCACAGACAATTTTTGCAGGTACGTCCCCTGAACCACTGGCGCCGGGCACCTGTGCGCGGATCTTTACCGGCGCGCCGGTTCCGCAGGGCGCCGACTGTGTGCAGCTCCAGGAGAACTGCCGGGTTGATGCTGACGGTCGTGTGTCATCGACGGTGCCCCTGGTTTTTGGGGCGAACATCCGTGTACAGGGCGAGGAGATTGGCGTCGGCGCGCCGCTGCTTGCCGCTGGGACCGTGCTCGGGCCGGTGGCATTGGGCGTGCTGGCGGCGCAGGGGATAGACCGCGTCGCGGTGCTGCGCAAACCCCGGGTGGCACTGTTGTCGACCGGCAATGAGCTGGCGAAGGCAGGCGCGACGCTTGCGCCTGGGCAGATTCATGACAGCAACCGGATCGTGCTCAGGACGTTGTTGCGCCGGCTGGGCTGCGATGTCATCGACCTTGGTGCGGTCAGGGACGAGCTGCCGTTGGTTCGTGCGGTGCTCGATCAGGCCGCCGGTGCCGACCTGATCATCAGCAGCGGCGGTGTGTCGGTCGGTGATGCCGACTGTATCGGCAGCTTTTTGCGCGAAGGCGGGGAGGTGAAACTGTGGAAGCTGGCGATCAAGCCTGGCAAGCCGTTCACCTTTGGTTTGATCAACACTGTGCCGTTCATAGGCTTGCCGGGTAATCCCGGTTCCGCGCTGGTGACCTTTCTGTTGCTGGCCCGGCCTTACTTGCTGCGGCGGATGGGGGTGGAGCAGGTCGAACCCTTGCGTGTGCCTGTGGTTGCGGGGTTCGACTGGCCGAAGGCGGGCAATCGCCAGGAGTACCTGCGGGTGCGGGTCGAGCAGGGGCGCGCGGTGTTGCAGGCCAGCCAGAGTTCGGGGACTTTGCTCAGTGCCGTCGAGGCTGACGGTGTGCTCGAAGTGCCTCGCGGAAAGACCTTCAGATCCGGTGAGCGGCTCGATTTCATTTCCTTTGCCTGTTTGGTCAGTCCGGGTAGGTCTCATTGATCGGCCAGGGTTTGGCTTTGTGAGCTTATCCATTCGATGTGGCGAGGCTGCCGGCCCCTTCCGCCTTTACGGCGGCCTACTTTTCTCTTGGGAAAAGTAGGCAAAACCGCTTGCTCCTGCATCCGGCCCTGCGCTGCGCTCCGGGTCCCCTCGCTCCGGCGCCCTCCGGGGCCACGCGGCCTACGACTTGCTTCGCCAAGTCTACGGCTCGCGTTCTTCGGCTACGCCGAAGGTGCTGCGCACGCCCCTACAGGCACCTCCACTCGGCCTCCTGAAGTCGCATTCTGCGGCGCCTGAACTGACGTGCATGAAGAGCAAGAGCAAGAGCAAGAGCGGGCCGTTACGCACTTTGGCTTTGTGTATGGATCGGACACAGGGTGGACAGGTGTGCGGGGAGATGGTTGACACTTTTCGGCAGGTAAAGCTGCCGGAAATTCGAAATGCCCTGGAACGCGAGAGACGCCACGCCCTGCGGCGCCTGAAACAACGCGCATCAAAATCAAGAGCAAGAGTGGGAGCGGGCTTGCCCCGCGATGGCGTCAGCCTGGCTGCGCCAGACTCTGCTCTCGAAGATGCGTCAGTGCAGGCGCCGCCCGTAACTTCGCGACTTCAGGAGGACACCGTAGCGAGGGGACCCGGAGCGCAGCGTAGGGCCGTATGCAGGAGCGAGCGGTTTTGGTTCCTTTTGCCAAGACAAAAGGGACCCGCCGTAAGGGCGGAAGGGGCCGGCAGCCTCGCCACATCGAATGGATATGCTCGCATCCTCAGCAACCCAACCCAAGGTTCAAAGCCCCCTGGGTTTCGTGGAGAGATTGTTTACAGCAACGGCAGCGTATAACTGACGATCAGCCGGTTCTCATCCTGGTCACGCTGACTGGCAACCCCTGGCGTGGTATCCGCAGGCAGACCACTGCGCATACTGGTGTTCTTCCAGGTCAGCCCCAGCCCCTTGAATCCCCCCGAGGGGATCACGTAGCTCAGGGCCACATCGCGCTCCCACTCACCCCGATCCACACCACGCCCACTGATATCGTCGGCATTCAGGTACAGCAGGCTCAAGCCCAGCCCCGGAACGCCGGCAGCGGCAAAGTCGTAGGTGTAGCGAGCCAGCCAGGTGCGTTCACCGGCCCGGTTGAACTTGAGCAACTGCGCATCGGTGACCAGGTAGGTACTGGTGCCTTCGCCATCGCCACGATTGAGGTAGGGAAAGTCGCTCTGGCCCGTCAACACCTGATATCCCGCGCCCAGGCCATGGCCGTTCTGGCTATAGGTGAACATCCCGCTGTAGACGTTATTGTCCACCTCACCACGCTTGACGCCATTGCCGTAGTAACCGCTGCTCAGGTAACCGTCTGCACGGCCGGCACTGCTGGCGTTGTTGCCGTCCGCCGTGCTGATAAATACCCGGATATCGCTCTTGAGCGTGCCGCCCCCCAGCGGTTGGCTGTGCACCAGGCCGACGAAGTGCTGCTGGTAGAAGTTGTCCAGCTCACCGTAGTAGTACTGCAACAGCAGGTTCTTGGCGGTCTTGTAGTCGGCGCCGGCGAAGTAGAAGTGATTGCTGTCGCGCGCGCTCGCACTGCTGCCATTGGCGCCGGCGATGCTCAGGGCGCGCCAGTCCGTGGAGTTGCGCCCGCGGGTGTGCTCCAGCTGGCCCGCGGTCAGGCTCAGGTTGTCGATCTCGCCGGAGGTCACCTGCGAGCCCTGGTAGGTCAGGGGCAACAAGCGCGCATCGTTGTAGACCACCACCGGCAGTTTCGGCAGCAGGGTGCCATAACGCAGCTCGGTCTTCGACCACCGCGCCTTGGCGGTCAGGCCCAGGCTGCTGAAGTTGTCCGTGGCCGTGCCGTCATGCGCCAGCGGGAACACCGTGCCCGGCTGGCGTTCGATGCCCGGCTTGCCGGCCTTGCCGCCGCCGTCCAGGCGCACGCCGAGCAAGCCCAGGGCGTCCACGCCGAAACCGACCGTGCCCTGGGTGTAGCCGGAGGCATAGTTGAGCAGGAAGCCCTGTCCCCATTCGCTCTGCTTGCTGGGTGCGGCAGCACCATTGCGGTTGTCGGTGTCGATGTAGAAATTGCGCAGGGTCAGGCTGGCCTTGCTGTCGTCGATGAAGCCGGCGGCGCTGGCACAGGTGTGGGCCAGGCTCGCGCCCAGGGCGACGGCCAGGGACAGGGTGCAACGTTTCATGGGGACTGCTCCTTATGGATGACGCGGTGAAGCGGGCACGCGAAGGCGCGCGAGCGTTCGTTGCGCTCGCGGCGTGGGGGTGTCAGGTAAAGGGGGTGGGCAAGCGGTGCCTGAGGGGCCTCAGGCAATCTGGCTCAAGTCAGAATGAAGTCGACCGGTACCAGCGGCGAAGGCAGGTCGGTGTGGCCCAGCGCGCCGAGGATCTCGCGTTCGATGGTACGCACCATCGCATCGGTGGGCAGATCGTTCTCATCGCGACCGAACGGATCTTCCAGTTCGTCGCTGATCGCATCCAGCCCGAAAAAGGTGTAACTGACGATGGCGGTGAACAGCGGCGCCAGCCAGCCCAGCGGCTCGGCCATGGCAAAGGGCAGCAGTACGCAGAACATGTAGATGGTGCGGTGCAGCAGCAGGGTGTAAGGGAAGGGCAGCGGCGTGGCCTTGATCCGCTCGCACACCGCCTGGGCTTCGGACAGCCCCTTCAGGCGCTGCTCCAGGGTCACGTAACGCCATTCGCTGATCTGCTCGCTGCTGGCCAGCGCCGAACACTGCGCCCCGGCCAGTTGCAGGATACCGTCACTGACGTTCCAGGCCGGCAGGCTGTTGGCCTCTGGCAGCCATTGCCTGGCCGCCGCCACTTCGTCTTCGTTGCGCAGCCTTGCGTTGAGCGCATGGGCGTATCCGCACAAGCTCATCAACAGGGCGCTCCTGCGGCGTTTGTCGCTGATCACCACGCTTTCGCGAATGAACGAGCGCACCTCGATGATCACCTGGCCCCAGGCCTTGCGGCCCTCCCACCAGCGGTCGTAGCAGGCGTTGTTGCGAAAGCTCATGAAGATCGACAGGGAGATCCCGAGCAGGGTGAAGGGCGTGGCGTTGACCCGGGAAAAGAACGCCGGGTGCAGGTTCTCCAGCAACACGATCAGCGAAGCCAGCAGCGCGACCATCAGGGTACGCCGGGCCACGCGCTTGGCGATCGAGCCCTTGAGCGCGACCAGCACATTGAGCAGGTTGGGTTTGGGATGGACGACCATGGGCGTTCCTCAGCCTCCTGTCATGTTCATGAAGCGCAGGATCTGCACCTCGCCATCGACCTCGAAGTGATGGCGGTAGGGCTTGAGCGCCATGGCGCTGCGGATGGCCTTTTCCAGCCGCTCGCTGTCGCCCGGGTGGGCGCGCAGCACGTGCTTGAGGTCAGCGGAGTGCTCGTTGCCCAGGCACAACAGCAAGCGCCCCTCGACGGTCAGGCGCACGCGGTTGCAACTGCCGCAGAAGTTGTGGCTGTGAGGCGAGATAAAGCCCAGGCGGATGTGCGGCGCTTCGGCCAGGCGCCAGTAGCGCGACGGGCCCTGGGTCGATTCGGCCGACTCGATCAGGGTGAAATGCTCGGCGATCCGGGCGCGCACCTCATCGCTGGAGCAGTAGGATTCGCTGCGCTGGTGTTCGCTGATGATCCCCAGGGGCATTTCCTCGATGAAGCAGATGTCCAGCTCACGGTCGATGGCGAAGCGGATCAGGTCGATGACCTCGTGATCGTTGCGGCCCTTGAGCACCACGCAATTGAGCTTGGTGCGGCGAAAGCCGGCGGCCCGGGCGGCGTCGATGCCGGCGATGACCTGGGCCAGGTCGCCGGTGCGGGTCAGTTCCTTGAAGCGTTGGCTGTCGAGGCTGTCGAGGCTGATGTTCAGGCGCGACAGGCCGGCGTCGAACAGCGGCTTGGCCAGGCGCGTGAGCTGCGAGCCGTTGCTGGTCATGCACAGCTCGCGCAGGCCCGGCAGGGCGGCCAGCCGTGCGCAAAAATCGACGACGCCCCGGCGCACCAGCGGCTCGCCACCGGTCAGGCGGATCTTGCGGGTACCCATGGCGACGAAGCGCTCGGCGATCTGGTATTGCTCTTCCAGGGTCAGCAGACGCTGGCGCGGCAGGAATTGCATGTCTTCGGCCATGCAGTAAACGCAGCGAAAGTCGCAGCGGTCGGTAACCGACATGCGCAAATAATCGATTTTTCGACTGAACCCGTCGAGCAGTTCTGTATTGGCGTTATTCACGACTGCCATAACCTCTTAAACTGACTTTCGTCGATTTATCCACTGCATGAAAGGGGGAGTAACAACTCTGTTGGGCGAGGATAGGCAGGGGGCTGTTGCAGCGTCAAATTGCTTTTAGTGACCGGTTGATAAGAACGCTCTATCACCGCCTGGAGCCCTTGTGATTCGTGGCTTGCAGGCGTGATAGACGGTTCCGATCACCCTGTCATAACTTTCGATTGGACGCTGCCTGGGTCAAACAATAGGCTGCCGGCATTGCAAGACTTATGTGTCGATTAAAACAACTCGGCAATAACTTTCATAAGTTCTCTGCGTCCTGTGTGCCAATCGAGGAATACCCAGATGAGTGAAGAAGAGCATATTAAAAGCTATAACGCGCCGGCCGCCGGTTGGGGCGCACTTAAAAGTGTGACCAAGGCCTGGCTCGGCAGCGAGAACGCTTTCAAGAACCTTCGGATGATGCTCAAGACCAACCAGAACGGTGGCTTCGACTGCCCGGGTTGCGCCTGGGGGGAGTCACCTGAAAACGGCATGGTCAAGTTCTGCGAGAACGGCGCCAAGGCGGTCAACTGGGAAGCGAGCGGGCGTCTGGTCGACCCGGATTTCTTTGCCCGCTACAGCGTGTCGGCACTGGCCGGGCAAAGCGATTACTGGCTGGAGTACCAGGGCCGCCTGACCCACCCGATGCGCTATGACGCGGCCACCGACCACTATGTCGAAACCTCCTGGGAGGACGCCTTCGCGCTGGTGGCGCAGCACCTGAACAACCTCGAGTCGCCCGACCAGGCCGAGTTCTACACCTCGGGCCGGGCCAGCAACGAGGCGGCCTACCTGTACCAGTTGTTCGTGCGCGCCTTCGGCACCAACAACTTCCCCGACTGCTCGAACATGTGCCATGAGGCGAGCGGGGTAGGGATGTCGGAAACCCTGGGTGTCGGCAAAGGCACCGTGGTGTTTGACGACCTTGAACACGCCGACGCGATCTTCGTGATCGGCCAGAACCCCGGCACCAACCACCCGCGCATGCTCGAGCCGCTGCGCGAGGCGGTGCAGCGCGGTGCCCAGGTGGTCTGCTTCAACCCGCTCAAGGAGCGCGGCCTTGAGCGTTTCCAGCATCCGCAGCACCCGTTCGAGATGTTCAGCAACGGCTCCGAGCCGACCAACACTGCGTACTTCCGCCCGGCCCTGGGCGGCGACATGGCGGTGATGCGCGGCATCGCCAAGTTCTTGCTGAAGTGGGAGCGCGAGGCCCAGGCCAACGGCGAGCCGCCGGTGTTCGACCATGCCTTCATCGCCGAGCACACCAGCGGCCTGGACGCGTACCTGGCCGAAGTCGATGCCACCACCTGGGCGCATATCGTCGAGCAGTCGGGCCTGAGCCTGGCTGAGCTTGAGCTGGCCGCGCGCATGTACCGGCGCGCCGAGCGGGTGATCATGTGCTGGGCCATGGGCGTGACCCAGCACCGCCATTCGGTGCCGACCGTGCAGGAAATCGTCAACCTGCAACTGCTGCGCGGCAACGTCGGCAAGCCAGGCGCCGGGCTGTCGCCGGTACGCGGCCACAGCAACGTGCAGGGCGACCGCACCATGGGTATCGACGAGCACCCACCGACCTGGTTCCTCGACGCCCTGGAAAAGCGCTTTGCCTTCAAGGTGCCGCGCCTGCACGGGCATAACGCCGTACTGGCGATCCAGGCCATGGAAGAACACCGCGCCAAGGTGTTTATCGCCCTGGGCGGCAACTTCGCCCAGGCCACGCCCGATACCCCACGCACCCATGCCGCGCTGCGCAACTGCGAGCTGACCGTGCACATCGCCACCAAGCTCAACCGCTCTCACCTGGTGACCGGCCGCGATGCGCTGATCCTGCCGTGCCTGGGCCGCACCGAGATCGACGTGCAGGCCGAGGGGCCGCAAGGCGTGACCGTGGAAGACACCTTCAGCATGGTGCATATCTCCTTCGGCCAGCTCAAGCCGCGCTCGCCGCTGCTGCGTTCCGAGCCTTCGATCATCGCCGGCATGGCCAAGGCCACCCTGGGCAATCGCCCGATCGACTGGGACTGGGTGGTGGCCGATTATGGCCGTATCCGCGACCTGATCGCCGATACCATTCCCGGCTTTGCCGACTTCAACACCCGGCTGCAACATCCCGGTGGTTTCCACCTGGGCAACACGGCGGCCACCCGGGAGTGGAAAACCGCGACCGGCAAGGCCCAATTCACGCCCAGCGCCTTGCCTGCCCAGCTGGTGAATGAAACCGTGCTGGCCCGTGGCGAAAAACCGGACCTGATCCTGCAGACCCTGCGTTCGCACGATCAGTACAACACCACGCTGTACGGCCTGGACGACCGCTACCGTGGGGTGTTCGGCCTGCGCGAGGTGGTGTTCGCCAACGAGGCGGACATTCGCCGCCTGGACCTTGAACCCGGCGACAAGGTCGACATGGTCTCGCTCTGGGAGGACGGTCGCGAGCGGCGCGTGTCGGGCTTTACCCTGGTGGCCTACGACATCCCGGCGGGGCAGGCGGCGGCCTACTACCCGGAGACCAACCCGTTGGTGCCGCTGGAAAGCTATGGCGACCGGACGTACACGCCAACGTCGAAGTTCATCGCCATCAAACTGGAGAAGGCACGGGCGGATAACCGTATCCACACCGTCGCAGGTTAAGCCTCACTCTCCTGATCCCATCGACAGTACTTCCCTGCATCGGGTGCAGGCCGCGCGTGGCGGTCGCACCTGCAGTGGACGGCTGTCCGTCTAGAAGGACATCCTCATGGCAACGCTCGGCGCGTTGGACCTGGCGCGGCTTCAGTTCGCGTTCACGGTCTCGTTCCACATCATCTTCCCGGCCATCACCATTGGCCTGGCCAGCTTCCTGGCCGTGCTCGAAGGCTGCTGGCTGAAAACCGACAACCCGGTGTACCGGGACCTCTATCACTTCTGGTCGAAAATCTTCGCCGTCAACTTCGGCATGGGCGTGGTCTCCGGCCTGGTCATGGCCTACGAGTTCGGCACCAACTGGGCGCGGTTCTCCGACTTCGCCGGCGCCGTGACCGGGCCCTTGCTCACCTATGAGGTGCTCACCGCGTTCTTCCTGGAAGCGGGCTTCCTCGGCGTCATGTTGTTCGGCTGGGGCCGGGTAGGGCGCCGCTTGCACTTCTTCGCCACGATCATGGTCGCCATCGGCACGCTGATCTCGATGTTCTGGATCCTCTCGTCCAACAGCTGGATGCAGACGCCCCAGGGCATCGAGATCATCGATGGCCGCGTGGCGCCGGTGGACTGGTTCAAGATTGTCTTCAACCCGTCGTTCCCCTATCGCCTGGCGCACATGGCACTGGCGGCGTTCCTGTCCACGGCGTTCTTCGTCGGCGCCTCGGCGGCCTGGCACCTGTTGCGCGGTCGCAACACGCCGCAGGTACGCAAAATGCTGTCGATGGCCATGTGGATGATCCTGGTCGCCACCCCGGTGCAGGTGGTGGTGGGTGACGCCCACGGCCTGAACACCCTGGAACACCAGCCGGCGAAGATCGCCGCCATCGAAGGGCACTGGGACAACAAGCCGGGCGAAGCTTCGCCGCTGGTGCTGTTCGGCCTGCCCGACATGGACGCCGAGACCACCCGCTACAGCCTGGAAGTGCCCTACCTGGGCAGCCTGATCCTGACCCACAGCCTGGACAAGCAGATCCCGGCGCTCAAGAGCTTCGCCAAACAAGACCGCCCCAACTCCACCATTATCTTCTGGAGCTTCCGGGTCATGGCGGGCCTTGGCATGCTGATGATGGCCTGTGCGCTGCTGGCCCTGGTGCTGCGTCGCAACGGCGCGCTGTACCGCAACCGGGCGTTCCTGTGGCTGGCCCTGCTGATGGGACCCTCGGGCCTGGTGGCCTTGCTGGCGGGCTGGTTCACCACTGAAGTCGGGCGCCAGCCGTGGGTGGTCTACGGCATGTTGCGCACCACCGAGGCGGCCTCCAACCACAATGCCGTGCAGATGAGCGTCACCCTGGCGCTGTTCGTGCTGATCTATTTCTCGGTGTTCACCGTCGGTATCGGCTACATGATGCGCCTGGTGCGCAAAGGCCCGGGCGCCCATGAGCCGCACCCGTCCCCGGAGCTACCGGACAATCACGCCACCGCACGCCGGCCGCTGTCGGCCGCCGACTGAGAAGGAGTCGAACTATGGGTATTCAAGGTATCGACCTGTCGGTCATCTGGGGCGTCATCATCGCCTTCGGGTTGATGATGTATGTGATCATGGATGGCTTCGACCTGGGGCTGGGCATTCTCTTCCCGCTGATCAGCGACTCCAGCGAGCGCGATGTGATGATGAACACCGTGGCGCCGGTGTGGGATGGCAACGAGACCTGGGCCGTGCTCGGCGCGGCGGCGCTGTTCGGTGCGTTCCCGCTGGCCTACTCGGTGATTCTCGAAGCGCTGTACCTGCCGTTGGTGCTGGTACTGGCCGGCTTGATCTTTCGCGGTGTGGCCTTCGAGTTCCGCTTCAAGGCACACCCGAGCAAACGCCACTGGTGGGACAAGGCGTTCATCGGCGGCTCGGTGCTGGCCACCTTCTTCCAGGGCGTGGCCATTGGCACCTACATCAGCGGCATTCCGGTAGAGAACCGTCAGTTCGCCGGCGGTGCCCTGGACTGGTTGTCACCGTTCCCGCTGTTCTGCGGCGTGGGCCTGATCCTCACCTATGCACTGCTGGGCAGCACCTGGTTGCTGATCAAGACCGACGGCATGCTCGAATCGCGCATGCGTCACTACAGCCGGCCGTTGACCTACCTGCTGGCGATCGTGATTGCGCTGATCTTCGCCTGGACCGCCTGGCTGCATGACGACATCGCCCAGCGCTGGTTCGCCGGCAGCCACTGGGTCCGCTCCGCGCTGATCGCAGTGCTGGCGCTGCTGGCCGTGGTGGTGATCCAGAAGACCCTGCGCAAGCGCCATTCGCACCTGCCGTTCATGGCGGTGGTGGGGCTGGTGTTCCTCGGCTACCTGGGCCTGGCGATCAGTATCTGGCCGAACATCGTGCCGCCTGCGGTGAGCATCTGGGACGCCGCCTCGCCGCTGTCGAGCCAACTGTTTGCGCTGATCGGGGCGCTGTTCATCATCCCGATCATCCTGGTGTACACCTTCTGGAGCTATCACGTGTTCCGCGGCAAGGTGCAGGTGGGGGATGCCTATCACTGATCGTTGATCGCGGATCAATCGCTGGACGCGGGGAGGCCTTGGGCTTGAGTGCTCGAGGCCTTCTTGCGTTGGTTTACCGAGACGCCACCGTTGAGGGCGCCCATGGCCCCTTCGTAGATCAAACCGACCAGCAGAATGGCGATAAAGATCGCCGCACCGATAAAGCCTGCCCATCCGGTTTCACGGACTGACACGGCGTAAACGAACAGAAACAGCGCTTCGGCTTCGAAAATCACGAAGAGGATGGCAACCAGATAAAAGTTTGCAGAGAAGCGCAGGCGCGCACCTCCGGTAGGCAGCATGCCCGACTCGAAGGGCTGGTTCTTGCTGCGTCCCCAGGCGCGTCCGCCGAGGAACTTTGAAACGCCGAGCATGATCACGCAGATCGACACGACGCCGACCAGGAAGGCGCCCAATGCCCAGTTATGGGAAATCGTAGAGGCCACTGTCTACTTCCTCGGAAGTTCAGGGCCGTCCCTGTTGAAAAGAAGAACCGTGACTGGGGTCGTCCCCAGGCAGGTGGAGCTAGGCTGAAACCGCGCGCAAGGCTATCACCGGGATGCATATCGTGCGAAATGCAATTGTGTCTAATTGGTTCCGGGGGCACGGGCCTCATCGCGGGCTACGCCCGCTCCCACAAACAGTCACCCGTGTCGCCGCTGCCGCAGTGCCCGCTTGCCGGTTCAGGTCGCCGTGGCTAGTAGACTTAGGTCGAGAACCCACTACCGCCCGTCGGTGATGGCACATAAAAATGAACGATCAAACACTACGGGCCTCTTATCTTCCAGCAGGCCGGTACTCAGTGATCGCGCCGTGCACTCCCCAGTAAAAAAATGGACGTTCAACCTCATCTGCATGGTAGGGCATGCACATGGGGATTTTTTTTATCTGAAATCCGGAGTAATGACATGCCCCCATCAATGATTCGCCCAGCGAGTCGCTGCGTCCTCGTCATGCCAGATTAATGATCTGGTCTGTTTATCTGAGCTTGATCCTGTAGTTGCGACCAAGGCCTTCGTGCGCCGGTTGCATGGTCATTCAGCAGTAATGCATCACGTGGAGAAGTCGTCGTGGAGATTAATACAATTATCAGCCTGTTCGGGCAGAAAGAATCCATGGAACTTATGCGTCTGGCGGTTATTTATATCCATTTGCTGGCCTGTTGTGTCGCCATCGGCCTGGTGTTTGCCAGCGATGCGGCAATGGTCAAGGACTTATTGAAAGGTGGAGTATCGAGCGGGCACGATAATGAACACATGGCAAGTTTGCAGAAGTCTGTTGCCAATGCACTTTTATTTTTATGGTTGACCGGTGCCGCAATTATCGGCATCGACTATATCGAAAAAGGCATGACCTATTTTAATAACCCAAAACTTCACGCCAAAGTCATTATTGTCTTGTTGCTGACCTTCAACGGCATGTTGTTGCATCGCTATGTATTGCCTGCCTTGATGAAGGCCGGGTCGCTGCTCGATCTCAAGGTCGGTGTACGCATGTTTGCCCTGTTCGCCGGCGCACTGTCGGGTGTGTCCTGGTTGTATGCCGCCATGCTGGGTGTCGGCCGGCCACTGGCCTGGAAGTATTCGCTCACCGAGTTGCTGCTGGCATACCCGTTGTTGATCGTGCTCGGCTTCGCGCTGATGGTGGCCCTGACCCAGTGGGCACGCGGCCGACGCATGAGCGTGGCGGCTCAGCCGGGCCCATGGATGCTTGCGGGTATTCATGCACGCTGAACGAGTGAAAGACCGGAAAAGGCAGTGAACCTGCCCAACGTCAGCCCCCTCCTGGTGAGGGGGCTTTTGTTTGGGCATTCCCGGAACTGCGCTCGCTACCCTCTGTAGGAGCGGGCTTGTCCCGCGATATAGTGTGCAATCGCGGGGCAAGCCCGCTCCTACAACACAAGCTACCCGGACCCGCTGTTTTCTGCAAAGGAGTTGAAATGACGATCGACTGGCCCAGCTTCACCCCCTGGTCGGCCTTGTTCGGCGGTGTGCTGATCGGGCTTGCCGCGAGCTTGTTCGCGCTAATGAATGGTCGTATCGCCGGCATCAGCGGCCTGCTCGGCAGTGTGCTGCAAAAGGCGGGTGAGGGCAGAGGGGAGAAAGGGCTGTTTCTCCTGGGCGTGCTGGTCGCGCCACTGCTGTGGTGGTTGTTCGCCGGGGCGCCGGTCGTGCAGTTCCAGACCGGTTGGCCGGGGATGCTCGTGGCCGGTCTGCTGGTGGGCGTGGGGACCCGCTACGCCGCCGGCTGCACCAGTGGCCACGGTGTCTGCGGGCTGGCGCGCCTGTCGCCGCGCTCGCTGGTGGCAACCCTGTGCTTCATGAGCACGGGCTTTGCCGTGGTGTACATCATCCGCCACCTGCTGGGAGCCTGAAGATGCGAGGGCTATCGGCTTTGATCTGCGGCGTGGTGTTTGGCCTCGGCCTGTTGTTGGCGGGCATGGTCAACCCGACCAAGGTCCTCGGTTTTCTCGACCTGGCCGGGCACTGGGACCCCTCGCTCGGGCTGGTGATGGTGGGGGCTATCGGCGCGGCCTTGCTGCCCATGCGCTGGAGCAGCAAACGCACACGTTCGATGCTTGGCTTGCCGATGCGCCTGCCCACGGCGCGGGCACTGGATCGCCGCCTGGTGGGTGGCAGCCTGGTGTTCGGTGTCGGCTGGGGCATTGCCGGTGTCTGCCCCGGGCCAGCAGTCGCCCTGGTGTTGAGCGGCCACTGGCAGATACTGGTATTCGTATTCGCGATGCTGGCGGGAATGGCGATCTTCAACCTGCTGGAAAGCCGGCGTGCCCGCTGACGGGTAGCGGCCAACGCGTCCTGTCCTGCATCGGCGCGAATGAGTGCGGGGCGCTGATCCGGGCGTTGAGGCGATCGACGAAGGCCGATGCTTCGTCAAGGCTGCGAAAGCTCACCATCCATACATCCAGGTGAACCCACCAACGATCCTGACGTGGGTGATCTTCAATGTAGACGTTCATTTGACGCAACTCCTGGTCGATGCCCGGGTGTGCGCTGGGCGCGGGGAGGGAGACGGCAATTTCGCAACGCCGAAGCGCAACCCGCCCCTTGGCAAGGCAGGCCCACTTCGCGGCGCAACAGGCACTCGAGGTCCGGAGCGCGTTGGCGCCGCCTGCGGCCAAATAGGCCAGGCAGGCGCGCCAGGATTGACAACAAGCGTATGGTGAACATGTGACGCGCTCCACATTCGATCGAATCAGCAACGGCGTCCATGCCACCCGGTGTGCAAACCGCCCGAAGCCAGTGCCGCTCAGGGCGTAATCGCGACCTTCATCACACCGTCGCGTTGATGCGCAAACAGCTCGTAGGCGGCCTCGATGTCGTCGAGCTTGAACCGGTGCGTCACCAGCGGCCCGAGGTCGATGCGCTCGTTGGCGATCACTTCCATCAGCCGGCGCATGCGCTCCTTGCCGCCGGGGCACAGGGTGGTGACGATGTTGTAGTCGCCCAGGCCCGCCGCGAAGGCATCGAAGGGAATGCGCAGGTCCGAGGCGTAGACGCCGAGACTGGACAAGGTGCCGCCCGGGCGCAGGACCCGCAGCGCAGATTCAAAGGTCGCCTGGGTGCCGAGCGCTTCGATCGCCACATCCACCCCGCGGCCGTTGGTAATCGCCATGATCTGCTCGACGACATTGCCCTGGGTGTAGTCGACGAGGTGGGTGGCGCCGAGCTTTCGGGCCACCGTCATGCGCGCATTGACGCTGTCGACGCCGATGATCATGCCCGCACCTTTGAGGCGGGCACCGGCGACCGCACACAGGCCAATGGGCCCGAGCGCGAAGACCACCACCGTATCGCCGATCTTCACATCGCCGCGCTCCGCGCCGGAGAACCCGGTGGACATGATGTCCGGGCACATCAGCACCTGTTCGTCGGTCAGGTGATCGGGGATCAACGCCAGGTTGGCCATGGCATCCGGCACGCGGACGTACTCGGCCTGGCAGCCATCGATGGTGTTGCCGAACTTCCAGCCTCCGGCCGCCTTGAAGCCATGCAGGGCGCCGGGCCCGTCCTGGGAGGCGCAGCCACACAGGCAGGCGTTGCTGTAGCCGCTGGGGGTGATCGCACCGGCGATGACCCGTTGTCCTTCGCTGAAGCCTTTGACCTGGGCGCCGAGCTTTTCAATGATGCCGACCGGCTCATGGCCGATGGTCAAGCCTTTGGCGACAGGGTATTCACCCCGCAGGATGTGCACGTCGGTGCCGCAGATGGTCGTGGTGGTGAGTCGCACCAGGGCATCGGCAGGGCCTATGTCCGGAATCGGCTTTTCGTCCAGCACTATCCTGTTCTTTTCCACAAAAATTGCAGCTTTCATGGTCGCCATGGCATCGATTCCCTTTTTCGGATTGCGGCATTCACCTTTGCTTAGCGTGCGCTGAAAATCATCGAATCAATTGACCCGGATCAAGGATCCACCCCGGTTCCCGGTCGTGCGCTTACCGTGCGTCGGAGCACACCGATGGTCATCGGATTCAGCCGAACGGTGCCTGGTTTTGCCGGGCTTTGCAGTCGATCTTGATGCAGGTCAACTACACAGCGTAGGACAGATGCACGATGGTGCGTACCTACTCATCGCTCAGTGCGAGGTGTGTCATGTCCGACTATCAACGCGTGCTGCTGATCGCTTCCCCGCTGATGCAGCACACCGATGCCTATGACCGTGCCGCAGCCCTGGCCAAAGCCAAGGGCATGGCGCTGCACATCGTGGCGTTCGACTACCTGGTGGGCCTTGCCACCGCCGGCCTGGTCAATGAACAGGCACTGGCGGTGATGCGCCAGGCCTATGTCGAGAAGCACCATCAATGGCTTGAAGAGCAGGCCGGCCCGATGCGCCGGAACGGACTCACGGTCACCACTGAAGTGGTCTGGGTCGACGATGTCCTCGACGAAATCCTCATTCACCTGAAGGAGCAGCCCTTTGCCCTGGTGGTCAAGGATATCGAGCGTGAATCGCGCCTGATGCGGGCGATGTTCACCTCCCTGGATATCCAGCTGCTGCGCGAAACCAGGGTGCCTTTGCACTTTGTCAGCGACGCCGGCCACGCCACGCCACGCAAGGTGCTGGCGGCGGTCGACCTGTCGCGTCCTGAAGATCAGTTCCCCGGCTTCAATGACCGTATCATCAAGGAAGCACTGAAACTGGCCATGCAATGCAAGGCGCAGGTCGAGCTGCTGTATGCCTACGACCTGAGCTCCTTGCAGACCGATGCGCAAACCCTGGGGCGTAAATCGTTCCTGTTCGGCTCCAACCTTGCCGAAAGCCTGCATGAAGCCCAAAGCGCCGCCTTTCGCGAGCTGGCCGAGGGCAACGGGATCGATCCGGAGCGTTGCCACATGATCATGGGCGATCCGACGAAAGTCCTGAGCATCTTCTGTGAAGCCCATGACATCGACATCGTCGTGATGGGCCGTGTGCATCATCGTGGACTGGCCAAGTACATCGGCAGTACGGTGGAGCGGGTGCTGTACAAGATGCCGAGCAGTGTCCTGGTCGTGACCCCGGAGTCGCCGGTGATCTGATAGCTGATTGCGCGCGCAGGCGAAGGCCTGGCTGGAGGTTGCCATGAGTCAGTACCAGCAGTTGTTGCTGCTTGCACAGGATGCCGAGCTGACCTCGCCGGCGGCGCGACGCGCCACCGCCCTGGCCAGGGCGACGGGAGCAGGCTTGCATGTCCTGGGGCTGTTCGAGCCCCACGGGCTTGGCCACTGGCAGCAGGAAAAAGACACGGATCGGCACATTGCCGAACAGTTCGGGCAGTTCCGCGACCGCTTGCTGGAGCAGGTCGGGGCGATCGGTCTCGACAATACCTGCGCCAGCGGCCAGGCAGTGGTGTGCGATGATCCGCTCAAGGACGTGCTGGCGTGCCTGGGCGAACGTCGCCCCGACATGGTCATCAGCGACTTGCACAAGGTCTCGCCGCTGGCTCGGGCATTCGGCACGCCCTTCGACAAACAGCTGATGCAGGCCAGCCAGGTACCGGTACATGTCGTCCCGGATGGCGCGGCGGCGCTGCCCAAGGTCATCCTCGCCGCCATCGATACCTCCTTGCCGGAGCAGGGGGCCGACTTCAATCAGCGCATCATCCGCCAGGCCATGGCCATGGCGCTGCAATGCGATGCCCGCTTGCACCTGCTGTGCGCCTATGACATTTCGCCCCTGTTCGTTGCGGACTCGAATGCCGCTTCGGACTGGGTCGAGGAGCTGGTAGCCGCCTTGCGTGAACCCTACGATGCGCTGGCCGATCTCTACGGCGTCGCGCCTGAATGCCGGCATTTTGTCCAGGGGGCGCCCGTTGCCGTGATCAGGGAACAGGTGCTGGACCTTGCCGTCGATGTCGTGGTGATGGGCATCGTGCAACCCAAGGGCCTGGGCAAATTGCTCGGTGATACGACCGAGCGGATCGTGAACTCGGCGCTTTGCAGTGTACTGGCGGTCAATCGCACACCATGAACGCCTCCGCCAAGGAGAAGCTCGGCGCCTGGCTGAAAAGGCCACGGGGCAGCTTTGGCGCCATTGCCGGCGTCGGCAGCTTCGTGGTGCTGGTCTCCATCGCCAGCGCCTTCGAGGGTGTTGCGCAACTGCTGACGGCCAGGCCCTGGGTTTTGGCAGGGTTTATCGCCATCAGCCTGGGGGTGGGCGTCATCGTCCAGCATCGTTACACCGTGCTGGTTGGCAAGGCGATCTTCGCGCCGGGTGCATCAGGCTGGCGCAACCGGGTCGGGCGCATGACCAGCTGGGCCAGGGAATCGAACCTGGTGCTGTGTCTGCTGCTGGCGGTAGCGGTAGGCTACCCGGCGACCCTGTACTTTGCCGCCCGTTCGCTGCGCACCATCGTCGCGGCTTGCGAAACCAACCTCAACGACCAATTGGCAATCCCGGGTGAAGGTGGGCGGTCGCTACCGATCGCTGCGCCCGTATGCCAATGCCTGGCCCAGGTGTTCCTGGACCGTAACGGCATGGTGCGGCTCGCCCTGTTCGAAACTGCGGCCCTGGAGGTGACCGACTACCAGGGCATCAGCGAAGAAGACGAGCAGCACTGTCTGGACGCGGTGCTTGCGCATGGCGCCGGGATACGCGCGTCACGCCAATGACAGGCGATGGATCACCTGGCAGGCATCCTCGGGATCACGGCGGGTGGAGAAACCGAATTCGCGCACCAGGTCGTGCATCGCCACATTCGCGGCCACGTCAATCGAGAACATCGCCTTGAACCCGTTGGCCCGGGCCTTGTCGATCAGGTGGCCAAGCAACAGGGCGCCCAGGCCGCGATCCTTCCACTGATCATCGACGGTCACCGCGCATTCGCATTCGTCCGGCTGCGAGCAGGCCGCATAGCGGCTGATGCCGACTTCCCGCAGTTCGCCATCGACGTGGGCCAGCGCCACATAGGCCATGCGCTGCGGCTCATCGACGGTCATCAACTGATCGAGCATCGCTTCGCCTGGCTCCTTGATCTGGCACAGGAAGCGAAAATGCCGCGACTCGGGGGAAAGACGCATGATGAAGGCTTTTTCCCGCTCGCGATCCTCGGCACGCAAAGGCCTGATGAGCACGTGCCCGCCGTCCTTGAGCGGTTCGATCCAGTGCTCGCCTGGCTCGGCCGGAAAAGCCGGGGAGGCGGGTGCTTGTGCATTAGGTTGAACAGATGCCATGGGAGTTGCTCCGAAGAGAGGGATAGGTTCGTACTGCACCCTTCCTATCTACACCTGTGGGATCCGGGCTGGTTGATGCAGGTCAAGCCCAGGGTGCGATTCTGACCAGCGGTCAACTCGATGCCTGCCGAAATGCCCGCCGATACGGGCATTTATATTGAAAAAAAATTCAGTAAAGGCTGCCGGCCTTATTGAAGATATTTTCAGTATCACCTAGGATTGCCGCCAGCCTGACAAGAACAAAACGAGGTGATGCGGTGACAGCGTTGAAAGACAGAGCCTATTGGCTCGACAAAGCCCGGCAGTTGCGGATCGAGGGGAGGGCGTTTATCGAGGGTGCCTATGTCGATGCCCGCAGCGCAGAGACCTTCAGTTCATACAGCCCGGTTGACGGTGCGTTGCTGGCGCCTGTGGCCTTGTGCGCCGGGAGCGATGTAGACCTGGCCGTAGGCGCCGCCCGTCGCAGCTTCGAGGCAGGCGTCTGGTCCGGCCTGGCTGCCCGCGAGCGCAAGGCGGTGTTGTTGAAGTGGGCAGCGTTGCTGGAAGCGCACACGGAAGAACTGGCCCTGCTGGAATCCCTGGACAGCGGCAAACCGATCGCCGACACCCTGGGCGGCGATCTTCCCGGCACGATCTACTGCCTGCGCTGGTTCGCCGAACTGATCGACAAGGTGCACGGCGAAGTGCCGGCCACCGACCCGCACTTCTTCGGCACCGTCACCCAGCAACCCCTGGGCGTGGTGGCGGCGGTGGTGCCCTGGAACTACCCGTTGCTGATGGCTGCCTGGAAATTTGCCCCGGCTCTGGCGGCCGGCAATAGCGTCGTGCTCAAACCGTCGGAAAAAACCCCGCTTAGCGCCTTGCGCATCGCCGCCCTGGCGATGGAGGCGGGCCTGCCGGCAGGCGTGTTCAACGTGGTCACTGGCGATGGCGCGGTTGGTCGCTTCCTGAGCCTGCATGTCGATGTCGACTGCATCGCCTTCACCGGTTCAGGCAGGGTCGGGCGGGAAATCGCCCAGAATGCCGCCGCCACCAACCTCAAGCGGGTGTGGCTGGAGCTGGGGGGCAAATCGGCCAACATCGTCATGGCCGACTGCCCGGATATCGCTCAAGCGGCCCGCTCGGCCGCCGCGGCGATCTTCGCCAACATGGGCCAGGTGTGCAGCGCCGGTTCGCGCCTGCTGGTCCAGCGCGCTATCGTCGAGCCTTTGCTGCGCGAGTTGCTCCCGGCCGCGGACGATTACCTTCCGGGTCACCCGCTGGACCCGGGCAGCGTCACTGGCGCGATCATCGATGCCGTGCAGTTCGAGCGGGTCTGTCACTACATTGACATCGGCAAGCAGGAGGCCCGGCTGCTCAAGGGTGGCCAGCCGCTGTCGCAGATTGACGCCGGTGCCTACCTGGAGCCGACGATCTTTCTCGCCGAGGACGCATCGGCACGCATCGCCAACGAAGAAATCTTCGGCCCGGTGCTGGTGGTCATCCCGTTCGACACCCTCGAAGAAGCCATCGCCATCGCCAACCAGACCGAATTTGGCCTGGCGGCGGCGGTGTGGTCGTCCGACCTCGCGACCATCCATACCGCCACCCGCCAGCTCAAGGCCGGCACGGTCTGGGTCAATTGCTACGACGAACTGGTGGACATGAACTTCCCGTTCGGCGGCTTCAAGGAGTCCGGCAATGGCCGGGACAACTCGGCCCATGCCTTGAGCAAGTACACCGAGTTGAAATCGACCATCATGCGCTGCAGTTAAGGTGAGCCCCGTGGACAACACGCTATCAGCATTGAACCCGCAACAATGGACCGTACCGGTGCCGATCGAATACGGCCCGGGCGTACGCCAGCAACTGGCCCGGTTGTGCCGGGACCTGAATATTACCCGGCCCATCATCATCACCGACCAGGGCTCGCTGAACCTGCCCTTCGTCGGCGAAATACAGCGCAATCTGACCGACGCAGGCCTGGCTTGCGGCCTGTACGGCGGCATCGAACCCAACCCGACCGACCTGTCGGTGATGGCCGGCGCGGCGGCGTACCAGGCCTGGGAAGCCGATGGCATCATCGCCCTGGGTGGTGGGAGTGGCCTGGACGGCGGCAAGGCGGTGGCCCTGGTCGCCCGCCAGCAGCGTTGCGATCTATGGGCGTTCGATTTCGACAAGCCGGTGCCAGCAGGCTTCAGCGCTGCGGACTTTCCTCCGGTCATCAGCATCCCGACCACCGCCGGCACCGGTGCCGAGACCGAAAGCACGGCGATGCTCACCGACACCGGTCGCGGCATCAAGGGTTGTGTCTGGCACCCCCGGGCCCGGCCATCGGCGGTGATCCTCGACCCTGAGCTGACCCAAAGCCTGCCGGCCAACCTGACCGCCTGGACCGGCTGCGATGCGATCATCCATGCCCTGGAAGCCTACTTCGTGCCGAGCTTCAACCCGCTCAGCGACGGCGCCGCCCTGCAGGCCCTGACGTTGCTGTGGAGCTCGATCGACACGGCGGTGCAGCGCGGCCAGGACCTGGAAGCGCGGGGCAAGATGCTCATCGGTTCGTGCCTGGCGGGTGTGGCCTTTCTCAAGGGCCTGGGCATGGTGCATGCGCTGAGCCATATGGTCGGGGCCACTTACAACACCCACCACGGCTTGACCAACGCGATCATCCTGCCGGTAGTGCTGCGCTTCAACCAGGCGCTGATCAGCCCACGGCTCAAGCCTGTGGCCCAGGCCATGGACTTGCCGGACGATCGCTTCGAGACCTTCTACAACGCCGTGTGCGCCATGCTCGATCGCCTGGATATTCCCAAGTCGCTGTCGGTCCTGGGCGTGAAACACGCCGATATCGGCGCCGTGGCGCTCAAGGCCATGGGCGATCCGGCGCGCCTGACCAACCCGCGCGACAGCGCCCTCGAACAACTCGAGGCGCTGCTGGCGCAGGCGATCGATCGCGCCCGCGACTGATGGCCTGACCCCGTTCCAACTACCTAGCCGTGCAACCAAACCAATAACAAAAGGTGCAACTGCCATGTCTGCCCCAAGCCAAGCGGCGTCCAAGGGACGCCTGAACCTCGAGACCCGCTCCATCGACTATGTCCCGCTCGCCGAACGCCACGGCAAGGCCTGGCACTTGTGGCCCATCTGGTTTTGCGGGGAAGCGCACCTGACCACCCTGGCGGTCGGCATCATCGGCGTCGGCATGGGCGCCAACCTGTTCTGGTCGGCGCTGGCGATCTTCCTCGGCTGCGCCTTCGGCACGCTGTTCATGGCCGGCCATTCGACCCAGGGCCCGCAGATGGGCCTGCCGCAACTGATCCAGTCGCGCCCGCAGTTCGGCTACCTGGGCGCACTGCTGGTCTATGTGGTGGCGATCGCCACCTATGTCGGCTACAACGCCTTCAACCAGTTGCTGGTCGGGCAGACCCTGCATGAACTGTTCGATGTCCCGGAAAACGGCTCGGCGATCGCCTTCTCGCTGCTGGCGATCATCATGGCCATTGCCGGCTACAACACCTTCCACAAGGTGCAACGGCTGCTGGCCTTCGTGTTGATTGCGGTGATGATGGTGTTCACCGTCGGGCTGTTCTTCTTCGTCCAGCTGCCGGCGGAGCAACTGAGCGTGTCCGGCTTCAAGGCCACGCCGTTCCTGGCGCAGTTCTTCGTGGCCGCCGCCTATCAGCTGAGCTGGGCGATCTACGTCTCGGACTATTCACGCTACCTGCCGGCCAATGTCAGCGTGCGTTCGTCGTTCTGGTGGACCTACCTGGGGGCGATGATCGGCGGCGTCTGGATGATGCTGATCGGCGCCCTGGCCGCGGCACTGAGCCCGGGGCAAAACCTGGCCAAGGGCCTGGTGATGCTGGGCAACTCGCTGTTCAGCGGCTTTGGCGAGATGCTGCTGATTCTGGCGGTACTGAGCCTGGTGACCAGCGCCGCACAGAACTTCTACGGCGCCTCGATCACCCTGCTGAGCATTGCCGATACGGTGAAAACCCAGACCTCCACCTTGCTCAAGCGGATTGTCTCGATGGTGCTGGTGGGCGGCACCGCGATCGCCATCGCCATGACCGCCTCGGATAACTTCGTCAAGGAATTCGGCGACTTCCTGGCAATCCTGCTGTACCTGTTCACGCCGTGGACCGCCATCAACCTGGTGGACTTCTACAAAGTGCGCCACGGCAAGTTCTCGATTACCGAGATCTTCAAGCCCAACGGCATCTACGGACGCTGGAACTGGCGGGGGATCGGCGCCTACGTGGCCGGCTTCGTGGCCATGCTGCCGTTCTCCAGCACCGGCTTGTACACCGGCTACGTGACCACCTTGCTCGACGGTGCCGACATCAGCATGCTGGTTGGCCTGGTGGTTTCCGCCGTTGTCTACGGCTGGCTGTGCCGCTCCCAGGACATCCAGGCAGAGCTGTCGCGCATCGATGACCTGGACAAGGACCTGGAAAGCGGCCTGCAAGCCAATTGATCCTGGTCTGAAATGGCTCGCCGCCTGCAATGGGCGGCGGGTTTCACGTTGTTGATCCACACCGCCCTCACGCTTATTTCCTGTCACTCTCCCGGCCAAAAGTTGCTAGATTAACGCCGCGTTCCACGTATCGTGCCCAATGCTGCCGCTGTCCGGAGAGTCGATTTATGCCCCGCAACACACAGGTTTTCGATGTATGAGCAGTGAGTCTGAAGTAGTCGAAACCAAGAAACGCCGGACACGTATCGACCCCGGGATGCGCCGCAAAGCCATTATCGAAGCGACGATGCAATGCATCACCCGCTATGGCCACAGTGGCAGCACCCTGGAACGCATCTGCGCGCAAGCCGGGGTGTCCATCGGGCTGATCGGCCACCACTTTTCCAGCAAGGAAGAGTTGATGCTGTCGACCTACCAGGAGCTGACCGACCAGCTGCGTGAAGAAACCCGCAAATACCTGGAAACCCAGGGCGGCTCGCCCGAGGATCGGCTGCTGGCGATCATTCGCTCATCGTTTCGCGGGCAGATTTTCAATGAATTCACCCTCACCACCTGGCTGGGCTTCTGGGGCGCGGCGGTGTCGTCGCAGGAACTGCGCGCGCTGAACAAGAAGCTCTACGCCGACTATCGCAAGGAGCTGGAGGCCGTATTCAAGGACATCGGCAAGGCAAACGGCACGCAGATCGACGCCAGGAGCGCCGCCTTGACCATTACCGCGCTGATCGACGGATTCTGGCTGGAATGGGCGCTCGACCATAAGGCGTTCAGCTCGAAGAAAGCCGAGAAGTGCTGCATTGCCACCGCGCAGATGTTTGTGAAGAGCGCTGCGCCCTTGCAAGCCTGATCATCGTTTGCACCCGCTTGCACAGGCGGCGCTATGCTGAATCTATAGTCCCTTGGGCCATTTATCATGCGCACGTTAATGCTGTTACTCGCAGCCGCTATGGTCGCTGGTTGCCAGTCCCCGATGCCCACCGCAAATCCCCAGATGGCCTGGGTCGATTTCTCCACGCCATTCCCCAACGACCGCTTGCTGATGGCCGAGCGCCTGGATAAACAGCGCCTGAGCGAGGGGCGCTTTTTCCAGGTCACCCCGGGTAGCCACGAGCTGATGGTCCGCTTCGACTATGAGGTCGCCGGGGGCGGCGACATGGGGATGATGGGCGGGCCCACCGTACGGGTGTGCTACCTGACCCTGCACTATGACCATTTCGTCGCCGGCCAACGCTATGTGCTGGAGGGCCGCTCGATGGCCATGACGCCCGAGGCGCGGTTGTACAACGCCAAGCGCGAGATCGTCGCGGAACTCAGCGATTTCTATTGCCTGACCTGAGGTGCGCTCGCGCTGATAGCGACCTGCCGACCGCGCTTGAGATCGACGCCGGCCAGGAGCAGCAGGCCGAAGGCGAAAAAGCTGCCGGTAATCAGCATCGCCAGGCGGTGATCGCCCGCAGACAGCCAACTGGCCAGGCCGTAGGTCATCGGCCCGAGGATTGCTGACAGTTTGACCGCCAACCCCCAGAGGCCGAAGAACTCCGCCAGGCGTGTCGGCGGCGCAAGCAGGCCGACGATCGCGCGTCCGGCCGATTGGCTGGCCCCCATGCACAGGCCGGCGAGGTTGGCCGCCAGCCAGAACAATCCGGGGCCCTGTGCGACCCAGACCAGACCGACCATGCCGAGCCAGCCCAGCAGTGTCAGCGTCAGCGTGGCGCGATGGCCGAGGCGATCCTGCAACCACCCGAACAGCACGGCACCGATGGACGCCGTGACATTCACCACCAGGATCAGCAGCAGCGTTTGCTGGGTGCCGAAGCCCATGACCTGGTTGGCATAGATGGCCGCCAGGGTGATCACCGCCGAGATGCCGGCCTGGTAGCAGACGGTGCAGGCCAGAAAGCGCAGCAGGTCACGATAGCGCTCGGCTTCGCGCAGGGTTTGCGCAAAGCGTGCCAGCACCGCCCGGGCGACAGGTGCGGTGCCGCGGTCGGGCTGCGGCTGGCTGCGTTCGTTCAGGTACAGGAAGGTCGGCAGGCTGGCGAGGGCGAACAGGGAGGCGGTGATCAGCATGCACACCGGCACGAACTGTGCGGCTGTCTGGCCCTGCGCCTGGGCCCAGCTGACGAAGGCCAGGCAGGCGCCCAGGCTGACCAGGCCGCCGATATAGCCGAACCCCCAGCCCCAGCCGGACACCTTGCCCAGGGCATCGGTACGGGCCAGTTCCGGCAGGAAAGCGGCGATCAGGTTCTCGCCGCTGCCGAAACAGAAATTGGACAGCACGATGAACAGGATCGCCACCGCGAGCTCCCCCGGTCCTGCCAGCGCCAGCCCGGCGGTGAAGACGACGCAGCCGACCGTGCTGAACAGCAGCAGGCGCTTCTTGCAGGCGAAGGCGTCGGCGTAGGCGCCCAGCAATGGCGCGCTGAGGATGATCAGGGCGTAGGAGAGGGCCAGGGCGCAGGTCCAGGCCAATGTCCCCCAGGCAGCGCCCTCGGCCACCACCGCGACGAAGTAGGCGTTGAACACGGCGGTGATCACCACGGTGGTGTAGCCGGAGTTGGCGAAATCGTACATCGCCCAGGCCCAGATTTCTCGGCGTGTCACCCCGGGGGCAAGGCTGGCTGGCATGGCCGCTCTCTCTGCAGGCGTGTGGCGATGGGCTTGTCTTGCACGTCAAGGTCCCTGACCGACTGCTATTGAGCCTAGCCCTGGCCCTCCCATCCTGCGAGCGGTCCGGCCCATATTGGCTTTCCGGCCGCCACAATAGGCGCATAATGGCAGTTGGCAAGGCGTTACACGCAGAGTGTCCTGTCATGAGGGGCCGCCGATGACTCGTCCGCCTCCAGACCCTTCCGCCGTTGCCCACGACGATGGGGGGGAGGAAAAGTTGCTCGACATTGTCCGCCGCACGGTGCTCGAACTGCACCCGCAAGCGGCAGACGCCGTGCAGGTCAGCTTGCACAGTGTGCTGGACCGCGACCTGGGCCTGGATAGCCTGGCTCGTGTCGAGCTGTGGTCGCGTATCGAGCGCGAGTTCGCCGTGCGCTTGCCGGAAAGCCTGTTCGCCTCGGCGGAAACCCCCGCCGATGTACTGCGCGTGCTGAACCACAGTCATGCTCCCGAGGCCGTCCGTCCGTCGCCTTCGGGCGACGCTGGCGAGTCCCTGGCAGCGACAGGGCAGACGCCGGATGCCGCACGTACCCTGATCGAGGTCCTGGACTGGCATGTGCGTCACCAGCCGCAGCACCTCCATGTGCGCCTGCTGGGTGAGGGTGACCAGCAACAAGCGATCAGCTATGGCGCCTTGCACCAGGGCGCCCTGGCCGTTGCCGCAGGGTTGCAACGCGGCGGCTTGCGCGCCGGGCAGACGGTGGCCCTGATGCTGCCCACCGGCCGCGACTTTCTCGAGAGCTTTTTCGGCATCCTGCTGGCCGGTGGCGTGCCGGTGCCTATCTATCCACCGCTGCGGCTGTCGCAGATAGAGGACCATCTGCGCCGCCAGGCCGGTATCTTGTGCAACGCCGAGGCCAAGGTGCTGATTACCGTGCCGCAGGCGAAGCTGCTGGCCCGCTTGCTGCGGCCGCAGGTCCCGAGCCTGGCGCTGATCGCCAGCGTGGCCGAACTGGCGGGTGAGGGGGATGAGTGCATCACAGCGGCGCGGCAAGCGGATGACATCGCCTTCCTGCAGTACACCTCCGGCAGCACCGGCCAGCCCAAGGGCGTGATGGTCAGCCACGCCAATCTGCTGGCCAACCTGCGCGCCATGGGCAGGGCGCTGAAAGTGGGGCCACAGGACGTGTTCGTCAGCTGGCTGCCCATGTACCACGACATGGGCTTGATCGGTGCCTGGCTGGGCAGCTTGTATTACGGCTACAACCTGGTGCTGATGTCGCCGCTGGCGTTCCTGGCCCGCCCGCAGCATTGGCTATGGGCCATCGACCGCTTTCACGGGACAATGTCGGCGGCCCCCAACTTCGCCTACGAGCTGTGCCTGAACAAGCTCGCTGACCGCGACCTCGAGGGCCTGGACCTGAGCCGCTGGCGCCTGGCGTTCAACGGTGCCGAGCCGGTCAGCCCGGCTACCCTGCAGCGCTTCGCCGAACGCTTTGCGCGCTACGGCCTGGCACCCACTGCACTGGCGCCCGTCTATGGCCTGGCCGAGGCCACGCTGGGCGTGGCCTTTCCGCCCCTGGGCCGAGGGCCGCTGATCGACCCTGTGCAGCGAGAGGCGTTCCAGACCCGTGGCCAGGCACTGCCGGCTGAAGCGGGCGCCAGCGCAGTCCTGCAGTTTGTCTCCAGCGGCCGGCCGCTACCGGGTCACCAGATCCGCATCGTCGATGGCCAAGGGGTCGAACTCCCCGAGCGCTGCGAAGGTCATTTGCAATTCAGCGGGCCATCCACCACCGGCGGCTATTACCGCAACCCCGAAGAGACTCGCCGGGTGCTGCGCGACGGTTGGATCGACTCGCTGGACTTCGCCTACATGGCGGGCGGTGAGATCTACCTGACGGGCCGCGCCAAGGATCTGATCATCCGCGCCGGGCGTAACATCTACCCCTACGATGTCGAGACGGCGGTCGGCAATTTGCCCGGCCTGCGCAAAGGTTGCGTCGCGGTGTTCGGCAGCGCCGACCCGGCCACCGGCACCGAGCGCCTGGTGGTGATGGCCGAAAGCTACGAAACAGAAGCCGTCGCGCGCCAACGGCTACAGCAGGAGGTCAACCGCATCGTGCTCGACCTCACCGGCGTGTCGCCCGACGATGTCGTGCTGGCGCCGCCGCATAGCGTGCTCAAGACCTCGAGCGGGAAGATCCGGCGGGCCGCCAGTCGTGAACTGTATGAGCACGGCGACGTAGGCCGGCCACACCTTGCCGTGTGGCGCCAGCTACTGCGCTTGCTGATGCAGGCCGTGGGCAGCCGATTCGGTCGCAGCTGGCGCAACAGCCGTGCGCTGCTCTATGGCGCCTACATCTGGCTGCTGTTCTGGCTGGTCACGCCCCTGACCTGGCTGGGCGTCGCGATAGTGCCGGGCGAGCGCCGGTGCCGCAGCTTTACCCGTGCGGCCGCACGCGTGTTCGTGTATTTGACGGGCGTACCGTTCAGCGTCAAAGGGCTGGAGCATCTGCCCGAGTCCGGGGTAAGTGTGCTGGCCGCCAACCATGCCAGCTACCTCGACGGCGTCATTCTCTGTGCAGCCCTGCCGCCGCGCTTCAGTTTCGTTGCCAAGCGCGAACTGGCCGGGCAGTGGCTCGCCGGCCGCTTCCTGCGCAAGCTGGGTACCTGCTTCGTCGAACGCTTCGACCTGCAGCGCAGCGCCGCAGACACCGAGTCATTGGCCGCGGCGCTACAGGCCGGTCAGTCGTTGGTGTTCTTCCCGGAGGGCACCTTCACCCGCGAACCCGGTTTGCGCACCTTCCATATGGGCGCCTTCGTGCTCGCCGCCCGTGCCGGCGTGCCACTGCTGCCGGTCGCAGTCGGCGGCACGCGCAGCGTGCTGCGTGACGGTCGGTGGTTCCCGCGTTATGGCGCAATTCAGGTCGACGTCTGCCCGCCGCTATTGGCGCAAGGGCCGGACTGGGTGGAGGCGATCAAGCTGCGCGATGCAACCAAAGCGCTGTTGCTGGAGCACCTGGATGAGTCGGAACGGGCCCAGCGCGCCGCGTAGGGCAGGGAGCAGGGGGAGGGTGCCTCGACGTGCCCGCGGAACACTTCGTACCGCAGACGCCGTCAAGGCGCTGCCGATCAGTTGGCCTGCTGCTGGACGATCACTGTCTGCGCCGGCATCGGGGCCGGGAAGCCGGCATCGCCGAGGGCATCCTTGATAGTGCGGTTGGTGTCGAAATAGACCTGCCAATAGTGCTCGTTATGGCAGTACGGGCGCACCGCCAGCACCGGGCCGACCAGGTTGAACTCGAGGATCTCCACATCCACCCCAGGCTCGGCGAGCACGTTGGGCAGCGTCGCGATGTGCTGCTTGAGCAACGCCGCGGCGGCCTTCCAGTCGGCCGCGCCGGACAACTGCGCCTTGAGCTCGACACGGCGGAACGGGTTGTGGGTGAAGTTCTGGATGTTGTCGCTGAAGATCTTGTTGTTGCCGACCAGAGTCAGCACGTTGTCCGGGGTGTTGATCGCGGTGGCGAACAAGCCGATCTCGGTGACCGTACCGGTCACGCCGCCGGCGCAGATGAAGTCACCGACCTTGAACGGGCGCAGGACGATAATAAAGGCACCGGCCGCAAGGTTGGCCAGCAGCCCCGACCAGGCCATGCCGATGGCCAGGCCCACCGCGGCGAGCAGCGCGGCGAAGGTGGTGGTCTGCATGCCGAGGTAACCGAGGATGCCGATCACCAGCATGATGTTCAGCGTCACGGTGATGACCGAACCGACATAGCGCAGCACGGTCGGGTCGAGCTTCTGCTTGGTCAGCGCCCGTTGCACCATGCCGACGGCAAAGCCGATCAACCAGCGCCCGACGATCCAGAAGGCGATGGCCGAGAGAATCTTCACCGCGAAAGCGGCGCCGTACTGTTGCACAAGCGCGACTAGCGCGTTGAACTTCGTGGTGGTCATGCTAACGATGGATTCATCCATGGCTCGGGCTCGCAAAGGAGGGATTGACCTCAGAACGCTAGCACAAGCTGTCTGGCACGCCAGCCAACGCTCAACACGGGGCTGAGCGCCTTTAGAATCCTAGTTCCAGAGACGCATCCTTGATCCAGATCCTGGCCCCGGCCTCACCAGCGACTGCGTGCAATTGAGCAGAAGGTGGCAGTCTCATCCAGCCCCACGGACCTAGCTCGAAACCCTCACCTCGAATGTCACCGTCCACGACAAACAGCTCAAGCCCACGCTCATTGCCTACCGATAGGGACTGCCCGGGCGACAGCGCCTTGAGCCAGACACTTTCGTGCTCATTGCAGCACAGTTGCTTGTCGCCGCTTTCGGGTAACTGGACGACGACACGGTCGTTATCCTGCGAATGAAACTGGCGCAGCCTGACGAAGATGATGCAGCCCTGGGCAGAGGCTGGCGAGTGGCTGCTCCCGGGCGGGTTGCGCACGTAGGTACCGCTCGGGTAGCTGCCGTTTTCATCTTCAAAAACACCGGCCAGTACCAGGAACTCTTCTCCGCCTGGGTGCGAGTGAGCGGAAAATCGACTGCCGGGGGCGTAGCGGACCAGCGATGTGGCCCTGGCCTGCTCAGCACCGACCCGAAACAGCAGGCGCCGCTCAACGCCCGGAGCAGGGCTGGGAATCCACGGCAAGCTGCCGCCGTGCATGATGGCGCGTTCTTGGAGATCGGCGTTGAGCATGTTCTGCATGATGGTCTGCCCGGGGCTGAGTGGACACTGCCTTTAGATGGATAGTGTCCACTGCCTGGCGCTATTTGCAATTACCCGCTTTTCTGAAACCTGCTGCCTGGGCCTCAGCTTCCGAGGTGAAGGACACCTGGTTTTTTGCCGACACCTGCGCATAGCCAGGGCAGCCACTGGACAGATGATAGACGTGGCTCTTCTGGTTGCCGATGACCACGCCGGTGGCGGTGGAGGCACTTGCCAGGGTGGGTTTTGCAGCAGGTTGTGGGGCGCGCGCCGGGGCAGCGCTGGCGACACCGTCACCGACCGGCTTATACCCGCTCGTCCAGCTGCGTTGACCGGTAACGAACGGGTTGGAGTGCCCCATGACCGCAGCGATACGGCGATCGCGCTCTTTCTCCCAGGCCGTCACCGGATGCTGCTTGTCCCATGCCATGAGTAGCTGTTGCTGCTGCCTGGACATGTTCAGCTGGTAGCGGTCGAACATGTAGAAGGTCGTCCGCGCCACGAGGCCTTTGACCTCGTCGCGAGGTTCCGCTGCCCGCTGCTGGAAATCAACCTTGGTGGTGCACTGGCCGTATTGAGGGGCAACCCCTGACACCATGCCATAGTTGAAATTGCTGCGATCGCCGTTCACTTCGCCCACCGAGGGGTAGAGATTGAACAGGTCGGCTTCCATGGCGCGGAATATCGGGTCGGTATCGACACATTGTTCCCGGCCGCCGCTTTGCCAGCATTTACGTTGATGGCCGAACGTCCAGGCGGGCACGATGTGTTCCCACTCGGTGCGCTCGGCACGGGTTTGCTCTTTGCGGGTTTCATACCCGCAAGACTTGGCATCGACCCGGCCGCCGGATTTACCCACCCACGTCCATTTGCAGCCGCAGTAGAGTTCGCCCATCGAGCTGTTCGCCTGGTCGAGGTAGATCTTCTGCTTGGCGATGACCTTGGCTTCGGTGAAGGTGGCGGGAGGGCTTGAGAAGGCAGGAGAAACAGCAGCAAGGGATAGCGTTACGACGTACAACAGCTTCTTCATACAAAAGCATCATCGGTATTTTCGGGGGGCGGGATTATACGTCAGTGCAGCAGTGGCAGTGCGGCAAAACAGGCCCGGTTGGCCTGCTTTGCCTTCACGCGACCTTGGCGACCGCTCGCGGCTAGCGCCGCTACTGTTCGTCGACCTTCTGTATGGCGGTTTTTCGGGCAACGCGCCTGGTTTTACCGGGCTTGGCTGCCTGGATCGCCACTGCCTGTAGTTCCTCATAGGAGTCCCTCAGGCACTGCGCGAGAAAATCCGGGTCGGGGACGACGTTCGGTGAGCTGGTCAGTGAGATGAACATCTTCCCGCAGTAGCTGGTGGGGTTCCAGATCAACGACAGGCCATCGACCAGCGGCCCCACACCGCACCAGTACACGAGCCTGGCGCCGAGCATGTACAGCGGCACATTGGGGCCCGGGACGTTGGTCACCATGCAGTTGTGCAGCAGCACCGGGCCCTTGCCGCCCATGCCCATCAGCGTCGCCAGGCGGCCGGCGAGCCCCAGGGTCGCCGGCGGTGCGAATTTCTGCAGGTTGGTCAGGTCGTTCGCACCGACCGCATTCTGGATCGCCTTGGATTGCGATGTGGCGGCCTGCAGCGCTTGCAGCCGGGCGAGCGGATCTTCGATATCCGTGCCCAGAGGGAAGGTCAGCATCGACACGGTGTTGCCGGCAGCGACAGCTTCATTGCCCTGGCGGGTGTTAACCGGTGCCAGGGTCACCAGCGACTTCTCGGGCAGTTCATCCTTTGCCATCAGGTAGCGACGCATCGCCCCACCGACCATGGCCAGGACCGCATCGTTGACCGTTGCCCCGGGCACCAGGTTCTTGATTTTTTTCACTTCGCCCAGATCGAGGGTGACCGAATCCCAGACCCGACTGGACGTGACGTTGCTGTTGAAACGTGTGCGCGGTGCGCCCCCTTCAGCGCTGAACACGGAGCTTGCCACTTTACGCAGACTGGCAATGGCGAGCCTGGGTAGCACGCGGGCCAAGGGCAGGGCCATGCGGGCGGAGGCCGTGAGGTTGTCGGTGAACATACGGCCGACCGTGTCGAGCATGCCCCAGTGCGACGGCGCGCTGCTTGCCGCCGGCGTGTTATCAAGCACCGCGACCGGTTTGCCCTGCGCGCCAGCCAGATCGTGCAAGGCCCAGGTCAATTCCGCGGCTGCGGCGCCGTCCATCGCGGCATGGTGCGATTTGGTCAGGATGGCGAAGCTGCCCTCGGGGATACCCTCGATGTTGTCGAGCCCCTCGATCACGTACATCTCCCAGGGGGCCCGGGCCAGGTCTACCGAGCGGGCATGGATGCGTGACACCAGGATGCAGAACTGGCGCCAGTCGCCTGGCTTGGGCAGGGCGAAATGGCGCACGTGGAAGTCGATGTCGAACAGATCGTCGTCCACCCAGTAGGGATAGCCCAGGCCAAAGGGCACCTGGATGATCTTGCGCTTGAACACCGGCGAGACGTCGAGACGGTCCGAGATATGCTGGACGATTTCCCGAAAGCCGAGTCGTTGCCCCTCTACCGTGGACTGATCGTAGATATAGATCATGGTGCAGTGCGACGCGGCATGGGGACGATCGACTTTGAGGAACAGGGCATCTTGCCCGCTGAGTTTGCTCATCGTTAACGTTCTCGCAAGGTGGTGGCGCAGGTGGATGGGCAGATTCATCGATCTGCCTTTGCCCCGTCCCCCTGCAAATGGGGGGGAAAGCGCGCAGGGCGCCGCTTTACTCTGGCGCTATCGGAGGGTCTCGTGCGCACCGTCGGGGCGCACCTGCTGGCCCCCGTCCGGGGAGGGGATCTTGCGTGTGGCGTAAAGAACAGTGCGTGAACGATAAAGGGCCGGGGGATTCACCCAGGCCCTGGTGGGAGTGCTTGCCCGAGGACTTCTGGCGGCAGGCCGATGGCACCGAGCTCGATGCCAGGCATCGCCTGAAGATACATGGCAGCGCCGCGATCGAACGGGTGATGCGCACCTCTCTGGCGGCTACGGTGGCGGCGAGCGCGCTGGCCACGCTCGGCAAACCTGGCCGGGTGCAGCGCGAGTTCGAGGCGCTGCGCTTCTACGAACCGCTGGCACGCGCGCAAGATGCCTCCCGGGTATTCCAGGCGCCGCCGAAGGGCATCGCCATTTCACAACGCGCGTTGCCCGGCAATGACATCCGTCGTTTCCAACTGCGCTTTGCCAGTCCGTTCAAACCGCTCAATCCCTACGCCCGCCCGCAGTTCGAGGCCATGCAGCGCAATAGGTTTGCCCATGCCCAGCACTGGTGCCACGGCGACCGGCCGCGACCGACGCTGATCGTCATCCACGGCTTCGCCGCCGACCCGCACTGGCTCAATGCCCATGCGCTGTCGCTGGCCGGCTTCTATCGGCGCGGCTATGACATTCTGCTGTTCACCTATCCGCACCATGGTCGGCGCGCAGAGCGCAGCGACTGGTTCAGCGGCCAGGGATTGTTCGGCGGTGGGCTGGTGGCCTTCAACGAGGCGCCGCTGCATGCGATCCACGACCTGCGGGTGTTCATCGATTATCTCCAGGGACGCGGCGTCGAGCCTATCGGTGTGACGGGCATTTCCCTGGGCGGCTATACCGCGGCGCTGCTGGCGGCCGTTGACCCGCGCCTGGCCTATTGCATCCCGATCGTACCCGCGGTCAGCCCGGTCGATGTGTTCCTTGAGTGGCAGCCCACGGGGCTGTTGCTCTCCCGGCTGATGCGTAGCCAGGGCATTGGCGTGGCCGAGATGCGTGGATTACTGGCCGTGCACAATCCGTTGACCTACGCCCCGTGCCTGGAGGGCGAGCGCATGCTGATCATCGGCGGTGCCGGCGATCGCATCACCCTGCCGCGCCACCTGCGGCTGCTGCACCGGCACTGGCCGGGTAGTGCGTTGCACTGGTTCCCCGGCAACCATATCCTGCACCTGGGGCGTGGCGAGTACCTGGCGTGCATGGGGGCGTTGATGGACAGGTACTCCGGTTAAGGCATGTCTCCCCCTAAGCGCCGATTCGTTCGAGGAGCTAGGCCGATGGCCCTGGTAATGGAAAATCTGACCCGGTTCGGGCGTATTGAATGTTCGCAGGTCAATGCCAGTGGCGCCTGCTACCCCAAGCATACCCATGAAGAGTATGTGATCAGCGCAAACCTTAGCGGGGTAGAGCGGATCTGGTATAACGGCAGGCAGCAAGAGGTGTTGTCGGGCGAGGTAACGCTGTATAACCCGATGACCGTGCAGTCATCGGAGTTCTGCGGTGAGGGCGCACAGTTCATCAGCCTGCATCTGGATGAACAACAGGTGCGCAGCATTCTCGACCAGACCACGCACGACAATGGCCTGCCCGCGTTTCAGGAGGGCAATATCCGCGACAGTGCGCTGTTTGGTTCGATCCTCGACCTGCATGAGCAGCTGCACTCCAGCAGCCGTGACGAGGCGTTGCTGGTGCTGTTCAGTGAGCTGGCGCGTTTTCGGAGCACGCCAGATACCAGCGGCGAGCCGTTGCGGGTGGCACACTTGATCCGTTTCATGAAGGCCAATCTGTACGAGGCGATCGAGCTTGAAGACCTGTGCGCCGAAGCGAACCTGTCCAGGTTCCATCTGGTGCGAAGCTTCAAGGCCGAGAAAAACCTCCCCCCGATGCAGTATTTCAAGCAGTTGCGCCTGATCGAAGCACGCCGGCGCCTGCGCCTTGGCGACGCGCCTGCGCGCATCGCCGTCGAGTTGGGCTTCTTCGACCAGGCCCACCTGAGCAATGCGTTTCGCAAAGTGATGGGCGCCTCGCCGTCGAGTTACAGCTCAATGCTGGGCGTCGCCCGTTAGCCTGCTCATCAACAACCGTCTCTCAAGCGTTATTTGAACAATGAATCGTCCGCTGTTTGTTTCATTAGATGGGCCCAAGGGCACCGGCAAAACCACACTGTTGGAGGCCGTTACCAAAGTACTGAGGGCCGACAACAAAAAGGTGATCCGGCTTTGCGAGAAGAAAAGCGATCCCTTCAGGGGGGACACCATGGCCCTCGTCAACAAACTCGTCCGGAATCCCTCCCGGGACCTGGAGTTGGGGGTGTGTGAGCGTTTTGCCGATAGTCGCTCCTGGATTTCCCGCCACATACTGCCTAAACAGCCCCCGGGCAGCATCATCCTGATCGATCGCTGGTACCCGTCTGAAGCCGCGTTTCGCCGGATAGTCCCGTTTGCCGAGATCCTGCAGTTGAACATCGAGCGAAATGTGCAAGTGCCGGACCTGCATGTCGGGGTCGTCACCGCACCTGATGTTTCATGGGCGCGGGCAGCAGCGCGTACGCGTGGGCTGAGCAGTACTGTGCTGCACAAGCTGGAGGAGCATGCCGCTTGTACCCAGGCGTTCGAGCGGGCGATTGCAGAGCATGGCTGGGCGTTATGCCGTAATGACGGAACGCTCGAAGATGCAACGGAGCAGGTGGTTTCCGAGATCTATAGCGTCCTGTCAGTGCCTTAGGGGGTTGATGAACACCAGGCCTCGGCCGTGGCCTCACGGAAAAGCCGGGCAAGCTGCGGATCGTCGACTGCTCGGGCCAGCAGCACCGCGCCGACCATGGAGGCCAGGATCTGTGCGGCACGCAAGTGACTGGTCTCATCGTTTTCGACACCGTCGACCCGCTCGATGGTCGCCAGCATGGCGCGAATGCCTGCGGTGAAGGGCTGTTTCACGGTATCTGTCTGACGCGCGATATCGGCCGCCAACGCGGGCACCGGACACCCCGTACCGACACCGGCAACATGCCGCTCGGAAAGATAGGCCTCAACCAGCTCGGTCAATGTCGTGGCCTGCTTGAAGGCCGATCGGTCGGACTCGAACATCTGTTGCACAGCCGCTGCCGCCAACTCCTCCTTGCCGCCAGGAAACTGTCCGTAGAACCCGCCATGGGTGAGGCCGACGGAACGGGCGAGCTGGCCTATGCCGACACCCTCGACACCGTGCTCCCGATAGAGGTGGGCGGCGGCCTGGAGGATCGCCGCCTTGTTGCTTGCCGCCTTTTCTTTGGTGACCTTCATTTTGCTGCTCCTGTCGCTGCGGGAGAGGACGCGTGGATCGCCTACGACCTTAAAATAATAATGACGATCATCATAAAAGCAAGGGGTGCGTTTCCCTGGCAGCATCGCTCGTTCAACGCAAATCAGACACTGGAATCCCTCTATAACGGGCTTTCTAGCCTCTGCTCGTGCCTAATTATGATGACTATCATGATTGGTGATAGTAAGTTTCGTTCCGGTCGATTGGTGCTGCAGCCCTTGCAGGCACACGCTGAGCGCACTCTAAAACAACAATCGGTGAGCCCAATGGACAAATCCCTCAAGCGCTTGCGCTATTCAGCCCTGGCCGCTGGATTGATCGCCCTGGCTGCCTGTGATCGAACCCCGCAAAGTGCGTCGCCAACCGCGCCTGCGGCAGCGAAGGTCACTGCCGCGACAGTGCTCGAGCAACCCATCACCGAATGGGATGAGTTCACCGGTCGCCTTGAAGCGCCGCAAACCGTCATCGTGCGCCCAAGGGTTTCAGGACAGATCGACCGCGTGGCGTTTACCGAGGGAGCCCAGGTCAGCAAAGGCGACCTGCTGTTCCAGATCGACCCTCGGCCATTCGAGGCCGAGGTCCATCGCCTGGAAGCCCAGCTGCAACAAGCCCGGGCCACGGTTGTGCGTACCAGCAATGAGGCGCAGCGGGGCGAACGCCTGCGGGCCAGCAATGCGATCTCGGCGGAACTGGCCGAGTCGCGCAGCACGCTTGCCGAGGAGGCGCGCGCCAGCGTCGCCAGCGTTCAGGCACAACTGGACCTGGCGCGCCTGAACCTGAGCTTTACCCGCGTTACCGCACCGATCAGCGGCCGCGCAAGCCGCGCCGAAATCACCGCCGGCAACCTTGCCCGCGCCGACCAGACCGCGCTCACCAGCGTGGTCTCGACCGACCAGGTCTACGCCTACTTCGACGTCGATGAACGTGTGTACCTCAAGTACAACCAACTTAGCCGCGACGGTCAGCGTGGGCAGACCACGCCGGTGTACATGGGCTTGTCCAGTGAATCCGGCAACCCGCACCTGGGCCAGATGAACTTCGTCGACAACCAGGTCAATCCCAAGACCGGCACCATCCGTGGCCGTGCGGTGTTCGACAATCGCGATGGCAACTTCACTCCGGGTCTGTATGCCCGGCTCAAACTGGTGGGCAGCGGCAATTACCAGGCCATCCTGATCAAGGACGAAGCCGTCGGTACCGACCTTGGCAAGAAGTTCGTGCTGATCGTCGACGCGCACAACACCACGACCTACCGCCCCGTCGAACTGGGGCCAAAGCTTGAGGGCCTGCGCATCGTGCGCAGTGGCCTGCAAAAGGGCGAGCGCATCGTCGTCGCCGGCTTGCAACGGGTACGTCCGGGGGCTGCGGTCGATGCGCAAGAAGCGCCGATGGCCAGCGAGCAGACCCTGGCGGCGTTGGCCAGGCAACGCCAGGTGCTGGAAGCCGGCAATTCGCCAGGCAAAACCTTCGCTGTGCAACCCAAGGTTGCCAGTAACGCGTCACCACGTGGCTGAGGGGGACCGACATGAAATTTTCCCAGTTTTTCATCCAGCGGCCGATTTTCGCCGCCGTGCTGTCGCTGATGATTCTGATCGCCGGTGCCATTTCCCTGTTCCAGCTGCCCATCAGCGAGTACCCGGAAGTCGTGCCGCCCACCGTGGTCGTACGTGCCAGCTTCCCGGGCGCCAACCCCAAGGTCATCGGCGAAACGGTCGCCGCACCGCTGGAACAAGCCATCACCGGCGTGGAGAACATGCTCTACATGTCCTCGCAATCCACGGCGGACGGCAAGCTGACGCTGACCATCACCTTCGCCCTGGGCACCGACCTGGACAACGCCCAGGTGCAGGTGCAGAACCGCGTAACCCGCACCGAACCCAAGCTGCCTCAAGAAGTGACGCGCATCGGCATTACCGTCGACAAGGCCTCGCCCGAGTTGACCATGGTCGTGCACCTGACCTCACCCGACCAGCGCTACGACATGCTGTACCTGTCCAACTACGCGACCCTGAACGTCAAGGACGAACTGTCCCGGCTGGGCGGCATCGGCGATGTCAAAGTCTGGGGCCTGGGCGAATACTCGATGCGCGTCTGGCTGGACCCGAACAAGACCGCCTCGCGCAATCTGACCGCTACCGATGTGGTCAAGGCCATTCGCGAGCAGAACCGCCAGGTGGCGGCGGGGCAGTTGGGGGCACCGCCATCGCCTGCGGCCACCAGTTTCCAGCTGTCGATCAACACCCAGGGCCGCCTGGCAAACGAGGAAGAATTCGAGAACATCATCATCCGTGCCGGTGAGAATGGCGAAATCACCCGCCTGAAAGACATCGCCCGGATTGAACTCGGGTCCAGTGGCTACGCCTTGCGCTCGCTGTTGAACAACGAGCAGGCGGTGGCCATGCCGATCTTCCAGCGTCCAGGTTCCAACGCCATCGAGGTGTCCAACCAGGTTCGGGCGAAAATGGCCGAGCTGAAGAAGGACTTCCCCGAAGGCATGGACTACAGCATCGTCTACGACCCGACCATCTTCGTGCGCAGCTCGATCGAAGCGGTGGTGCACACTCTGTTCGAGGCCCTGGTCCTGGTCGTGCTGGTGGTGATTGTGTTCCTGCAGACCTGGCGCGCGTCGATCATTCCCCTGGTGGCGGTACCGGTGTCGCTGATCGGCACCTTTGCAGTCATGCACCTGTTCGATTTCTCGCTCAATGCGCTATCGCTGTTCGGCCTGGTGCTGGCCATCGGTATCGTTGTCGATGACGCCATCGTCGTGGTGGAAAACGTCGAGCGTAATATCGCGCTGGGGCTCAAACCCGTGGACGCAACGCGCAAGGCCATGGGCGAGGTCACCGGGCCGATCATTGCCACGGCGCTGGTGCTGTGTGCGGTGTTCGTACCGGCCGCGTTCATCTCGGGCCTTACCGGGCAGTTCTACAAGCAGTTCGCCCTGACCATCGCCATCTCCACCGTGATCTCGGCGTTCAATTCGCTGACCCTGTCGCCGGCGCTGGCGGCCGTGCTGCTACGCGGTCACGATGCGCCTAAAGACCGCTTTTCGAAAATGCTCGACACGCTCTTCGGCGCCTGGCTGTTCCGGCCATTCAATCGTCTTTTCGAGCGTGCCAGCCTCGGCTATGTGGGTACGGTGGCACGGATCATTCGCAGCAGCGGTATCGCCTTGCTGGTGTACGGCGGGCTGATGGTGTTGACCTATTTTGGCTTTGCCACCACGCCGACCGGCTTCGTGCCGACCCAGGACAAGCAGTATCTGGTGACCTTCGCCCAGCTGCCCGATGCCGCCAGCCTGGACCGCACGCAGGAGGTGATCGGACGCATGAGCGAGATTGCCCTCAAGCAACCCGGTGCGGTCAGTGCGGTGGCGTTCCCGGGCCTGTCGATCAATGGTTTTACCAACAGCCCGAACAATGGCGTGGTGTTCATCGGCCTGAAACCTTTCGATGAGCGCAAGGACGCCAGTCTATCGGCGCCGGCTATCGCTGCGGGGTTGAACAGCAAGTTCGGTGAAATCCAGGAAGCCTATACGGCCGTATTCCCGCCGCCGCCGGTACATGGGCTGGGCACCATCGGCGGCTTCCGGGTGCAGATCGAAGACCGTGGCAACCTGGGATATGACGAGCTGTACAAGGAAACCCAGAACATCATTGCCAAGAGCCGCAGCATGCCGGAGCTGGCGAGGTTGTTCACCAGCTATACGGTCAACGTGCCGCAGGTCGATGCCGCCATCGATCGCGAAAAGGCCAGGACCCATGGCGTGGCCATCAATGACATCTTCGACACCTTGCAGGTGTACCTGGGCTCGCTGTATGCCAACGACTTCAACCGCTTTGGCCGTACCTACCAGGTCAACGTCCAGGCTGAACAACAATTCCGCCTGGAACCCGAGCAGATCGGCCAGCTCAAGGTGCGCAACAACCAGGGCGAGATGATTCCGCTGGCGACCTTTATCAAGGTCAGCGATACCTCGGGGCCGGATCGGGTCCAGCACTACAATGGCTTCGTCACTGCCGAGATCAATGGTGCTCCCGGGGCCGGCTTCAGCTCGGGGCAAGCGCAAGCGGCGATGGAAAAACTGCTCAAGGCCGAGCTGCCCAACGGCATGACCTATGAGTGGACCGACCTGACCTACCAGCAGATCCTGGCGGGCAACACCGCGCTGTTCGTCTTCCCGCTGTGCGTATTGCTGGCCTTCCTGGTGCTGGCCGCCCAGTACGAAAGCTGGAGCCTGCCGCTGGCGGTGATCCTGATCGTACCGATGACGCTGCTCTCGGCGATCACCGGGGTGATCCTGGCCGGCAGTGACAACAACATCTTTACCCAGATCGGCTTGATCGTACTGGTGGGGCTGGCGTGCAAGAACGCGATCCTGATCGTCGAGTTCGCCAAGGACAAACAGGCCGAAGGATTCGATCCGCTGGCCGCGGTGCTGGAAGCTTGCCGTCTGCGCCTGCGGCCGATCCTGATGACCTCGATCGCCTTCATCATGGGTGTGGTGCCGCTGGTATTCTCCTCCGGTGCCGGTGCGGAAATGCGTCATGCCATGGGTGTGGCGGTGTTCTCCGGCATGCTTGGGGTGACCTTTTTCGGCTTGTTGCTGACGCCGGTGTTCTTCGTGTTGATTCGCCGTTATGTCGAGCGCTTGCAGGCGCGCAAAGCGGCCCGCGCCCACGCACGTTTGAGCGCTGAGCCGGAGGTGCATTGATGAACGCCCTGAATCTTGCGCTGCCAGGCCTGCTGGCTGTGGCGCTGGCTGCCTGCACGGTGGGGCCTGATTACCAGGCACCTGAAATCGCAACGGCAAGGATTGATTCGGCCAGCGCGCAGTCCGCCACGGCCAGGTACGACCGCACCCGGTTCGACGCTGTCTGGTGGCAGCAATTCGACGACCCGGTCCTCAACCAGTTGGTAGGCAAATCATTGCAGGGCAACCGCGACCTGCGCGTGGCGTTTGCACGCCTGCAGGCCGCCAGGGCCATTCGCGACGATGTCGCCAATGACCAGCTGCCGGTGGTCACCAGCCGCGTCAGCAGCGACCTGGGCAAGGCCCAGGTGCCTGGCCTGAGCGAGAAAAGGGTCAACATCGAGCGCTATGACCTGGGCCTGGACATGGCCTGGGAAATCGACTTGTTCGGCCGTATCCGCCGCGAACTGGAGGCGAGCGATGCACGCGAGGACGCCGTGCGAGAGGATCTGTATCAATTGCAGGTCACCCTGATTGCCGAGCTGGTCGACGCCTATGGGCAACTGCGCGGCGCGCAACTGCGGGAGCGAATTGCCCTGGAGAACCTGCAAAACCAGAACGATTCGCGCAGCCTGACCCTTACCCGACGCGAAGCCGGCGTAGGCAACGACCTGGATGTCGTGCGCGCCGATGCACGTGTGGCGGCCGTGGAAGCCACGCTGCCGCAGCTACAGGCCGAGCAGGTGCGCGAACGTAACCGCATTGCCACACTGCTGGGCGAGCGCCCGGAGCAATTGAGCGTCGACCTGCGTCCCGCGCAACTGCCAGCCATTGCCAAGGCCTTGCCGATTGGCGATCCCGGCGAGCTGCTGCGGCGCCGACCTGATATCCGCAGCGCTGAACGTCAGCTGGCCGCGGCCACGGCGGACGTCGGCGTCGCCACCGCCGACCTGTTCCCGCGGATCAGTTTGAGTGGCTTCCTGGGCTTTACCGCAGCGCGCGGTTCGCAATTGGGCTCGGGCAATGCAGCGGCCTGGGCATTGGGGCCGAGCATTACCTGGCCTGCGTTCGACCTGGGCAGCGTCCGCGCCCGGCTTCGCGGTGCCAATGCGCAAGCGCAAGGCGCCCTGGCGACCTATGAGCAACAGGTGCTGCTGGCCCTGGAAGAGGCGGAAAATGCGTTCAGCGATTATGGCAAACGCCAGCAACGACTGGCTTCATTGATAAAACAGGCCGAATCGAGCCGCAGCGCCGCCACCCTGGCCTCGATTCAATACCGGGAAGGGACAGTGGATTACCTGGTACTGCTCGATGCACAACGCGAGCAGTTGAGTGCCGATGATGCCCAGGCCCAAGGAGAGATTGAGCTGTATCGCGGCATCGTCGCGATCTACAAGGCACTGGGAGGAGGGTGGCAAGTGCCGGCTGCACGGGCTTCTGCAAGCTGACCCGGCGCCGGGCCCACGCCTGGACCTTCGTAAACCTCGAAAGCACAAGGAGACAACCTCTTGGAGCTGGAACTGACTGCGGCCACACTCCTTGTCACATTCGCCGGGGTGTTCTTGATCTGTTTCATGAAAGGCGCATTCGGCGGCGGCTTTGCCATTGTCGGCATCCCGCTGCTGTCACTGGTCATGGACCCGATCACTGCCGGTGGGCTGCTCGCGCCGCTGTTCATTGCCATGGACCTGTTCAGCCTGCGCTACTGGAAAGCGGCCACGTGGTCCAAACCGGACCTGAGATTGCTGGTGCCGGGCCTGGTCGTCGGCATCGGCGTGGGTTATGGACTCTTTCGCGTGCTGGACCAGCACGCAGTCGCCATTGCGATGGCAGTGGTCACCCTGACCTTTGTCGGCCTCTGGTTCAAGTCCGGCGGGGAAGTCAGGGTGCGCCCGCGGTCATCGGCCAAGGCGGTGGCGGCGGGCGTCACCTCGGGCATCACGACCATGGTCGCGCACTCAGGCGGGCCACCCTTGGCGATGTATCTGTTGCCACTTGGCTTGAGCAAACAGGTTTATGCCGGCACCACCAGTATGTTTTTCACCGTGGGCAATCTGCTCAAGGCTTTGCCCTGGCTGCTGCTGGCCAAGCCCACAGGTAACGGGCTGAGTCTGATGATGATCTGCCTGCTCGCCATTCCCAGCGGTGTCTGGCTGGGCTGGCGGCTGCACGCAAGACTGGATCAACGGCAGATGTATCGCGCCTGTTACGGTCTGCTGGTGGTCACAGCCGTGAAGCTTTTGTGGGATGGTGTCAGTGGTTATATGGCCTGAACAAGGGCAGGGGCAAGGGCTAGATCACTCGACCCGAGGGCTTCAAATAGCTGAAGAGTACAAATGTACTCCCTTCGGGTTATCGTACTAATCTTGTCTTGCACCTCAAACCACTGCCGCAGCCCTACAGCAAATCAAGCGGATGCTCCACGATCACCCGCACTTCATTGATGTCCTGCAGATCTGCCTGCGCCTCAACGTTGCCGCGATACACGGCAAACCGCGTGCGCAATAGCATGCCCCTGGCCCAACCTTGCTGCACCACGTAGCGCACGTCGACATCCAGCTCATGCCAGCGCGCACCGTCATACATTCCATAGGTCGAAGCCGGGCCACCCGCGAAGTGCGCCCCCGGCGTCCAGCCACTGTCGCTGGCGCCGCGGCCGGTAACGTAGCGGGTCATGAAGTTCAGGCCGGGGATACCCAGCGCTGCCAGGTCGAGGTCGTAGCGCGCCTGTTGCGATTTCATCCCCGGCGCGTTGAAGTCGGAGAGTTGTACCGAGTTGGCCAGATCGATCGACAAACCGCCGACATAGTCGAACGGCGTGTCGCCATCGATCTGCTGCCAGGCGAGGGTGAACCGCTGCGCGCCGACCCGGTAAGCCGCGGCCAGGCTCCAGCTGGTGTTATCGATCGGCCCTGACAACTCACGGCCGGTGGCATCGCTTCGGTACACATGGGTGTCTAAGTTCAGCCCCTGGCCCATGCCCAGGGGCACGTCGTAGTTGAGGTTGAAGTAGCTTTGCAGCCAGTTGTCCTGTGCCCGGGCGTAAAACAGCTTGAGGCCCAGGGCCTCGTTGAGGCGATAGCTGCCCCCGAGAAAATCCAGGCTGCGTACCGGGACATCGGAGTAACGGGTGCGCAGGCTGTCGTCGCTGTTGCTGGAGGCAAACTCGTGGTAGGCGGTGAAGTGACCGGCTTCAAGTTGAACCGCGTCCAGTGCATCGCTGCGCAGGTACAGGCCGGTGGCCATTTCTGGCAGCAGGCGGCTGTCGGCGGTGGTGAAGACAGGCGTGGCCGTGCGCATTTCACCCCACTTGAGTTCAGTGGCTCCCGCTCGCACCTTGAGCGCGGCCCCCGCCTGGCTGTAGTTGTCTTCGACCTTGGCGTCGGCCTGGCGGTTGTGGCTGATCGGCAGTAGGGCAGTGCCGGTGCGACCGGGGCCACTGTCGAGCTTGATGCCCAGGTCGGCGTGAGCATCCACGCCCAGGCCCAGCGTGCCCTGGGTGTATCCGGAGGCATAGCGCAGCATCAGGCCATGGGCCCATTCTTCGCGGTAGCCGTTGCGTTCGCTGGCAGGCCGCGCCGGGTTCACCCCCTGGGTGTTGCTGGCGCCGTTGCGCAGGTCGCGGTTGAAGTAATAGTTGCGGTTGATCAGCTCCAGGCGGCTGTCTTCTACAAAACCCTCGGCACTGGCCAGCAGCAGTGACGAATGACCGGTGAGCAAGGTGGCGCAGAGCAGTGTGGCGTGGGGACGAGACATGGTCGTATTACCTGTTGTTATTGTTTTTCACGCAGCCGGTTGCACGACGCAACGGCGCGCCGCAAATGAGCTGGGAGGGTGGTGCTCGTCCTTGAGCAGGATGGTTCAGTCGAGGTCTTTGCCAGCGGTCTCGGGGGCCAGCTTCAAACCGATCAGCGACAGCAGGATGGCAGCGAAGATGTACCAGGCGGGGGCGTTGGGGCTGCCGGTGAGATTGACCAGCCCGGCGGCGAAGAACTGCGCGAAGCCGCCGAACAGCGCCACGCCAATGCAATAGGCCAGGGACATGCCACTGGCGCGGATCTGCGTGGGGAACAACTCCGGCAGCATCGCCAGGTTAGGCACGATGGTGTAGGTCAGGGGAATGCACAGCAAGGTCACCACGGTCAGCAATACGCTGATGCTCGGGTGTTGGTTGATCAGCAGGAACGCAGGGTAGATCGCCAGCAGCAGCACCGGCAGTGGCCAGAAAATCGCCTTGCGCCGGCCGATGCGATCGCTCAGGCGCCCGGCGTGGGCCGACAGCAACAGCGGCGGCAGGCAGGCGCAAATGGCTGCCCAGGCGCCGACGCTCAGCGGCATGCCGAGCACGCCGACGGCATGGTTGGCCAGGTAGAACTGGATGGTGTAGATCGGCACCGTGGCACCGACCACCAGCAGGACACCGGCGAGCAACTGCCGCGGGTGTTGCAGCAACAACGCCAACTGCCCGGAGCGCGACAGCGATGGCCTGCTGCGCAGTGACTGGCGATGGACGGCGGTTTCCTCCAGGCGATGGCGAATGTACTCACTGACCGGGATGCCCAGGATGCCCATGGCGAACACCAGGCGCCACCCCCAGCTGTCCATGGCCTCGGGACTGAGCAGGTTGCTCAGGCCCATGACCATCAAGCCACCGATGAGGATACCCAGGCTCTGGCTGAAGGTCTGCCAGCTGCAGTAGTAGCCGCGCGTATGCTTGTCGGCGTACTCCATCAGCATGGTCGTCGAGGTACCGATCTGGCCACCGACGGCGAAGCCTTGCAGCAACCGCGCAGCGATGACGATGGCGGGGCCGAGCAAGCCTGCCTGGGCATAGGTCGGGGCGACGGTGAACAGCAGCGAACCGATCGCCATCAGCCACAAGGTCAGGCGCATGGCGGCCTTGCGTCCGACCCGGTCGGCATACAGGCCGATCACCAGGCCACCCAGCGGGCGCATGACGAAGCCGGTGCCGAATACCGCCAACGACAGCATCAGCGGGATCAACGGATGGTCGCCGAAGGGAAAGAACAGCCTGGCCATCAGCGTCGCCAGCATGCTGTAGACCAGGAAGTCGTAGAACTCCAGGGCATTGCCCAGGCAGATAGCGGCGATGGCCCGGTGGTTCTTCGGTCGGGCCAATGCGCAGCTGGGGTCGAACGTTGTTGTTTTTGTTGTCATCGTCGTGGGGCTCTTGGGTTAAGTCGATTCAGGCGAGAAAGCGTTGCGCCAGGCGCACCCAGAAGGTGGCGCCCAGCGGCAGGATCTGGTCGTTGAAGTCGTAGCCGGGGTGGTGCACTTCACAGTTGCCAGCACCGTCACCGTTGCCGATCAGCAGGTAGCAACCGGGTACCCGCTCCAGCCAGAAGGCGAAGTCGTCGCTGGCGCAGATGGGCTTCTGGTTGTGCGCCAGGCCATCGTCACCCAGCCAGTCACGCACCACCTGTTCGGCCAGTCGGCTGGCTGCCGGGTCATTGACCAGCACCGGGTAGCCGGCGCCGAAGCTGACCTCGGCCTGGGCGCCATAGCTTTGCGCATGCAGTTCGGCCAGGGCCTGGATGCGTTGGCGCAACAGGCTGCGGACTTGCGGGTTGAGCGAGCGAACACTCAGGCGCAGCTCGGCGGTCTGTGGGATGACATTGGCGGCGTCACCGGCAAGGAAGGCGCCGGTGGTGATGATCGCGGTTTCGCTGGGTGGCGCATTGCGCGAGACGACGGTCTGCAGCGCCAGCACCAGCGACGCGCCGATCACCACCGGGTCGATGGTCTTTTCCGGCATGGCACCATGACCGCCTTTGCCATGGATGACGATGCTGACGCTGTCGGTGGAGGCCATGCAGGGGCCGGCCAGGATGCCGAACTTGCCGACCGGCATGCCGGGCGAATTGTGCAGGGCGAACAAGGCGTCGCAGGGGAATAGCTCGAACACCCCTTCATCCAGCATGCGCTTGGCACCCGAGCCACCGTGGCCTTCTTCGGCGGGCTGGAAGAACAGGTGCAAGGTGCCGCGCCAGCTACGGTCGCGGGCCAGCTCGCAGGCTGCGGCGAGGAGCATGACGGTGTGACCGTCGTGGCCGCAGGCATGCATCTTGCCCGGCGTACGGCTGGCCCAGGGTTGCGTGCCGTGCTCCTGGATCGGCAGGGCGTCCAGTTCTGCGCGCAGGCCCAGTGCCGGACCCTGACCGTTACGCAAGGTGCCGACCACGGCGGTTGTGGCCAGGTCCTTGTGGACCTCGTAACCCCAACTCTCCAGGTGGCCGATCACCCGCTTGCGGGTGGCGAATTCTTCGAAGCCAAGTTCCGGCTGGCGATGGATCGCCCGGCGCAGCTCGATCATGGCGGGGGTGATGGCGTTGATGCCGGGGGCAAAATCGGTGTCGTGCATATTGTCTTGTCCTGGTTCGCAAGGCGACACTGCGCGGCCCGTTGGCTGGCGCGTTCGCGAGATCTAACCTAACGCCCGCAGCCGGCGCGCATAAGCTGCAAAATGGTTGTCGTGACGACCCTTGGTGTTCAGGCAGGAGAAGCGCTTGAAGTTGCATCAGTTACAGGCCCTGATCGCAGTGGCCGACAGTGGTGGCATTCGCTCGGCGGCGCGTGCCCTGGGGCTGTCCCAGGCGGCGATCACCCGGGCCTTGCGTGAGCTGGAAGAAGAGCAGGGCCTGCCGCTGTTATCCCGGCATGCAGGCGGTGCACGCCTGACCGTGGCCGGACAGACCTTGCTGCCCCACGCCCGGCAGATCGCCAGCCAGCTGGAAAATGCCCAGCGCGATCTTGCCAGCCTGCGTGGCGAAGCACCGACGCGGCTTTGCGTGGGGGTAACGCCGTGGTTCGGTCAGACCTTGCTGGCCGAGGCCGTGAAGGCATTTCGCCAAGAGATGCCGGCGGTGCAACTGGAGCTCTATGAGGGACTGCAGGCGGTCAGCCTGTCATTGTTGCGTAGCGGCCAGATGCAGTTTGCCCTGGGCCCTGCGGGCAATCTGCCCGGCCAGGAGTTCGCGCATGAACCGCTGGCCCGCTACCGCATGCGGGTGTTGGCCAGCAACAGTCATCCGCTGCGCACGGCCCGGTCGTTGGGCCAGTTGCTGGAACAGGACTGGGTGATGAACTTCACCCAGGCCAGCCACGAGCAGGTCATGCATGAGTTGTTTGGCCGCTACGGCTACAGCGTGGCGCACGGGCGCGTGGTCTGCGCCCAGTCCAGCGCCATGCTCAGCAGCCTGATCATCGATGCCGGCATGTTGGGTTATTCACCCGAGCCGATGTTGTTGTGCGAGCCGTTACGCGGCAAGGCCGCGGCGCTTGAGCTGGCGGAAACGCTGGAGGAGGGCGACATCAGTGTCGTGCGCTTGCGCGACCAGGCCCTGGATCCGGCGGCGCGCTGTTTTGTGGCCTGTCTGCAGCAAGCGTTGAAAGCCTGCGCTCGATCGGCCGATGCCGAGGCCCGGCGGTTGGCCGATATGCTTCGGTTGTTGTTCTGAGTGGGCAAGTTGGCAAAGGCAGCGCTCATTTTGGCGCGTCGACTTATCAATAGACGTGATAGTTACCATCGATATTTACCTGTTTTCTATCAGTCCGTCGGGATGGAGAATGGCAGCCTGTCTTTTAGCCGATCTTCGTTTGAGATCACGCCAATGCGTATTCTGACCCTCGCTTATCTGCCCCTTGCCCTTGCAGTATTGTCGGGCTGTACCTCCGCCCCAAACCAGCCAACACTGGAACTCACTACGTCAAAGTCGCCGCAAGCCTATTCCACTTGCGTCGTACAAAAACTGCGGGAAGGTCATCAAGAGCCCAGTCTCTCGCAATCCAATCGTGGGTACCGGGTTGTTTTGCCCAGCCCCGTGGCGGCGAGCAATGTCATTGAGGCCTATAAAGGAAGCACGGGTGGGAGGATTTACGTGTATCAACGTGGTCTGTTCAGCGATGACGTTGTCCAGATAGCCACCCAGTGTGCGTGAGTCGACCCTATAGGGGAGAAACTCGGCGGTGGAGCGATCGCAGCCTGTCGGCAGCTCCCACAGATGCCCCTGCAACCCTGCGACTACTGTGGGAGCTGGCGAAGCCTGCGATCGACTGCGTAGCAGTCGCAACCCGGCCACCACGGTGGGTCAGATGTAACGGCGGTCGTCAACAAACTGGTCAGAAATCCTGGAAGGAAGGATCGAAGACGCAACGATGCAGGTGATTTCTGATTTCTGTAGAGCCCTTGCGTGAATGATATTCGCGTGGTCGCGCCAGGCGCTTCCAGCTAAGCTGGCAACAGGGTTCATTCAAGGATCGAATCGATGATGCATCTACCGCTCGCGCTGGGTCTGTTACTTGCCGCCGCCTTGGTCGAAGCGGCTCCGCTGCAGGTGCCCAGCCCGGCCCAACTCAGGGCCCAGCTCGACAGTCTCAAGCCTGGCCAGTTTCTCTGGTACCCGCAGGTCTCGCCGGTAGGGCCGGTGACCGTGGTGGTCAGCCTCACCGAGCAACGCGCCTACGTCTATCGCAATGGCATCGCCATCGGCGTCAGCACCGTGAGCAGCGGCAAGCCAGGCCGGGAAACCCCTACCGGGGTATTCAGCATCCTGCAGAAAAAGGTCGAGCATAAATCCAGCCTCTACAACAGCGCGCCGATGCCCTACATGGAACGGCTGACCTGGGACGGCATTGCCCTGCACGCTGGCCATCTTCCGGGCTACCCCGCCTCCCATGGTTGCGTGCGCCTGCCGCTCGAATTCGCCAAGAAGCTGTATGGCGTCACCGGTTTCAGTTCGACCACCGTGATCGTTTCCGATACCCATAGCGCACCGGTGGAGGTCAACCACCCCGGTGTGCTCGCGCCTACGGTCAACGAGGGCAAGGCCCAAGGACCGCTGGTATTGAACAACCAGCAGTTCTGGAACGATCCGGACCCGACAGCGGGGCCGTTGTCGATCCTGATCAGTCGCGCCGACCTGCGCGCCTATGCGTTTCGTGGTGGCCAGTTGATCGGCTCGGCGCCCGCGCTGTCGCTTGAAAATGGCCGGCATCGCAGTGGAATGGCGGTGTATTCGCTGTTGCAAAAGCCATCCGCCATGGCACTCGACGCCGCACAGCCATTACGCTGGTCGGCGGTTGCGCTGAGCAACCCGGAGTATGGGGATACACCGCTTGAGCAATTGGGCCAATTGAACATGAGTCCGGAATTCCGCCGTCATTTACGCTCGGCGATGGACATCGGCACCATGCTGGTGATCACCGACTGGGCGTCGACCCGGGATACCCGCAGCAATGGCAATTTCACCGTGGTCAGCACCGAAGACAGTGAAGAATCTAAACCATTGGTCAAGAAATGATCGGCAACCCTGTAAAAATCAAGCAAAGTAGTGGCCTTTGACTTCACACAAACCGATTTTCGCTTTGAACGCGTGCCGTAACAACGCAAAGCAAAACCGACCATTAGGACGTAGCACCTGTTGACGACTTCGTGAGCCAGCGCCGTACAAGACAAAAAAGCAGTAGGCGAACAGCGAAGCAAGCAAGCGAGAAAGTCCGTGCGGATTAACGCCGTACGGCCCACTAGCTTTCGATCGCAGACAGGTTTTGAACAGGATAAACCATGTCGATGTTCGACCCATTGCGGGGAGCCGTCCGGCTCTCAGTAGCCACTGTTGGCCTGTTTTTCCTCAGCGCCTGGCACACCGCCCAGGCCCAGACCCTGCCGAGCGCCACCGAACTGCAGCAACTGGCGCCGAACGCCAGCCTTTCGGCCCTGAAGCTGGCACTCACCGCCTATGCGTGCGCCAGCGACAGCGACGCGGACAAATTGCTCACGGTCATCGATTACTCCAAGGCATCGCGTGACAAACGCCTGTGGGTGTTCGACCTGCGCGCCAGGAAGTTGTTGTTCGAGGAGTGGGTGGCCCATGGCAAGAACAGCGGCGCCGATGTGCCGACTGCGTTCTCCAACACCCCGAACAGCTTCCAGTCCTCCATCGGCCTGTATGAGACCGGTCAGACCTACAGCGGCAAGCACGGCCGCTCGCTGCGCCTGCAGGGGCTGGAGCCGGGGTTCAACGACAACAGCATGTCGCGGGCGATTGTCATGCATGCCGCCGCGTATGCCGATCCCAAGGTCGTTTCCGGTCTCGGTCGCCTGGGCCGCAGCCAGGGGTGTCCTGCCGTTCGACCGGCCATTGCCGGCAAGTTGATCGATACGCTGCAGCGCGGTAGTTATGTGTTCGCCTATTACCCGCAGCAGGACTGGCTGAAGAAATCGCGCTTCCTTAATGCCCAGAGCTGCCCGATGGCTAATCACGTGCTCGCCAGCAAGTGAGGTCACGGTCGAAATATTGTTGGCTTACCTCGTGAAACAGGCATTCGCGGGACTTACTGATCCACATCGAACGTCTCCCAATGCCAATTGGCAATGGGAGAAGCTCCATTATCGAGTCGGGGATCAGTAGGCGAATGCGCTGCGATGCTTTTGCACGAACTCTTTCCATCGAACAGGCTCGCGGCCTGTAATCTGCGCAAAATTGTCAAACGTGTCCTCGACCCCTGGGATAGCCCGAGCGGCGATGCGCTTGAAGTTTTCATACACGCAACTCATGTACGCCATCTCGGCGCCCGCCGCCCGCATGTTTTCCAGGAACACTTCTGCGGGCAAAGCTTCATAGCGGAATGGTTGCCCCAACGACTCACTCATGATCGCCGCGACTTCATCGTAGGACTTTACATCGTAGCCCAGGCGGTAGGTCCTTCCTGCGTGTTTGTCCGGGTGCAACAGCGTTTGCGCAGCTACTGCCGCGACGTCTTCGCCATCGACCCAACTGAACGCTGCATCGCCGGTGAATTGCTGAATGATTCCGGCGTTCACCGCTTGGGTGCCGTCGTAGCTGAGCAGGTTTTGCATGAAGACTTCCGGACGCAAGTGCGTGAAGGAGAACCCTGACCATTCAATGTAGCGTTCCACGAATTGGTGCCAGGCCCAATGCGCTATGGTGGTGTCGTCACGTCCGCAAGCCCCGAGATGCACGATGTGTTTCACCCCGGCCTGTTTCGCACTATCGAGAAATGCCTTGCTCTGGCGCAGCATGTCCACGGTGTAGCCGGTCATGAGAAAGGCGCGGTCGATACCTTGCAGGGCAGGGGCCAGTGTCTCCTCTCTATCAAAATCAACAATGACCGTGCGAACGCCCTGGGCTTCGAAAGCCTCGGCTTTGGCGGCTGAACGCACGGCTGCCACTGGCGTGATGGAGTCGTTTTCCAGCAGGCAGCGCAGCGTGTAGCTGCCGATTTGTCCGGTGGCGCCGGTGACGAGGATCGTCGGTTTGTGCTGGGTCATGAACATACCTGTAGGTTGGTTGATGTCTTCGGTCGCCAGCTTACCGATGAAAACAGGTCTGATTTACGATAGATTTTACCCAGTAAAAGGAATCAGATTCATCAATAAAGGAATTAGTATGTTCTCCTCCGAGCGCTTGAAGGGTATCGATGTGTTTGTCTGCGTCGTGGATTCAGGCAGCTTCAAGGCCGCTGCCGAGCGGATGAATCTGACGGGCTCGGCCATCAGCAAAAGCATTGCTCGGCTGGAGAGCAGGATCGGGATCCGGTTGTTCAATCGAACAACTCGCAGTTTGACAGTCACGGATGCGGGCTCGGCGTTCTATCGCACGTGCACGGATGTGCTGGCCAGCCTTGAAGAAGCCGAGTTGTCGCTGCACGCCGAAAACACCGAGCCGCGCGGCAGGATTCGCATCGATCTACCCGCGGCTTTCGGTCGCTTGCAGGCGTTGCCGGTCATTCTGCGGTTCGCCCAGGATCATGCCTTGCTGATGCCACACATTTCGTTTTCCGACCGGTTCATCGACCTGGTCGAGGAGGGCGTCGATATCGCCGTGCGCGTCGGTGGCTCTGACGTTTGGCCGCCCGCACTTGGGCATCGCTATCTGGGCAGTGAGCGGCATATCTTTTGCGCATCACCTGCCTATTTGAGCAAGTACGGCACACCTGTGAATGCTCACGACCTGGAACATCACCAATGCATCGCTTATGGCCGGGCGGATGGCACGGTAAGTCCGTGGCGATTTTCGGGGAGTCGACCCGGCGAAACGGAACGAAGGGTCATGCCCGCGCGGTTTGTGCTGGGCGATGGAGAAGGCCAGGTGACGGCAGTACTGGCGGGATGTGGTATTGCGCAGTTGCCGACGTGGTTGGTGAACCGTCAGCTTGAGGATGGGACACTGGTGCAAGTGCTTCCCCATCTGGCCACCGACGGTCTGGCGATCAATCTGGTCTGGATCAAAAGTCGTCAGGCACTACCCAAGGTCAGTGCTTTGCTGGACGCGCTCGCTGCGGGTCTGGTGCTGCCTGGTAGCAAAATGTAATTTGCGCATTCGACTCAGTTGCCTGCAGACCTGAGATTGGCTGCGGGCATCATGAGATCAAGTCGAACGACCTTTCATCTATGCAGATAGCTGCGGACCGTATCGAGATACCAGTCAACGAAGTCGATGACCTTCTTCTCGTCATTCTGTGAATACGGGCCCGGTACATAACCGGCACCCTGCACGCCGAGGAAGTTGTTTTCAGCCAGCCACTTGTCCTGGTCGTTGGTGGCGTTCCATAGCGCGGTGAGGTGCGCCAGCTCGTAGTCGCGGCCTTCCAGCGCGTCCTTGTGTACCAGCCATTTAGCTCGCACGTGGGTGGTGCCGGCGTCGATCGGCCAGGCCTCGAAGGTGAAGGCGTGGTCGCGCAGCGCATGGCTGAACGCGCTCGGCTCGGTGGCCCAGCGCAGGGTGCCGATATTGCCTTCGCCGCCCGGAATCAGTGGCTTCGCACAGGCCAGGCGGCCATCCAGGGTCAGGGAATCGACGCCATCCTTGATCGGGAAGCGCAGGATGTCGAACCAGGCGCCCTCGGCCGGGCCATTGATCAACCCGTTGGCCCGGCAGGTCGCTTCGAAGTCCACCATCCACTGCGGCAGGCCTTCGAAGTAGTCGTCCTCGGTGGGGTCGCGGAAGGAGGACAGCAGTTCCGGATGCCGCGCGCTGCAGTGGTAGCACTCGCGGCCGTTTTCCATCACCAGTTTCCAGTTGGCGTATTCGGGCAGCACCGCCGCATGGGCGACCTTGGCGTTTTCCAGGTCGTGGGGCGCCAGCATCGGTCCGAGCGCCCGGCGCAATTCGCTGAAGTCGGGCACGTCATCCGACAGGGCAATGAAGATCACGCCGGCCACCACTTCGCAATGGACGGGAATCAGGCTGTGCCGACCCGGATCGAAATCGGCGGGCATGTTGCGGGCGAAGATCAGGTTGCCTTTGAGGTCGTAGGTCCACTGGTGGTAGGGGCAGACCAGGCGCCGCGCCGAGCCCTTGTCACTGGTACAGATCAGCGCGCCGCGGTGGCGACAGGTGTTGAAGTACGCACGGACCGAGCTTTCCGCCTCGCGGATGATCACCACCGAGGTCTTGCCCACTTGCGCGGTGATGTAGTCGCCGACCCGGGGCACTTCGGCCAGATGTCCGGCCTGCAGCCAGGCGCGGGCGAAGACCGCTTTCATCTCGAAATCGAACACAGCCTGGGAGGTGTACAGCGCCTGCGGCAGGGTATGGCCGCGCTGGCACTTGCCGTAGAGGTCGGCCAAGGCGGTGAAGGAATGGTCGGTCGGGGTGATGCCGTGGCTGCAGCCTGCCATGTGCGGTTCCTCATCGAGTGTCGCCGGTTCGGGCGTTGTTGTTATGTGGCCGGGGTTGTTATAGGGCAGGGCGGGGGCGCCGCCAAACGAAACTCCGGCATGACCGCCATTCCTTTTTTCATGGGCATCCGGGGCCATTCCACGGCGGCATCGGCGCATGCCGAAACATCCTTTGCGGCGCCCGGCGGGACGCCTCGATACTCGAGCTCGCAGCCTGTACGGCAGAACAACAATAACCAGCGGGACCGATATGAATACTTTCGTGCAATCCACCACTTCGCGGATCTGGAGCAACGGCCGGCATGGCGTGCGCTGCGTCGCAGTCGTCGAGGAAACCCATGACGTGCGGACCTTCTGCTTCAAGGCCGAAGCACCGACGCTGTTTTTCTTCAAGCCCGGGCAGTTCGTCACCCTGGAGCTGGAGATCGATGGTGAACAGCTTATGCGCTCCTACACGCTCTCCAGTTCGCCGTCGCAGCCGTACAGCTTTTCCCTGACCATCAAGCGCGTGCCGGGGGGCAAGGTGTCCAACTGGCTGCACGATAACCTGAGGGCGGGCGACCCGTTGGTCGTCCACGGCCCGGCGGGGCGGTTCAACGCCATCGACTTCCCCGCCGACAAGGTGTTGCTGCTCTCCGGCGGCGTCGGCATCACCCCGGTGATGTCCATGGCCCGCTGGCTGTTCGACACCCATGAGCCGGTTGACCTGGTCTTCGTGCACAGCGCCCGCTCGCCGAAGGACATCATCTACCACGACGAACTGCGGCGGATGGCCGCCCGCAGCGAGGCGTTCAAGCTGCACCTGGTGTGCGAGCGCTACGAGAAAGGCGAAGCGTGGTCCGGCTATCGCGGCTATTTCACACGACCGATGCTCGACCTGATCGCGGCCGATTTCCTCCAGCGCGAGGTCTTCTGCTGTGGCCCGGCGCCCTACATGGCGGCGGTCAGGCAGATGCTGGAGGCCGCGGGCTTCGACATGGGCCGTTATCACGAGGAAGCGTTCGTCGCTCAGGTAGCGCCGGTGTCACTGCGGACCACTGAAGGCCACCAGGTAAACTTCTCCCGCAGCGGGCACAGCGTTCGGGTCGCCCCAGGAGAAACCCTGCACGCCGCAGCGGGCCGGGTCGGGCTACATATTCCCAAGGCCTGTGGCATGGGGTTGTGCGGCACCTGCCGGGTGTTGAAGCTGTCCGGTGAGGTGACGATGACACACCAAGGCGGCATCAGCGACGAAGAACTGGCCGAGGGCTATGTCCTGTCTTGCTGCGGTATCCCCCAGGGGGATGTAACCCTCGATTGTTGAGCACCGCGGCAAATTGCCCAGCCGTGGATTTGTCGCTACCCTCGGACGCTTCCGATACAGCGCCTGAGCGGGGGAACACTATCCATGAGCGCGAAGAAGTTGCCACCCCTGAGTGCCGTCGTGGCCTTCGACGCGGTGGTGCGGCTCGGCACCTTCACCCGGGCGGCCAGCGAACTCCATCTCACCCAGAGCGCGGTCAGCAAACAGATCAAGCGCCTCGAACAGAGCCTCGGCACGCCGCTGTTCGAGCGCAAGGGCAACGAGGTGATCCTTACCGCCAGCGGCGCCGTGCTGTACCGGGCGGTGACCCAGAGCCTGCAATGCATCAAGGAAGCCGTGCAGCAGATCGACAGCGCGCTGGCGCCGAGCCTGTCCATCAGCGCCAGTTCCGGTATCGCCAGCTATCTGGTCATCCCGCTGGTTTCTCGCTTCCGCAAGCTGTACCCGCAGATCAACGTGCGGGTGGTGGGCGCCCAGGATCGCCTGAAGCTGGATTTCACCGATACCGATTTCGCCATTCTCTACGGTGAGGGTCAGTGGAAAGACCTGTGCGTCCAGCGCATCGCCGAGGAAGAAATCTTCGCCATCTGCACCCCGCAATTTCGCGCTGCCAACCAGATCCAGGGCCTGGCCGACCTGGCTCGCTGCGACCTTATCGAACTGGAAAGCAACGACCCCGCGGCCCTTTCGACCCGCCAGTGGATGCGCCAGGTGGGATTCCTGGACCAGCACCGTGGCTCGATCATCCGCGTCTCCAGCTACGACCTGGCGATCAAGGCGGCGCTGGCCGGCGAGGGCGTTGCGCTGGCCTGGGCCGAGGCGCTGCCCGACGAGTTCCACAGCCAGCGGTTGTGTCGGGCGTGCGAGGAACCCTGAAGACCGGGCAGGGTGAATACATTGCCTTTCCAGCCTCCCGCGAACTGACACCGATGGCGCAAACCCTGTGGGACTGGATCGCCGCATCACAACCTGGCTGCTGATTGCCATTTTTTCAGGCAACCATCGCAACTACAGCGCTCTCAACGAATTTGCATGCGTCAGGCGCATGCAACGCAGGAAAAAATTGCGCTTTTGCCGCCCTGATGCCCCGCGTATGTTGGACCTGCCTGCAACACCCGCAGCCATCCCTTCCAACAAGAACAAGGTACGAGGGAAATCCATGAAGCCGCACGTCCTTTCCTGTCAGACCGCCGCTGATCGCCACAGACGATCAGGCTGATTGCGCCGTATCCACTGCTACCCATTCGCCCCGCAAACAATAAAAAAGGCTCGCGGCGTTGCCATGGCGCGCCGAGCGGCTGGAGGTCTATATGTCCGTGCAGTCGAACAGCATCAGTGGCGCTCTGTCGCCCACTACCTCGTCTGTGGTCGCCAGTTCCGGCGCCTGGACCACGCTTTTCATCCTCACTGCGGTGTACGCGATCAATATCGCCGACCGTTATGTCCTCTCCACCCTGATCGAACCGATCAAGCACGAGTTCCAGCTCAGCGACGCTTCGGTGGGCTTTCTCACCGGCGTGGCCCTGGCGATCTTCTATGTTGCCGCCGGCCTGCCGCTGGGCGCCCTGGCCGACCGCACCAACCGCAAGCGCATGATCGGTACCGCGGTAGCGGTGTGGTCGGCGATGACCCTGCTCTGCGGCCTGAGCAGCAGTTTCTGGCAGCTGCTGTTGGCCCGTATCGGTGTCGGCGTCGGCGAGGCGGGCGGCACGCCGCCCAGCCACTCGATCCTCGCTGACAAGTTCCGTCCCAAGTTGCGCGCCTTCGCCCTGTCGGTCTACGGCATCGGTGCCAGTGTCGGCGCCTGGTTCGGCGCTTCGGGGGCGGGTTACCTGAACGACGCCTACGGCTGGCGCACCACACTATTGGTGTTCGGCCTGTGTGGACTGCCGTTCGCCCTGCTGGTGTGGCTGTGCATCCGCGAGCCGAAGCGGGTGCATGACCAGGGCGAGAGCCGCGACAGCGAAGCCACCAGCTTCCGCGAGGCGCTGCGCTACACGGTCCGGCACCGGGCGCTGTTCCACCTGATCGCCGGGGCCACCGTCGTCACCTTCTGGGGCTGGGGTATTCTCTGGTGGGCCACCTCATTCCTGGTGCGCACCTACTCGATGACGGTGGGCGAGGCGGGCGCCATGCTCGGTCCGATCCACGGCATCGCCGGCACCGCAATGATGGTCATCACCGTGCTGGTGATGCTCCTGCTGCGCAGCAAGGCCATGTACCAACAATCCAGCTTCGTGGCCTGGACCACGCTGCTCGGCACGCTGTTCTCCATCGCCCTGTTCGCCACCACCCGGCTGGAGCTGGTCCACGTGCTGCTTTGGCTGTTCGTGCCCATCACCTACATCTACATCGGCCCTTCCATTGGCCTGCTGCAGAACCTCTATCCCGCCGGCATGCGTGCCAAGGGCTCGGCGATCCTGCTGTTCACCGCCAACATCGCCAACCTGGCGATCGCCCCGCAACTGGTGGGCCTGCTGTCGGACGTGGTCGCGCCACGCCTGGGCAATCCGCAGGAGTCCCTGCGCTACGTGCTGCTGGGTTGCACCTTCACTGGTTTCTGGGCGACTTACCACTACTGGGCCTGCGCCCGCCATATGAAAAGGGAAACACGATGAACCAGCCACTCAGCGTGAAAGCAGCACAGGTGCTCTACAGCCAGCGTCCGCTTTCTGGCAATTCGCGGGTCGAGATGGGTTGGTCCATCCCCCTGGACGATGATGGGCCGCTGCTGGCCGGTTTCGCCCGCTGGGACGGCGACGAGTCGCCCTACAAGACGCTGAACTACGACGAGGTGCTGATCGTGCTCGAAGGCACTTTCGGTTTCCAGCTGGCGTCCGGCGAGCGTTTCGAGGGTGGTCCCGAGACGACCCTGCGGATTCCCAGGAACACAGCCGTGAAGTACTTCGGCTCGCAAGCGAAGGTCTTCTTCGTCATTACCCCGCCGCAGGCGTGAGGCAACCATGGAAGCGAAACGGATGGACATCACACTCAGACCCCACGACGACCACACCAACGGCTGGTCGGCGATTCTGCCGCCGCGGCGCGCCCACGCGACCCTGCGCCAGAAACTGGACGCCGACTGGCTGATCATCGGCGCCGGCTACGCCGGGCTCGCTGCGGCCCGGCGACTGGCGCACAACCGTCCCAACGAGCGCATCGTAGTGCTGGAAGCGGGCGAGGCCGGCGATAATGCCTCCGGGCGCAACTCCGGCTTCGCCATCGACGTGCCGCACAACGTTGGCAGCTCCACTGCCGAGCTGGAAAAGGCGGTCAACTACAAACGCCTGATGAAGGCGGGCATCGCCTGGCTCGACGGCATCGTCAGGGAGCGGGGAATCCAGTGCGACTGGAGCGAGAAGGGCAAGTACCACTGCGCCGCCGCGCCGCAGCTGGCCGAGACCCTGCTGCGCCAGCACGCCCAGGAGCTTACGACCCTCGGCGAGCCCTATGAGTGGCTGGAACAGGCCGAACTGGCGCGGCGCCTGGGCACCTCGTTCTTTCACGCCGGGATCTACACACCAGGTTGCATCCTGCTCAATCCCGCGGCTTTGACCCGCGGGCTGGCGGATTCGCTGCCGGACAATGTCACCCTGTTCGAGAACAGCGCGGTGACCCGCCTGGAGCGTGGCCGGATGATTTTCGCCAGCACCGACCACGGCGCAGTCAGCGCCCGCCAGCTGATCCTCGCCAACAATGGCAGCGCCTCGCAGTTGCCCGGCTTCGAGCGGCAGATGTTCAACGTTGCCTCTTACGCCAGCCTGACCCGGCCGCTGACCGCGCAGCAGCGTGCGCGCATCGGCGATGTCGAGGAGTGGGGCGTGACCCCGGCCAATGCGGTCAGCGGGGCGACCATGCGCTATACCCGCGATCATCGCCTGCTGATTCGCCAGCAGTTCGATTTCACCCCGGGCATGCGGGTCGACGAGCGTGTGCGCGGGCGTATCCGCGAGCAGCACAAGGAGGTGTTCCTGGCGCGCTTTCCGGAACTCGGGGACGTGGCGATGGAACATTTCTGGATGGGGTTCTTCAGCATCACTCGCAATGGCGCGCCGCGCTGGGGCAAGATCGAACCCAACGTCTTCGCGGCGGTGGGGTGCAACGGTGTCGGGATCGCCAAGCAGACCATCGCCGGCGTGACCTTGGCTGACCTGGCTTGCGGTGTAGAAAACGAGCTGATCGCCGATATGCTGGAACTGGGCGCGCCGAGCAGGCTGCCGCCCAGGCCTTTCCTGGATGTCGGCGTGAAGGCGTACCTGGCCAAGGAACGCTGGGTCGGGAGGCAGGAGTATTAATTAGCGTAATCCCCTGGTGCGACCATGAGCATTTCACGAAAACGACTCCCTCCGTTGCAGAACCTGGAAGCCTTCGAAGCGGCCGCCAGGCATCTGAGCTTCACCAAGGCGGCGGAGGAGATCAACCTTTCGCAAAGTGCCGTGAGCCGGCAGATCAAGCACCTGGAAGAGAGCATGGGGGTGCTGCTGTTCACCCGCACCCACAAGACCCTCGACCTGACCAAGGCCGGACGGACGCTGCTGGGCGGGATCGAGCGCAGCCTGGCGGAGTTGCGCCGCACGGTGGAAACCATCGAGAACGACCGCAGCCCCACTGTCACCATCAGCGCCAGCATGGCGATCGCCAGCTTCTGGCTGCTGCCGGGGATCGCCGAGTTCAAGGACCTTCATCCGGACATCCGCGTCCGGGTGATCGCCGGCGACGGCGAGGACTACGCCGCCATCCAGAACAACGAAACCGACTTCACCATCCTCTATGACCAGGGGCAGCGGGGCGGCTACGTCTCCACCGGTCTGTTCGAGGAAGTGATCTTCCCGGCCTGCACGCCGGCCTACCTGAAGGGCCGTGGTATCGATAGCCTTGACGACCTGTCGCGGGAAAAACTGATCGACTTCGAGGTCAAGCACCTGCGCACGGTCAAGGGCTGGCCGGACTGGTTCAACCGTGCAGGCTGCGAGACCCGCGGCATCGACTACACCCTCTCGGTTTCCAACTACGACCTCGCCTGCCGGGCGGCCCTTGCCGGGCAGGGGGTGGTGCTGATGTGGGCCTACGTCGCGCCGCTGGCCGACTTCGCCAACGGCACGCTGCTGCGCCCGGTGCGGGACGTGGTGAACACCGGACACGTCGAACACCTGGTCTACGCCAAGGCACTGGAAGATTCGCGCCCGCACATGGTGTTCAAGGACTGGATTCTCGACTACGCCCGGCGCACCAACGATGCTACCCGCGACTTTCTCGGACTGGCCGAGCAGCGCTGAGAGACCGCGTTACTGCATGCAAATCCGGCATGCACTGCACTGAAAATGATCGTTTGTCCGGCCCCGGCCGGGCCGGCAACACTGGCGCTTCCTCATACAAAAACAACAAGAGGTTCGCCGACGTGTCCCAACCGATCCGTACTCCTCGCGCGTTCTGTGCAAGCGCCCTGATACTGTTGAGCCTGCCCCTGATGGCCGCCGACGAGCAGGGTTTCGTCGAAGACAGCACGTTGCGGCTGATCAATCGCAACTTTTACTTCAACCGGGACTTCCGCAGTCGTGACGATGGCGTGTTCAACTCGCGCCAGCAAAGCTATCGCGAAGAGTGGGCGCAAGGTTTCCAGGCATTCTACAGCTCCGGCTACACCCAAGGGACGGTTGGCGTCGGCGTTGATACCCACGGGTTGCTGGGTTTGAAGCTGGACAGCGGCGGCGGTACCTCGGGCACCAACTTGCTGCCGTTGGACAGCCACAACCGCGCCGAGGAGGACTACTCGGCCGCCGGCGGCGCGCTGAAGCTGCGCGCGTTCGACACTGAACTCAAGGCAGGGGACCTGTTTCCGGTGACGCCGGTGTTCCGCTATGGCGACGGGCGTTTGCTGCCGCAGAGCTTTCGCGGCGTCTCGCTGCGCAGCACGCTCATCGACAACCTGACCCTGCAAGGCGGCCATCTGCACGCGGCGCGCAACAAGGCCAGCAGCAACCACGACGACGACCTGAGCACCGAGTACGGTGGCACCCGCTACCGTTCCGCGAGTTACCTGGGCGGTGACTACAGCGTCGCCGGTGGGTTGTCGCTGAGTCTGTACCAGGCGCGTTTCGAGGATGTCTGGAACCAGACCTACATCAGCCTGGACCGGACCCTCTCACTCGATGATCATCACGCCGTGACCGTGGGCGCCAACCTTTACCGCACCCGTGATCAAGGGGCTGCGAGGGCAGGCAGGATCGACACCGATAGCTGGAGTGCTTACGCGCGCTTGCTGCTAGGGGGGCATTCGCTGATGCTGGCGCACCAACGCATCCAGGGAGACGAACCGTTCGACTACCTTGGAGACGGTGACTCCATCTACTTGAGCAACTCGGTATTGTATTCGGACTTCAATTCGCCCGGTGAGCGATCATGGCAACTGCGCTACGACTTCAATTTTGCTGTGCTCGGTGTGCCAGGACTGGGCTTTATGACGCGCTACCTTCGAGGCTCGCATATCGATAACTCGAAGGTAGACCCCACGGGTGCCTATGCCTATTACGCAAGGCTCGGGAGCGGCGGGCGGCATTGGGAAAGAGATTTTCAGTTGCAGTACGTGATTCAGAGCGGTCCGGCGAAGGATCTCTCCCTTGTTGCGCAACAGACGATCCACCGTGCAAACAAGGCTCAGGCCGACGGCGATGTCGATCAAGTGCGGATCATTATTCAGTATCCGCTGGATGTGTTCTGATGCGAGCTATTCGACGAACACATCAATCGCCCTTATGGTTTTTCCCTGTCCGCCAGCGGCGTCTGCACCCGTACCGTTTCCTCTTCCAGGTAAGCCACCAGCGCGGCGACCTCGACGTCGCCCAGGCGCATGTTGGGCATGGCCAAGCGGTTGTACTGTTCGTACAACAGCATCGCCAGCGGGTCCTTCTGGGCGAGCATCTGGTCCGGCTCTTTCAGCCAGCGCGCCAGCCACAGAGGGTCGCGTTGGCGGGTCACACCGAGCAGGTCAGGCCCGATGCCTGGCACGCCGCCGGGCTCGGCGCTGCCGATGGAATGGCAGGAGGAGCAGCGCGTGCGGAAGATCTGCTCGCCGGTGCTGGGCGGGCGTACCTCGGGGGCGTTGGCGTAGTCATTGGTCATCCGACTGGCCTGCTTCCAGTTGTGCAGGCTGTTGCCCAGGCGGTCGGCAAGGATGTAGGGGCTTTCGAACGGCGAAGCCTTCATCCAGCGACCGGTGGACTGGTTGCCGATGATCAGGCTCAGGTTGTGGTCCTTGGAGCGGCCGTTTTCCAGGCCTTCTATATAGAGGCCCAGGCTGCGGCGTAATTTCTCGATGTCATCGGGCTCGCCGGTGAGCAACGTCCAGCCGGGGCCGATGCCGAACTTCTCGGCGTAGCGCTTGAGGGTGGCAGGTGTGTCGTTGTACGGGTCGATGCTGATGGAGTAGAGGAATATGTCCTTGCCTACCCTGTCACCGAGGATTTTCTGCACCTGGCGCAGCCGAGCGGTTTCCACGGGGCAGGAATCGGAGCAACCGGTGAAGATGAAGTTGATCGCGACCACCTTGTCCTTGATCAGGTCGTCGAAGAAATGCACGCGCTGGCCATCCTGGGTCACCAGCGGGGTGTTGGGGAAGTAGTCGGCGCCCCACGGGGTGGCGGCTTCGGCGCTCGCGTTGCGGGGTGCTTGCAGCGGCCAGAAGGGGATGCTGGCGGCGAACAGGGAGAGTGCGAGCAGAACACGCCATGAGCCGGTCATGATGCAATCCTTTCTTGTTTGACTGAAGGGGCCGCTTTGCGGCCCCTGTTTCGCTAACGACTCAACGGAAGCTCACCGGTACCGTCACGCTCTGGCCCAGCGCCGAGCGCACAGTCGCCGTTGCCGGTGTTGCAGGCCCGGTGCCCGTGGTGGTGACCGACACCCGCCAACGGCCCGCGGTACCTACTGCAGTCAGCGTCGCAGTCCCCAGGTTCAGCGGACCATTGGTGGTGGCGACCGACACCGTGATGCTGTTGCCAGCGACGATCGACGTGGTGCCGGACACATCCCAGGTGTAGCGGTTGCCGCTGCGTAACTGCACCGTCGCACTGCTGACCTGTATCTCGTCGGCGACCACCGCCGGGGTCACGGCAATGCTGACCGTGGCAGGGGCTACCGACTCCGCGCCCTTGGCGTCACGCGCCGTATAGTTGAAGCTGGCGGTGAATGGCGTGGTGACCGTGGCCGGAGGGGTATAGGTCACCTGCGTGCCATCGGTACTGACCGAGCCTTTGCCGGAGTCAGGTTGGTTCAGGTCGACGACGGTCAATGGCAGGTTGCCCTCAGGGTCGGTGTCGTTGGCCAGCACGTTGAGCACGAGCGGCTTGCCAGCGGTGGTCGCACCACTGTCGTTCACCGCCACGGGTGGCTTGTTGCTGGTGTCCTCGTCGTCTTTGCCGCCAGTGCGGAAGGTTGGCAGGCCCACCGAGGCCATGTACTCCACGCCATCCCAACCGGGCAGCGGGGTCGGCATTACCTGGAACTGGCCTGGGTGCTCGATGTCCCAGCGCAGCAGCATCGAGGAGTCTTCGTGCTGGGTGTTGTGGCAGTGCTCCATGTAGGTCCCGGCGAATTCGCGGAAACGGATCGCCATTTCCACCTCTTCCGAGGAGTCGCGGTCCGGGCCGATGCGGTACACGTCCTTGCGTGCCCATTTTTCCCATTCCGGCGGGACCTTGCCATCGCGACTGAGGATGATGCCTTCCTCGAAGTGCACGTGCACCGGGTGGCTCCAGCCGTTGCCGCCGTTCTTGATCTTCCACACTTCCAGGGTGCCGTCGCCACTGAAGCCGCCGGCGGTTGCCTCGTTGGCAAGCTGGGGCGCCGCGCTGATGCGCCGCGGGTCCATGCTGTAGCCAAGGCCGCCATCGGTCTTGATGGTCCAGGGCGTGGTGTCGGTGCCGTCGGAGCGACCGAAGATGAACTCGCGGTGCCGGGCTGCCTTGATCTTGTCCTGGTCGGCAACCGAGTTGCGGTCAATGGGCAGCGGGATCATCTTCAGGCCTTCGGCCTTGCCCGGCTTGGCTGGCTCGTAGGCGGTGGGGTCCATGCTCGCGTCCTGGCCGCTATACGACTGCACCAGCAGTTGCAGGAACTTGCCGACCGCAGGGTCGCCCTTGTCCCATTCAGGGCCATTGCTGGTCTGCTTGATCACCGCCTTGTACTTCTCGGACAGCACGTCGGCTAGCGAGATGGCCTGGCTCGGGCCCTTGCCGGTTTGGTGCTCCATGAGGTTGACGAAGTACAGCTTGTCGCCGGTCCTGATGCCATTCTTGGCGAAGTTGATGATGATGTCGTAGCGCTCGGCGATACCTTGCAGCGGCAGGATGGCATTGTTGTCCTGGCTGTCGCCGTCGCCATTGAGGTCCATGGTGCCGTCGAACGGTACGGCGTGTTCCATGATGTTGCCGTCGTTGGCGATCATGTGGAACGGCACCCGTGCATAGGAGACGTTCGAGCCGGACGGCCCTTTGAGCTCACCACTGGTGCCGGCGATTTCACGCACCACGGCAAACTTGAAGTAGCGCGATACCGAGCCGTTGAGAATGCGAAAGCGATAGCTGCGCGCGCGCACCTTGAGCTTGGGCTGGTACTGCCAGTTGACCAGGACCTGGTCGCCGAGGAAGCCGTCGGTGTTGAACGGGTTGAACCACAACTGCCCGTTCTGGTCCCAGGCCTTGTCGGCGACCACCAGGTTGACGTCGTAGTCGCGGTTACCCCACGGCATGACCGAACCGCTGGGGAAGCGCAGGTTGACGCCGTCCTGCAGGGTTTCGTTGCCGCGGTCCAGGGCGCTGTAATAGTTCATCATCACGGCGTTGCCTTTGTAGACGTTCTGCGCCGTGAAATCCATCATGTGGTCGTGGAACCAGTGGGTACTCATGGTTTCGCGCCAGTCACCGCGAATCTTGATGCTGCCGTTCTCGCAGGTCTTCAGGCCAGGCGAGGCGTCGTTGACGAACAGGGTTTCGCCCGGCGAGCAGGGGAACGCCGCGCGCGGGTCCTGGGCGCGGGTGTTGATGGTGTCATAGCCGGCCAACTGCACAGGCCAGCGGTAGTCGTAGTACTGGCCAGGGAAGAAGTAGGCGTTGGCGAAGCCGTCGCTCTCGGCCGGGGAGTGGCCGTTGTGCTCGTGGGTCGAGAGGGTGTGCAGGCCGAACCCGCCGTTGGCCGAAGGGTCGATGGGCAGCGCGTTGTAGTGGCGCATGATGATCGGCTGGCCGTAACGGACCATCAGCAGTTTTGGCGGGAAGGTGCCGTCAAAGGTCCACAGTGACTTGTGGTTCTGCAGCGGGAAGTTGGGGTGGAAGCGGGTATCGATGCCTTTTGTGGTGCCCAGCGCGGTCGGAATGTCCGAGGTCCGGTAATACAGTCCGTTCGGGCCGAATTCGCCCGCGGCATAGTTGTGCATCTGCTTGCGGTCGCGCAGCCCCTGGTTGATGCGTGCGCCCGCTTGTGCGGTCTTGAAGCCAGCCTGGGGGTAGAACTCGTTCCAGCGCTGGTGCGACCAGCCTTTTCCGGGTGGACGGCCTTCAGCCGGCGAGCCGACCGGGTGGCGGTTGAGGAACATCTCGATCTGCGCCTTCCAAGGGTTGCGGTCGAGCGTGTTCGAATACTGGGTCGGGAACGGGTAGAGGCCCGGCTGTTTGAGGAAGGCTTCCAGGGCGTTGCCGTTCGGGCTGCTGCGGGCCACGACATTGGGATCCTGGGCCGGCGCCTGGCCAAGGGTGGGGACCGGGAAGGTGAGCGGCGGCGCCGGCAGGGTCGGGTCGAGTTTTTCCGGGCCGAATTCCTCGAACAGCAGCAATTGCTGGGTGAACGGTTGTGCGCCGAACAATGGGCTGGGCTTGCCGTTGGTGGGGTAGTTGCGCGAGGTCTGTTGCGCAGGCTGCAGCACGTTGTCGATGCGCACCGTATTGCGATCGCCGTAAACACCGTCCTTGAGTTCCAGCGCCCCTTGGTTGGCCTCCGGCAGGGTATTGAGGTTGAGCAAGGCCTGGGTCGGGTCGGCCGGCTGGTCGGTATAGGCGGAAGGGTCCGTCGGCGGCGGCTGGCTCACATCATCGAGCGGGGAGGCCATCGCCGAGATCAGCCCGAGGCCGAGCATCAGCGCAGTAACGGAAGACAGCCGGAATGCGTGGCTGCTGGGACGGATCACGGCAGGTGTTTTCATGGTGTGGTGCCTCGCTCGCAGCTAGATGGCTTATTGCCGCTGATGACGCATTGCCTCGTCCAGGTGCCTGGAACAACGGATGTGCCAACAGGTATTTCAGGACTACGTTGTTAAGCAAAACCTTGTGGCGTCTGAGCTGCGCAAAGGGAGGGGCCCGATGCCGGCCAGTGGACGTCAGTTGCTGACCACCAGTTCGGGGCCGAGGTAATCGTTGATCTGGTTGATGTCGTCCTCGCCCAGGCTCCCCACCGAAGACGCCAGGCGCAGGCGCGACATCAGGTAGCGCACCTTGGCCTCGAACAGGTCATGGCGTGCGATGTACAGCTGCTCTTCGGCGTTGAGGACATCCGAGTTGGTACTGGTGCCACCTTCTTTGAAGCCCTTGCGGGTGGACAGCAGCGATCGTTCGTTGGAGGCGACGGCTTTCTCCAGCGCGCGTACCCGGCTGGCGCCGCTTTGTACGCCACGAAATTCGCGTGTGGTGTCGGAGATCACCTCCTGGCGGGAGGCGTCGAGCTCGTCCAGGGCCTTGGCACTGTTGGCGCTGGCCTGGCGAGTCAGCGCACTGACACCGCCGCCGCTGAACAGCGGGATATTCAATTCCACGCCGATCGAGCTGTAGTGGTTGCGCTGGTTCAGTTCAGAAATCGACTGGCTTTCCCCGGCGGTATAGCCGGCGACAAAATCCAGGGTCGGCCAATGTCCGGCACTGGCACGCTTGACTTCTTCTTCGGCGAGTTCGTAGCTGTGACGGCGCGCATGGATCAGCGGGCTGTCGGCCTGGGCCTTGACCAGCCAATCCTGCAGGTTGCTCGGCAGCAGGGGTGGGGTCGCGAAGCCAGGCTGCAGGGTGATCAGCGAGTCCGGGGTTTCACCGATGTATTCCTCCAGCTTGCGCCGCGTGTTGACCAGGTTGTCCTGTGCTTCGATCAGCTCGGCCTCGGCAAGGTCGCGGCGCGCGGTCGACTCATCGATGTCGGTGACGGTGCCGGCCCCCAGTTCCATGCGCCGCTTGGCCGAAGCCAGCTGCTCTTCGAATGCGTTCAGCTTGGCCTTGGCCAGGCTGATGGTTTCGCTGGCCAGCAGCACGTTGAAATAGCTATCGGCCAGGCGTACCGCAGCGTCCTGGGACTTGGCATCGAATACCGCGTCGCTGTAGTCGGCGCGCTGCTGACCCTGGTGGTACTCGGCCATCTTCTGCTTGTTGAACAGCGGTTGGCGCAGGCGCACGTTTGCGCCCCTGGAGTCGTAGTCCAGATCATTGTCGATGCCATGCTGGCGTTGGCTGCCATTGACCTTGTTGTTGTAGGCGGAGGCATTGACCTGCGGTAGCAGACCGGCCTGGCCGATGGCGCGGTTTTCCGTGCCGGCCTCTTTTTCATGCACGGCGGCCCGGTACACAGGGCCTTGGTACTGCAGCAGGTCCCAGGCTTGTTTGAGGTCCATGGCGCTGGCCGAAAAAGACAGCCCGAGCAGGCAGAATGTCAGGCAATGACAGTTCATCTCATTGCTCCTTGAACGCGCCGTCGACGCGTTCGAGCATCGGTTTTAGCAGGTAGCTCAGCAGGTTGCGTTCGCCGGTCTTGATGGTGACGCTGGCGGGCATGCCCGGGCGAATGTGATTGCTGCCAAGCAGGTTCATGCCTGTGGGTGTGACTTCCACCTGCGCCAGGTAGAACGGTTGCTTGCTTTCCTCATCGAACAGGCGGTCGGCGGAGACGGTCTTGACCCGGCCAGGAATATTGGGCGTGCGGGCGTGGTTGAACGCTGGGAAGGTGATGTCCACCTCAAGGCCCGGGACCATCTTGTCAATGGCTTGTACCGGAATCATCGCGTCGACTTGAAGGGGTTCGTCGAGCGGGACGATTTCCATGATCTTGGCGCCTGGCTGGATGATGCCACCGACGGTGGCGATGCTCAGGCCCTGGACCATTCCGTCGATTGGCGAGCGAATCACGGTGTGGGTCACTTCATAGTCCAGTGCACGCAAACGGTCGGCCAGGGTGGTGTTTTCCTTCTCGGTGTCGGTCAGTTGCGATTCGACTTCCTTGAGGTAGTCATGCTGGCGCTGCAGGATCCGCAGCCGGATCTCGGTGGTCTGGCTGCGCACGCGGGCGATGTTGTTGAGGTTCTCGGCTTGTCCTGCAGAGAGATCGGCGTTGCTGCGCTCCAGTTCAAGCAGGCGGTTGCGGGGCACATAGCCTTCCGCCGCCAGCGTGCGGGTGCCTTGCAGCTCCTGGTTGAGGAAGTTGATCTGCGAAGCGCGGGCGCCGTATACCTGCTGCAGGCCTTTGAGTTGTACCGCCGACGCCGCCAGGTTTTCCTGCAGGATGCTGATCTCGCCCGCCAGGCCCGCGCGCCGGGTATCGAGCAGTTGCTGTTGCAGGTCCATGGCCGCCAGCAGGCGCGGGTCATTGGCGAAGCGCTGGAGCAAATCAGCGGCGAAGGTCACCGTATCACGGCCATCACGCTCGGCTTCCAGACGGTTTTCCACGCTCTTGCTGACGATGTACTGGGCGCTGACCGCACCTTGTTCGGCCGCGGCACGCAAGGCGTCGAGGCGCACCAGCTCCTGGCCCTTTTTCACCGTGTTGCCTTCACCAACCAGAATGGCCTCCACGGTGCCACCTGTCAGGTGCTGCACCGCCTTGCGGTTGCTGGTGACCTTGACCGTGCCTGTGGCCACCACGCCGGCATCCAGCGGTGCCAGCCATGACCACAGGAGGAAGCCGCCGAAACCGGCCAGTACCAGCCAGATGCCCCAGCGCGCGGGCTTACCGGCATCCAGATCGACCAGGCTGTTGGCGTCGGCTTGAATCATCTCGGTTGCCATGATCGGTCACTCCCGCACTTTTACGGCGGCTAACGGGGCGGTCGCGCCAGCGGGGATCACACTGGCCTTGCGTAGCGCGGTGAAGACTTCTTCGCGTGTGCCGAACATCTGTACGCCACCATCACGGAGCATCAGCATGTGGTCGACGGCGCAGAGTACGTTGGGGCGGTGGGAGATCAGGATGACCGTGGCACCACGGCTCTTGAGTTCGGCCAGCGCGTCGACCAGGGCCTTTTCACCGACGTCGTCCAGGCTCGCATTGGGCTCGTCCAGCACGATCAGGCTGGGCTCGCCATAGAGCGCGCGGGCCAGTGCGATGCGTTGTTTCTGGCCACCGGAAAGCGGGCTGCCATCGGCGGCCAGGCGGGTGTCATAACCTTGGGGGAAGCGCAGGATCATCTCATGCACGCCGGTCATCCTGGCGGCACGGATGACGGCCTCGCTGTCCACTTCGCCAAAGCGCGCGATATTGTCGGCGATGGTCCCTTCGAACAGCTCCACATCCTGGGGCAGGTAACCCAGCCAGCGGCCCAGTTCGCCCTTGTTCCAGGTGAAGATGTCGGCACCATCCAGGCGCACCTTGCCGGCCTGGGTCGGCCATACGCCAACCAGCAGGCGGGCGAGGGTGGACTTGCCCGAAGCCGATGGGCCGATGATACCCAGGCTTTGACCCGGGGAAAGACTGAAGCTCACGCCGCGCAAAATCGTGCTGTTGGTACCCGGAGCGCCCGCGAACACGTTTTCCACGGCGAGCATGCCCACTGGCCGCTGCAGTGACATGCTCGGCGGGCGGCGGGGGTAGTCGTGCAGCAACTCGTTGAGCCGAGCCCAGGCCGAACGGCAGCCCAGCAGTTGTTTCCAGGAGGCGATGACCTGTTCCACCGGGCCCAGCGCACGACCGGTGAGCACCGAGCAGGCAATCATCATCCCCGGGGTGATCTTGCCTTCGATGGCCAGCAATGCGCCGGTGCCGAGGATCAGCGACTGCAGCGTGATGCGAACGAAGCGCCCGGTGCTGCTGATGATGGCGGCGCGGTCGGAGGCCAGGGTCTGCATCTCGAGAATCCGCAGGTGGCCCTGGAACCAACGCTTGCCGATCGAGGGCAGCATGCCCATGGCCTCGATCGCTTCGGCGTTGCGCAGGTTGTTGTTGGCATAGTTGGCGCTGGAGAGGGCGGCGTGGTTGGCCTCGGCCAATGGTTTCTGGGTCGCCTTCTCGGTGAGGTACGCCAGGCCCATCAGGATCAGCGAGCCGATCATTGTCACCAGCCCGAGCAGCGGGTGGATCAGGTAGGCGACCAGCAGGTAGATCGGTGTCCAGGGGGCATCGAAGAACGCGAACAGGCTGTTTCCGGTGAGAAACTGGCGAACCTGGGCAAGGTCGTGCAGTGCCTGGGCCGGGTTGGCGCCAGCGCGGCTGAGGTTACGTTCGAATGCAGCGGTGAAGACGCGTCGGCTGAGGTCCATGTCCAGGCAGTTGCCGACCCGTATCAACACCCGGGTGCGGACCAGTTCCAGGGCGGACATCAGCAAGAACAGCCCCACCACCAGGACGGTGAGCATCGTCAAAGTCGTGACATTGCGGCTGACCAACGCCCGGTCATAGACCTGCAACATGTACACCGATGGCGTCAGCATCATGACGTTGATCACGCCACTGAAGCCGGCCAATGCGTAAAAACTTCGGCGTAGGCGAAAAAGCGCATCGGCGAGCTCCGAGCGGGTGCGCGGCTGCTTGTGCATGTGGAGCCTCCCTTTTCGAAAACGGGTCGCCGTTGCGGCGGCTCGGACAGCAAGTACGGCAGTCTATGTGGCAGTTATTTGACACGCAGCTGGTCGCTCTATTGGCGAATTTTCCAACAACTCTGCGTGGCTTCCACAAGCAGCAGCGTAGGTTGTGTCGAAATATTTTGTAATATCATTTCGCTCTAAAGCTGCCTCAAAATTTCTATAAGTTGCGGTAAAACAGCTAGTTGCAACGCATTATCATCTCGGGCCGATTTGGTGACGTGAATTTGACAAGGCTTGGCTCTACGACTTTAGTCTTGGATATTCGCGGGGCGTCCGTTGAAGCTTGCCAATTTTTTGGCAAAGCAAGGTGTGATGACAGTCCCAGGAGTAAACGTGATGAGTCACCTCTTGCATTGCCCAGACAAAAGGCTGCCCCGCAAACACGCCGCTGCCGGTAGCTGTCATGGCCCACCCAGCGGCAGGGCTCGCTGCGGCTGATCGCCCGGCGAGTCATTCACTTCGCGAACTCCAGGCGCACATCCCGGGTCCCGGGTGACGGCATTCCCGCGCCAGCTCTCGCCCTCAGGAAGCTGCACCCAACACTGCGCACGTCATTAACGACTGGGCGTGGGAGGGATCCTTGCGCCCGGCATCCGTCACTCGATAGATCGAAGGCACACCAACATGGCCAATTTCAGCAAGTCGGACCTGGAGTTCATCCTCAAGCAGATTTTCATCGCCGAAGCTCACGCCAAAGGCGCCAACCTCATTGATCTTTTACCCAACAGCCAGGTGCCCTTTGGCCTGCGCACTGTTGATGGCAGCTACAACAACCTGGTCGCCGGGCAAAGCGAGTTCGGCGCGGCGGACAATTCCTTCCTGCGCCTGCTGGATCCTGCCTATCGCGCGGCTTACAGCGGGACGGGCACAGTGGTGGATTCGCAGCCACGGGTGATCAGTAACCTGATCGTCGACCAGACGGCCAACAACCCGGCCGCGGTCGAGGCAAACGGTGGCGCTGCTTCGGTAATCAGCCCCGGCCTGGATGGCGTGTTCGGCACAGCCGACGACAAGCAGGTGTTTTTCATTCCCAATCAGTCGCCTGACGCCGGCCTGACCGCCGGCTTCAACGCCTGGATGACCTTCTTCGGCCAGTTCTTCGACCATGGCCTGGACCTGGTCACCAAGAGCAGCACCGACATGGTGTTCATCCCGTTGCAGCCTGGCGACCCGCTCTACACCCCGGGCAGCCCGACCAACTTCATGGTGCTACCGCGCGCCGTGCGCACTGCCGGTGCGGACGGTGTCGTGGGCACCGCCGATGACGGCCAGCCCAACACCACCTCGCCCTTCGTGGACCAGAGCCAGACCTACAGCTCGCACCCCTCGCACCAGGTGTTCCTGCGCGAATACATGCTCAACGCCGCAGGTGACCCGATTGCCACGGGACGCCTGATCACCAACCGCGACCTGGGCACCGATGGCAAGTTCGGCACCGCCGACGATGGCAACAGCGAAAACGGCGGCATGGCGACCTGGGCCGTGGTCAAGGCACAGGCCCGTGACATTCTGGGCATCAACCTGACCGACGCCGATGTGCACAGCGTGCCGCTGCTGGCCACCGATGCCTATGGCAACTTCCTGCGTGGGCCGAACGGCATGCCGCAGGTGGTGATGCGGGTGAGTAACGGTGCGGATAACACTGCGGGCACCGCCGATGACGTCACCCAACTGGTTGAAGGCAATCGCGATGCGCCCATCAGCCTGGCCAACGCGGTAAGCACCGGGCATGGCTTCCTCGACGACATCGCCCACAATGCCGCCCCAGTCGTCGTGGGCGGGGTGCTGCAGGCGGACAGTGACAGCGATGTAGGCAATGCGCAGCTCACCGACAGCGTCGGCAACAACCTGACCTATGACAACGAACTGCTCGATGCCCACTACATTGCCGGTGACGGCCGGGTGAACGAGAACATTGGCCTGACCGCCGTGCACCACGTGTTCCACTCCGAACACAACCGGCTGGTCGAGCAAACCAAGGACACCATCCTTGCCGCCGGCGACCTGGCCTTCCTCAACGAGTGGCTGGTCGTCGACGTGGCGGCGATACCGACCACACCCGCCGGCATCGCTGCATTGGTGTGGGATGGCGAACGCCTGTTCCAGGCCGCCAAGTTCGGTACCGAGATGCAGTACCAGCACCTGGTGTTCGAGGAATTCGCCCGGACCATACAGCCGCAGGTCGATGAGTTCCTCGCGCCGAACGGCTATGACACCTCGATCAACCCGGCCATCCTCGCCGAGTTCGCCCATGTGGTGTACCGCTTCGGCCACTCGATGCTGACCGAGACCGTCGACCGCTTCGACCCGCAGTTCAACCCGATCCTCAGTGATCCCAACAACCCGGACCAGCAGCTCGGCCTGATTGCGGCCTTCCTCAACCCGCTGGCATTTGCCGGCAGCGGGGCAACTGCGGATGAAGCCGCCGGGGCGATCATTCGCGGCGTGACCCGCCAGCTGGGTAACGAAATCGACGAGTTCGTCACCGAAGCGCTGCGCAACAACCTGCTCGGTCTGCCCCTCGATTTGCCCGCCTTGAACATCGCGCGTGGCCGTGACACCGGCATCCCCACATTGAACGAGGCGCGCCGCGAGTTCTTTGCGGCGACCGGCGACAGCCAGCTCAAGGCGTACATCAGCTGGGTAGACTTCGCCGACCACCTCAAGCACCCCGCGTCGTTGATCAACTTCATCGCCGCCTATGGCACCCACGACACGATCACCTCGGCGACGACGCTGGCGGACAAACGCGCGGCCGCCCTGGCATTGGTGTTCGGTGGCGCCGGCGCACCGGTCGACCGCCTGGACTTCCTCAACGGCACCGGTGCCTGGGCCAACGTAACCAAAGCTGGCAAGGATGGTATTGCCGGCACTGCCGATGACATCACTGGCGTGACCGTCACTGGCGTCGACGCCATCGACTTCTGGGTCGGTGGCCTTGCCGAGCAGAAGATGCCGTTCGGTGGCATGTTGGGTTCGAGCTTCAACTTCGTCTTCGAGACCCAGCTCGAAGCGCTGCAGAACGGCGACCGCTTCTACTACCTGTCGCGTACCGCAGGCTTGAACTTCGGCACGGAGCTTGAGAACAACTCCTTTGCCAAGTTGATCATGCTCAACTCCGACGTCGCCCACCTGTCGAACACCGTGTTCCTGACGCCGACCTATACCCTCGAAGTGGACCAGGCCAACCAGCACACCGGGCTTGGCGTGGACGGCAGGGACGACCCGACGGGTGGTGTGATGATCAACGGCGTGGAAATCGTGCCGCTGGTGATCCGCGACAACCCCGAAACCTCGGGTGGCGACGCCAATTACCTGCACTACACCGGTGAAGACCATGTCGTGCTGGGTGGTACCGCCGAGGATGACATCATCATCTCCGGCGAAGGCGACGACACGGTTTACGGTGACGCCGGCAACGACCGCCTGGAGGGCGGTGCCGGTAACGATGCGGTATTGGGGGGCGCGGGCGATGACATCATCACCGATTCGTTCGGCGACAACCGCTTGGAGGGTAACGCCGGCAACGACGTGATCGTCGCCGGGAGCATGCTCGCCGCCGGTAACCTGATCCTGGGCGGTGACGGCCAGGACTTCATCATCACCACCGAAGACATCAGCACCACCTTCGGCGGCCTGGGTGACGACTTCATCCTCGGCGCCAAGACCAACTTGCCGCCTACCGGCAACGAAGGTGACGACTGGATCGAGAAGGGCACCCAGGATGGTGCGCCTGGCGACAACTTCTCGCCGTTGCTCAACGACGATGTGATCGGCAACGACATCTTCATCGGTGGCGGTGGCTTCGACGAAATGATCGGCGAAGGGGGCGACGACATCTTTGTCGGCAGCGATGCCCAGGACAAGATGGACGGTATGTCCGGTTTCGACTGGGTGACCCACAAGAATGACAAGGTTGGCGTGACCGTCGACCTGAGCCTGGCCGCGCTGGCACAGCCCCATGGCAACGCGCCAAACCAGAACACCGGCGTGTTCAACCCGGTCGGGGCCTCGCCGGCCTCGATTCTCGACCGCTTCGCCGAGGTCGAAGGCGTGTCCGGTTCCAGGTTCGCCGATGTGCTCAAGGGCGATGATGTGGACGCGGTCACCATCCTCAACCATGGCGGGGCCACGGGCAGCGCGCTGACCAACGTCGAGCTGATTCGTGGGCTGGCGCAGTTCCTGGCCGATGCCGGCTTGCCGACCAGCGGTTTTGCCACGGGCAACATCCTCCTCGGGGGCAATGGCAGTGACCTGATCGAAGGGCGCGGGGGTGACGACCTGATCGACGGCGACAAGTGGCTGAACGTGCGCATTGCGGTGTATGCCGCCGACGACGTCAACCATACCGGCCTCGAGATTGCCAGCTTCGACAGCATGGTCGACATGATTCCATTCATGCTCGACCGTACCTACAACCCTGGTCAACTCAAGGCCGTACGGGAAATACTGCCAGGCACCTCGACGGGCGGGGCGGCTTTCGATACCGCAGTGTTCTCCGGTGTTCAATCCGAGTACGTGGTCACTCGCGATACCCGCGGCACCACCGATGTGGCGGACGATGTCTGGACCGTGGCCGATACCGTGGTCGGTCGCGATGGCACCGATACCTTGCTGCATATCGAACGCCTGCAGTTCGCCGACTCCCAGCGCGTGCTGGTGACGGGGGTGAATGCCCAACCGACCGGCGCTCCAGCCGTTTCCGATACCAATGGCGGCGCGATCACGGTAGGCGATGTGCTTACCGTGAACATGGCCGGCGTGCGCGATGGCGACAACATCACGGCGGGCAATCCGCAGGGCCTGCTCACCAACGCCTCGGTGTCCTACTACTGGCAGTTCGAGGCCGACCCGGGCAGCGGTGTGTTCGAGGACATCATCCTGTTGCCTGCCGGCGACCTGGCGTTCCAGAGTGCCGACGGCACGGCGTTCAAGGTGTCTCCCGACCTTGCCGGGTTGTCGTTGCGGGTTAAGGCGATCTACCAGGATGCCCATGGCACCACCGAAGTGCTGTTCTCCGCGCCCACCACCGTGGTCGAGCCCGGTGCGCCGGTCGTGCCAACCGCGCCGACCCCGGTCGTCGATGCCACCGATGGCGGCGCGGGCCTGCACATGGTGCGCTCCGACCTGAACTTCATCCTCACGCAGATCAAGATTGCCGAGGCCGATGCCAGTGGGCAGGACATCCTCTCGCTGATCCCGAATATCCGTGCACCCCTGGGCCTGCGTGCGGTGGATGGTTCGAACAACAACCTGATGAACCTCAACGGCACCAACAACACCGAATTCGGTGCCGCCGACAATGTCTTCCCACGCGTGAGCGACCCGGTATTCAACACGGCCGAAGGTGCGCCTGCCGGCTTCTTCGGCCCCGGCTCACCGGCCATTCCAGGGTCGTCCTACCAGCAGACCAGCGGCTACGTGTTCGACTCGCAGCCGCGTACCATCAGTAACCTGATCGTCGACCAGACCTCGAACAACCCGGCAGCCTACGCGACGGCGTACGACCCGGGCGCGAACGGTCAGCTCGACTTCGGCGCGGAGGGTAGCGACGACGTGCTCAAGGATGGCGTGCGCATCGTCGCCAGCCCTGGCCTGGATGGCCAGTTCGGTACGGGCGATGACCACGACGTGTACCTGTTCGAGAACACCTCGGCCGATGCCGGGTTGTCCGCACCGTTCAACGCCTGGATGACCTTCTTCGGGCAGTTCTTCGACCATGGCCTGGACCTGGTTACCAAAGGCGGGTCGGGCACCGTGTTCATTCCGCTGCAACCGGACGACCCGCTGTATGAGCCTGGTGGCCACGCCAACTTCATGGTGCTGACCCGCGCGACCAACCTGCCTGGCGCCGATGGCGTTCTCGGTACGGCCGACGATATCCATGAGCACACCAACACCACCACGCCGTTCGTGGACCAGAACCAGACCTACAGTTCGCATCCATCGCACCAGGTGTTCCTGCGCGGTTACACCATGACCGACCAGGGCCCGATCGCGACCGGTCGGCTGATCACCAACCGTGACCTGGGTAGCGATGGCAAGTACGGCACCGGGGACGACCACGAAATCGGTGGCATGGCCACCTGGAAGGTGGTCAAGGCGCAAGCCAACGATATCCTCGGCATCCACCTCACCGATGCCGACGTCGACAACGTGCCGCTGTTGGCAACCGATGCCTATGGCAACTTCATCAAGGGGCCGCACGGTTACCCGATGGTGGTGATGAAGGGCGCCGATGGCCTGGGCGGTACCAGCGACGATGAGTTGGTCGAAGGCAACCCGCTGGCCCCCATCGACCTGACCAACGCCGTGCGTACCGGCCATCAGTTCCTCGCCGATATCGCCCACAATGCCGTGCCGGTGTCCATCGGCGGAGTGCTGGCGGCGGATAGCGATAACGTTGCAGGTAACGCCATCGACGTCGATCCGCATACCGGCGCCAACCTGGCCTACGACAACGAGCTGCTGGATGCGCATTACATCGCAGGCGACGGCCGGGTCAACGAGAACATCGGCCTGACCGCGGTGCATGCGATCTTCCACTCCGAACACAACCGTCTGGTCGCGCAAACCAAGGACACCGTGCTCGATTCCGGCGACCTGGCCTTCCTCAACGAGTGGCTGCTCACCCCGGTGGACGCAATGCCCACCAACCAGGCCGAGATCGATGCCCTGGTGTGGAATGGCGAGCGTCTGTTCCAGGCAGCCAAGTTCGGCACCGAGATGCAGTATCAGCACCTGGTGTTCGAGGAGTTCGCACGCACCGTCCAGCCCAGGGTCGACCTGTTCTTCGCACCGACCCAGGTCTACGATGTCGACCTCGATGCCTCGATCGTCGCCGAGTTTGCGCACACCGTGTACCGGTTTGGCCACTCGATGCTGACCGAGACCGTCGACCGCTTCGATGTCGACTTCAACGTCGTGGGTGACCCGAACAGCGCCGACCCCGACCAGCAGCTCGGTTTGATCGCGGCCTTCCTCAACCCGCTGGCGTATGCCGCCAGTGGCGTGACCCCCGAGGACGCAACCAGTGCCATCGTGCGGGGTGTGACGCGGCAAGCCGGTAACGAAATCGACGAGTTCGTCACCGAAGCGCTGCGTAACAACTTGCTTGGCCTGCCACTCGACCTGCCTGCGATCAACATCGCCCGTGGTCGCGATGTCGGCATTCCGTCGCTCAATGCGCTGCGCCGCGACATCTACGGCCAGACCGGCGATACCCAACTCAAGCCGTACATCAGCTGGGTCGACCTGGTGCAGCATCTCAAGCATCCGGAATCGCTGATCAACTTCATCGCCGCCTACGGCACCCACGAGACGATCACGTCGGCAACGACGCTGGAAGGCAAGCGCGCTGCAGCCTTGGCGCTGGTGTTCGGCGGCGACGGTGCGCCGGCCGACCGCCTGGACTTCCTCAACGGCACCGGTGCCTGGGCCAACGTGACGCTGGCCGGCAAGGACGCCGTGATGGGCACCGCGGACGACCTGAAGGGCGTGACGGTGACCGGGGTCGATGCCATCGACCTGTGGATCGGTGGCCTGGCCGAAGCGAAAACCCCGTTCGGCGGCATGCTCGGCTCGACCTTCAACTTCGTGTTCGAGAACCAGATGGAGAAACTGCAGGATGGCGACCGCTTCTATTACCTGGAGCGTACCGCCGGCCTGTCGATGAACGCCGAACTGGAAAGCAACTCGTTCGCCAAGCTGATCATGGCCAACACCTCGGCCACCCACTTGCCAGGCCTGGTGTTCTCGGACCCCACGTTCTTCCTGGAACGGGACCAGACCAAGCAGTACAACGACGGCCTTGGCAGCGCCGACCCGCTTGGTGACCACGGCCAGCAGGTGGTGTTCCGCGACAACCCGTTGACCACGGGCCCGGACAGCAACTACATCCGCTACGCAGGTGAAGAGCACATTGTCCTGGGCGGTACCAACAGTGGCGACATCCTGGTGGCCGGTGGCGGCGACGACACCGTCTGGGGCGATGCCGGCAACGATCGCATCGAAGGTGGAAACGGTAACGACCAACTGCGCGGTGGCGCTGGCGACGACATCATCACCGACCTGGGCGGTGACGATAACATCCAGGGGGGCGACGGCAACGACGTGCTGCACGGCGGTAACGGCGTCAACCTGATCATCGGTGGCTTCGGCAATGACTTCATCGTGACCGGTGAGGACGCCTCCGAGGCGATTGGTGGCCAGGGCAACGACTTCATCCTGGGCAGCAAGGCCAACGAACAGGACATGGGTAACGAAGGCGACGACTGGATCGAGAAGGGCACCTCGGACGGTGCGCCCGGCGACAACTTCGACCCGCTCGGCAACGACCCGGTCATCGGCAACGATGTGTTCATCGGCGGCAACGAGAACGACAAGTTCAACGGGGAGGGCGGCGACGACATCATGGTCGGCAGCCTCGGTTTCGGTGACCGCTACATCGGCGGCTCCGGCTACGACTGGGCAACGTTCAAGAACCTCACCCAGGGCGTGACCATCGACATGAGCGACCGCTTCTTCGGTGTACCGCTGCAGCCCGGCTCCGGCGCCTCGGCGCTGGCGCGGTTCGACATCATGGAAGGCTTGTCGGGCTCGGCGCACGGCGACTTCCTGCGCGGTGACAACGAAGACGCCACGTCGCTCCCCACTGCAGGTGCCAACGGCAGTGTGCTGACCAACATCAGCCTGATCGATGGCCTGGCCGGTTTGCTGGCGGCAGGTGCGACGTTCTACGACGGCGGCAACATCATCCTCGGGGGCAGCGGCAGTGACCTGATCGAAGGGCGCGGGGGTAACGACATCATCGACGGCGACAAGTGGCTGAACGTGCGCATCAGCGTACGGGCCAACGCCGATGGCACCGGCGAGGAAATCGCCTCCTTCGACAGCATGGAGCCGATGGTGCCGCTGATGCTCAACGGTACCTACAACCCGGGCCAGCTGGTGATCGTGCGGGAAATCCTCAGTGGCAATGATCGCTACGACACCGCAGTGTTCTCCGGCAATCTGACGGATTACAGCGTGGAGGTCGATGGCAACGCGGTCATCGTCACCGACCTGATCGCCGGGCGTGACGGCGTCGATCGCCTGACCGGCATCGAGCGCCTGCAGTTCGCCGACCGAGCAATGGCGTCCGGCGTTGGCACGGCGGTGAACAACGGCCCGTCGGGCCACCTGGTTATCCTCGACGATGCCAGCGGGGTGCGTGACGATACGCCGGTCGCCGGCCAGCTTCTGCGGGTCAGCAATCAGGCAGTGCACGACGCCGACAACCTGAGCGGCGCCAACACCAGCGGTGCGGTGACCGGCCCGGTAGCGTACTACTGGCAGGTTGAACGCCTGCCAGGCTCGGGCGTCTTCGAAGACATCACCTTCGATGCCGCGGGCGAGATCACCCAGGCACTTGGCAGCACTTACCGGGTCACGGACGATGTGGCGGGGCTGAACATCCGCGTCCGCGCGGTGTACCAGGATGCCAAGGGCACGCTGGAGATCGTCGACTCGTCGCCCAACAGCACGGCCAGCGCAGGGCCAACCGTCACCGGGCTGTCGATACAGAACCAGGTGCTGAGCGTCGACCCGTCGACCATTATCGACGTCGACGGCCTCAGCAACCCGCAGTTCACCTTCCAGTGGCAGTCGAACATCGGCGTGGGCTGGGTCGATATCCCGGGTGCCACTAACACCACCTTCACCCTTGGCCAGGGCCAGGTCGGCCAGAACATGAGGGTGGTGGTCAGCTACGTGGATGACTTCGGCGTTGCCGAAAGCGTCGCGTCCGATATCCTCGACCCGGTAGCCAACGTCAACGATGCACCGACCGGTGCCGTGGTCATCAGCGATACCACGCCGGGCCAGGGGCAATTGCTGACCGCATCGACTGCCGCCATCGCCGACATCGACGGGCTGGGTACCTTCAGCTTCCAGTGGCAGCAAGGGACCGGCACGACCTTTACCGACATTGCCGGTGCCACCGCGTCAACCTACACGCCTGGCTTCGCGCAGGGTAACCAGCAACTGCGGGTGATCGTACGCTACACCGACGGCTTCGGCACGCTGGAGACGGTCACCTCGGCGGCGACGGCGCCGGTAACGGTGCCAGCGGGCGTGGTGCTGGTCGGCACTGCGGCGACAAACATCCTCACTGGCGGCGCGGGTAACGACGTACTGATGGGCCTGGGGGGCAACGACATCCTCAGTGGCCTGGGCGGTATCGACCAGTTGTTCGGTGGCATCGGCAACGACAGTCTCAACGGCGGCACCGAGGACGACATCCTCAATGGCGAGGACGGCAATGACACCCTCAATGGGGGCCTCGGTGCGGACGCCATGAATGGCGGGGCTGGCAACGACACCTTCGTGGTCGACAACGTCGGCGACAGTGTCATCGAGGCTGTGGGTGGCGGTACCGACCTGGTGCAGACCACCCTGGCGAGCTACCTGCTCGGTGTCAACGTCGAGAACCTCACCTTCACCGGCACCGGTAACTTCACGGGCACCGGTAATGCCCTGGCCAACACCATCACGGGCGGGGCCGGTAACGACCTGCTCAATGGCGGTGCGGGTGCTGACCGGCTGGCAGGCGGCGCGGGCAACGACACCTACCTGGTCGATGCAGACGACGTGGTGGTCGAAGCGACAGGCGGCGGTACGGACACCGTGCAGACGTCGCAGTCCAGCCACACACTGGCGGCCAATGTCGAGAACCTGACCTATACCGGGGTGGGCAATTTCGTCGGCATCGGCAACGGCCTGGCCAACATCATCACTGGCGGGATAGGCAACGACACCCTCAATGGTGGTGGCGGCAACGACATCCTCACTGGCAACGCCGGCGATGACACGCTCAGTGGCGAGGCAGGAAACGACCAGCTGTTCGGTGGCATAGGTACGGACTCGCTGAGCGGCGGGGGTGGCGATGACACGCTCGACGGCGGTGACGGCAACGACGCCATCAACGGTGGCACCGGCAGCGACACGTTGCTGGGCGGGTTGGGCAATGACAGCCTGGATGGCGATATCGGCAACGACCTGCTAGTGGGGGGCGATGGCAGTGACACACTGTTCGGCGGGATGGGCAACGACACCTTGCAGGGCGGTGCCGGCAATGACTTCATCAACGGTGCGGATGGCAACGATATCGTCAATGGCGGGGCCGGCAACGACACCCTGGTGGCCAACGCTGGCAACGATATCTTCCAGTTTGCCGCAGGCTTTGGCGCCGATCAGATCATCGGCTTCGATGCCGCCCCGGCAGGTGGCCAGGATCGGCTGGATATTTCCGGGCTGAGCGTCACGGCGGCAACCTTCGCCGGTAGCGTCAGCGTTGCCGATGTCGGTGCCGATACCCTGGTCAGCTTCGCTGGGGGTGACTCGATTCGCCTGGTGGGGGTGGGCGATGCGACGACGGTCACGGTTGCGGACTTCATTCTTGCCGGTTGAGGGGGCTTTGGAGGGCAGGGATGCCCAGTGTCATAGGGGGCTGCATTGCAGCCCCGTTTTTATTGGGGTGCTAGCTGAAAGGCTGGATGTCAGTCGTCGCCAGGCTTGTGTTGCCCAGTAGGAGTGGGTACCAACCGTGGGCTACATGAGCGCTTCGGTTCTAGACCCGAGATCTGAACCTATCGATGCGCACGTCCGAAAACCCTGAATATTGGGCTAGAATAGCGCCTATTGGGGTGTAGGAATTGTGTATGTTTTTGGAGTGGACGCCATCCAGACTAGGGCGCTTACTGACCAGATCAGCCAACTGGCGTCTCCTTGTTGAGGACGATCGTCTTGTTGTCTCCGTCGGTGGGCAGCAATACCACATAACGCCTCAAACACTCACAAGCTTTGAAATCAAACGCCGCTTGCTATGGTCGGAACTCGTGTGGCCTGCAAGCACGGGCGTGCGCTTTGGTGGTCTCTCCAACCTACGCGCCACGGCTCTGCACCGTGCGGTGTCCGATCTCCTCAAACGATCCCGCTGCCAACGCTTCGATTACTACTATGCCAAGCTTTCCCAGTGGCTCGCAAATGTTGACCACGCTTTAGCAACCGCTGATCAAAAGCACCGCTGGCTTACCCATGAAAACCAGCAAGCATTACTGAGTAGCAAACCAACCCTAGAGTTGAGCGTGGCGGCCCTGAAAGAGCTGCTCGAAACGCCAGAGGTGAGAGCTCATCTAAAGGATGGGTATGCCCAAGCGGGGCTTGATATCGAACGATGGACGTCTGATTGGACGGTCACCTGGGAGCAGCGCAACAAGCTGCACGCGGAGCGAGAGCTTCGTGACTGCCGGGAGCTTTTCGACAAGGTAGAAAGTAAGCCTTTAACTGACGAGCAGGCGGAGGCAGTGGTGTGCTTTGACAACCGGGTTCAGGTTGTCGCATCGGCGGGATCTGGCAAGACCTCCACAATGGTCGCCAAGGCCATCTATGCCATGCATCGGGGGATTGTCAGCCCCAAATCTATCGTCATGCTAGCTTACAACAAGGATGCGGCTGCAGAACTTCAAGCACGGGCCAATGCCTCTCTTGAACGCCTTGGCAAGCCTAGCGTTGAGATCGCAGCCATGACGTTCCATTCGTTAGGGCTGAAGATCATCGGTTCAGCTACCGGAAGCACACCGCATATACCCGCATGGGCTCGCAAAGAACATCTCGCGCTGGCCAAGCTCTCCGACATTGTCGACGACCTCAAAGATGAGTGCCCAGCGTTCCGTACGCGTTGGGATATTTTCCGTTTGGTATTTGGTCGACACCTACCGCTTTCACGCAACGACAAGCTGTTCGATACGACAAACTCGGACGGCGAGGGGAAACTGGTAACCCTAAAAGGCGAGGAGGTGGCCAGTCAGGAAGAGTGCATCATTGCCAACTGGCTTTTTTACAACGGGGTCGACTACCAGTACGAACGTGAGTACGAGCACCCGACTGCGACGTCAGAACATCGTCAGTACTTCCCGGATTTTTTCTATCCAAGTCTAAATCTCTACCATGAGCATTTTGCATTGGATGAAGATGGCCAGCCGCCTGAGCAGTTCAAGAAATACCTGGACGGGGTGGCTTGGAAGCGTCAGATCCACAAGCAAAAGGGAACGCACCTGATCGAAACGCTCTCTCATCAAGTCCGCACTGGGGAAGCGTTCACTCATCTAGCGAAAGAGCTCACCAACAGGGGCATCAAGCTTGATCCAAACCCTGATCGACCGATCCCCTCCAATGGTCTGGAACCCATCAAGCATGCCGACCTGCTCGGACTGATCCGTACGTTCATCAACCATTTCAAAAGCAACTGCTATACGGAACTGGACTTGAAGGCTCGCTTGGCCGAGATGGACAGCGGCGCCTTCAAGTACCGGTTCAACATGTTCGTAGACCTGCTGATCCCGGTAGTCAACAAATGGGACAAAGCCTTGGCTGCAGAGAACGGAATCGACTTCGAAGACATGATTAACAAGGCTGCGGGGTATTTGGAGGCCGGGCACCGGTCGCCATACGACCTAGTGATGGCTGATGAATACCAGGACGCTTCCCGTGCGCGGGCGCGGCTTTGCAAAGCCCTCGTTCGCCAGCCTAATCGGTTTCTGTTCGCCGTCGGGGACGACTGGCAATCGATCAACCGATTCGCGGGCGCTGACGTTTCCGTAATGACAGGTTTCAAACCCTGGTACGGCCATGGACAGGTTCTTCGGCTAGAAACGACATTCAGATGCCCTCAGGCCATTTGTGACGTCTCCAGCCGATTCGTGTCGAAGAACCCAGCGCAATTCAAGAAGAACGTGAACTCTGTGACGGCGCCCATCGGGCCGGCCTTCCAGGCTATACAGGTGGGGCACCGAAATAAGGTAGCCCAAGCGGTTGATAAGTATGTCGAGCGTCTCTACCAGCAGATCTGCGAGGGTAGAGTGCCTTTGGGGCGGGGCGGCAAAGTGAACGTCTTCGTGTTGGGGCGCTACAAGCTGGACGCCAAATTCCTGAGTGACGATTGGCAGCAACGGTTTGGGGATCGCATGGCATTCAGGTTCAAGACCGTGCATACCTCAAAGGGTGATGAGGCCGACTATGTGATTCTTCCCGGAATGGTCATGCGTGGATTTCCAAACGTTAAAGTTGACGACCCACTGTTCTCCCTGGTTATGCCGCAGGGCGACACCTTTCCATCCAGTGAGGAGCGTCGGCTTTTCTACGTCGCACTGACGAGGGCAAGGCGCAGCGTGGCAATGTTCACTGTCGCAGGGCGCCGCTCACCTTTCCTGCAAGAGTTGATCGACGAAGGTGTTTTAGCTCCCTGTGATGACAACGGCCGAGCTATAAAGCAGTCGATGGCCGCTGAACGCAAGTCTGATAGGGCCGCTGCCGGATCGACCGCTGCGCAAGCTCCCCTCAAGGCCAAGGGGCCTGCCTGCCCAGGCTGCAAAGTTGGTGAGCTGATATGGCGACCAGGGCCGTACGGAAAATTCCTATCCTGTTCAACCTTTCCGAAGTGCAAATACAAGCCGCCGAAGAAAACGCCGTTCAAGGCGCCAGTGCCCCGGAGCGGTCGTAAGCCAACGAAATAAGCTCGCGGGGGGGATGGCGCGTATTCGGGCTGGTCTCTGAATAGCCGCTTGCGATCGCTAATCGTCTTGTTGGCTGGTCATTGAAGTCGCAGATGACCAGTGATTTGGCCATTGGTGCGTTATTGATGGCGGTTTGGAGGCGTAAACCAAAGCAGGAGGTGATGGTTCACTCCGACCAAGGCAGCCAGTACAGCAGCACCGATTGGCGCAGCTTTTTGAAGGCGAACAATTTGGTTGCCAGCATGAGTCGCCGAGGTAACTGCCATGACAACGCCGTGGCCGAGAGCTTTTTCCAGCTTCTAAAGCGGGAACGGATCAAGCGGAAAATCTACACGACGAGGGAAGATCCTCGTAGTGATGTGTTCGATTACATCGAGATGTTCTACAACGCAAAACGTCGGCATGGTTTCAACAATCAGCTGTCACCGGTAGAGTTTGAAAAGCGTTATGCAGTGAGCTTGCAAGGTGTCTGGAGAATCCGGGGCGATTCAATTCGAGGGGTGTATGGTCAATTCAGGCAAAGTCTGGTTTTGGGGGGGCTGGTGACATGAAGAAGACGCTTAGGTAGGTTATTGATTTAACATAATATACATTATGCGTAGTCATCTATAGAGACTCGGCCCCGTGGGTTGAGCAGATTTGAAACCAGGCACAAGCCCACATTCGCCTCCTGGTTCAACAGGCTGTCCGGCTATCTGCTTGCGTCATTAAAAATGCGTCCATCCTGAAAAGCATGCGCCTTGCGCCAACCCATCACCACAACCTGCGCTCTTCGCAGCAATCTCACCAGGATTCGCTTCGGTACATTGCCCAGCGTCAGATTCGTTCCAGCAGACGCCAACCGTTGAGTTGATGAACACACGGTGGAATCTCTCGAGCATCGTCATGATGAATGACCCGTTGGCCGCGCCAGATTTCAACCATAAGCCATTTCACGATGCTCAGGCTTACCGTTGGCGCTGACCTGCAGTTGTTGTCGAAGTACCGGTAAGGCCTTGGCCTCAAGATTCACGAATTTTTCCATCTATGTAGCTTCCTACGGCGTCGGTCTATCCGTGTCGCCTTGGGCTGGGCGATCTACGGGGAATCTCGCAGGTTCAGGCATTTAGCGCGTGATGCACGATTTCAGGTGTCTGGCCTACAGGATCGTTCATTGGCAGCAATTCTTGGGACCATGGGCGCTTGACCTTGATAATTCGGCCTCAGAATCAACGCGGATCTGAGTGGCGACACATTGTTCAGAAAAGAAGGACGCATGCCCTGACCTTTCTGGTACTTTATATTGATAACCGAAAGATATAACTCAACTAAATAGTCATTTAGTTGAGTTATAATGTCAGCGATGGCTACGCAACCAGAATTTGCCAGCCCTACTCCTCTCACGCCGTTGAGCCCGCGCCTTGGAACGCCCGGCAATTCAACGTCTATGCTGCCTAAGCGTATCCCGATCCTGGTGACGAGTCGCGAGGTGCTAGACAATGTTGCGCACGAACATTTCCGCAAGAGCACTGTCCGGTGGGTTGCTCGATGTTTTGATTCGCGCCGGACTGATCACGGTACTGGTGCTGTTCTGCTTCCAGATCTTTCATCCCTTCCTCAATCTGATGCTCTGGGCCGTGATCCTGGCCATTACCCTGTACCCGCTGCACAACATGCTCAAGGGCAAGCTGGGTAACAAGGACGGTCGCACCGCTACCCTGATCGTGGTAGTCGCCCTGGCCTTGCTGATGGTGCCGATCTACCTGTTGGGTACGTCGATCAGTGATTCGATCGAGGCGACCCTGACCATGCTCAAGTCAGACAGCCTGGAAATTCCGCTGCCGAACGAGAAAATCGCCACCCTGCCGCTCATTGGCAAACCGCTCTACACCTTCTGGGTGCAGTCGGCCACCGACATGAGCAGCGTGCTGATGAAGCTGATGCCTTACATCAAGTCGGTCGGCTTGACCTTGCTGGGCAAGATGGCCGGTGTTGGTGTGGGCTTTCTGTTGTTCATCGGTGCCCTGATCATTGCCGGTGTGCTCATGGCCTACGGCGAAAATGGCCAACGCAGCGCCATCGCCATCGCTACCCGCCTCTCCGGCCCCGAACGTGGCCCGCGCATTGTCGAACTGAGCACCGCGACCATCCGCGCGGTCGCCCAGGGCGTGGTGGGCATCGCCTTTATCCAGATGCTGCTGGTGGGTGTCGGTTTCGTGGTCATGGGGGTGCCCGGTGCCGGGCTGCTGGCCATGGTCGCGTTGTTGATGGGGATCATGCAGTTGCCGGTGATTCTCGTCAGTTTGCCGGTAATCGCCTATGTCTTTGCCACTGAAGGCGCCACGCTTGGCACTATCGTGTTCGCCATCTACAGCCTGATTGCCGGCATGGCCGACAACATCCTCAAGCCATTGATGCTGGGCCGCGGCGTCGATGTGCCGATGCCGGTGATCCTGATAGGCGCCCTGGGCGGGATGGTCAGTGGCGGATTCATCGGCCTGTTCATCGGGCCGGTGGCACTGGCGGTTGCCTATCAATTGTTCTGGCAATGGGTCGAGGACCAGCCGCACATCGACGTGCTGGATGAACTACCGCGCGATGAGCAACCGCGACTTGACGCGACCAACGAGCCGCCACCGGTCTGAGGAGAATGCGCTTGATGTCGTGTCCTGCGCGCATGAGCCGGCTGCTGCTGTGCGGCGCCCTGGGCCTGGGCGGCTGTGTGCGCCTGGGCCCGGACTTCCAGTCGCCGACCCAGCCTTGGGTCGAGCACTGGAACTCCCCTGCCCTGGAGCTTGCCAGCCAGCAACGTACGCAACCCGATAGCCGCCAGTGGTGGCACGTATTTACCGACCCGGTACTCGACCAACTGATCGCCGAGGCCGATGCCCACAACGCCGACCTGGAAATCGCCGGCCTGCGGGTGATGGAAGCCCGCGCACAACTGGGCATTGCGTTAAGCAACCGCTACCCGCAATTCCAACAGATCAGTGCCGACAGCGTCTACCTCAAGCGTCGCCAATGGGGCGGCGACAATCCGCAGGACAGCCACCTGTGGCAACACAGCGCCGGCTTCGACATCGGCTGGGAGCTGGATTTCTGGGGCCGGTTCAGCCGCGCCATCGAGTCGGCCGATGCGGCCTGGTTCGCAGCCCAGAGCAACTATGAAAACGTGCTGGTGCTGCTGCACGCCCAGGTGGCGCAAACCTACTACGCGCTGCGTACCGCCGAGGCGCGCCTGCTCATCGCCAGGAACAACGCCAAACTGCAGAAGCGCAGCTATGAGATCACCGAGCGCCTGTTCTTGAGCGGTAATAGTGCCGAACTCGATCTGCAACAGGCCAAGACCCAGTACCTGGCAACCTTGAGCACCATCCCCGATCTGGAGGCGCAGGTGGCAAGCACACGCAATGCGTTGTCCACCTTGATCGGTCGTCCGCCCGGCGCGATGCCAGAACTGCAGACCAACACGGGGATGGTGCCTTTGGTCGACCGTGCCGTGCTGCAGGGGGTACCGGCCGACCTGCTGTTACGCCGTCCGGATGTACGGACTGCAGAAGCTCAAGTCGCGGCCCAGTCGGCGCTGATCGGTGTCGCCGAGGCCGACCTTTACCCTTCCATCAGCCTGTTGGGCAGCATCGTCTGGTCCGCGAGCTCCCTGGACGGCACCTCCAACACCCTGGACCTGATCGGTGGGCCCAGCCTGCGCTGGGATGTGTTCGACCATGGCCGCATCACCAACAATGTGCGCATCCAGGACGCCCGCCTGCAGCAATTGATCGTCGTCTACCAGGACAGCGTTCGCCAGGCGGCGCGTGAGGCCGACGATGCGGCGACCGGCCTGCTCAAGGCCCTGGAGCGCGACCGTATCCTCAGCGAATCGTCGATTGCCGCCGAACGCTCCCTGTCCCTGGCCAATGCCCAGTACCGTGAAGGCTATTCGGATTTCCAGCGGGTACTCGATGCCCAGGCGGCCCTGTTCGCCCAGCAGGATAACTACCTGGTCAATCGCAACACCGCCGTCAACAGCCTGATCGCCCTGTACAAGGCCCTCGGCGGCGGTTGGTACAGCGACCGGCCGCTGCTCGATCCGGCCACCCGCCAACAGATGCAGCAACGCACCGACTGGGGCGACCTGCTCGATGAAGCGAAGGAAGGTGTCAATTGAGTGACCGCCAACAAGAGACGGAAGAAACCACGCCCTCGCCTGCGGCCGACCCGACAAAAAAAGCGGTGAATTGGATTGCCGTGCTGATCCTCCTGAGCCTGGTCTGGTACCTGCTGGCCGACCGTTTTACCCCCTACACGCAACAGGCACGGGTGCAAACGTTCGTCGTTCCGGTGGCAGCGGAGGTCGCCGGCAGGGTCACCAAAGTCAACGTGCGCAACAACCAGGACGTCAAGGCCGGCGAAGTGTTGTTCGAAGTGAACCCGCAGCAATACCAGATCGCTGTCGACCGCGCGCGTGCCGACTTGCAGACCACCCGCAAACAGATCGGCGCCAATACTGCGGGTATCGACTCCAAGGTGGCATCGCTGAAAGCGGCCCAGGCCAACGAAGTCATGTCCCGGCAGGACCTCCAGCGCCTGGAGCGCCTGTACAAGGAAGACCCCGGGACCATCTCCCTGCGTCGGCTGGAGGTTTCCCGCGCCACCCTCGATGCGGCCGTCGCCAACGTCGCCGCGGCGCGGGCTGAAGTAGAACGCGCCCGCGAAACCCAAGGTGGCAGCGACGAGAAAAATGCCCAGTTGCTCGCCGCCATCGCCAATCTGGACAAGGCCGAACTGGACCTGGCCAACAGCATGGTACGGGCCCGCTCGGCCGGCCTGGTCACCGACCTGCGCACCGATGTCGGCCAGTTCGCCAGCGCCGGTGCGCCGTTGATGACCTTGATCGCCATCCACGATGTATGGGTCACGGCCGACATGACGGAGAACAACCTGGGCAAGGTCAGGCCCGGGACGCCAGTGCGCATCGTGCTCGATAGCCTTCCCGGCAGGATATTCGAAGGCCAGGTGCGCAGTATCGGCTATGGCGTCAGTACCGGTCAGAGCACGCCAGCCGGGACCCTGCCCACGGTGCAGAACAGCCGTGACTGGCTGCGCCCGGCCCAGCGCTTTCCGGTGATCATCGAGCTTGCGCCCGGCCAGTTGACCGACGATATCAGTAGCATTCGTGTCGGTGGCCAGGCCGAGGTCATGGCGTTCCCCAGCGAAGGCAACCCGCTGAACCTGCTTGGCCGGCTGTTCCTGCGCGTGATGAGCTGGATGTCGTATGTCTACTGAGCAGCAACTCCGTGCCAGGCGCGCCCTGCGCCTGGCCACTGGCACCGCGCTGTGCCTGGCCGCAAGCTTCGGCCTGGCCCTGCCGATCCCCTTCCTGGCACCGATGCTGGCGCTGACGATGCTGGCGGCGATGAATCGACCACTGCCATTCAAGGCCAGCCTGGGCCTGGCTGTCATGCTGATGGTGACCACCAGCAGCGGCCTGCTGCTCATTCCGCTGTTGCACTACTACGCGGCAACCGGCGTGATGCTGGTCGGGCTGTGCCTGTTTCTGGTCTTTCGCTACGGCATGAGTGGCGGCAACGCGCTGGTCGCCACCTTCATGGTGATCGGCTTGACGATGATCAGTGCGGCCGGCGCTACCGAATTCGACCTGGCATTGCAGGTCATCGTTTCGCTGGTCAAGGGCTTGCTCCTGGCCCTCACGGTGGTATCGATCAGCCACTGGCTGTTCCCTGATCCGATCGGCACCCAGCCACCCGCCCCCTCACCTGCCCTGCCAGCTGATGAAATCAGCTGGCTGGCAGTGCGCGCAGCACTGGTGGTGATGCCCGCCTTCCTGTTGGCGCTGATCGATCCGGCCAGCTACATGCCGATCGTCATGAAGTCGGTCAACCTCGGCCAGCAGAGCACCGCCACCAATGCGCGTACCGCCGGCCGGGAACTGCTCGGCTCGACCCTGCTGGGCGGCCTGATGGCGATACTCTTCTGGTTCGCCCTGGGCCTGTTCGTCAACCTGTGGATGTTCTTCCTGTGGATGCTGCTGTTCGGGCTGCTGCTGGCCCGCAAGCTCTACGGGCTGAGCCCGGGTAACTACAAGCCGGGCTTCTGGCTCAACAGCCTGACGACCATGATCATTCTGCTCGGCCAGTCGGTGCAGGACAGCGCCGCCGGCAAGGATGTCTACACCGCCTTCGCCATCCGCATGGGGCTGTTCATTCTGGTCACCCTGTATGCCTGTGCGATGGTCTATCTGCTCGACAAGCGCCGGCAACGTCGAAATATGTCCAACCCAACCGCTCAAGAGAGTCAGCCATGCTGATCAATTTTCTGGTAGGCCTACCGGTGATCGTGCTTTGCGTAATCTTGCAGGCGTTGTTCCTGGCCCTGTGTGCGCAACGCTATGTGGTGCTGCGACGCAAGACGAGCGCTCGCCCCTCCTGGCGTGATGACGTGCGCTTGCTGTCGATGGTGATGGTGGTGATGCTCATCGGCAACTATGTGCAAATGGCCCTGTGGGCCGTGCTGTTCCTGCTGCTGGGTGAATTCGAGGACTTCACCACCGCGCTGTACTTTTCCGGCGTGACCTTCGCCACCCTGGGCTACGGCGATGTGGTGCTGAGCGATCAATGGCGCCTGCTCAGTCCCCTGGAGGCGGCCAATGGCATTCTCATGTTCGGCGTCTCCACTGCAATCATGACCGCTGCCGTCATGGACACCATCAAGCTGCACGCCTCTGGCAGACACGAAAAGCGCTAACGGCAAGCGCTCGATAAACACGTACCAGGCCGGCAGCTTCGCGCTTGTTACCCGGACACTGACGCGCTGCTCTTCGGCGCTGGGAATACCCGTGCGCACAGGAAGTCCACCAGCGCCCGGACCTTCGGTGACGGGTGCTTGCTCGCCGACCACAGCACATGGAAGACGCCGCTGCGCTGTACATGGTCGGCCAGGATTGGCCGCAGTCGACCGTCGGCCAGCGCCTCGCGGATGGAGAAGTCCGGCAGGTAGGCGATCCCCAGCCCCTGCAGGGCGAAGCACACGCGCGTCTCGATGTTGTTGCAGACCATTGAGGTGGGCAGTTGCAACTCGGGCTCTCCAGCGGCTTGTCGCAGTGCCCATGGCTCCAGTTTTCCGCTGTTGGGGAAGCGGTAGTGCAGGCACACATGCTGCAACAGATCGGCCGGCAACTGGGGGGTCCCACGCTGCGCAAGGTAGTCTGGCGAGGCCACCAGCATCGAACGGAAGTTCCCCAATCGGCGTGCGGTGAGGCGGGAGTCGGCGGGTTCACCGGTACGCACCACGACGTCGAAGCCGTCCTCGATCACATCAACCACTTGATCGGTGAAGTCCAGGTCCAACTCGATCGCGGGGTGCTCGCGCATGAACTCGCCGAGCACAGGCAACACCAAGGAGCTGACCAACGGCAGGCTTACCCGCAAGCGTCCGCGCGGTGCGCCACTGGCCTGTGACAGCTCCAGTTCCGCCGCTTCGATCTCGGCCAGGATGCGCCGGCTGCGCTCCAGGAACAATGAACCCTCCGCCGTCAGCGTGACACTGCGTGTGCTGCGGTAGAACAGGCGCACGCCCAACTTCTCTTCCAGTCGCGCCACGCGCTTGCCAACGGCGGAGGCCGACACGCCCAGCAGTCGGCCAGCGCCCACGAAGCTGCGCGTTTCGGCGACTTGCACGAACACGACAAAGCCATTCAGGCTGTCCATACCCTACCTCAATTGCGGACATGTAAGTCCGTACAGCGCGGTAATCTAGCCTACTTTTTCTTTAATGGCAGGTTTTCTAAGGTCACGGCTTGGCCCATTCAATCAAGGACAATCCCGTGACGAAGCCCTTCCCTCCCCTGCACCAAGGTGTTCCACCTGCCTACTTGTCCTCCCCTATTCAGCACGTCGTTCAGCAGGCGCTGGATGAACGGCGGCTGGTCGGTGCCGTCGTGCTGGTGGCACGTGATGGTGAACTGATCCACCAGCAAGCGGCAGGCTTTGCCGACCGCGACAGCGCGCGGCCGATGGCCCTGGAGACAGTCTTTCGGCTGGCCTCGGTGAGCAAGGTCATCGTTTCGACGACGGCGCTGGTACTGGTGGCGCAAGGCCGCTTCGACCTGGATGAGGACATCGGCCGCTGGCTGCCCGAGTTCCGCCCCCGGCTGGCAAACGGCAAGCCGGCGCGCATCACCGCGCGACAGCTACTCAGTCATACGGCCGGACTGGGCTATCGCTTTTTCGAAGCCGATGCGAACGGTCCCTACGCACGAGCGGGTGTCTCGGACGGTATGGATGCTGCCAGCATCAGCCTGGCCGAGAACCTGCGCTGCATTGCCAGTGTGCCACTGCTGTATGCGCCGGGTACCTCCTGGTGCTATTCGCTGGCGACCGATGTGCTGGGGGCATTGATCGAGCGCATTCAGGGCGTCACATTGAACGAGGCCGTGCGCCAGTGCGTGACCGGTCCACTGGGCATGGCGGATACGGGTTTCGTCGTACACAATCCCCAGCGTGTGGCCACCGCCTATGTAAACGACTTGCCGCAGCCGCGTCGGCTGGATGAGGGAGAAACGGTATCGCCCTTCGAGGGCGCGGTCGGTATCGCCTACAGCCCGGCCCGTATTTTCGATGCACAGGCCTTTGCTTCGGGCGGCGCGGGCATGGCGGGCACGGCGGGGGACTTCCTGCGCTTGCTGGAAGCCCTGCGTCAGGGCGCGAGCACGCTGCTTCCTGACGAGCTGATAGCGCAGATGGGACGGGACCAGACCGGGGGGCTCGAACTGCCCAATGCGCCGGGCTTCGGTTTCGGCCTCGGTTTTTCGGTCCTGCGCGATCCACGGCTCGCGTTATCGCCGGAGTCGGTCGGCACCTGGCGATGGGGTGGTGCCTACGGTCATGCCTGGTTTGTGGACCGGGCGCAGGGCCTTAGCGTGGTCGCTTTCACCAATACGTTGTACGAGGGCATGTCCGGCCGGTTCGTCACCGATCTGCGCGATGCGGTCTACGGTGCCTTGGAGGCTGCGCGATGATCGCCGTGCATCAGCAACGCATGCCCATCGCGTCGCTGCTGGCGTTGGCTACAGCAGCGTTTATCACCATCCTGACCGAAGCGCTGCCGGCTGGCCTGCTGCCGCAGATGGCGCAAGGCCTGGCGGTTTCCGAAGCATGGGTCGGGCAGACCGTCACGGCCTATGCCATGGGCTCGCTGGTCGCGGCCATCCCGTTGACCTGCGCGACACAGGGCCTGCGCCGTCGTCCCCTGCTGCTGATGGCCATTGCGGGCTTTGTCATTGCCAACACAGTCACGACGCTATCCGGTAGCTATACCCTGACGATAGTAGCGCGCTTCCTGGCGGGCGTGTCGGCCGGCCTGCTGTGGGCGCTGTTGGCGGGGTATGCGGCGCGCATGGTACCTGAGCACCAGAAGGGCCGGGCCATCGCCATCGCTATGGTGGGAACGCCATTGGCGCTGTCGCTCGGCGTACCGGCTGGCACCTTCCTCGGCAACCTGGTGGGCTGGCGGATGTGCTTCGGCATCATGAGCGGGCTGGCGCTGCTGCTCATGGTGTGGGTGCGCGTCAAGGTGCCGGACTTCGCCGGCCAAAAAGCAGGCAAGCGGCTGTCGCTGGGGCAGGTGTTCACAGTGGCCGGTGTACGTCCGGTACTGTTCGTGGTGCTGGCCTTTGTGCTGGCGCACAACATCCTCTACACCTACATCGCGCCGTTCCTCGCGATGGTGGGCATGGCTGAAAGGACCGACCTGGTGCTGCTGGTGTTCGGTGTCACGTCCCTGTTGGGAATCTGGATCATCGGCATGCTGATCGACCGCCATCTGCGCGCGCTGACGCTCGCCAGCACGGTCTTGTTCGGCCTGTCCGCGTTGGCACTCGGTGTGGCCGGCGATGCGCCTGCCGTGGTGTATGCGGCGGTGATCGCCTGGGGCCTGGCCTTCGGCGGTGCCGCGACGCTGTTTCAGACGGCCATCGCCAGGACGGCCGGGGACGCCGCCGACATGGCGCAGTCGATGCTGGTCACGGCCTGGAACCTGGCAATCGCGGGTGGCGGTATTGTCGGCGGCGCCCTGCTGGATCGCCTCGGCGTCGGGGCGTTCTCTCCGGCACTGCTGGTGCTGCTGGTCGCAACGTTTGCGGCGGTGTGGGGCGCAAGGCACCACGGTTTCCCCGCGGTGGGAAGGTAGTAGGTGATGAATCCTCGGTATCGGCCCTGCACCTTCATGCGCACTGCCAATCCGTGATCAACACTGGCGCAGCGGACGTCCCTGTCCGCTGGCAAACCTGGCAGTGTTCAGCGACCTTCCAGTTTGCCCACTACCTGCTCGGTGGTCATCAAGCCATTGGCGATATAGCGGAAGTTGACCAGTGCACTCCCGTATCCATCGCCCTCCGCAAGCTTTGGCCCGGCAATGGCATCACGGACCACGACCACTTCGAAGCCACGCTCGAGGAACTCGCGAAGGTGCGACTCCACGCACAGGTTCGAGGCCATGCCGGCCAGGACGATCTTGTCGACCCGCTGCTTGCGCAGTTGCAGCATGATGTCGTTGCTCTGCGGGCCATAGAGCTTGTGCGGCGAGGCCACGAGGGTCTTGCCGTCTTCGATGTACGCCTTGAACTGCGGCATGAAGTCGGCGCCCGAGTTACGGAACCCGTCGAGGGTCAGGGCACCCTTGCGGTCGAACATGCCGAGCTTGTGCTGGACCGTCTCTGCCGGTGCCTCGTACTGCCATTTATGGTCATGGGGATAGTAGTAGTGCGGCGAAATGGCGACGGTCGTGCCGGACTGTTTGAAGGCTTTGAACAAGCGCTCCAGGTTGGCCACCAGGTGCTGTTCGGTGACGCTCTCACCGAACACCGGCCACCCTGCCCCTTCCGGGCTCATGAAGTCGATCTGCGGATCGATCACCACCAGCGCGGTGCGGCTTGAGTCCCATTGGAAGGTCGAGGCCGGAAGTGCAGGCTTGACCGGGTCGGTGTAGGGATTCTCGGCGGCAAAGCCTATGCCGGGTGCTATCAGCAGGCTTGCAAGCAAGGTGGTGCAGGCGATCATGCGCTGGCGGGTTGAGGTGCTACGGGTCATTTGCATGTCCTCTGGGGTGGGGGTGTGCTCAAGGTACGGCACCCGGGCACCGGCAAAAGGACGTTTGTCCCTGGATTTCGGCCGTTCGTTGACCTTGCGGCCGGCAGCTGCGATTAATGAGGCGTCTGCCAGGTCCTCTGGGGTTGAGGCCATGTCCCGTCACGTTTGCTTTCTGGTCTACCCGGACTTCGTCCTGCTGGACTTGAGTGGCCCGCTCGAAGCCTTTGCCAACGCCAATCGTGCGCAGGCTTCAAGCTATCGCTTCACCGTCGCCTCGCTTGCCGGCGGCTTGATTCGCACCTCTGGCGGGCTGTCGGTAGAGACCCAGGCTTTGCCGTTGGCTGCAGCGATCGACACCCTGATCATCGTCGGCGCGCCGGCGGTGCCGGTGGGTGACTGGCTGCTGCCGATCGCCGATGTCATCCAGCGCATCGCCACGCGTGCACGGCGCACGGCCAGTGTCTGCACCGGCGCCTTCGTGCTGGCCGAGACCGGCCTGCTCGATGGGCGTGTCGCCACCACCCACTGGAACTACGCGCCACACTTGCAGGCGCGCTACCCTGCCCTGCGCGTCGATGGCGACAGGATCTGGACCGAAGACGGCAATGTCTGGACCTCGGCAGGCATGTCGGCGGGCATCGACATGGCCCTGGCCATGATCGAGCAAGACCTGGGCAAGGAGGTGGTGCGAGCGGTAGCGCGCATGCTGGTGGTCTACTACCGGCGCCCCGGCGGTCAGTACCAGTTCTCGTCGCTGCTGGAGCTGGATCCGGGCTCGGACCGCATCCGTACGGTGCTCAGTTATGCACGGGATCACCTGCGCGACGACCTGTCCGTCGAGCGTCTGGCCGACGTCGCCCATATGAGCGTGCGCCAGTTTGCCCGTGTGTTCGCGGCATCGGTCGGGGTGACCCCGGCCAAGGCGGTCGAGCGTCTGCGCATCGAAGCCGCGAGGCCCTTGGTCGAGGATGGGCAGCAGAAGTTCGAGGCGATCGCCAGGCAGTGTGGTTTTGGCGATGCCGACCACATGCTGCGCTGCTTTGTGCGGGTCATCGGCAGCACGCCACTGGAGTTGCGTCGCCAGGCAAAAGCGCAAAGACCGTAGCTGGTGTACCGGTTTGCGACTGCTGCGCAGTCGATCGCAGGCTTCGCCAGCTCCTACAGTGATTGCGGGGGCTCTGCGGGTTATCCGTGGGAGCTGCCGCCAGGCTGCGATCGACCGTGAAACGGCCGCAAAGCCAGACGGCCTCAGTCTGTCTGGCACAACGAAGTGGCTGGGCTGCGACTGCTGCGCAGTCGATCGCAGGCTCCCACAAAGAGAGTTGCTCCTACAGGGGATGGTACTTGTTGCCGCCCAGTGCCGGCGTTTCCGCTTCCAACAGGCAATCAAGATAGGCTATTCATCGACCTTTGCCTTGACTACCTCGCCAATGGCATAGAAATGCCCGCCGGCAATGTAATGCAGGCTGCGCAAGGCCGGGTCAGCCTGTTCGAAATGCCAGTGGCCGTCCTTGAATACCCGGTTGTCTGCCCAGGCTTCGATGACTTCGCCGATGAACAGGTCGTAGCTCTGCTGGTTATGCGGCTCGGGAACCAGCCGGCACAGCAGCCAGGCGGCGCAACCTTCGACAAAGGGCTGTTCATGGCCGGGCATGCGCATCAGCTCGACGCCGGCGCGCTGGAGTTTGTCGGGCGTATCGGCAAGGCTGCGGGTACCGACATCATGGGTCAGTTGCACTTGCGCGGCGGTTGGCACCTGGATCACGAACAGGCCGCTGGCTTCCACCAGGGCGCGGGTCTGGGTGGCCTTGTCCAGCACCACGGTCAGCTTGGGTGGCATGAAGTCCAGCGCACAGGCCCAGGCGGCCGCCATCACGTTGTCGACGCCGTCGTGACAGGCCGATACCAGTACGGTAGGTCCGTGGTTGAGCAAACGGTAGGCCTTGGCCAGGTCGACCGGGGCGATAAAGCGGTTCATCGAGCACCTTCTTGCCGGTGGGAGGTACTCGATTGGAAGCGGCGGGACGGGCCAGGGTCACACCCGCCCCGCCCTGCCCTTACTGCCCGGCAGTTTCCCGGATCAACTTCTTGTTGATCTTGCCGACGCTGGTCTTGGGGATCTCGCTGACAAAACGCACATGCCGCGGGATGGCCCACTTGCTCAGGCGCCCGCTGTCGACGAACTGCTGCAGGTGCTGCGCCAGCGCCGGCTGGTCCAGGTAGCTGCCGGCGGCGCAGACCACCAGCGCCATGGGCTGCTCGCCCCAGCGCGGGTCGGGAATGCCGACCACGGCCACCGATTCGACACCGGCATGCTGGCTGATCAGGCTCTCCAGCTCCACCGAGCTGATCCATTCGCCGCCGGTCTTGATCACGTCCTTGATCCGGTCTCGGATCTGCACCACACCGCTGGGGGTGATGCAGGCCATGTCGCCGGTGTGCAGCCAGCCGCCGGCCCAGAGCGCGGCGCCCTGCTCCGGCTCCTTCAGGTAACCCTGGGTCAGCCAGGGCGCGCGCACGACGATTTCGCCCAGGCTTTCGCCATCGTGGGCAACGTCGGCGCCCTGCTCGTCGACGATACGCAGGTCCACCAGCGGAATCGGCACGCCGGCGTTGATCCGCAGCGACAGCTGCTGGGCCATGGGCAGGGTCAGTTCCTCGGCACTGAGGTGGGTGAGGCTCAGCAGCGGGCAGGTCTCGGACATGCCGTAGCCACAGAACACCCGCACGCCGCGGGCGCTGGCCTTGCTGGCCAGGCCCTGGGTCAGGGCGCTGCCGCCCAGGAGCATTTTCCAGCCGCCCATGTCGGTGCGCTGGCCTTCGTCGCATTCGAGCATCATCTGCAACAGGGTCGGCACGCAGTGGGAGAAGGTCACCTGCTCCTCGCGGAACAGGCGCACCAGCTGGTTGGGCTCGTAACGGCCGGGATAGACCTGCTTGATGCCCAGCGCCGTGGCGACATAGGGCACGCCCCAGGCATGCACATGGAACATCGGCGTGATCGGCATGTAGACGTCGTCGCTACGCAGCAAGGGTTCGCCGCCACAGGCGGAGAAGGTGCCCAGCTCGTTGAGGGTGTGCAGCACCAGTTGGCGATGGGTGAAGTACACGCCCTTGGGGTTGCCGGTGGTGCCGGTGGTGTAGAACAGGGTCGCTACCGAGTTTTCATCGAAATCAGGGAAGTCGAACTGCGTGTCGGCAGCGGCCAGCAAGGCTTCGTACTCGCCGGCAAGCTCAAGGCTGGTAGTGCAGTTGTCATGCTCGCCCAGGCGGATGAAGCGCTGAACGGTCGGCAGCTGGTCCTTGAGCTGCTCCATCAGCGGCAGGAAGTCGTCGTGCACCAGCACCACCCGGTCTTCGGCATGGTCCATGGTGTAGCGCACCTGCTCGGTGGACAGGCGCACGTTGACGGTGTGCAGCACGGCGCCAATCATCGGCACGGCAAAGAAGCACTCAAGGCCGCGATGGCTGTCCCAGTCGAGCAAGGCCACGGTATCACCGGGCTTCACCCCGGCCTGGACCAGCACATTGGCCAGGCGCTGGATACGTTCGAGCAGGGTTTCGTAGCTGTAGCGCATCTTGTCGGCGTAGACGATTTCCTGGCCGGGCTGGTAGCGCACGCCCGACAGCAGCAGGCGTTTGATCAGCAGCGGGTAGCTGTAGGCCCCGGGCGCCGGGGTAATGACACGGGTGTTGGTCATGTGGGGGTCCTTCACAGTTGTTCGGCGTCGAGCAGGTAGAGGCTTTCGCTACCGGCCTTGACACTGGCGCTCAGGGAGTGGATGCGCGGCAGCAGACGGGCGAAGAAGAAGCGCGCGGTGCCCAGCTTGCTGGCGTAGAACTCACCCTCCTTGTCCAGGGCGACATCGGCCATCTGCGCCCACAGGTAGGCGTACAGGGTGTAACCGAACACATGCAGGTATTCCACCGAGGCCGCACCGATTTCCCGCGGGTTGCCCTGGGCACGGTCGAGTACCCAGGCGGTCAGTTCGTCCAGGTTGCTCAGCGCGGCCAGCAGCGGCGCACTGAATTCTGCGCGGTTCGGCGCCAGCGACTGGGCGTAGGCGTTGATCTGCGCAGACAGCGCGGCATAGGCGCGCCCCCCATCGGCCACCAGCTTGCGACCGACCAGGTCCAGGGCCTGGATGCCGTTGGTGCCCTCGTAGATCTGGGTGATGCGGCAATCGCGAATCAGCTGCTCCTGGCCCCATTCGCGGATGTAGCCATGACCGCCGAACACCTGCTGACCGTGTACGGTGGTCTCCAGGCCCATGTCGGTCAGGAACGCCTTGGCCACCGGGGTCAGCAAGGCCACTTGTGCTTCGGCCTGTTTGCGTGCCTCGGCGTCTTCGCTGTACTTGGCCAGGTCCAGTTGCTGGGCAACGAAGGTGGAAAACGCACGTCCGCCTTCATTCAGGGCCTTCATGGTCAGCAGCATGCGGCGCACGTCCGGGTGGGCGACGATCGGGTCGGCGGCAAGCTGGGCAGCCACCGGACCAGTCGGAGCGCGGCTCTGCAAGCGCTCACGGGCGTACTCGATGGCGTTCTGGTAGGAACGCTCACCCAGTGCCAGGCCCTGGATGCCGACACCCAGGCGCTCGTAGTTCATCATGGTGAACATGGCGTTCAGGCCCTTGTTCAGCTCACCCACCAGGTAGCCGACGGCGCCATCGAAGTTCATCACGCAGGTGGCCGAAGCCTTGATGCCCATCTTGTGCTCGATCGAGCCGCAACTCACGGCGTTGCTCTCACCCAACGCGCCGTTGTCATCGACCATCACCTTGGGCACCAGGAACAGCGAGATCCCCTTGGCGCCGGCCGGGGCGTCGGGCAGCTTGGCCAGCACCAGGTGGATGATGTTCTCGGTCAGGTCCTGCTCACCGCCGGTGATGAAGATCTTCGTGCCGCTGACCCGGTAGCTGCCGTCGGCCTGGGGTTCGGCCTTGGTGCGGATCAGGCCCAGGTCGGTGCCGGCATGGGGTTCGGTCAGGCACATCGAGCCGGTCCAGCGGCCTTCGTACATGGGCGGCAGGTAACGGGCCTTGAGTTCCTCGCTGGCATGGTTGAGCAGCGACAGGCAGGCGCCGGCGGTCAGCATCGGGTACAGGCCGAAGGACAGGTTGGCGGCGTTGAGCATTTCCTCGACCTGGGCGCCAATCACCTTGGGCATGCCCATGCCGCCGAATTCCGGGGCACCGGCAACGCCGACCCAGCCGTCCTCGGCGTAGGTGCGGTAGGCCTGGGGGAAGCCGTCCGGGGTGATCACCCGGCCCTGCTCCCAGCGGCAGCCCTGCTCGTCGCCGCTGCGGTTCAACGGCGCGACCACCTGGGCGATCACCTTGCCGGCCTGTTCGAGTACCGCCCTGGCGGTATCGGCGTCGATCTGTTCGGCCAAGGCCGGCATGCCTGCCCACTGGGCGGGAATGTCGAACACTTCGTTGAACAGGAAATCCATGTCACGCAGGGGTGGAAGGTAATCAGACATGATGCGAATACTCGACTTCTTGGGTTTTGTTTTGCAGTCCGTCGGCAGGGACGGAGCTGGTGTCAGGCTCGGCAGCCTTGCTGCCGGGCAGGAGGAAGTGCGACAGGGCCGGAATCAGGATCAGCGCGCCGAGCATGTTCCACAGGAACATGAAGGTCAGCAGGATGCCCATGTCGGCCTGGAACTTGATCGGTGACCAGGCCCAGCCCACCACGCCGGCTGCCAGGGTGATGCCGACCAGGCCGACCACCCGGCCGGTGAAGGCCACGGCGTTTTCGTAAGCCTGGGACAGCGACATGCCCTTGCGCTGGTAATGCAGTTGCACGCTCAGCAGGTACAGCGCGTAGTCCACGCCGATACCCACGCCCAGGGCGATCACCGGCAAGGTGGCGACCTTGACGCCGATGCCCATCGCCACCATCAGCGCCTCGCAGAGGATCGAGGTGAGCATCAGCGGCAGCACCGCCACCAGGGTGGCGCGCCAGCTGCGGAAGGTGATCAGGCAGAACAGCGTGACCGCCAGGTACACCAGCAACAGCATGGTGCGGTTGGCCTCGCGGACCACGATATTGGTCGCCGCTTCGATCCCGGCGCTGCCGGCCGCCAGCAGGAACTGGTGCTCGTCATTGCTGTTGGCCTTGGCGAAGCGTTCGGCGATGGCCACCACCTGGTCGAGGGTATCGGCCTTGTGGTCCTTGAGGTAGGCGATCACCGGCATCAGCGAGCAGTCGTTGTTGAACAGCTCCGGCGCGTTGACCGAGGCTTGCTGGGCGGCGTAGTTGAGCACGTCCTGGTTGCGCTGGATGCTGTTGAGCTTGGGGTTGCCCTCGTAGGTGCCGGCGGTGATCTGGCGCACCGCGTTGGTCAGCGACAAGGTGGTCTGCACCCCCGGATACTGTTGCAGCTGCCAGGCCAGGCGGTCGGCGAGCACCAGGGTCTGATAGCGCAGGCAGCCTTCCGGCGCGGTCTTGATCATCACCGCGAAGGTGTCGCTGGACAGCGCGTAGTGGCCGGTGATGTAGGCGTTGTCGCGGTTGTAGCGCGAGTCGGCGTGCAGCTCCGGCGCACCGCTGTCGAGGTCGCCGATCTTCAGTTGCAGGCTGACCCAGAAGCCGCCGGCGCCCATCAGTGCAGCCACCAGTACCGCCGCCGTGGCCCATTTGCGCTCGGTGAAGCGGTCGAGCAGGTCCCAGAGCTTGCCGAAGCCGCGATGGTCGGCCGCCCGCGAGTCGATGCGCAAGGCGCGCTCGGCAGCCTTGCGACCGACGCCGACGTACGACAGCGCCACCGGCATCAGCAACAGCGAGGTGAAGATCAGTACGGCCACGCCGATGCTGGCGGTGATGGCCAGGTCCTTGATCACCGGGATGTCGATCAGCATCAGTACGGCAAAGCCCACGGCATCGGCCAGCAAGGCCGTGACCCCGGCCACGAACAGGCGGCGGAAGGTATAGCGGGCGGCGATCTGGCGATGAGTGCCGCGACCGATGTCCTGCATGATGCCGTTCATCTTCTGCGCGGCATGGGACACGCCGATGGCGAATATCAGGAACGGCACCAGGATCGAGTAAGGATCGATGGCATAGCCCAGCCAGGCGACAATGCCCAGCTGCCACACCACGGCCGTCAACGAACACACCACCACCAGCAAGGTGCTGCGCACGCAGCGGGTGTAGAGGTAGATGATCACCAGGGTGGTGGCCACCGCCAGGGCGAAGAACAGCATCACCTGGATCAGCCCGTCGATCAGGTCGCCCATCAGCTTGGCGAAGCCGATCACATGGATCTTGTAGGCGCCCTGCCCGCCGTTCTCGGTACCGACGGCTTCGTACTTGCTGCGCAGTTGCTCAAGCTTGGCCGAAAACGCCTGGTAGTCGATACCGCGACCGGTGGCCGAGTCCTGGTCCAGCAGCGGCACGATCAGCATGCTCGACTTGAAGTCGCGGGCCACCAGGCTGCCGACGATATTGGCCCGCTCGATGTTCAGGCGCAGCTGCTCGATATCGGCGGCTGCCCCCTGATAGCTGTCGGGCATCACCGGCCCGCCCTGGAAGCCCTCTTCAGTGACTTCGGTCCAGCGTACCGCCGGGCTCCACAACGACTTCATCCAGGCCCGGTCGACGCCCTGGCTGAGGAACAGCTCGTCGTTGATCTGGCGCAGGGTCTGCAGGTAGGCCGGGTCGAAGATATCGCCCCGGGTGTTCTCCACCACCACCCGTAGCGAGTTGCCCAGGCCGCGCAGCGACTGGCGGTTGTCCAGGTAGTTCTGGATGTAGGGATGACTCTGGGGAATCATCTTCTCGAAGCTTGGGCGCAACTCAAGGCGGGTTACAGCCATGTAGCCCAGCACCAGCGTCGCCAGCAGCATGGCGAGCATGAACGGCAGCCGATGGTTGAAAACCAGGCGTTCCAGCCAGTTGCCCGAACGCGTGTCGAATTCGCCCAGGGTGCGGATCACCGGCAGGGTGTCTTGTTGGATGTTGGCCATCAGGGTTTCTCTTGTTATTCGCCAGCGGTTATTCGAGGGCCTGGGTACGTACGCCACGCTCGCCTACCAGCACCAGGTCGGTAGCTGCATCGAAGGCGACGCCGCTGACCGGGGTACGGGTGGTTTGCTTGAGCGGGCTGAAGCTTGCGCCGTTGTCGCGGCTGCTCAGCAGGTCGCCTGCCTGGCTGGCCAGCCAGAGCTGCCCGGCGTTGTCGACGCCCGACGCGGTAATGCTGATGCCAAGCCCGGTGTTGACCGGCTGCCATTGCTGGCCACCGTCTTCGCTGCGAAACACATGGCCGCGCAGTCCGTAGGCCAGCAACACGCCTGGCTTGCCGGTCAGGCCGAAGTAAGTACCGCTGTAGGGCGTGGTCAGCCGGGTGAAGTGCTGGCCGTCCTCTGCCAGCTTGAGCAGCAGACCCTGTTCGCCGGTGATGTACAGCGCGCCATCGACACTGGCCAGGCTGGTCAGGTGCAAGGCCTGGGGGTTGTCCGTGCGTTCCAGCCAGGGCGTCCAGTGCTGGCCGCCGTCGGCGGTGTACAGCAGCAGGTTGAATACACCCACCGCATAACCGTGCTGGGCGTCGGCGAACCAGACATCCAGCAGCGGCTTGTCGGCGCCTTCGGCCTGCAGGCGCTCGCCCTCGCCGATCAGCGTCGGCCAGCGTTCGTCGTTCGGGTTGGCCTGGGCCTGGGCGCGGTAATGCGCCAGTACCTGCTCGCCGAGCACGCGACCGTCCAGTTGTTTTTGCCAGTTCAGGCCGCCATCGCGGCTGTGCAGGATCACACCGTCGTTGCCCACCGCCCAGCCAAGCTCAGGGGTTGGAAAGCTCACGGCGTTGAGGTCGGCACTGGCGGGGACCTGGGCTTGTTGCCAGTGGCTGCCCAGATCATCGGAATACAGAATATGGCCACGTGTGCCCACCGCTACCAGGCGCGAGCCGGCCGCGGTCACATCGCGCAGGGGGCTGGCAGCGGCCAGGGCGCTGGGCATGGCCGGCAGGTCCAGCACGTCCACGTAAACATCGGCCTGGGCCGTGCCTTGCAGCACGCTCCAGGTCAGCACCAGCAGGCTCCATCGCTTGAAACAATACATACCCGATCCTCCGGATAGTTCAACCAAAGGGCCGGGATCGAAAGACGACCCCGGCCCCCATGTTCAGACTCAGCGAATACCGGCGCCGGCCAGCGACTCTGGCGACCACTGGGTCTTGGACAGCGGATCGATGTAGCGGATGCCGCCGTAGGCACCGACCACGCCGTTGAGGTTGTAGGTGCCGCCGATCAGGTCGTAGATCATGAACGGGGTGGCATCCGGGGTCTGCTTGTCGTAGCTCTGGCTGAGGAAGGCGAACGAACCACGGTACAGCTGGCCACGGGCGTCATACTGGTCGGAGGCCAGAGCGATCCAGCTGTCCTCGTCGAGGTAGAAGCGGCGCTTGTGGTAGATGTGACGGGCGCCATCCTTCAGCTTGCCCTCCACCACCCAGACGCGGTGCTTCTCCCAGCGTACGAACTCCGGTGCCAGGTGATTGGCGGTGGTCAGTTGCTTGACGTCGGTGTTGTAGGTCAGGCGGTAGGTGTTGTACGGCACCACCATTTCCTGCTTGCCGACCAGGGTCCAGTCGTAGCGGTCCAGGGCGCCGTTGAAGACGAACACGTCATCGTAGGTACCCGAGCCCGAGGTACCCGGGTTCGGCGTGTCGTAGGCCAGGTTGGGCGCAAGCTTCACCCGACGCTGGCCCGGCAGGTACTGCCAGGCACTGCGTGGCTGCACCAGCGGGTTGGCGGCGTCACGCAGCATCATCGCTTCACCGGCGCGGCGGGCCGGCGCGGTGTAGGAGAGCTTCATCTGGTAGTAGGTGTCCTTGGCGCCGATCACCTTGCCCATGTCTTCATAGATGGGATAGCTGATGTTGGCCTGGCCGGTGGTGGACAGGGTCGGCTTGCCGGCGGCATCGACGTTCCAGGAGTCGTACTTGGCGGTCATGCTCACGCCCTGGTAGCGCAGCAGGAAGTTCCACATGGCCTCGGCACCGGTCTGCGGAATCGGGAACGGAATGCCCGGCAGCACGTTGTCGACGGCGGTACCGCCTTCCTGGCTGTGGGCACCGGTGGCGTTCTTGCGGGTGTTGTCCAGTACCGCCTGTGGCAGCGCCACGGTGCGGTGGGTCGGGTAGACATCGACGCGGAAGGTCGGGAAGCGCTTGAGCAGTTCCTGGGTAGTGGCCGTCAACTGGCCTTTGAACTGGTCGGCGTTCTTGCCGTCGATGACCAGCACCGGCTTCTCGGACTCGAACGGGTCCGGACGCATGCTTGCACCGCTCTTGAAGCTTGCCGGTGGCGTTACCAGGCCACCTTGGTAGGCAGGAATGGAGCCGTCGGCATTGGCGGCTTTTTCGGCACCGATGCCGGTCAGGCTGGTGCCCAGGCGTGCAGCCTGGTCGCTGGAAACGGCCGCGTGAGCGGAGTTGAGGGCAGCCAGCGACAGGCACGTGGCCAACAGGGTCTTCACGTAGTTCATGGTTATTGTTTTCCTGTGATGTCTGTTAAAGACGGGGCTCAAAAGGTGGTTTTGAGGGTGAGGTAAAGCGCGCCACGGTCCTCGGTAGTGGCGCCGCCACCGGAGAAGGATGAGTAGCCGCCGCCGAAGCAGGTGTAGTCCTGCTCGCCGTCCAGGGCATTAGGGGTTGCACCGTCGGTCTGGCCGTCGTTGCAAGAATCGGTTTCGCCAAAGCTGTCGACGTACTTGAGGTCGACGAAGTACTGGTTGTAGATCGCGGCGCTGACGCCGACGGCGTAGTTGCCGGTGTTCTCGGCGCCGCCGCCCTGTACCGGTGACACACCGTCCAGGCCGACGTTGACCGACAGCGGCATGCCAAGGTCGACGCCGGGCATGACCTGGTACCAGGTCGGGGTGAAGTTGACGGCGACACCCCAGTTGTCACGGGTCGGCTTGTCGATGCCGCGGTAGCTGCTCTTGCCCTTGTACAGCGCCTCGTTGTGGCCATCGAGCGACAGCAGGTTGCTGTAGAACAGTTCGCCCAGCAGGGTCGCCGAGTCGAACAGCGGCGTGTCGCCGATGGTCATCAGGCCGTTGAGGGTCCAGTGCAGGGTCTGGCCGGTAGCGCTCAGGCCGTCGCCGTCCTCGGGGTTCTCGACGATCACGCCGCTGCTGGCCAGGCGTGGCGGCAGCAAGCCGAGGCCGGCGGCAAGGCCGGTCGGGCCAGGTGCGCTGACGATCGCCGGGATACTGGCCAGCGGCATGTGGTGACGAATGTTCAGGTCGCTGCCGACGCTGACGCCGCCGACGTCCTTGGACAGGCTCAGGCCATACACGTCGATGTCATCGGAGTAGGCGAACTGGTAGGTCGCCGTCGACAGCGAGTTGTACAGGTTGCCCGCTGCGCGCTGACGGTTGCCCGCCGGGTTGCCGAACGGGCCGTTGACCACGGTCAGGCCACGGGTATCGAGCCAGGCCTGGGGCAGGATTTCCGAGGTTTTGCGGTAGTAGAAGCCCAGGGTGCCGCCCAGCCATTCAGGCGACCACTTGGCCATCACGCCCCAGTCGCCACGCTTGTCGGGGTTCAGGTCATCGCCACGGCGGATGGTGGTCAGGGCGCCACGCACCGGGATCAGGCCCGGGGTGCCGGTATGGCCGAGCAGGAAGCTCTGGGCGCCCTCGCCCACCACGTCCGAACCGCCATAGTAGGTGCCGGCTTCCGGCAAGCGGGCGGCATCCCATTCGAAGAAGTACTGGGCGCCGATGGTCAGCTCCGGGTTGACCAGGAAGTTGGCCGACAGCTGGTTGCGCGGCACGAACAGTTCCTTGGCTTCGGTGCCGGGAGACGCGGCCAGCTTGGCCAGGTCCAGGCCCGACTGGCCGTAGCTGAGCGAGTGCACCGGGTTGAGCAGCGTTTCACCCCAGAACAGGTTGTGCTGGCCGAGCTTGCCGCTCAGTTGCGAGCTTTCGCCGACCTCGGTGCTCATGAACACGAAGGCGTCGAGGATTTCGCCGGACGGGCCGGTGTAGTAGCGTTGGGCGTAATTGCTCAGGTGCGGGTTGCCCAGCGGCACGCCGGTGCCGGCCAGGCCATTGAGGCTGGGGTTGATACCGGACTGGTCGCCGTTGCCGTTGACGAACGGGTTGGAGTTGGAACCGGTGTTTTCATAGGCCTTGTCGTACCAACTGGCGGCACTGACGCGAAAGCCCATCTTTTGCTGGTAGATGACATCCAGCTCGGTCAGCAGGTCGACACGGTTGGTGATGTTGGTGCCGGCCTTGCGGAAGTTGTAATCGCCGTCGTTGTTGTTCGGCGTTGCCAACATGCGTTTGTCGGCGCTTTCGGTGCGCACGCCGTAGTTGTACTTGACAGTGTTGTCCAGGCGCACGGCCCAGTCTTCACTGCCGGTATCGAATTCGAACGCCTGGGCGCCCGGTACGGCCAGAAGGCCGAGGGCGCAGGCCAGCAGACGGCGTTGTGCATACACAGCACTGTGAGTGCGATGGTTCAGCATTGGGTGACTCCACGTATTGTTATTGTTGTCATGGCCGCCCGTCTTCTGCGGGCGTGGGTGTTGCGTCCGTGCGCGATGGCAGGTTTAGCGGTCCAGCGTCTGGATCAGGGCTTCGGCCTCTGGCCAGGGGCCGAAACCGGCCGCCGGGTTGAGGTGGCCGACGGCCCCCAGTTTCAGTAGATGGCTGCCCCAGCCCACGGCCATGGCCGTGACGGCTTCGAGACTTGCCAGGTGGTCGTTGGTGCTGCCGGCAACGATGCTCGGGAACGGCAGTGGCGTGATTGGCAGCGGGCTCCAGCCATTGGCGTGCAGGGTCTCGGGGCTCGGGTAGTTGGCCGGCCATTGCGCGTTCAGGTCCGGTGGTGCGGCCAGCAGCGCGCCTTTGATCGGGCGCTGGTAGCGGGCTGCCCAGTGGGCCACCATCAACACACCGGCGCTGTGCGCCACCAGGATCACCTCGCCATCAATCTGCTCGATCTCGCGCTGGATCGCTTCGACCCGGGCGTTGCAATCCAGACCGTTGACCTGCAACGGCGGTACGCAGCGGACCTTGGCCAGGCGTGCCTGGAGCAAGGTTTGCCAATGCTCGGCGACATGGTCGCGCAAGCCAGGGATGATCAGGACGGTAGCGGCGGTATGCAGTTTTTCCACGTCAGCACCTATGCTCAAGACACTCCGCTCACAGAATCAGTCGAGCGTTTGTAGCTTCACAGTAATCACCGCTCTCCCGCGGCGCTTTACATTGAGCGTCAGGTGCTTTTCATTTGATGACAGCGATGCTGACGACTGTCGGCGTTTGCTGGGGCTGGCGGTTTAGACGCGTTCGCGAGGTCTGGAAACAGCTTTTCATTTGATGACACTGGCGCTATAAAAGGTGAACCGCCACAGAAGCGGGACGCCAAATGAAAACGCGTGGAAAAGAACAATATGACCGCCCTTGTCCGTGCTGCGAGCCTGACCAACTACCTTGAGGTATCCCGTCACCTGGGCCTCAACCCCCATACTCTGCTAGCCCAGGTGGGCCTCAGTGCCAGTCTGCTGGATGATCCCAACCAGCGCATCGCCGTTTCTACCGTGGCCACCCTGCTGGAGGAATCGGCGCGGGTCAGCGGCTGTGAAACCTTCGGCCTGCGCATGGCCGAATTGCGCCAGTTGTCGGACTTCGGCGAAATCAGCCTGCTGCTCAGCCACCAGCGCACCCTGCGCGATGCCTTGCAGGTCATCGTGCAATACCGGCACCTGCTCAACGACGCCCTGGCCATCCATATCGAAGAAGCCGGCAAGACCGTGATCATTCGTGAGGAAGTGGTCACCGGCCTGCCCAACAGCGGCCGTCAGTCCACCGAGCTTGCGATCGGCGTGATGCTGCGCCTGTGTGCCGCCCTGCTCGGTGCCCATTGGCACCCGATCAGCGCCAACTTCACCCATGCCGCGCCGGCCGACCTTGCCATTCACCGGCGCATATTCGGCTGCAAACTGGTGTTCGGCAGCGATTTCAACGGCATCGTCTGCCCATCCGCCGACCTCGACTCAGCCAACCCCCTGGCCAACGAAGCCATGGCGCGCCTGGCGCAACGCTACCTGGACAGCCTGCAGGCCGGCGGCAAGCTGTCGCTGGAGCTGGAAATGCGCAAGACCATCTACCTGCTGCTACCCATGGGCCGTGCCACCATCGAGCAGGTGGCGCAGACCCAGGGCATGAACGTGCGCACCCTGCAGCGGCGCCTGGAAGAGTGCGGGGTGACCTTCAGCGACCTGATCAACGGCGTGCGCCGCGACCTGGTGGTCCGCTACCTGGAAAACCCCAGCTATTCGCTGGGGAGGATTGCCGACATGCTCGGCTACTCGATGCCCAGCTCGTTCACCCGCTGGTTCATCACCCAGTTCGGCATGCCGCCGGCGGCCTGGCGGTCGCAGAATGGCATACAGGCCAGATAAATGTAGGGAATAGTGTGTGATCGGTGGGAGCGGGCTTGCCCCGCGATGGCGTACCGTCAGCCATATCGCATCGCGGGGCAAGCCCGCTCCCACCTGGGTCAATCCTTTACATCCAGTGCATCAACGCAATCACCAGCAGCACCAGGAACACCGTCTCGCCGACCATCAGGGCAATCGGCTTGAAGCCGACCGTGGCCAGTTCCTTGAGCTGGGTCTTCATTCCCAGGGCACTGATCGAGATCACCAGGCACCAGCGCGACAGGTCATTGACCGCGCCCTGCACCGCCGTCGACACCCAGCCGGTGCTGTTCAGGCACGCCAGCAGGACAAAGCCCACGGCAAACCAGGGCAGCAGCGGCGGCCGCTTGCCGCCGGCATCGAAGCCCGCCCGGCGGGTGATCATCGCCGCGCAGACGATCACCGGTAGCAGCATGGCCACGCGCATCAGCTTGACCACCGTGGCGATGTCGCCGGTCTCGGTCGACATGCTGTACCCCGCCCCGACCACCTGGGCCACATCGTGGATGGTCGCGCCAAGGAACACCCCGGACTGCTGCGGCGAGAAGTGCATCCAGTCGGCAATCATCGGATAGATGATCATCGCCAGGGTCGACAGCGCCGACACGCCGATCACGGTGAACAGCGTGGCATGTTCCTTCTGCTTGTGATGAGGCAAGGCCGCCGCCAGCGCCAGCGCTGCCGAAGCGCCGCAGATGGCCGTGGCTCCGCCGGTGAGCATGCCGAACAGGCGCTGGAATCCCAGGGCCTTGGCCGCCACCACCGATACCAGGATGGTCACCACCACCAGGGTCACCACCAGCGCTACCGGCTTCCAGCCAAGGCTGGCGATCTGTTCCAGGGTGATGCGCATGCCGAGCAAGGCTACGCCGATACGCAGCACCGTGCGCGCGGTGAACTCGATGCCGGGCTTGCAGCGCCCGTCGGCAGAGAGAAAGTTCAGGGCCAGGCCCAGCAACAGGGCGAACAGCATCACCGGCGCGCCGTAATGCTCACTGAGAAAACTCGCGGCAGCGGCGGCAATCAGGCTGACCATAAAGCCCGGTGCCAGCTCGCGAACGCGGTTGTTGACGGCGGAAATGGCAATGACGGTCATTGGCCGCACTCCTCGGAATCAAAAACGATGTACAACTGACCGCCCTCGCACTCGACCGGATAGCTGGCGACCTTGAGCGCGGTCGAATTGAGCAGGTAGCCGCTGGCCAGGTCGAAGCGCAGGCCATGGGCGCAGCACTGGATCACCCTGCCCTCCAGGCGCCCGCCGCACAGCGAGGCGCCCTGGTGCGGGCAACTGTCATCGATGGCGTAGAAGGTATCGGCGACATTGAACAAGGCCAGGCTGCGCCCCTCCCATTCCAGCAGGGAGCGACCGCCGCGCGGCGGCACCTGCTGGTCCGGCACACAGTAACGCTGACTCATACCGATACCGCCTCTTCCAGCGACTCGCGCATGGCGAGCAGCAGCACCTCGGCCGGCTGGGCGCCGGAGATCATCCGGCGCTGGTTGAAGCGAAAACACGGCACGCCGTCGGCCGCATAGGCGTTGGCGCCGATGAACGGGCTGCCGTCGCCGCGCAGGCAATCGGCGACCTGTGCCGGCATCAGGCCGCAGTCCTGGGCGATCTGCAGCAAGGTGGCGTGATCGCCGAGGTTCTTGCCCTGGTGGAAGTAGGCGGCAAACAACGCCTCCAGCATCGCCTCGGCCTGCACCGGGTTACCCAGCGCCACGACGCGCTGCAGCAGGCGGTGGGCGTCGGCGGTGTTGGGCATGCGGCTGATGCGCGAGAACTCGATGTTCTCACCCACCGTACCGGCGGCCTGACGCACCTGGGCCTGGCGACGGCGCACGGCCTCGTCGCTGCCCAGGCGCTGACGGTAGAACGCCTCGAACGGCTGGCCCTCGACCGGCATGTCCGGCAGCAGCTGCACGCCACGCCAGCGCGTGGTCACCTGCAGCTGCGGGTACTCCTCACGCAAGTGCGCCAGGGCGCTTTGCAGATGCCGTTGGCCGATCAGGCACCACGGGCAGATAAAGTCGAAAAAGACCTCGATCGACAGTGCGTGTTTCACGGTTACTACTCCTGGGCCGCGCCTGCTTCGCCCGGTTGCGACGCATTCAGGCGGGCCATGTCATTGTGGTAGTGGCGCTTGGCGATGAAAAACACCGCCGCCGCGCCGATGCTCATCAGCGGCACCAGCTGGAAGGCGGCGTGCAGGCCGATGACGTCGGAAACCCGACCGGTGATCAGGGGACCAGTAGCCAGGCCCAGCAGGTTGTTGGCCAGGGTCAGAGTGGCGAACGCCGTGCCATGCACCGCCGCATGGGTCAGGTTGGCGACCATGGCGCTGGACGGTCCGTTGGTGCCGACGGCGATCATCATGCCCAGGCAGATCAGCACCAGTTGCGCCGTGCCGGCCGGCAAGGCAAAGGCCAGCGACAGCAACAGGCAGCTGCCCAGGCAGTAGCCGATCGCCAGGCTGATCTTGCGGTCCGGGCGCTGGCGGCCCAGGCGGTCGCAGAGCATGGCACAGAGGATGGTGCCGATGCCGCTGCACAGTACGATGATTGCCGCCAGGACGCCCGCCTGGTCGGTGCTCATGGCGTAGTAGCGGTTCAGGTAGCTGGGCATCCAGACGATGACCGTACCACCGACGAACAGTTGCAGGCCGCTGCCGACGTAGGCGGCAATCACCGAACGGCTGCCGTACAGGCTGTGCAGCGGCCGGGCTTGTTTGCAGGCCTGGCGGGTCATGCGCTGGGGCGCGATCTTCGCTTCCTTGACCACCAGCGGATACAGCAGAGCCAGCAGCAGGCCGAAAGCGGCCATGCCGGCGAACGCCCAGCGCCAGCCGAGATGCTGGGCCATCACGCCGCCCAGGGCCATGCCCAGTACCGAGCCGAACATGCCGCCGGCCATGAAGGCACCGGCCAGGGTCGCACGCATGTCACGGGGGAACACCGCGACCACCACGGCGATACCAACGCTGCCGTAGGCCGCTTCGCCGACGCCCACCAGGAAGCGGGCAATGAACATTTGCTGGTAGTTTTCCGCCAGGGCGCAGCCCAGGGTCGCCAGGCTCCAGAGCACGGCCATCAGCACCAGGCTCCTGACCCGGCCAAACCGGTCGGCCAGCAGTGAAAGCGGAAAGGTCAACAGCCCGACCATCAGGGCGACGATGCCGCTGAGCAGGCCGAGCTGGCTGTCGCTCAGGGCCCATTCGCCCTTGAGCAGCGGGAATACTGCGTTGAGCACCTGCCGCGACATGTAGTCGGAAATCAGCAGGCCGAAAGTCAGGGCAAAGACAACCCAGGCATAGCGCCGGGAAATCCCACGGGAAGTGTCGGTACCATCATCTGCGGCGCTGGCAATATAGGCGGCCATGCTGCCTCCTCTGGTTGTCTGGCGTAAGTCTTGTTGTTATGGAAAGCCTGACGTGCAGTGCTGCGTTTCGGCGGGTCGACAGGCGTCTGGCCTGTCGACCCCGACCGATCAGCCGCGCTGCGGAACCCCTTTCTGGCCTGGCTGGCGGTTAGGCGCCATGCCGTTGGCCTTGAGGGTCTGTTCAATGCTGCTGTACTGCTCGCCGATACGGTAGATGGCGCGGGCCTCTTTGCCGTTGGCGATCTCGCGACCCAGTTCGTGGGCCATGCGCACGGTCTGCTGGATCTGCTGTACCGAGGTAAAGCGCTTGCCGTGCTGGTCGATGATGGTGTCTTCGATGCCGCAGCGCGGGTGCAGGCCCATGGCCAGGGCCATGGTGTTGAACGGCAGCACGTTCTTGAGCAGCGATTCGGCGGTCAAGGTGCAGCCTTCCGGCGCGCGGTGGATGAAGTTGAAGAAGTTGAACGGGTTCGGGCCGTCGAAGCCGCCACCGATGCCGATCCAGGTCAGGTTCAGCGGGCCCATGTAGTCGCCGCGGCGCACGATGCGCTCGAGGGTTTCCAGGGCGTGGATGCCGGTCAGCTGGAAGTGCGGCTGGATATTGTTGTCCTGCAGGCGGCGCAGGTGCTCGCGTACCCAGGCCGGGCCCGCCGGTACGGTCATTTCACTGTAGGCGGCCTGGAATGCCGGGTTGGCCAGCGAGGTGCCTTCCAGGTACTCCGGGTACAGCAGCTCCATGATGTTCATTTGCGTGGTGTTGATCGCCACGGTGACCTGGTCGGGCTTTGGGGTCAGCTCGGCGAGCATGTGGCGGGTGTCGTCCGACAGCCACTTGGCCGCTTCGCCGTCGCTTTCCGGGGCAAAGGAGATCGAACCGCCGACCTGGATGATCATATCCGGCACGGCTTCACGCACACCGGCGATCAGCTCGTTGAATTTGGACAGGCGCTTGGAGCCCTTGCCGTCCAGCTCACGTACGTGCAGGTGGAGCACAGTGGCGCCGGCTTCGTAGCAGTCGACTGCCTTTTGCACCTGTTCGTCCATGGTCAGCGGAATGTCTTCGGGGAAGTCCTCAGGCATCCATTCCGGGCCGTAAGGGGCGACGGTGATCACCACCTTCTCCATGTTTTCCGGGTGCAACGAATCGTCGAAGAATTGCATGCTGTAGTCCTCGGTATTGTTATTGTCTTGGCCACGCCATCAAGGGCGCGCAGGTAGTACGGGTTGGGGCTCAGTAGGTGCGGTCACCCTTGATGCCAGCGCGTTCCATCTTGCGGTGGCAGGCCGGGTAATCCATGACCGCGTAATGCTGGGTGCTGCGGTTGTCCCAGATCGCCACGCTGTTGGGTTTCCAGCGCCAGCGCACCTGGTACTCGGGCAGGTAGGCCTGGCTGATCAGGTAGCGCAGAAGGTCCGAAGCGCCGGGGTTGGCGTCCTGGCCGAAGCGCACGCGCTGCGGGGTGTGGAAGTTGGTGAAATGGGTGGTGAAGGCGTTGACGAACAGCACCTGCTCACCGGTTTCCGGGTGGGTACGCACCACCGGGTGCTCGGCATCGGGGAACTGCGCCTTGAGTGCCAGGCGCTTTTCCATCGGCATGGCCGCGCCGAAGCTGGCCTCGATGCTGTGGCGGGCACGCAGGCCTTCGATCTTGGCCTTCACATCGTCCGGCAGGTTCTGGTAGGCCAGGACCATGTTGGCCCACATGGTGTCGCCGCCCACCGGCGGGCATTCGATGCAGCGCAGCACGCAGCCCATGGGCGGTGCTTCGCGCCAGGTGGCGTCGGTGTGCCAGGCGTTCTCGTAGCGATCGGCCGGCTGGTCCGGACGCTTGTAGATCTGCACCAGGCCCGGATGGTCCGGGTCGCTGCCGGCCACCGGGTGGTCCTCCAGGTCGCCGAAGCGACGGGCGAAGGCCACGTGCTCGGCGCGACTGAAGTTCTGGTCGCGCAGGAACAGCACACGGTGCTTGAGCAGTTGCTCGCGCAGTTGGGCGAACAGGTCGTCGTCGTGGACCGCGTCAGCCAGGTTGACCCCGGTCACTTCGGCACCGATGGCGCAAGTCAGTTGTTCGATGTGCATGCTGCTGCCCTCTTCAGATGACGAAGATCGACGAACCGGTGGTTTTGCGCGCTTCCAGGTCACGATGGGCCTGGACCGCGTCCTGCAATGCGTAGTGCTGGTTGATCTCGATCTTGATCCGACCGCTGCTCACGTGCTCGAACAGCTCACCGGCCAGATCGGCCTTCTCGGCCGGGTCGGCAATGAAGTCGGCCAGTGCCGGACGGGTCATCATCAGCGAGCCCTTCATGGCCAGCAGCTGTGGGTCGAACGGCGGGATGGTGCCGGAAGCAGTACCGACGCACACCATCAGGCCGCGGCGCTTGAGCGAGTCGAGCGAGGACATGAAGGTGGTCTTGCCGACACTGTCGAACACCACGTTGGCGCCTACGCCGTCGGTCAGTTCGCGTACGCGCTTGGCCACGTCTTCATGGCTGTAGTTGATGGTGTGGGTGCAACCATGGGCCCGGGCCACTTCGGCCTTGGCTTCGGTGGACACCGTACCGATCACATTCACCCCCAGCAGCCGCGCCCACTGCGAAACGATCAGGCCGACGCCCCCAGCGGCAGCGTGCAGCAGCAGGGTATCGCCCGGCTTGAAGTCGTACAGGCGGCGCATCAGGTAGGCCGAGGTCAGGCCGCGCATGGTCATCGCGGCGGCGCTTTCGAAGGCAATGGTCTCGGGCAGCTTGATCAGCGCGGCGGCCGGGATCAGGCGCTCGGTGCAGTAGGCCCCCAGGGTGTTGAGAAAGCCGGTGTAGGTGACGCGGTCGCCGACCTTCACATTGGTCACGCCTTCGCCCACCGCCTCGACCACACCGGAGGCTTCCACGCCCATGCCGTTGGGCATCGGGATCGGGTAGGTGCCGTTGCGGAAATAGGTGTCGGCGTAGTTCAGGCCGACGGCCACCTGGCGCAGGCGAGCCTGCCCAGGACCTGGCTCACCGACCTCGGCGTCCTCATAGCGCAACACTTCGGGACCACCGGTTTCGTAGAAACGTACGACTTTTGCCATGCCAGTTACTCCAATCATCCTTCAGACGCAGTGCGTCATTTATTGTTTGCTCGACTCTAAGCCCTACGCTTTGAGGGTGCTTCGCATCGGACGACACAGTGTTTTCATTTGATGACACACACCGCTGAACTGGCCGCCCGCCGGGCTTTCTCGTACGATGACAAGGTCCCCGTCCGTTGCCGTGAGCCCCCGATGAAGTCCGCCGCCGGTTTGTTGTTCTCAGGTATCGAGCTCGATCGCGACAGTGCCACCCCGCTCTACCGCCAGCTCTATTTGCAGATCCGCAAGCAGATCCTCACCGGCCGCCTGCAAGGCGGGATCCGCCTGCCCTCGACACGGACCCTGAGCCAGGAGCTGAACCTGTCGCGCATCACCTTGCTCAACGCCTTCGATCAGCTGATCGCCGAAGGCTTCCTGGTGTCGCGCACCGGTGCCGGTACCTTTGTCGGCGATGAGTGGGAGCGCTCGGCCAACCCCGACAAGACGCCGCCGGCGCCGCCACGGCTGTCGGACCTGAGCCAGTCGATGCTGTCGCTGCGCAGCCATCACTTTCGCGGGGTGTCCTATTCGCACTACAGCCCCGAGACGCCGACCTCGTTCCTGCCCAGCCACGGCGCGTTCGAGGCCTTTCCCCAACATATCTGGAAGCGCCTGGTGACCCGCCATGTGCAAAAGCCGAGCAAGGCCCTGCTCGGCTATGGCGAACTGCAGGGGCTTGAAGACCTGCGCCAGGCCATCGCCGAGTACGTGTTCGACGCCCGCGGCATCGACTGCACGGCGCAGCAGGTGGTGATCGTTTCCGGCGCGCAGCAGGCCTTCAACCTGCTGGCGATGCTGTTGCTCAACCCGGATGATGCGATGTGGATGGAAGATCCCGGCCATATCGCCGCGCGCATCGCCTTCCAGGCCCATGGCTGTCGGGTGGTGCCGGTGGCCATCGACGCCGAAGGCATCGATGTGCATCAGGGCATCGAGGCCTGTGCCGACGCCCGCCTGGTGTTCACCACGCCGTCACGCCAGCACCCGCTGGGCGTGACCTTGAGCCACAGCCGGCGCCTGGCGCTGATCGACTGGGCCGCGGCGAATCACAGCTGGATCATCGAAGACGATTGCGACAGCGAACTGCGCTACAGCGGCCGCCAGCTGCCGGCGCTGTACGCCATGGACCAGAACGACCGGGTGATCTATGTCGGCACCTTCAGCAAGGTGCTGTTCCCTTCCCTGCGCCTGGGCTATGTGATCCTGCCCCAGGCCCTGGTCGAGCCGTTCTGCACCATCCGTGCGGTGCTCGACCGCAGCCCGCCGACGCTGTTGCAGGCAGTGACCGCCGATTTCATGCGCGAAGGCCATTTCATCGGCCATATCCGCCGCATGCGCGCGCTGTACCAGGCGCGCCAGCAGTGCCTGGTGGAGGTGCTGGAACGCCATCTTGGCGGTTTTTTCAGGATCAGCCCGGTGGAAGCCGGCATGCACCTGATCGCCTGGCTGCCTGAGCAGATCAACGACCAGGACCTGGCCCGGGAACTGGCCGGGCGCGGTGTGCACACCTATGCCCTGAGCGACTACAGCCTGCAGCACGCGCTGCCCCCGGCACTGCTGATCGGCTTTGCCGGCACCCCCCAGGAGCAGGCCGAAACCAAGGTGATGGCCCTGGTCCAGGCCCTGAGGGCCATGGGGCATGCCGTTTAGCCCCAGGCCAGTGGTCTTATCCGTTGTTGCATAATGGATCTATCGAGAGTTCCCCGCCGGCGCGATAAAGGACACGCCGGTAGAACCGGTGCCCGCACCAGGAACGACTCGAATGAAAGCACTACAAGAACGCTTCGCTACGTTACTGAACCACAAGGCCCATGGCGCCACAGCTCCGCTGCTGACCCGCGAACTGGCCCTGCAACTACGCGAACGCATCGACCAGGTCCGCCTGTTCGCCCATGCCTATCCGCTGTTGACCAACCTCACCCACGGCCACGTGACGCCGTTTGACCTGCTCGACTTCGCCTACCGCCACGAACTGGCCGGCTTGAGCCTGCATATGCTCGATGGCGAACACAACAGCCTGTCGCAGATGAACGCTGCACAACTGGTGGCCTTCGGTGACAAGGCCCGCGCCCTGCAACTGGACGTGCACCTGGAAATCAGCACCACGCGCAAGCAGTCCGTCGACGAAGCCATCGCTGTGGCCAAGGCCATCGGCACCCGCAATATCCGCGTCTACTCGCGCTACGAAGGCAAGCTGTCGCAGGTGATGGACACCATCGCCGGTGACCTGCAGTACCTCGCCACACAGGCCGACAAGCATGACCTGTACTTCGACTTCGAACAGCACGAAGAGCTCAAGAGCGCCGAGATCGCCCAACTGCTCAAACAGGCCGATCACCCGCGCCTGCATGCCCTGTTCGACTTCGGCAACATGATCAACGCCTGCGAGCAACCCCTGGCGGCCCTGTTCAACCTGGCCGCGCATATCCGCCAGGTGCACCTCAAGGGCGTGCGCGTGGTGCCCGAAGACCAGGGCTTCGGCCATTACGGCGTGCTCCAGGGCAGCGCCGAAGACGACCTGCCCAGCCCGCGCATGCTGTTCGAGCTGCTGATGCTCGGCGAACGCGAGCCGCAGGTGATCGCCTTTATCCTCGAACAGGAAAACCACTACGTCGCCCCGGCCTTCCGCCAGAGCAATGAAGACGCCGACCCCTTCATCGAATACCGGGAGATGAGCGAAACCCCGTTGCCGCCCGGCCTGACCCTGGAACAGATGCTCGCCGGCGAGCACCGCTGGGCGAACAACCAGGTCAGCTACGTCAAGTCCCTGCTCGCCGAGCTGCGTACCCTCGCCGAGCTGACCCTGGCCAGCCCTGCGTGCGCTTGATCCGCCCTCTTCCCAATACGTCTGGAGAATAACAATGACTGCCCAAGACAAGGCCAAGTGGTTCAAATTCCTGATACTGATCCTCGGCGGCGGCACCATCTACAAGCTGGCCAACCTCAAGGACGCCTTCTATGTGCCGATGCAGGAGTTCATGGGCCTGAGCCATACCGAAATCGGTCTGTTGCTCAGTGCCAACGCCCTGATCGCCACCGGCCTGTTCGTGGTCGGCGGCCTGCTGGCCGACCGCTTCGACACCCGCAAGCTGATCCCGGTGGGCCTGCTCGGCACCGGTGCGCTGGGCCTGTACCTGGCGACCTTCCCGCCTTTCAGCAGCCTGATGGTGGTGTTCTGCCTGCTGGCGGTGTGTGCCGACTGCATCTACTGGCCGGCCCTGCTCAAGGCCATCCGTGGCCTGGGCAATGACCAGGAACAAGGCCGCCTGTTCGGCCTGCTCGAAGGCGGACGCGGTGTGGTCGACACCCTGGTGGCGTTCTCGGCCCTGGGTGTGTTCGTGGCCATGGGCGCCGCCGAAAACGGCCTGAAGGCGGCAATCCTGTTCTACTCGGTGATCGACATCTGCGCCGGTGTGCTGACCTGGTTCCTGCTCAAGAGCAACCCGTCGGCCGCCCCTACCACCACCAAGAAAAACCCGTTGTCCAACCTGGTGCAGGCCCTGCAGGTGCCGGCGATCTGGCTGGTCAGCTTCAACGTGTTCATGGTCTACATCGTCTACTGCGGCCTGACCTACTTCATCCCTTACCTGAAGGAAGTCTATGGCCTGCCGGTGGCCCTGGTTGGCGCCTACGGCATCATCAACCAGTACATGCTGAAGATCTTCGGCGGCCCGGCCGGTGGTTTCATTGCCGACAAACACTTCAAGAGCCCCAGCCGCTACCTGAAGTGGGCGTTCCTGGCCTTGCTGCCGATGATGGCCATCGTCCTGCTGATCCCCAAGAGCCCGGGCTTCATCTACGCCGGCATGGCGGCCACCCTGTCCTTCGCCTTTATCGTGTTCTCCATGCGCGGCGTGTTCTGGGCACCCATGGGTGAAGTCGGCATTGCCCCGCACATCACCGGCTCCGCCTTCGGCATCGGCTGCCTGATCGGCTACGCGCCGGGGATGTTCGCTTATGTCGGCTACGGCGCGATCCTCGACCACTTCCCCGGCCAGCAAGGCTACAACTATGTGTTCATGAGCATGATGGTGCTGGCGGTGATCGGCTTCGTCATCGCCGGCCGCCTGCAGCGGCTGGTACGCAGCACTGCGCAACAGGCCGCAGGCCAGGCGCAGGCGGTTACCAACTGATAACCCCGCAAACGAAGAAACCGGCGCAAGGCCGGTTTTTTCGTTTCAGGGCACTGCTCAGTCGTTGAAGTCGGTCGACATCGACAGGGCGTGCCAGCGTTTCAGTTCCGAGGCCACGAAGGCGTTTTTCTCGCTGATCCGCGCCAGCGTGTCGCTGCCCAGCGCCAGGCGCAGTGGCGGGGTCGGCATGTTGGCCAGGGTCAGCATGGCCTCGGCGAACTTCTCCGGATCGCCCGGCTGGGCATGGTTGGCGTTTGCTGCGAAGCGGCGCATGGCTCCCACCGTTTCGTCGTAGTCCGGCAGCTCCAGGGCGGTCTTGACCAGCGACTGCTCGTCGAGAAAGTCGGTGCGGAAGAAGCCCGGCTCCACCACCGTGGCATGAATACCCAGCGGCGCCAGCTCCTGGTGCAGTGCTTCGCTGATGCCTTCTACCGCGAACTTGGTCGAACCATACACGCCCCAGCCCATGTAGGCCTGATAGCCGCCGATCGACGAGATGTTGATGATGTGCCCACTGCGCTGACGACGCATGTGCGGCAGTACTGCACGGGTGACGTTGAGCACGCCGAAGACGTTGGTGGCGAACAGGCGCTCGGTTTCTTCGGCACTGGTTTCTTCCACCGCGCCCAGCACCCCGAAGCCGGCATTGTTGACCAGTACATCGATGCGCCCGAAGCGCTTGATGCCTTCGGCGACGGCCTGGTGGGCCTGCTCCTGGCGGGTGACATCCAGGCGCACCGCCAGCAGGTTGGGATGCGCCCCCAGCCGCGCCTCGATGTCTTCAGGCTTGCGCGCGCTGGCGATGACCGCATCGCCAGCCTGCAGCGCCTTTGCCGCGATCAGTGCACCAAATCCACGGGAAGCTCCGGTAATCAGCCAAGTACGCATGCTAACGTCTCCTGTCATCGACCCTGCACGGTGCAGGGCCTTGTCGATGTGTTGACGTCACTGTAAATCCGGCGGGTTGATGTGATAATCCCAATAATTTCACATGGGTTTGTGAGGGATATTCACTAATGAAAGCGCCTTCCGCCGCCGACCTGTCGATCTTCCTGTGCATCGCCGAGCACCTCAATTTCAGCAAGGCGGCGATCGCCCTGGGCGTCTCGCCCTCGGCACTGAGCCATGCCTTGCGCGCCCTGGAAACCCGGCTGGACGTGCGCCTGTTCAACCGCACCACCCGCAGCGTGGCCCTGACCGAAGCCGGAGAGCGCTTGTATGCACGGCTCAAGCCGGCATTTCGCGATATCGATGACGCCCTCGAAGACCTCAACAACCTGCGCGACAAGCCCTCGGGCACCCTGCGCATCAGCGCCGGCCGCGCTGCCGCGCAGTTGATCCTGCTGCCGCTGGCGAGCCGGTTCCTGGCGGCCTACCCGGACATCACCCTGGACATCGTCAGCGACGATGCGCTGGTGGATATCGTCTCCGCTGGCTTCGACGCCGGGGTGCGCTTCGGTGAACGCCTGCAGGCCGATATGATCTCCCTGGCCATCGGCCCCTACCTGCGTTCGGTGGTGGTCGCTGCTCCGGCCTTCTTCGCCCGGCATCCGCTACCACAACGGCCGGAAGACCTGCGCGGCCTGCCGTGCATCCGCCACCGCTTTCCCAGCGGCGCGTTCTATCGCTGGGAATTCGAGCGTGGCGGCATTGCCCTGGAAATCGACGTCGAAGGCCCGCTGGTACTGGGCGATGTCGGCCTGATGGTCGACCCGGCCCTGCGCGGCGCGGGCCTGGCCTACGTGTTCGAGGACATGGTCTGGGAACAGCTGGCCGATGGCCGGTTGGTGCAGGTGCTGGCGGACTGGTGCCCCTACTACCCCGGCCTGCACCTGTACTACCCCAGCCGCCGGCATGTGCCGGCGGCGCTCAGGGCCTTTGTCGAATTCGCCCGTGAAGCACGGGACACATCCGCTGCTACATCTCTACCTGGGTCCCCAACTCGATCACCCGGTTGAGCGGCAGGTTGAAGTACTTGAGGTTGCTGTTGGCATTCTTCAGCAAGAAGGCGAACAGCGCTTCGCGCCAGCGCGCCATGCCGATGCGCTTGGTCGGGATGACCGTCTCGCGGCTGAGGAAGTAGGTCGTCCCCATCGGGCTGAAATCCAGCGCCGGCACATGGCACAGCTGCAAGGCGGCCGGCACGTCGGGCTCTTCGATAAAGCCGAAGTTGAGGTTGACCCGGTAGAAGCCGGTACCGAAGTCCTGTACCTCGAAGCGCTCGCTGTCCGGGACCCGCGGGCGGTCCTGGGACACCACGGTCAGCAACACCACCCGCTCATGCAGCACCTGGTTGTGCAGCAGGTTGTGCAGCAACGCATGGGGCACGGCATCGGCGCGGGCGGTGAGGAACACCGCCGTGCCCTGGACCCGGTGCGGCGGTTGCGCGGCGATGCTGGCGATGAACAATGGCAGCGGCAATGACGACTCATCGAGACGCTCGACGATGATCTTGCGTCCGCGCTTCCAGGTGGTCATCAGGATGAACAGGGCGATACCGGCGATCACCGGGAAGGCGCCGCCCTGGAAGATCTTCGGCGCGTTGGCGGCAAAGTACAGGCTGTCGACCAGCAAGAAGCCCAGCAGCAGCGGCACGGCCAGCCAGCGCGGGGTCTTCCACAGCAGCAACACCACGGCCGCCGACAGCAAGGTGGTGATCAGCATGGTGCCCGTCACCGCCACCCCGTAGGCGGCCGCCAGGGCGCCCGACGACTCGAAGCCGATCACCAGCAGCACCACGCCGACCATCAGCGCCCAGTTGACCATGCTGATGTAGATCTGGCCCTGCTCCTGGCTGGAGGTGTGCTGGATGAACATGCGCGGTACATAGCCCAGCTGGATGGCCTGGCGGGTCAGCGAGAACGCGCCGGAAATCACCGCCTGGGAGGCGATGATGGTCGCCAGGGTGGCCAGCCCGACCATGGGCAGCAAGGCCCAGTTCGGCGCCAGCAGGTAGAACGGGTTGCGCACCGCTTCAGGGTTGCCGAGGATCAGCGCGCCCTGGCCGAAGTAGTTCAGCACCAGCCCCGGCAGCACCAGCAGGATCCAGGCCCGGGCGATGGGCTTACGGCCGAAGTGGCCCATGTCGGCATACAGCGCCTCGGCGCCGGTCAGGGCCAGCACCACGGCGCCGAGAATGGCAACACCGATGCCCGGATGCACCACGAAGAACTGCACCGCCCAGGCCGGATTCAGGGCCAGCAGCACTTCCGGGCGCTGGACGATGCCATAAACGCCCAGCGCGCCCAGCACGGTGAACCACAGCACCATCACCGGCCCGAAGAGGATGCCGATGCGCGCCGTGCCGTGTTTCTGGATCAGGAACAGCGCCACCAGCACCACCACGGCGATCGGCACCACCCAGTGACCGATGCCGTCGAAGGCCAGTTGCAGGCCTTCGACCGCCGACAGCACGGAAATTGCCGGGGTGATCATGCTGTCGCCGTAGAACAGTGCCGCACCGAACAGGCCGAGCAACACCAGCACCCGGCTCAGTCGCGGAAAAGGCGCCGCTGCGCGCCGGGCCAGGGCGGTCAGGGCCATGATGCCGCCCTCGCCCTGGTTGTCGGCGCGCAGCACGAACAGCACGTACTTGACGGTCACCACCCAGATCAGCGACCAGAACACCAGCGACAGGATGCCCAGCACCCCGTCATGGTTGGCCTGCACCCCATAGTGGCCGGCGAAGACCTCCTTGAGGGTGTACAGCGGACTGGTGCCGATATCGCCATAGACCACACCGGCGGCGGCGATGAGCAGGCTGATTGATGAGGATTTTACGGGGGAATGGGCGGTGGCGGCGGATGCGGTTTGGCTCACGGCTGGACTTCTCGGGTACGGAGGGCCTGAAACATCAGGTAATACACGGGCAGTATCCCTGTATGCGCCGCGGCCCTTCGTAAAAAGTCCGTAAAATTATTTATACCTGTGTAGCCGATCGCAGGCTTCGCCAGCTCCCACAAGGGTTCCCGGTATGCCCGGACGTTGTGGGAGCTGCCGATAGGCTGCGATCGGGCGCGAAGCGGCCGTAAAACCAGACCGCCTCAGTACACCTGACTCAATGAGGTGACCGGATTGCGACTGCTGCGCAGTCGATCGCAGGCTTCGCCGGCTCCCACAAAGACAGATGCTCCCACAGTGTTACTCAGCCGATCAGGGCGCTGAGGTCCAAGCCCTGTGCATTGATCGGCGGGCACCAGTAGTAGCCACCGGTCAGCGGCCGGCTGAAGCGGTACAGGGCATCCACCACCCCGTCTTCCAGGCCACTCATGCGCCGCAGCTGCACTTCGAAGGCATCGAAGGAACGACCGAAGGCCAGGAACGCCAGGCCCGCACCGCGCTGGTCGGCCCAGGGCATGGAGCGGCGGACGATGAAGGCCTCGGGGTCGAAGCTCTCCTGGGCGGTGCGTTTGACGTGGGCCGAAGCCGGCGCGTCGTCGAGCTCTTCGTTGTCCTCCAGGCGCCGGCCGATGATGTTGTCCTGCTCGGTCTGCGGCATGGCCTTGAAACCGGCCAGGTCATGGCGCCACAACTGGAAGGCGGCAAAGCTCGAACCGCTCAGGCCCGGCACGTCGCCGGCAACGATAGCGGCCTCGACAGCAGCGTCTTCGACCGGGTTTTCCGTACCGTCTTCATAACCGGTCAGGTCATGACCGTCCTTGTGGCGGAACGCGTCGGTGGCCTCGACCAGGCGCAAGGCCGGGGCCAGCAGTTTTTCCAGGTCCTGGCTCAGCAGCCACAGGTCACCGCGATCCTCGCCACGCAGCCACAGCCACAGGTCGTGCTGGGTGCAGGGGTTGTCGACCGTGGCAGTCAGGCGCGGAAACTCGCGCAGGCCTTCGATGCTGCGCCCCAGCGCCTGCACCAGCGGCGCGCCGAAACCGGCCACCACGCGGCTGCCGTCGACCTGCTGCAGCAGCGCGTCGAGTACAGCCGACAAGGCCGCCGGCGTGTGCAGGGTGAAAAACAGGTGACGGCCCTGGGCGGGAACGGGGGCGGCGAGAATGCCTGGCTGGAACTGCATCGGCGATCGAATCCTTGAGTAAAACGCAAATGCTACTGCCTGGGCGCCGGACCGACAAGGCAATGCGCAAGCCAGAATGGCCAACAAAGCGAGCAATCTGGCGCCTGCGGTGATTGGGCGCACCTCAGGTGCCGCTTATCCTCACCCCATCGACCGCCAGGCCAAGGAGCCGCCAATGACCGCACGCGCCCGCTTTACCCATATGGACGACGGCACCGCCGAAGACTGGGCCATCATTGCCCGGCACTTCCCCGATTTCGCCGCCGGCCTGCCCGAGCGCATCCTGGCCCACCTGCGCCTGCTCGAAGGTGATTTCGGTGGCTTCCCGGTAGATCGCCTGACCCATTCGCTGCAAACCGCCACCCTCGCCTACAGCGCCGGCGAGGACGAAGAGTATGTGGTCTGCGCCCTGCTCCACGACATCGGCGACACCCTGGGCAGCTACAACCATGCCGATATCGGCGCGGCGATCCTCAAACCCTTCGTCAGCCCCGAGAATCACTGGATGATCGAGCACCACGGGATCTTCCAGGGTTACTACTTCTTCCACCACCTGGGCATGGACCGCCACCTGCGCGAGCAATTCAAGCAGCACCCGCAGTACCAGCGCACCATCGAGTTCTGTGCCCGCTATGACGCGGCCGCCTTCGACCCGGACGGCGAAATCCTGCCGCTGGCATTCTTCGAGCCCATGCTGCGACGGGTGTTCGCCCAGCCGCGCCGTTCGCTGTACCAGGCCAGCCATTGAGCTCAGCGGCGGGCCCGGTACTCGTTGGGGGTGCAGTCGAACCAGCGGCGGAAGGCGCGAAAGAAGGTGCTGGGCGCCGAGAAACCCAGCAGGTAGCCGATTTCCTGCAGGCTCAAGGCCGGTTGCGCCATGTACTGTTCGGCCAGGGTCCGGCGGGTATCGTCGAGCAACTGGTGAAAGCTGCTGCCCTCTTCCTGCAGGCGGCGCTGCAAGGTGCGCTCGGACAGCAACAAGGCCTGGGCCAGCGCCTCGCGCCTAGGCTCGCCGCGGGGCAGCATCTGGAACAGCAACTGGCGCACCTGCTGGCTGACCGGGGCGTCGGCGTAGCGGCTGAGGTAATCGTCGGCATAACGCTGGTGCAGCCTGGCAAGTTCGGCATTGGCGCCGGGCAGCGGTGCCTGCAGGTCTTCCTCGGCAAAGCACAGGGCGTAATGCTCGGCATCGAATTGCAACGGTGCCTGGAACACCGCCTGATAGGGTGTGCAGTCACGCGGCGCGGCACCGCGCAGGCGCACCAGTCGCGGTTGCAATGGCCGGCAGGCCAGCCAGCGACAGAACGCCAGGAAGTAGGCCAGCGAGCCTTCGGCGCTCTCCCGGGTCGAGGGCAAGCGGTCGCCCTGTATCGCCAGGGTCAGCTCATAGCCCTGGGCCGTGGACTGCAGGGCCAGGTCCGCCGCCTCGCCGATGATCCGCTGATAGCGCACCAGGCTGTGAATGCCTTCGAGCAAGCAATGGCTGGACATCAGCGTATAGCCGACCACGTGCATGGCCGAAGGCCTGACCACCCGGGCCATGCCCAGGCCAATGGCCGGGTTGCCGGATACCAGGGTCGCCTGTTGCCACAGGCGGGTCATGGCGTCCTGGGGGAAGCGCGCCTCGGTGTCGCTCAGCGCGCTGTAGTCCAGGCCCAGCCCGGCGAACAACCGACGACAATCCACACCCTGCAGTTCAAGGGACTGGACGATAGTGCTGGCCCAATGGGAAGAGGTGGTGCGCTCGGTCATCGACGGACTCTTGTTCAATCAGTGCACCGCCGTTCTACACCAGTGCCACCCCCAGCGACAACCTTACAGGCGGCTGCCCGGCCACACCCGCTGCAATCCTCGCCTACACTGGCGCACATCCCTTTACGCGAGATCCTGACATGACTGCATCGCCATTGCTCAGCGCCTTCCTGCCCCTCGCCCTGGGCTTCATCATGCTGGGATTGGGCCTGACCCTGACCCTGGCCGACTTCGCCCGGGTGGTGAAATTTCCCAAACCGGTGGTGATCGGGCTGGCCTGCCAGATCCTGCTGCTGCCTTTTATCTGCTTTTTGATCGCCAAGGGCTTCGGTCTGGCCCCGGCCCTGGCCGTCGGCCTGATGCTGCTGGCCGCCTCGCCTGGGGGCACCACCGCCAACCTGTTCAGCCACCTGGCCCACGGCGATGTGGCGTTGAACGTGACGTTGACCGCGGTCAACTCACTGATCGCGATCCTGACCATGCCGCTGCTGGTGAACCTGTCGCTGGCGTACTTCATGGAGGCCGGCCAGGCCATTCCCCTGCAGTTCGCCAAAGTGCTGCAGGTGTTCGCCATCGTCCTGGTGCCAGTGGCCATCGGCATGCTGATCCGCCGCCTGGCGCCGGGCTTTGCCGCGCGCATGGAGCGGCCGATGAAGATCGTTGCCGCGTTGTTCCTGGCCTTTACCGTGGTCCTGGCGATGGTCAAGGACTGGCAGACCGTCCTCAACTACGCCCCGGTGGTGGGTGGTGCGGCGCTGCTGTTCAATCTGCTGAGCCTGGGCATCGGTTATTGGCTGCCGCGGCTGTTGCAGATCCCCAAGCGCCAGGCGATTGCCATCGGCATGGAGATCGGCATCCACAACGGCACCCTGGCCATTGCCCTGGCCCTGGCGCCGAGTTTGCTGAACAACGCAACCATGGCGATCCCGGCGGCGATCTACAGCCTGATCATGTTCTTTACCGCGGCGTGCTTTGGCTGGTGGGTGAGCCGCAGCCAGGAGCCGGCAACGGTAGGCGCGGGCCTGTCCCGCGATCGCGGCTGACCGCACGGTGGGTCTGATGCACCGGGTTGTCAGGTTCTACGCCCGCTTCGCGGCCGATCGCAGCCTGGCGGCAGCTCCCACAGATACCCTGCAATCGAATGGCAACTGTGGGAGCTGGCGAAGCCTGCGATCGGCTGCGCAGCAGCCGCCGATTACTGCATCGCCAGTTGCGCCGACCGCTGCCGGCGACGGTACGCCGAATCGCGGCTGGCCAGCCAGTAGTACAGCGGCGAGGTCACCAGCAGGCCCACCAGCCAGGATCGCAGCTTGGCGGCAGCTCCCGCAGATACCCTGCAATCGAATGGCAACTGTGGGAGCTGGCGAAGCCTGCGATCGGCTGCGCAG
>NZ_JALRNF010000099.1 GCF_030272895.1 Pseudomonas sp. BGr12 | reverse complement strand
ATCCTGCCCCGTCGTGGCGCCCATGTGACCGAACTCGAAGCCCATGGCGTGCGCAGCCTGTGCACACTGAAGGCCGAGTTCTACATCCTGCTGGGCAACGCCGTGGCACTGGGCTGGCGCCTGCAGGGAGACCTGCTGCCTTTTCTCACCAACCAGCAGCGTTTGACCTCCGCATGCGAGCGCGAAGACATCAAGTCCTTCGTCGAAGAGAGCTTTGCCGTGATGCGCGCGGCCTATCCGTTCGCCGACAACCCCTACCTGCAGTAAACCGTGGAAAACCTGCAGCCGGCCATTAGTCGCGCCTATTACCTGGCGCTGGACCAGCGCAAGGCCGAGATGAG
>NZ_JALRNF010000098.1 GCF_030272895.1 Pseudomonas sp. BGr12 | reverse complement strand
CGATGGAAATGACATTATTTCCGAAGTCGAAATCAGCAACATTGATAAGGAAAGCAACAACAGCCTGGAAGCGGGTGCCGGTGACGATTTTATCGCGGTCCGCCAGAGCAATCCCAATTCCGACACCACCGTCGACGGCGGCAGCGGACGTGACGTTTACTTTGTGCAGGACTCCATCGGCCATCTGCTGGTCAGTGACTTTGTCGCCGGCGCCAATGGCGACATCCTCAACATCGATGGGCTTATGTATTTGACCAGCAACTACGTTGGCGGCAACCCGTACGACCCGGCGCTGGGTATTCTGCGTCTGGTGCAGCAAGGTGCTGACACCCTGCTGCAGTG
>NZ_JALRNF010000097.1 GCF_030272895.1 Pseudomonas sp. BGr12 | reverse complement strand
CGAGGGTGGCCGTGAGTTCCTGGTCAGGGTGCCGGGCGTTTCCCAGTCGGCGCTCAAAGACCAGCAGGTCGCCGACCTGCTCAACTGGCTGCTGGACCGCGACGGCATGGCCGGCAGCAGTACGCCGGAGCACAGGCAGCGCTACACGGCGCAGGAAGTCGGCCGGCTACTCAGCCAGACCATGCTTGACCTGCCCAAGGTCCGCCGGGGCTTGATCCAGGCGCTGCGGGCCCAGGGCATCGTCATCGACTACGGCCTCCGGCACTGACGCCTCAGGTCGCCGCACCTTCATCCTACCCGGTGTACCCAAATGTTGCGTCGCCGGGAAACACCCCCTCGCCTGACGCT
>NZ_JALRNF010000096.1 GCF_030272895.1 Pseudomonas sp. BGr12 | reverse complement strand
ACCTCACAGAATTAGCGAACGATTTCCCGGATGTTGCCGCGCTTTCCCCCCGTCACCCGTTGCCTGTCCCTGGCCGCCCTGCTGGCGGCCGGGCCTGCTGCTGCGCTGGAGTTTCCCCTGCCACCGCCTGGTGAAGACGTCATTGGCCAGGCCCAGGTGATCAAGGCCAAGTACGAAGATACCTTCGCCGATATCGGCACCGCCAACGACCTGGGCTACCTGGAAATGATCGCCGCCAACCCCTGCGTCGACCCTTGGCTGGCCTGCGCGGGCACCGAGATCATCATGCCGAGCCGCTTCATCCTGGCGCCGGGTCCGCGCGAAGGCATTGTCATCAACCTGGCCGAGTAC
>NZ_JALRNF010000095.1 GCF_030272895.1 Pseudomonas sp. BGr12 | reverse complement strand
ACCACCCCCTACCCCACGACCATACCCCCCGCACCGCACTGCTGGCGCACCTCCCAGCCGACCTCACCGACCACGTCCATCCAGCTCAAGACGAGCTGCCCGCCACGCATGCAGCGTACGGAGAAGCGCTAGCCGGCCAGCACGTGGCCTAAGTTAGTATTGAACTTGGCAACGATCTCGACGAAATCGACCAGCGGGTACTCTTCGACCTGCAGGAAGTGGTCAATGCCGGGGGTGCAGGTCAGGCGCTCGGTCATCTCACGCTGTTCTTTCTCGTCGTCGATGCGGGTGACCACCTCGTGGTTGTCCCAGACACCATCGACCGCCAGCTCAGGATCGAGATCCTTGAGCACG
>NZ_JALRNF010000094.1 GCF_030272895.1 Pseudomonas sp. BGr12 | reverse complement strand
ACCGAACTGCTGGGCACCATGCAGGGCGGCTACAACATCGCCACCCTGGTCGAGCTGCTGGATGACGCCGAACTGGGCGCCGTCGCCGCCGAACAACTCAAGCACACCCTGCTGATGTTCGATGCCTTCCACGACGTGGCCGAAAAAGCCAAGGCCGGCAACGTTCACGCCAAGGCCGTGCTGGAATCCTGGGCCGCTGGCGAGTGGTTCACCGCCCGCCCTGCCATCGAGCAGAAGTACACCCTGACCGTCTTCAAGGTCCCGGGTGAAACCAACACCGACGACCTGTCCCCTGCCCCGGACGCCTGGTCGCGCCCTGACATCCCGCTGCACGCCCTGGCCATGCTGAAAATGGC
>NZ_JALRNF010000093.1 GCF_030272895.1 Pseudomonas sp. BGr12 | reverse complement strand
CGCACGGCCCCTCCAGGCACCTCCACTCGGCCTCCTGAAGTCGCATTCTGCAGCGCCTGAACTGACGTGCATGAAGATCAAGAGCAAGATCAAGAGCAAGAGCGGGTCGTTACTCACTTTGGCTTTGTGTCTGGACCGGACACAGGGTAGACAGGTGTGCGGGGACATGGCTGACACTTCTCGGCAGGCAAAGCTGCCGGGAATTCGACATGCCCTGGAACAAGAGCAAGAGTGGGAGCGGGCTTGTCCCGCGATGGCGTCAGCCAGGCTACGCCAACCTCTGCTTTCGAAGATGCGTAAGCACAGGCGCCACCCGTAACTTCGCGACTTCAGGAGGCCGAGCGGAGGTGTCTGGAGGGGGCGGGTGCGCAGCACCCTTCG
>NZ_JALRNF010000092.1 GCF_030272895.1 Pseudomonas sp. BGr12 | reverse complement strand
TTGGTCAGCGTCGCGGTGTAGGTGATCTCGCCACCTTCGTTGACCGACGGGGTGGCGGTCAGCTTCAGGCCAGTTTCATCCTGGGTGCCCGGGCCGTCAGTAACGGTGACGGTGGTCTCGCCGGAAGCGGTCAGGTCCTCGTAGTTGCCACCCGAAACGTCCTTGATGCTGTTGGTCAGATCGAGGTTGGTGTTGTGCACGTTGTCCGGTGCAGTGAACTGCACGGTGCCAGTGCTCTGACCGACACCGATGACGATTTGCTGGCCGTTGGTGAGGTTGATCACCAATGGGGTGCCGGTCACCGGCGCGCTGACGGTGGCGGTGTAGGTAATCACACCACCTTCGCCGATGGTGCTGACGTCGGCGGTCAACTTGACGGTCGACGG
>NZ_JALRNF010000091.1 GCF_030272895.1 Pseudomonas sp. BGr12 | reverse complement strand
CGGATAGCGAAGCGCAGACCGTCTTCCATTGCGATGGTCTTGATCAGGGTGACAGTCATCTGGATGTTGTCACCTGGCATTACCATTTCAACGCCTTCTGGCAGTTCGCAGTTACCGGTCACGTCAGTAGTACGGAAGTAGAACTGTGGACGGTAGCCTTTGAAGAACGGAGTGTGACGGCCGCCTTCTTCCTTGCTCAGAACGTAGACTTCTGCGGTGAACTTGGTGTGCGGCTTGACCGAACCTGGCTTGACCAGAACCTGGCCACGCTCAACGTCGTCACGCTTGGTGCCGCGCAGCAGCACGCCGCAGTTCTCGCCAGCACGACCTTCGTCCAGCAGCTTGCGGAACATCTCAACGCCGGTGCAGGTGGTGGTAGCGGTGTCACGCAGACCAACGAT
>NZ_JALRNF010000090.1 GCF_030272895.1 Pseudomonas sp. BGr12 | reverse complement strand
CCGCCAACCAAGATGGACGCCCACCAGCTGACCGAAGAAGGCTACTACGGCATCTACGGCAAGGCCGGTGCACGCATGGAAATGCCAGGCTGCTCGCTGTGCATGGGTAACCAGGCACGGGTGCAGACCGGTTCGACCGTGGTCTCCACCTCCACCCGTAACTTCCCGAACCGCCTGGGCGACGCCACCAACGTCTACCTGGCCTCGGCAGAGCTGGCGGCCGTTGCCTCGATCCTGGGCAAACTGCCGACCGTCGAAGAGTACATGGAGTACGCGAAGAACATCGACAGCATGGCTGCCGACGTCTACCGCTACCTGAGCTTCGACCAGATCGCCGAGTTCCGCGAAGCGGCGGCGAGCGCCAACATCCCGGTCGTTCAAGCGTAAGCTGAACCCTGGGTAAAAAA
>NZ_JALRNF010000008.1 GCF_030272895.1 Pseudomonas sp. BGr12 | reverse complement strand
ACTTGCTTCGCCAAGTCTACGGCTCGCGTTCTTCGGCTACGCCGAAGGTGCTGCGCACGGCCCCTCCAGGCACCTCCGCTCGGCCTCCTGAAGTCGCATTCTGCGGCGCCTGAAACAATGCGCATGAAGATCAAGAGCAAGAGTAGGAGCGGGCTTGCCCCGCGATACGATGTAGCTGATGCCCCGCAATCGCGGGGCAAGCCCGCTCCCACCGCTGCAGGGTTATTTACGCGCCTTGAGCACCACGAACTTGGGCGTCGCCGCCACTTGATCGACACCACGGAACAGGCGCGCCAGCTTGCTGTGATAACCCAGGTGGCGGTTGCCGACGATGTACAACGCGCCACCGACCACCAGGGCTTCGCGCGCCTGCTGGAACATGCGCCAGGCGAGGAAGTCGCCGACCACCTGTTGCTGGTGGAAGGGCGGGTTGCACAGCACCACATCCAGCGATTGCGCCGGCTGGCCGGCGAGGCCGTCGCCAGCCCTGACATCGACTTCACGATCACCCAGCGCCGCCTGCCAGTTCTCCAGCGCCGACTGGGTGGCCATGTAGGACTCGTCGACCAGGGTGTAGTGGGCTTGCGGGTTGGCCAGGGCGTTGGCGATGGCCAGCACGCCGTTGCCGCAACCAAGATCGGCTACCCGGGCCGAGCCCAGGCCGGTGGGCAGGTGCGGCAGGAATGCGCGGGTACCGATGTCCAGGCCTTCGCGGCAGAACACGTTGGCGTGGTTGAGCAGTTCCAGGCGCGGCGTATCCAGCTGATAGCGGGTCGGGTAGGGCGAGGTGAACGGCCCCTTGCCCTCGGCCGTGGCAATCAGCAGGCGGGCTTTCTTGCGGGCCAGTGAAGCCTGCACCGGGCCGATGTATTTTTCCAGCAGGTCGCCCGCCGCGCGCGGCAGGTGTTTGATCATCGCCCCGGCGATCACCTGGGCTCCCGGGGCCAGATGCCCCTGCAGGCGGATCAGTTGCTCTTCGAGCAGCGCCAGGGTCTTGGGCACGCGCACCAGGACCCGGTCGTAGGTGCCTTGCCAGGGGAGGCTGGCCGGTGTGAAAGGCACGGCGTCGAACGCCTGGCCGTTGCGCACCAGGTTTTTCTCCAGGCCCAGGCGGGCCAGGTGCGAGTCGCCGCTGCTGTGCACCGCGAGCTTGCCACTCAGGCTGATCGCCAGGGCACCGAAGCTGTCATTGAGCACCAGCACGCGGGTAGCGGGCGCCGGGGCCTGTTCGGCCAGGTGCTCCAGCAGGTATTCGTCGGCCGCATCGAAGGCTTGCAAGGGATCGTTGGCTTGCTCGGGCTGGCGGAGCAGGTCGAGTTCGGCGAAAGGGCTGGTCAGCAAAGGCATGGCGTAAGGCTCTGGGGCATGGGCACGCGGCGCATCTGGCGGGCGTTCTACAGGGCCGGGATTCTACAGGGCTTTGCCGGGCAGGGGTTATTCCAGCAGTCCGTTCATGGCGGCAATGGCAATGGCGCCGGCCTTGTTGCTGGTGTTCATCTTGGTGATGATGCTGCGAATGTGGAAATTCACCGTGCTCTGCGACAGGCTGAGGATGCAGGCGATGTCGGCGGCGGTCTTGCCGGCGGCCGACCACTTCAGCACTTCGGTTTCTCGGTCGGAGAGGTGGTAGGAGGGCGTGGCGCTGGCAAACTGTCGATCGAGCATCACGGTGTGCATCAGGTTGCACAACCAGATCGTCTGGCCCGCCTTGTCGTAGAATTCATCGAGCCCGACGGGGGTGTGGCTGCGAACCACGCTCAACATGCTCTGGTTATGGCGCGCGTCGTGGGCTGCCTGGCTCCAGCCGTGTCGAAGTCCATGGGAGCGCGCCTCCTCCCAGAACTGCGGTGTCTCTCGGAAGACTTCATCGTGCCAGAGAATCGGCAGCAGGGAGTGGTGGCAATGGGCGGCGATCGGGTCGATCTTCATGTAGTCGCCGCTCTGGTAGCGCTCATTCCAGGCTTCGGGGTAGTTGTTGTAGATCCTGACCTGCGGGCGCTGGGTAGCAACCTGCACGCGCATACCGAACGACAGGTATTCCATGTCCAGTTGTTGTACCAGGGAAACGGCTACGTCGAATAAACGGTGCTCGCAGGTTTCACTCAGCAACTGTTGTAGTTGTTCCTCTTTCCAATGAGGCATGGCGAAAATCTCGCGCTGAGGTGGGTCCATACTCCGATCAGGTGAATTGCATTGTAGGAAATGCCTGACAATTTTGTTGGGTTTTTTTGCTATAGATTTGTCAGTCTTTCTGTCAGACCTGTTCTTGATTTCGAAGCTGGGCAGATCGGCGCCGGGCGAAGCCATTACAATCCGGTGGTGTTTATCCCGGCCCGTTTGCGCGACACTGTGCGCATCTGATTTTTGGAGCACGTCATGACTGCCAGCGCTGAAAAGTTCACCCGCCAGACGTTGCTCGACGTCCAGCCGCTGACCCCCAGCCTGTTCAGCCTGCGCACCACTCGTGATCCGGGCTTCCGCTTCCGCTCCGGCCAGTTCGCCCGCCTGGGCGTGACCAAGGCCGATGGCAGTGTGGTCTGGCGCGCCTATTCGATGGTCTCGGCGCCCCATGACGAGCACCTGGATTTCTTTTCCATCGTCGTGCCGGGGGGCGAATTCACCAGTGAGCTGAGTCGCCTGAAGGAAGACGACAGCTTGCTGATCGATCGCCAGGCCTTCGGCTTCCTCACCCTCGATCGCTTCGTCGACGGGCGTGACCTGTGGTTGCTGGCCACCGGTACCGGCATCGCGCCGTTCGTGTCGATCCTGCAGGACTTCGAGGCCTGGGAGCGCTTCGACTCGATCAAGCTGGTGTACTCGGTACGCGAGGCGAAGGAGCTGGCCTACCTGGACCTGATCGCCGGCCTCGAACAACGCGACTACCTGGCCGAATACGCGGGCAAGTTGCAGTTCATACCGGTGGTCACCCGTGAACAGCACCCGGGCGCCCTCACCGAGCGCATCACCACCCTGATCGAGAATGGTGAACTGGAGCGCGCCGCGGGCCTGGCACTGACACCGGAGCACTCGCGGGTGATGCTCTGCGGCAATCCGCAGATGATCGATGACACCCGCCAGGTGCTCAAGCAGCGCGGCCTGAACCTGAGCCTGAGCCGCCGCCCGGGGCAGGTGGCGGTGGAAAACTACTGGTAGGAGCGGCGGTGCGACGATTCGACTTGCCCCGCGATTGCGGTGTGTCTGTCGCAACGCATCGCGGGACAAGCCCGCTCCTACAGGTGAATTCAGGGTTGCCGGTTCTGCGCCTTGAGCAGGTCGCGGATTTCGGTCAGCAGCACTTCTTCCTTGGTAGGGGCCGGTGGCTCGGCCGGGGCCGCCGCTTCTTCGCGCTTGAGGCGGTTGATCGCTTTCACACCCATGAAGATCGCGAAGGCGACGATCACGAAGTCCAGCACGGTCTGGATGAATTTGCCGTAGGCCAGCACCACGGCGGGTGCGTCGCCTTCGGCGGCCTTGAGGGTGACCGCCAGGTCACTGAAGTCCACGCCGCCGATCAGCAAACCGATCGGGGGCATCACCACATCGCCTACAAAGGACGAAACGATCTTGCCGAAGGCCGCGCCGATGATGATACCGACGGCCATGTCGACCACATTCCCTTTGACCGCGAAGGCCTTGAATTCACTGAGCACGCCCATGGTTTATTCCTTGTAACAGATGAGGTTGGTAAACGCAGTGTAAATCAGCTACGCGCTTCATGCGCCGCGCAGCGGCTACAGACCGCGGTTATATCGAATAGTTTTGTCGATTTGAGGGGCCGTGGAGGTTACCCGGGTCAGTTATCATGGTGCCTTTTTGCAGAGGACCGTCCCCATGGCCAAGGCCAAGCGCATGTACGGCTGCACCGAGTGCGGCGCGACCTTCCCCAAGTGGGCCGGGCAGTGCGGCGAGTGCGGTGCCTGGAACACCCTGGTCGAGACCGTGGTGGAAAGCGGTGGCGCCGCGGCGCCCAGCGGTCGCACCGGCTGGGCCGGGCAGCAGGCACAGATCAAGACCCTGGCTGAGGTCAGTGTCGAGGAAATTCCCCGCTTCACCACCGCCAGCGCCGAGCTGGACCGGGTGCTGGGCGGCGGTCTGGTTGACGGCTCGGTGGTGCTGATCGGGGGCGACCCGGGCATCGGCAAGTCGACCATCCTGCTGCAGACCCTGTGCGCCATTGCCTCGCGCATGCCGGCGCTGTACGTTACCGGCGAGGAGTCCCAGCAGCAGGTGGCGATGCGTGCACGGCGCCTGGGCCTGCCCCAGGACCAGCTGCGGGTGATGACCGAAACCTGCATCGAGGCGATCATCGCCACCGCCCGGGTGGAGAAGCCCAAGGTCATGGTCATCGACTCGATCCAGACGATCTTCACCGAGCAGTTGCAGTCGGCCCCCGGTGGCGTGTCCCAGGTGCGCGAAAGCGCCGCCTTGCTGGTGCGTTACGCCAAGCAGAGCGGCACGGCGATCTTCCTGGTCGGCCATGTCACCAAGGAGGGCGCGCTGGCAGGGCCGCGGGTGCTGGAGCACATGGTCGATACCGTGCTGTATTTCGAGGGCGAGTCCGATGGTCGTCTGCGCTTGCTGCGGGCGGTGAAGAACCGTTTTGGTGCGGTCAACGAACTGGGCGTGTTCGGCATGACCGATCGCGGGCTCAAGGAAGTCTCCAACCCCTCGGCGATCTTCCTCACCCGTGCCCAGGAGGAGGTGCCCGGCAGCGTGGTCATGGCCACCTGGGAGGGTACCCGGCCGATGCTGGTGGAAGTCCAGGCGCTGGTCGACGACAGCCACCTGTCCAACCCGCGCCGGGTGACCCTGGGCCTGGACCAGAATCGCCTGGCCATGCTGCTGGCGGTGCTGCATCGCCATGGCGGCATCCCGACCCACGACCAGGATGTGTTCCTCAACGTGGTGGGTGGGGTCAAGGTGCTGGAAACGGCCTCCGACCTGGCGCTGATGGCGGCAATCATGTCCAGCCTGCGCAACCGACCGCTGGACAATAGCCTGCTGGTGTTCGGTGAGGTCGGCCTGTCCGGCGAGGTGCGCCCGGTGCCCAGCGGCCAGGAGCGCCTGAAAGAGGCGGCCAAGCACGGCTTCAAGCGCGCCATCGTGCCCAAGGGCAACGCGCCCAAGGAAGCCCCGGCGGGCCTTCAGGTAATCGCCGTGACCCGGCTGGAGCAGGCCCTGGACGCCTTGTTCGAGTAACCGGCAACTAAAAAAGGGCCGATGCATGTGCATCGGCCCTTTTTCATTTACTACGGCTGACTCAGTGTTCGGCGGCGGCCGTCTGGCGCCTGGCCGGCGGGTTGTCCTCACTCTCGTCGAGCAGCGGTACCTCCTTGCCCTCGGCGTCGAACAGCTTGCCATCCTTGAAGTAGTCGCCATCACGCAGGGCCGAGATATCGGAATACTGGATGGTGCGTTCGTAGGCGGCGGCGAACACCGACTGCTGGTCGGAGTTACCGGTGGTGAAGTGGTTGAAGATCAGGTTGAGGAGAATGGCCATGATCGCCGCCGAGCTGATGCCGGAGTGGAAGATGGTCTCGAACCAGTTCGGGAAGTGGTGGTAGAAGTTCGGTGCGGCGATCGGGATCATGCCGAAGCCCAGCGAGGCGGCGACGATGATCAGGTTGACGTTGTTCTTGTAGCTGACCTTGGACAGGGTGCGGATACCGCTGGCAGCCACGGTGCCGAACAGCACGATGCCGGCGCCACCCAGTACCGGGGTCGGCACGGCGGCGATGACCCGGCCCATGATCGGCAGCAGGCCGAGCACCACCAGGATGACCCCGCCGGTGGCGACCACGTAGCGGCTCTTGACCCCGGTCACGGCCACCAGGCCGACGTTCTGGGCGAAGGCGCTCTGGGTGAAGGAGCCGAAGATCGGCGCCAGGATGCTCGACGCCATGTCGGCGCGCAGGCCGTTGCCCAGGCGCTTGGAGTCGACCTTGGTGTCGATGATCTCGCCCACCGCGAGGATGTCCGCCGAGGTTTCCACCAGGGTCACCATGATCACGATGCACATGGACAGGATCGCGGCGATGTGGAAGGTCGGCATGCCGAAGTGGAAAGGCGTCGGGAAGGCCACCAGCGGGCCTTCGGCGACCTTGCTGAAGTCGGTCATGCCCAGGGCCCAGGCGATCAGGGTACCGACCACCATGGCCAGGAGGATCGACAGGCGCGAGATGGTGGCGCTGCCCAGCTTGCTCAGCAGCAGGACGATGGCGAAGGTCATGGCGGCCAGGCCGATGTTGGCCATGCTGCCGAAGTCCGGCGCCTGGCTGTTGCCGCCCATCACCCAGCGTGCGGCGACCGGCATCAGGGTCAGGCCGATGGTGGTGATGACGATACCGGTCACCAGGGGTGGAAAGAACTTGGTGATGCGCGAGAACACCGGGGTGATCAGCAAACCGATCAACGAGGCTGCCATGACCGCGCCCAGTACGCCGGGCATGCCGCCGCCACTCTCGTTGCTGAGGATCGCGCCCATGGTCGCCACCCCGGCAAACGAAACCCCTTGCACCAGCGGCAACTGGCAGCCGAAGAACGGCAGGCCGAGGGTTTGCAACAGGGTGGCCAGGCCACCGGCAAACAGTGACGCGGCGATCAACAGGCCGATGTCCGCAGGCGTCAGCCCCGCTGCCTGCCCGAGAATCAGGGGTACGGCGACAATGCCGCCATACATGGTCAGAACGTGTTGCAGGCCATACGCCAGGTTGGCGCCCAGGCCAAGGTTCTCGTCTTCGGGACGTGCTGCTGAAGACGTGCTAGAGGAGGACGTATTCATGAGGCGGGGTCTCTGTTTTATTGTTGTGGCGCTACTGTAGACAAGTCCTACATCCCGACGCTAGAAGAATTGTATACAATTTTTAGATCGGCGTAGGAACAGTATGACAGCCAGTTTGGGTGCCAGGCTGGATGCAGTTATCGTTCCAACGTGCGCACGCAGGCCTCGCAAGGCTGCGTGAAAACTGACGAGAGGGGTAAAAAAGCTGTCCGAATGGACAGAAACGTGACGAGGAGGAAAGTAGGTAGGGGGCTAACTTATTTTATTCTTCGATCAATTCGCGCAGTTCACGCATCATTTTGGGGTCGTCGGCCAGGTTGAGCTCCACAAGGCGGCGCAAATGGCACGATGAATCGAGATCGGTGTGCAGGCACACAAAACCCAGGCGGTTGCCTTCCTCATGGCGCAATTCCACCTGCATCCACAGCGTTACCTGCTCCCCGAGGTGGACGAGGGCCTCGAAATCCTGGGTCAGGTCGGGGTCCCAGGGTTGCGGACATTTGATCAGCAAGCCCTTGAGGGACAGGTCAATCAGCTCGACCGGCCAGCACCGATCGCCCTGGCGCAGTTCGGTGGGGCTATCGAAGGCAATACGCTGGAAACGTCGACGTTCTTGATGGTCGCTCATGATCGGGCACTCCGGGGTTCTTCCTGACTATAGCTCAGGCCTTGCCAAGGACTGCGCAAGGGCGCATAAGGACTGTTGTGCGTACCGCGTTGAAGGCTCTAGACCAACGTGGGGGCTGGTCTTTCCTGCCAGTATCGCTAGACTTCAAGGGCTGTCTTTCATCCATTAGTGGAAGCAAACCATGAACAACAATAATAGCCTGCTACGCCACATTCCGTGGCTGGCGCTGGCAGTCATCGGGGCCTGCGCGCTGGGTGTGGTCGCCCTGCGTCGTGGCGAGGCCATCAACGCCTTGTGGATCGTGGTCGCGGCGGTGGCCATCTACCTGGTCGCCTATCGCTACTACAGCCTGTTCATCGCCACCAAGGTGATGCAGCTGGACCCCCGTCGGGCCACCCCGGCGGTGCTCAACAACGATGGTCTGGACTACGTGCCGACCAACAAGCACATCCTCTTCGGTCACCACTTTGCCGCCATCGCGGGCGCCGGCCCCCTGGTCGGTCCGGTGCTGGCCGCACAGATGGGCTACCTGCCGGGCACGCTCTGGCTGATTGCCGGCGTGGTGCTGGCCGGTGCGGTGCAGGACTTCATGGTCCTGTTCCTGTCCACCCGTCGCAACGGTCGCTCCCTGGGCGACATGGTGCGTGAGGAAATGGGCCGGATCCCGGGCACCATCGCCCTGTTCGGTTGCTTCCTGATCATGATCATCATCCTCGCGGTGCTGGCGCTGATCGTGGTCAAGGCCCTGGCCGAAAGCCCGTGGGGCATGTTCACGGTCATGGCGACCATTCCGATCGCGATGTTCATGGGCATCTACATGCGCTACATCCGCCCGGGCCGCATTGGCGAGATCTCGGTGATGGGCGTGGTGCTGTTGCTGCTGTCGATCTGGCTGGGGGGCCAGGTTGCCGCAGATCCGGTCTGGGGCCCGGCGTTCACCTTCACCGGCGTGCAGATCACCTGGATGCTGGTGGGCTACGGCTTTGTCGCCGCGGTACTGCCGGTGTGGCTGGTGCTGGCACCACGGGACTACCTGTCGACCTTCCTCAAGATCGGCACCATCGTCGGCCTGGCCATCGGTATCCTGATCATCGCGCCAGAGCTGAAAATGCCGGCGCTGACCCAGTTCACCGACGGCACCGGCCCGGTCTGGAAGGGCACCCTGTTCCCGTTCCTGTTCATTACCATCGCCTGTGGCGCGGTCTCGGGCTTCCACGCCCTGATCTCCTCGGGTACAACGCCCAAGCTGCTGGACAACGAAACCAACGCCCGTTACATCGGTTACGGCGGCATGCTGATGGAGTCCTTCGTGGCGATCATGGCCATGGTTGCCGCCTCGGTGATCGAGCCGGGCGTGTACTTCGCCATGAACAGCCCGGCCGCGGTGGTCGGCGCCGACGTCGTGTCGGTGGCCCAGACCGTCAGCAACTGGGGCTTCACCATCACCCCGGACGCCCTTGAAGCGGTGGCCAAGGACATCGGCGAGCACACCATCCTGGCCCGTGCCGGCGGTGCGCCGACCCTGGCGGTGGGTATCGCGCAGATCCTGCACCAGGTGCTGCCGGGTGAGAACACCATGGCCTTCTGGTACCACTTCGCGATCCTGTTCGAGGCGCTGTTCATCCTCACCGCAGTGGACGCCGGTACCCGTGCCGGTCGCTTCATGCTCCAGGACCTGCTGGGCAGCTTCATTCCGGCCCTCAAGCGTACCGAGTCGTGGGGCGCCAACCTGCTCGCCACCGGCGGCTGCGTGGCCCTCTGGGGTTACCTGCTGTACCAGGGCGTGATCGATCCGCTGGGCGGCATCAACACCCTGTGGCCGCTGTTCGGTATCTCCAACCAGATGCTGGCCGGTATCGCCCTGATGCTCGGCACCGTGGTCCTGATCAAGATGAAGCGCCAGCAGTACATCTGGGTCACCTTGTTGCCTGCGGTGTGGCTGCTGATCTGCACCACCACTGCCGGTTTCATCAAGCTGTTCGACCCGAACCCGGCCGTCGGCTTCCTGGCCCTGGCCAACAAGTACAGCGTGGCGCTCGACGCCGGGCAGGTACTGGCGCCGGCCAAGGACATGGGGCAGATGCAGCACGTGATCTTCAACGCCTATACCAACGCCGGCCTGACGGTTCTGTTCCTGTTCGTGGTGTTCAGCATCCTGTTCTTCGCCCTCAAGGTCGGCGTCGCCGCCCTGGGCAAGAAAGAGCGCACCGACAAGGAAACCCCGTTCCAGGCGCTGCCGGACGCGTAAACCAGGAGTACAGCCGTCATGTTCAACGACCTCGGTCGACTGGGTAAGTACCTGGGGCAGGCAGCCCGCCTGATGGTCGGCATGCCCGACTACGACACTTATGTCGAGCACATGCAGACCAAGCACCCGGACAAGCCGGTGATGAGCTACGAGGCGTTCTTTCGCGAGCGCCAGGAAGCCCGTTACGGTGGCAAGGGTGGGCCCAAGTGCTGTTGAACCACAGCTACTGACGGCGCTTTAACCTGTGGGAGCCCGGCTTGCCGTGCTCCCACAGTCATTTTCAGTTGAGGAGATTTTCGTTTGCACGCGCCCATTCCCGTCACAGTGCTCAGCGGTTTCCTGGGGGCCGGCAAGACCACCTTGCTGCGCCACATACTCAAGGCCGAGCATGGCCTGAAGATCGCCGTGATCGAAAACGAATTCAGCGATGCCGGCATCGACACCCAGCTGCTGGGCGATGAGCCGGTGCAGGTCATGACCCTGGCCAACGGCTGCGTCTGCTGCAGCATCCACACCGACCTGACAAAGGCCCTGTTCCTGTTGCTCGAACGCCTGGACAGCGGCGAGATCGCCTTCGACCGGCTGGTGATCGAGTGCACCGGCCTTGCCGACCCCGCGCCGGTGGCGCAGACCTTTTTCATCGACGAGGAACTGCGCGAGCGCTATATCCTCGACGGCATCATCACCCTGGTCGATGCCGCGCACGCCGACCAGCACCTGACCCAGGCCATCGCCCAGGCCCAGGTGGGGTTTGCCGACCGCCTGCTGGTGAGCAAGACCGACCTGGTCGATGCCGCCAGCTTCCAGGCCCTGAGCGAACGTCTGGGAAGGATCAACCGCCGGGCGCCGATCCGGGTGGTCGAGCACGGCCGCATCGAGCTGTCCGAGCTGCTCGATGTGCGTGGCTTCAACCTCAATGCCGACCTTGGCGGTGGCTTGAGCCTGCGTCCGGTCAGCACGCCCGCCACCCCCGACCGGATCTCCAGCCTGGTGCTGCGCAGCGAAGTGCCGCTGGATATCGACCGGCTCAGCGACTTCATGAACCAGTTGCTGGAGGAGCATGGCAAGCAGCTGCTGCGCTACAAGGGCGTGCTCAACATTGCCGGCGAAGAGCGGCGGCTGGTGTTCCAGGGCGTGTTGAAGCTGTATGGCTTTGACTGGGATACCGAGTGGCAAACCGGTGAGGCGCGGGAGAGTGTGATGGTGTTTATTGCCGACGAGTTGCCGGAGGCGAAGATACGGGAGGGCTTTGAGGCTTTGTCGCAAGCGTAGCCCGCTTGTGCCTTGAGGGGAGGGGCGAAGCCCTTGTGGGAGCCGGCGAAGCCTGCGATCGACTGCGCAGCAGTCGCAGTAGTTAGCCAGATGGCTCAGGAGGCGGCGGTTCTACGACCGCTTTGCGGTCGATCGCAGGCTTCGCCAGCTCCCACAAGGACAGTTGCTCCTGCAGGCGATGCGCTCCAGGCACATACAAAAAAGCCCGGCTCAAGAGCCGGGCTTTTTCATCTCACCGAACTGAAATCAGTTGCCGTACACCGGCAGCTTCTTGCAGATCGCCTTGACCTTCTCGCGAACGGCATCGATCACCGCTTCGTTGTTCAGGTCAGCCAGGATGTCGCAGATCCAGCCGGCCAGTTCTTTACACTCGGCCTCTTTGAAGCCGCGAGTGGTCACAGCCGGGGTGCCGAAGCGCAGGCCGGAGGTGACGAACGGGGAGCGTGGGTCGTTCGGTACGGAGTTCTTGTTGACGGTGATGAAGGCCTTGCCCAGGGCGGCGTCGGCGTCCTTACCGGAGATTTCCTGCTTGATCAGCGACAGCAGGAACAGGTGGTTCTGGGTACCGCCGGACACCACGTCGAAACCGCGCTCGATGAACACGCCGGCCATGGCCTGGGCGTTTTTCACCACTTGTTGCTGGTAGGCCTTGAACTCAGGCTGCAGTGCTTCCTTGAAGCAGATGGCCTTGGCGGCGATCACGTGCTCCAGCGGGCCACCCTGGGCGCCCGGGAATACCGCAGAGTTCAGTTTCTTCTCGATGTCGGCGTTGGCACGGGCCAGGATCAGGCCGCCACGTGGACCGCGCAGGGTCTTGTGGGTGGTGGTGGTAACCACGTCGGCGAATGGCACCGGGTTCGGGTACACGCCAGCGGCGACCAGGCCGGCAACGTGGGCCATGTCGACGAACAGGTAGGCACCGACCTTGTCGGCGATTTCGCGGAAGCGGGCGAAGTCCAGGACTTGCGAGTAGGCCGAGAAACCGGCAACGATCATCTTCGGCTTGTGCTCGACGGCCAGGCGCTCGACTTCGTCGTAGTCGATCAGGCCGTTGGCGTCGATGCCGTACTGGATGGCGTTGTACAGTTTGCCCGACGAGCTCACGGCAGCGCCGTGGGTCAGGTGGCCACCGTGGGCCAGGCTCATGCCCAGGATGGTGTCACCGGCCGACAGCAGGGCCAGGTAGACGGCGCTGTTGGCCTGGGAACCAGCGTGCGGCTGGACGTTGGCGTAGTCGGCGCCGAACAGTTCCTTGGCGCGGTCGATGGCCAGTTGCTCGACGACGTCGACGTACTCGCAACCACCGTAGTAGCGCTTGCCCGGGTAGCCTTCGGCGTATTTGTTGGTCAGAACCGAACCCTGGGCTTCCATGACGGCCGGGCTGGTGTAGTTTTCCGAAGCAATCAGCTCGATGTGCTCTTCCTGACGCTGGGCTTCTTGCTCCATAGCGGCAAAGAGATCGGCGTCGTACTTGGCAATGGTCAAATCACGGCTGAACATGGCGGTCCTCAAGGATCGTGCTGAAATAGGCCGGCATTCTACCTCATCAGCTTTTGTCTGGCATATGAAAGGGCGTCATGTCGCAGACAAGTGGGCTTCATTCTGAGATAGGTGGCGAATTTTCGCGCTGTAGGAGCGGGCTTGCCCCGCGATTGCGGCGGGACGGGCAATCGCGGGGCAAGTCGAGTCGTCGCGCCGCCGCTCCCACAGGTGATTACTCGAACATGAACAGCGTTTCGTTGCTGAACTGCGCCTCGAACTGGGTCGCCGGCATCGGCCGGCCGAACAGGTAGCCCTGCACCTCGTCGCAGCCGTGCTCACGGAGGAACTCCAGCTGCTCGTGGGTTTCCACGCCTTCGGCGATCACCGCCAGGTTCAGGCTGTGGGCCATGGCGATGATCGCCCGGGCGATCTGGGCATCCTGTTCGCCTTCGGGCAGGCCGTCGACGAAGGTGCGGTCGATCTTCAGCACATCGATGGGGAACTGCTTGAGGTAGTTGAGCGACGAATAGCCGGTGCCGAAGTCGTCCACCGCAATGCTCAGGCCGAGGTTCTTCAGGCTGTCGAGGATCACCATGGCTTCGTTGACCTCGCGCATCAGGATACTTTCGGTCAGCTCCAGCTCAAGGCACGCCGGCGGCAGGCCGGTGTCCTTGAGGATGGTGGCGATGCGTTCGCCCAGTTGGCCGTCGGAGAACTGCCGGGCCGAGATGTTCACCGACACCTTGGGCACCCGTACCTTGTCCTGATGCCAGGCCTTGAGCTGGCGGCAGGCTTCCTTGAGCACCCAGTCGCCGACATCCACCACCAGGCCCAGTTCTTCGATCACCGGAATGAAGTCGCCCGGCGGCACCAGCCCGCGCCGTGGATGGCGCCAGCGCAACAGGGCCTCGGCACCGGTCAGGCGCTTGCCGTCGCCGCTGAACTGCGGCTGGTAATAAAGAATGAACTCGTTCTGCTCCAGGGCATGGCGCAGGTCGCTTTCCAGTTCCAGGCGCTCCAGCGCACTGGCGTTCATGTCGGCCTGGTAGAACTGGAAGTTGTTCTTGCCGCGCTCCTTGGCGTGGTACATGGCGGTGTCGGCGTTCTTCATCAGCTGGCTGAGTTCGCTGCCGTCCTGCGGGCTCAGGGCGATACCGATACTGGCGGTGACGAAGAATTCGCGGTTTTCCAGGACGAAGGGGCGTACCAGGCTGGCCAGGATCTGCTCGGCGACATGGATGGCGCGGTTCAGGGCCATCTCGCGGCTGGCCCGGGGTTGCAGCAACAGGGTGAACTCGTCGCCGCCCATGCGCGCCACGGTGTCGTCGTTGTCGACGCAATCGAGCAGGCGCTCGGCCATGTCCTTGAGCATGCGGTCGCCCGCGGCATGGCCCAGGGAGTCGTTGATCGGCTTGAAGCGGTCCAGGTCGAGGAACATCAGCACCACCCAGGCCTTCTGCCGCTCGGCTTGTTGCAGGGCGGTGTGCAGGCGGTCCTGGAACAGGGAGCGGTTGGGCAGGTGGGTCAGGGCGTCGTAATAGGCCAGGCGATGAATGCGCTGCTCGCTGGCCTTGCGCTCGCTGATGTCGGTGAAGAAGCACACGTAACTGGCCAGGTCGCCTTCGTCGTCGAGCACGGCGGTAATGCCGACCCAGGCCGGGTAGTGTTCGCCGTTACGGCGCTTGAGCCAGACTTCGCCTTCCCAGGTGCCACGGTGGTTGAGCTGCTTGAGCACATAGCGCAGGTGGGCTTCCTGGTGCTCGTCCACCGTCAGCATGCCGGGCAACTGGTCGAGCACGTCGGCCACCGCGTGGCCACTGACGCGGCTGAAGGCCTCGTTGGCCTGGACGATGTAGCCGGCCGGGTCGGTGATCAGGATCGCCGAGGTCGAGTGCTCGAATACCGTGGCGGCCATGCGCAGGTCTTTCTCGGCGCGGCGCTGCTGGCTGATGTCGCGGCCGACGCCGAGGATGCCCTGGAAGCGTTCCTGCTCGTCCCAGACCAGCACCAGGCGCAGCTCGATGGGGATCTTGCGGCCGTCGGCGCGCAGGCAGTCGAAGAGAAACAGCTGGCTCGGCAATTGCGCACGCAGCTGCGCCAGTTGCTCGGGGTCGCTCATGGCCCGGTTGACCCGCTCGATCAGGGCGTAGATACCGGAAAGCTGCGCCGGGTTGGCGATGGTCGAGTTCCAGCCGTTGTCGAAGATCCACTGCACTTCGTAACCCAGCACCGACTGCACCGACGGGCTGACGTAGTTGAGTTGCAGCTGGTTGTCGGTGGAGAAAATCACGTCGCTGATGCTTTCGGCGAGCATGCGGTAGCGCTGTTCGCTGTCGCGCAGGGACTCGCTGGCCTCGATCTGGTCGGTGACGTCCTTGCCGACGCCGATGATCCGCGTGACCAGGCCATTGGCGTCGCGGGTCAGGGCCTGCTCGCGGATGTCGAAGCGCCGCCAGCTCAGGTCCTGGTGGCGGAAGCGCAACTGGCAATGCAGTTGTTCGGCATGGCCGCAATCGCGCTGCTGGCGGCGCATCTGGCGGTACAGTTCGGCGTCCTCGGGGTGCAGGAGGATCTCCCAGAAGCGTTCGCCCATCTGCGCCAGGCGCGCACGGTCATAGCCCAGGGTCTGGCCCAGGTTGCGGTTGCTGAAGATCATCCGCTGGCTTTGCACGTCCTGGACATACAACTGGTCGGGGACCGTGCGCACCACGTCCGACCAGAAGCTCTCGCGTTCGAGCAGCGACAGTTCGACCTGCTTGCGGCTGGTGATGTCACTGATGCTCAGGATCACCGCCTGGTAGTCGCGGCGCTGCTCGGGGAATTTGACCATCAGCCACAGGTGCAGGTGCTGGCCGTCGGCGACGGGCAGGCGGACCTCCAGCTCAAGTTGGGACTGATGGTCCAGCACCGCTTCGAGCAATTGCACGCCGATGCCTTCGATAGCGTTGTCGGAACCCTCGATCAGGCGTTGCCAGGCGCTGTTACAGCAATTCACCCCCAGCAGTTCGAGGGCCACCTGGTTGACCTCGGTGACCTTCAGCTCCTGCAACAGGGTACGGCGCAGCGGCAGGTCGTAGGCCAGGCGCTGCTGCAGGGCCTGGCGACTGCGCAGGCGATGGCGCTCCAGTTGCCCCGGCAGGCCGGAGAGGTCGAGCACGCACAGGGCAACCCCGGTGCCTTCGAAGATGTCGTGATAGCGCCGGCGGCTTTCATGCAGCATGCGATGGCGCCTGCGCATGTTGATCAGCGCCAGCAGCGGGAGCAGGGCGCAGACCAGGCCGAGCAGGCACTTGCCGATCAGCGCTGGCAGCAGTCGCTCGCGGGCCTGCCCGGCATCGAACAGGCCACGCAGTTGCCAGCTGCTGTTGTCGAGGAACGCCAGCATGACGCTTTGCAGCGGCTCGTCACTGCCTTGGGTGGGCTGGTGGCGATTGATGACTTCACCGGTGCGGCTGTTTTCCAGCAACCACAACGGATGGTTGGGGCGGTCCAGGTGCGAGGTCAGTTCGGTGTAGTAGCCGGGTCCCAGGCGCAGCAGCCAGTAGCCGGGATGGTCGCCGCTCTGGCGCAGCAACAGATAGATGTGCCGGTTGTCCGGGCTATTGCTGAAGAAATGGTCGCGGCCCTGGTTGAGCCGCAGCAACTCGTCCAGGGCGCTGCGGTCCGGGGTGGTGCCCAGGCTGTCGACCTGCACGGCACCGTCGGCGTCGAGCCAGGCCAGGCTTTGCAGGGCCGGCAGCTGCGCCTGCAGGTGAGCCAGGATGTCGGGCACCTGCGCAGGCTCCGGCGACGAGCGGTAGGGCAGCATCCGGTTCTGCGCTACCTGCGCCTTGAGCGCCATGTTCAGGGTCATGTGGTCGGCCAGTTCGGCACTGGCATTGAGGCTGTGCCGATGCTGGTCGGCCTGGGTATGCCGATACTGGTCGACCAGTTGCCAGAGCAGCAGGCCGAGCAACAGCAAAACCAGCAGGGCCAGGGCGCTTTTCAGGGAGCCGCGCAATAGCGAGCCGGACGCGCTGGACGGTGTGCGCAAGGGTGTCGGCTGATTGAGATCGGTCAAACGGTGGTCCTGCGGTATGACGGGATGGCAGGTTTAGAGCTGCTGGCTGGCAAATGCCGCGGTCCTGGCGGCGGCTCCGGTGACGCATCATAAGGCCGACGCCCGAAGGGCGGCTAGCATGCCCGCAAACGTGGCAAAGTGCCAGCCCTGTTCGTCGGCGGTTTGCCCAACAAGGCGCATTACGGTAGCTTTGGCCCTTTCCTGGAAGCTGCGGCTTCCTTCATCTGCATCACACCCATTATTTCGTCTCTGACGCTAGGTTTTTCCATGGCTCAATACGTCTATACCATGCATCGGCTGGGCAAGGTTGTCCCGCCGAAGCGGGAAATCTTGAAGAACATCTCCCTGTCGTTTTTCCCGGGCGCCAAGATCGGCGTGCTGGGCCTGAACGGCTCGGGTAAATCCACCTTGCTCAAGATCATGGCAGGCGTGGACACCGAGTTCGACGGCGAAGCCCGGCCGATGCCGGAGCTGAATATCGGCTACCTGCCGCAGGAACCACAGCTCGATCCGACCAAGACCGTGCGTGAAGTGGTCGAGGAAGCGGTCAGCGTGATCAAGGACGCCCAGGCGCGTCTGGACGAGGTCTACGCCGCCTACGCCGAGCCGGATGCCGACTTCGACAAGCTGGCCGCCGAGCAGGCCAAGCTGGAAGCCATCCTGCAGGCCGCCGACGGTCACAACCTGGAGCGCCAGCTGGAAGTCGCCGCCGACGCGCTGCGCCTGCCGGCCTGGGAGGCCAAGGTCGAGCACCTGTCCGGTGGTGAGAAGCGCCGCGTGGCCCTGTGCCGCCTGCTGCTGTCGGCCCCCGACATGCTCCTGCTGGACGAACCGACCAACCACCTGGACGCCGATTCCGTCGCCTGGCTCGAGCACTTCCTGCACGACTTCCCGGGCACCGTGGTCGCCATTACCCACGACCGTTACTTCCTCGACAACGTCGCCGGCTGGATTCTCGAGCTCGACCGCGGCGCCGGTATCCCGTACGAAGGCAACTACTCCGGCTGGCTGGAAGCCAAGTCCGAGCGTCTGGCCCAGGAATCCAAGCAGCAGTCGGCCCATGAAAAGGCCATGAAGGAAGAGCTGGAGTGGGTGCGCAAAGGCGCCAAGGCCCGCCAGTCCAAGTCCAAGGCTCGTCTGCAACGCTTCGAGGAAATGCAGTCGCAGGAATTCCAGAAGCGCAGCGAAACCAACGAGATCTACATCCCGGCCGGTCCGCGCCTGGGTGACAAGGTCATCGAGTTCAAGAACGTCACCAAGGGCTACGGCGACCGCGTCCTGATCGACAACCTGTCGTTCAGCATGCCAAAAGGTGCGATCGTCGGCGTGATCGGTGGTAACGGTGCCGGTAAATCGACCCTGTTCCGCATGCTGATGGGCAAGGAGCAACCGGACTCGGGCAGCATCGAGATCGGCGAAACCGTGCAACTGGCCTGCGTCGACCAGAGCCGCGAAGACCTGGACGGCAACAAGACCGTGTTCCAGCAGATCTCCGACGGTTCCGACCAGCTGCGTATCGGTACCTACGAGATTCCGTCGCGTACCTACGTCGGCCGATTCAACTTCAAAGGTGGCGACCAGCAGAAGTTCGTCAAGGACCTCTCCGGTGGTGAGCGTGGCCGCCTGCACTTGGCCCTGACCCTCAAGGAAGGCGCCAACGTCCTGCTGCTCGACGAACCGTCCAACGACCTGGACGTGGAAACCCTGCGTTCGCTGGAGGAAGCCCTGCTGGACTTCCCGGGCGCCGCCATCGTGATCTCTCACGATCGCTGGTTCCTGGACCGCGTGGCTACCCACATCCTGGCGTACGAAGACGATTCGCAAGCGGTGTTCTTCGAAGGCAACTACACCGAGTACGAAGCCGATCGCAAGAAGCGCCTGGGCGAAGCGGCTGCCCAGCCGCACCGGGTACGGCACAAAAAACTGGCATGACCTGCCGGGTTTTGCACTGAAACGGGGCCTTCGGGCCCCGTTTTTTTGCCTGGGTATTGTGTTGGCCATATCGCAGGCTACGCCAGCTCCCACAAGGTTTTCTGTGGGAGCTGGCGTAGCCTGCGATGCTTTTCAATTTGTATACACTTATACAAATGCACCGTTTAATTTCATAAAAACGACATATTGCCCTGTCGCGGTGCGAGCAGTTCTTGGTAAAGTCTGGAAAAAACACAAAGTCCAACTCTATCTGGTGAATGTCTAAATGCTCGAATCCGTCGAAGACTTCCTCGCGCGCCTCAAACAACGCGACCCTGCCCAACCCGAATTTCACCAGGCTGTCGAAGAGGTGCTGCGTAGCCTCTGGCCATTCCTGGAAGCCAACCCGCATTACCTCAAGGCCGGCATTCTCGAACGCATGGTCGAGCCTGAGCGGGCGATCCTGTTCCGCGTCTCGTGGATGGACGATGCCGGCAAGGTCCAGGTCAACCGCGGCTACCGCATCCAGATGAGCAGCGCCATCGGCCCGTACAAGGGCGGCCTGCGTTTCCACCCGTCGGTGAACCTGGGCGTGCTCAAGTTCCTGGCCTTCGAGCAGGTGTTCAAGAACTCCCTGACCTCGCTGCCCATGGGTGGCGGCAAAGGCGGTTCGGACTTCGATCCCAAGGGCAAGAGCGATGCCGAAGTCATGCGCTTCTGCCAGGCCTTCATGAGCGAGCTGTATCGCCACATCGGTGCCGACCTCGACGTACCGGCCGGTGATATCGGCGTGGGCGCCCGCGAAATCGGCTACATGTTCGGCCAGTACAAGCGCCTGGCCAACGAGTTCACCTCGGTGCTGACCGGCAAGGGCATGACCTACGGCGGCAGCCTGATCCGTCCGGAAGCCACCGGCTACGGCTGCGTGTACTTCGCCGAAGAAATGCTCAAGCGCCAGGACAAGCGTATCGACGGTAGCCGCGTGGCCATCTCCGGCTCCGGCAACGTGGCCCAGTACGCGGCGCGCAAGGTCATGGACCTGGGCGGCAAGGTGATCTCGCTGTCCGACTCCGAAGGCACCCTGTTCTGCGAAGCGGGCCTGACCGACGAGCAGTGGGATGCGCTGATGGAGCTCAAGAACGTCCAGCGCGGTCGCATCAGCGAACTGGCCGAGCGTTTCGGCCTGGAATTCCGCAAGGGCGAGCGCCCCTGGAACCTGCCGTGCGACATCGCCCTGCCATGCGCGACCCAGAACGAGCTGGACGCCGAAGACGCCCGCACCCTGCTGCGCAACGGCTGCATCTGCGTGGCCGAAGGGGCGAACATGCCGACCACCCTGGAGGCTGTGGATATCTTTATCGATGCGGGCATCCTGTTCGCGCCGGGCAAGGCCTCCAACGCCGGCGGTGTTGCGGTGAGTGGCCTGGAAATGTCGCAGAACGCCATGCGCCTGCTGTGGACCGCCGGCGAAGTGGACAGCAAGCTGCACAACATCATGCAGTCGATCCACCATGCCTGCGTGCACTACGGTGAGGAAAACGGCCGCATCAACTACGTCAAGGGTGCCAACATCGCCGGCTTCGTGAAAGTCGCCGACGCCATGCTGGCCCAGGGCGTGGTCTAAACCTCGGGTGTGATGGCGACGATCTCGATCGACTGATCCCCTGCCGGTCGTCGCCACAGCACTTCATCCCCGGGCGCTGCACCCAGCAGCGCCCGACCCAGGGGTGATCCCCAGTTGATCAGGCCATGGGCGGCATCGGCCTGGTCTTCACCGACCAGTTGCACCTGATGCTGCCGGTTCTGTTCATCGATATAGGTCACCCGGCTACCGATCTGCACCTTGTCCGTGGCACTCGCCCTGGGCACCACCTGGGCGCTCTGCAGGCGGGCGCTGAAATAGCGCAGGTCGCGTTCGCTGTCCGCCAGGCGCTGCTTGTCGGCCTGCTCGCCCTGGGCTTGCAGTTCGGTGCGCAAGGCATTGAGCTCGGCGACCCGCTGTTGCAGCTGGGCCAGGCCCTGGGCGGTGACGTAGTTGGGCTGCTCGCTGACCCTGCGCTCCACCGGCTGGTCGGCCTGGGCGGCGGCCTGGTCTTCGTTGACGAATGCTCGGCTCATGAAGGTCTCCTTTCACTGAAGACCATACTGACATGCCGGCAGTTGCCTGGGCTGCCCGTTTGCGACCTATTTGCGTCGGTAGGCGCGGGCGGTGTCACGGTCCTTTTCTTCCTGCCACTGTTCGTCGCGTTCATCCCAGTGGCGGGCGCGGTAGTCCTGCAGGTCCTGGTTCTCCTGCATGGCGTGGCACTGGCGGAAGCCGTCGTCCCAGCCGGTCTCGTACTGGCGGTTGTGCAGATAGCGCGGAACGTCCTTGCGAAAGTCTCCCTCCATCACCCCGGCGGCCTGGCGCCCGCTGCTGCAGCCGTCCTGGAAACCGTCGGCATAGGCCGGCGGGTAGCCTTGGTTGATCAATTGTTCGTGGGTCGATTCGCAACCCGTGAGTGTACCCATTACCACCAACAGCCAGCCAAACCACCGCATGTCCAGACTCTCCGCGTGCCAGGGAAAGTCTAGGGGGTGGTTTGTCGCTGCTTTGTCAAAATGATGTGATCGGCACCTTGCGTTACTGCGGGGGCTGTGGGAGCGGGCTTGCCCCGCGATTGCGTACAGTCAGACCTAGAGCATCGCGGGGCAAGCCCGCTCCCACAGTGAAGCCCTCAGTAGTGATACCACTTGAGCTCCAGCATCACCTCGTTCTGCGCCGACGCCAACTGGCTGAACTCACGCTTCGCACTCAGGCGCAGCCCCAGGTTCTGCGACAGTTCCCACTGCTGGTTCAGGCTCAGGCTGCGGCGCACCTCGCCATTGGTGAAGTAGTCGCCCTTGGCTTCCAGGCTCAGGTTGCCCAACGGGTTTCGCCACAACAGGCCGGTGTTGAAACCGGCGGCCGGGGCGATGAACTGGGCGAAGTCGTTGTTGTGCTCGACCCGCACGGTCCCCAGGGCAAAGCCGAGCATGCCGTCGGCCAGTTGCCAGGTACCGCCGGCACCGCCATTGACGTGGCTGACCAGCACATCGTCCTCGTGCTTGCCGAGCACCCGTTCAAGACCACCGGTTACCTGCCACGACCAGGGCTGCAGCAGGTCGTTGCGCGGGGTCAGCGAGCGGATGGTGGCCAGGTCCAGGCGCTGCACCTGCCAGTCGTTGGTCTCGTACTGGCGCAGCTTGAGCTGGAGGATTTCGATCTGCGCCCCCAGCGGGAAGCCATAGGCATTGTCGTTGAGGTCGTGATAGGCCATGCGCAGGCCGTACTCGGCAAAGGCACGGTCTTCGCGGCTACCCACGCCCAGTTGCCAGGTGCGCGACTGATGGCCATCCTCGGGCAGGCCGGGGCGTTCGATGTCCAGTGCCGGCGGCGGATTGCGGTTGATCGCCCGCAACAATTCGAAGCTGCGTTTGCTGCGCGCCGGGTCACGTTCCTGGCCGTTGGCCCGGTAGCGTTCCAGGCGGTAGGCGGCGTCCTGGATCAGCGCCTGGCGCTCGCGTGGCCGGGCGATGAATCCGGGGCTCTGCAACTGCGCCGTATCGGCACTGAGTGCCAGCACCTGCTGCTGCTCTTCCTGGCTCAGGGGCTTGGCACGTTCAAGTAGCTCGCGTTCTCGCGAGGGGCGATAGTCGATGCGTTCGACCAGCCCCGCCTGCTTGACCGCCTTGACCGTGTCGGTAGGGATCGCTGTCAGCGGGAACTGTGAGGTCAGGTCCAGGCTTGGGCGGGCCACTTGCAGCAGCTCCAGCAGGCGGTAGGAGCAGTTTTCATCGAAGAAGAAGTAGTCGAACTGGATCTGCTTGAGCTCCCAGACGTGTTCGACCATGCGCCCGGTTTCTTCCGGGGTCAGGTTCAACTGGTATTCCCACAGATCGCGGTTTTCCAGGCTGCGGTATTCGGAGAGCTTTTCCTGGTAGGGCACCAGCGCGAACAGCCCGGGGTAGCCGCCCATGAGGCCTTTCCAGGCGTAGAGAATGCTGTTGTCGTTGCCTTCGATATAGGCACCGAAGTTGATCGCGTAGCTGAGCAGGGTGGTCCCGTTGCGCTGCACGTCGGCCTGGTCGATACGCAGCAGGGTATGGCCGAACATCGACGAGGGACTGTTGAGGTAGGCGGCCGGGAAGATCATCGCCGCGCTGTGCGGCGCGATATCCTTGAACCACTGGGTGTATTGCGTGCAGTCCGGCGCAGGCAGGTCATCGAGCTGCAGTTGCTCGCGCAGCCAGCGGGTGCGCGCCGGGAACACGCATTGGGCATGCTGGTCGCCCAGGCTTGCCGGCGCATACAGGGCCTGGACAGTGGCGCGCAGTTCCTGGTCGGGGTGGTGGGCACCGTCTTCGGCGAGGAAGAAGCGCCGGTCATCCACATAGCTGCGCCAGCCGCCGAGCTTGGCGGTTTCGTAGTGCCCAAGGGCGATCCAGTAACGGTCGGCGGCCAGTTGCGCAAGGCGCACATCATCGAGCGAGGGCGCAGCCTGTAGCGGGGCACAGGCACAGAGCGCCAGGTAGGCAAAGCGTTTGAGCATGTCGGGCAACTACGTCTGAATGATGCCGATAGAGGCAGGAAACAACCCGCCCCCGCGCGGGGACGGGCGGACCGGACTTAAGCCTCGGTAGCGTATTTGGCCAGGCGTGGATCGCCTTTCAGTACGGCCAGGGTGTTGCTGTGGACATCTTCTGCGGTGACGTCCGCGGTCTTGAAGATTTCCTGGAAGTGCTGGTGAGTGACGGCGGCGAAGTGGGCGCGGTCTTGCGGGGCGACACCGAGCACCACGGCATAGGTGGTCAAGGCTTCGCCCTGGCCTTTGGCCATGTCTTCGGAGAGCTCGTTCATCATGCCGTTCATGGCGAACCAGGATTTGCCGCCATAGGTCAGCGACGCGTTGGTCGAGCAGCCGTTGGTGCCCGAGGTCATGCCGAAGGTGGCGTTGCCGGAAGTACCGTTGGTGGTGGACGCAAGGAAGTGGGCCGGTGTGCCGCGCTGGCCCTCGAACAGCATGTTGCCCCAGCCGCAGTCCGGTCCGCCGGGCGCCTGGGCCATGGCATTGAGGGAAACCGCGGTGAACAGAGTACCCAGAAGAATCCGTTTCATAGCAATGTTCTCGTTCTAATCGTGCAAACCAAAGGTCAGGGTTGTCTGGCATCGCTGTCGCAGCGTGCCAGGGGCGGGTCGGTGTATACCCAGCCGCGCAGGTTGGAGTTTAGGCACGATCTAAGGCTTGCGTGATTAATTGCCAAAAATTGCTTGAAAAAGTTGACGTAGAGCGGGTTTTGGACACTGCGACATATTGTAGCGATGAGCCTTGCAAGGCGCGGCCGGGCGGCGCCAGAATGCTTTCATCTGCCCCGCCGAAGTAAGGAAGCCCGATGCCCGATCCTGTCGCTGCGAGCCTGCGTCTTGCGCCAGAAGCCTTGACCCGGCCGTTTTCCGCCGAACAGTTCGCTTTTTCCACCACCAATGATCTGGAGCCTTTTCGCGGTGTGCTTGGCCAGGAACGTGCCGTCGAAGCCTTGCAGTTCGGCGTCGCCATGCCACGTCCCGGTTACAACGTATTTGTCATGGGCGAGCCCGGCACCGGGCGTTTCTCGTTCGTCAAACGCTACCTCAAGGCCGAAGGCAAGCGCCTGCAAACGCCGTCGGACTGGGTCTATGTCAATAACTTCGAAGAGCCTCGCGAGCCGCGGGCCCTGGAATTACCGCCCGGCAGCGCGGGTGTGTTCGCCAGCGACATCGGTCACCTGATCGACAACCTGGTCGCAACCTTTCCCGCGGTGTTCGAGCACCCCTCCTACCAGCAGAAGAAGAGCGCCATCGACCGCGCTTTCAACCAGCGCTACGACCGTGCCCTGGATGTGATCGAGCGGGCCTCGCTGGAAAAAGACGTGGCCCTGTACCGCGACAGCAGCAACGTCGCGTTCACCCCGATGCTCGACGGCAAGGCCCTGGACGAAGCCGAGTTCGGCCAGTTGCCGGAGTCCGAGCGCGAGCGCTTCCACGAGGACATCGCCGCTCTGGAAGAGCGCCTCAATGAGGAGCTGGCGAGCCTGCCGCAATGGAAGCGTGAGTCGAGCAACCAGCTGCGTCAGCTCAATGAAGAAACCATCACTCTGGCGTTGCAGCCATTGCTGGCACCGCTGTCAGAAAAATACGCAGAAAACGCCGAAGTCTGCGCCTACCTGCAGTCCATGCAGGTCAACCTGCTGCGCACCGTGGTCGAGCAGCTGGTCGATGACAGCAAGGTCGACGCGGTGGCGCGCAAGCTGCTCGAAGAGCAGTACGCACCCAGCCTGGTGGTCGGCCACCATGCCAGTGGCGGTGCGCCGGTGGTGTTCGAGCCGCACCCGACCTACGACAACCTGTTCGGCCGAATCGAATACAGCACCGACCAGGGCGCGCTGTACACCTCCTACCGGCAGTTGCGCCCTGGTGCCCTGCATCGGGCCAATGGCGGCTTCCTGATCCTTGAAGCGGAGAAGATGCTCGGCGAACCCTTCGTCTGGGATGCGCTCAAGCGCGCGCTGCAGTCGCGCAAGCTGAAGATGGAGTCGCCGCTGGGCGAGCTGGGCCGGGTAGCGACCGTGTCGCTGACGCCGCAGATGATCCCGCTGCAGATCAAGGTCATCATCATCGGCGCCCGCCAGCTGTATTACGCGCTGCAGGACCACGACCCGGACTTCCAGGAGATGTTCCGGGTGCTGGTGGACTTCGATGAAGACATCCCGATGGTCGACGAGAGCCTGGAGCAGTTCGCCCAGTTGCTCAAGACCCGCACCAGCGAGGAGGGCATGGCGCCCCTGAGCGCCGATGCGGTGGCACGCCTGGCGACCTACAGCGCGCGCCTGGCCGAACACCAGGGGCGGTTGTCGGCGCGTATTGGCGACCTGTTCCAGCTGGTCAGCGAAGCGGATTTCATCCGCCACCTGGCCAATGACGAAATGACCGATGCCGGTCATATCGAGCGGGCGCTCAAGGCCAAGGCCACCCGCACCGGGCGGGTGTCGGCGCGGATCCTCGACGACATGCTGGCCGGGATCATCCTCATCGATACTGAAGGCGCGGCGGTGGGCAAGTGCAACGGCCTGACGGTGCTGGAGGTCGGTGACTCGGCCTTCGGCGTGCCGGCACGAATTTCCGCCACGGTCTATCCCGGCGGCAGCGGCATCGTCGATATCGAGCGTGAGGTCAATCTCGGCCAGCCGATCCACTCCAAGGGGGTGATGATCCTCACCGGCTACCTGGGCAGTCGCTATGCCCAGGAATTCCCCCTGGCGATTTCGGCGAGCATCGCCCTGGAGCAGTCCTACGGCTACGTGGACGGCGACAGTGCGTCGCTGGGCGAGGCCTGCACCCTGATCTCGGCGCTGTCGAAGACACCGCTCAAGCAGTGCTTCGCCATTACCGGTTCGATCAACCAGTTCGGCGAAGTGCAGGCGGTCGGTGGGGTCAACGAGAAGATCGAGGGCTTCTTCCGCCTCTGCGAGGCCCGGGGCCTGACTGGCGAGCAGGGAGCAATCATCCCGCGCGCCAACGTTGCCACCCTGATGCTCGATGAGCGGGTGCTGCAGGCGGTGCGTGCCGGCATGTTCCATGTCTACGCGGTGAGCCAGGCCGACGAGGCGCTGAGCCTGCTGGTCGGCGAACCGGCGGGTGAGCCGGATGCCGACGGGCAGTTCCCCGAGGGCAGCGTCAACGCCCGGGTGGTGGAGCGTCTGCGGGTGATCGCCGAGATGATCGGCGAAGAAGAGCTCAAGGAGGCCGAGAAGGAGCACGCCGAACAGCCTCTGGCCCAGGTCAAGCTGTCCTGAGTCAAATTATCGGCGTCCCGGCGGCCTTGACCACCGGGCGCCGGTTTTTCTACACCCGGGTGGATTTCTTCTATTCTTCAATTCAGGGAGCGTAGCAACCACAGGAGTGAATCAGCCTTGCCTGCAGGGCTGAAACACAGGGTTTACCGAGGATCGTCGCCATGCCGCGCAGCCTCAGCCTCACCCGCCAATGCCTGGGCCTGGTGACCCGCATTGAATGCAGCATCCGCCCACTGGCCGGCGACAACGGCATGTGGACCCTGCTGTTCGCCGCCGGCATGGCTGGCGAACAACCTTCCGCCATCAAGGCCCAGGGGCCGTTCCATGGACCCTTCGTGGCCGAGTCGGTGCTCAACGCCATTGTCGATAGCCTGACCCTGCACGGTTACCAGCTGGCCGACGATCCGCAGATCTGGAGCGTGCACCTGCAGGCCCAGCTGCGCCGGGTCAATGGTGAGCGTGTCCATCACGTCGGCGACATTCAGTTCCACCCGGAAACCTGACGCCTCCGGGGGCCTGATCATCGCGCCTGTGGCAGCGTGCCACGGGCTTTTCCTGTCATGACTGGCTGTTATACTCGCGCTCGCTTTTTTGCCACCTGACGGGTTTTCAATGGAACGTTTTATCGAAAATGCGATGTATGCCTCGCGCTGGCTGCTCGCGCCGATCTATTTTGGCCTGTCGTTGGGCCTGCTGGCACTGGCACTGAAGTTCTTCCAGGAGATCTTCCACGTCCTGCCCAACATCTTCTCCCTGGCCGAGGCCGACCTGATCCTGGTGATCCTGTCGCTGATCGACATGGCCCTGGTCGGTGGCTTGCTGGTGATGGTGATGATCTCCGGCTACGAGAACTTCGTCTCGCAGCTGGACATCGACGAAGACAAGGAAAAGCTCAACTGGCTGGGCAAGATGGACTCGTCTTCGCTGAAGATGAAAGTCGCTGCCTCCATCGTGGCGATCTCCTCGATCCACCTGCTGCGGGTGTTCATGGATGCGCGCAACATCGAGACCGAATACCTGATGTGGTACGTGATCATCCACATGACCTTCGTGGTCTCGGCCTTCGCCATGGGGTACCTGGACAAGCTGACCAAGCACTGATCGTCCGCCAGGCGCGTTAAATCACCGCCCGTCCGTTGCAAAACGGACGGGCGGTTGTGTTTCTGCCTTGTGCTTTGCGCAGTGCTGTAGAAAAAATGAGCAGTCACTCGAAGTGCCAGTAACGAGGTGTCGCAATGAACCTGCACGAACTGAACACCGAGGCCAAGGCCGGTCATGTCGAAGAGCTCAACCTGATCGCCATCGAAGGCGGCGACTACATTCTCGAAGCCCGGGTCAAAGGCCACGCCTACCCATTGTCGGATCCCCGTGGAAAGCGTCTGCAAGTGCACTCGGTGGTCGATGCACAGCGCTTGCTCAGTGGTTTGCCTGCGGTGCCGCTGCACCTGGTGCACTGGTCGATGGACGACGAGATGTGCGGCGGCAGCAACGCCGGTGACGGCGACATGAAGATACCGATGCCGCGCCGTTCCGCCTGGTAGCTGATCTGCCTCGTCGCAGTGTGCTAGGCTGCTCGCCCTTTTCATAAAGGGCGCGGTTGTCGTGCGCCCTGCTGCGGAGCAAGCAAATGTCCGAAATCAATCTGTCTACCGACGAAACTCGCGTCAGCTACGGCATCGGCCGCCAGCTGGGTGGCCAACTGCGTGACAACCCGCCACCGGGCGTGAGCCTGGAAGCGATCCTGGCCGGCCTGACCGACGCCTTCAATGGCCAGGACAGCCGCGTCAGCGAAGAAGACCTGTCGGCCAGCTTCAAGGTCATCCGCGAAATCATGCAGGCCGAAGCCGCTGCCAAGGCCGAAGCGGCCGCTGGCGCCGGTAAAGCTTTCCTGGCTGAAAACGCCAAGCGTGACGGCATCACCACCCTGGCCTCGGGTCTGCAATTCGAAGTCCTGACCGCAGGTGAAGGCGCCAAGCCAAGCCGCGAAGACAGCGTGCGCACCCACTACCATGGCACCCTGATCGACGGCACCGTGTTCGACAGCTCCTACGAGCGCGGCCAGCCGGCCGAGTTCCCGGTCAGCGGCGTGATCGCCGGCTGGACCGAAGCCCTGCAACTGATGAACGCCGGTAGCAAATGGCGCCTGTACGTGCCGAGCGAGCTGGCTTACGGCGCCCAGGGCGTTGGCAGCATCCCGCCGCACAGCGTGCTGGTGTTCGACGTCGAGCTGCTGGACGTTCTGTAATACCTGTCGCGGGGCAAGCCCGCTCCCACAGGGTCATCTGTGGGAGCGGGCTTGCCCCGCGATGCTTTCAATGCCACTCGGCTCCCCCGGGGCGCAACGCCCGGGCATAGCAGAACAGGAACAGGTTCCTCACCAGTTCCTTGAGCACGACCGGCTCGCTTGAATTCAAACCATTGAGATCCAGGTCACCCTGGTCGCGCAGTTCGTCCAGTGCTTCTTCTTCAAGCACGGCACACACCTCGCCGGTTTCCCGGTGCAGGATGCGCAGGTACGGATGGGGGCGGTCAAGCCAGGCGTCTATCAGATAAGTCATGGCTATTCTCCTTGGAAGCGCCCAATGAGAATAATTCTTATTATCAAAATAGCAAGGGCCTATTGGCAAAAAAATGCCGGAGGGTGCAGCGTGCCGTTCCGAGGCTGGCGGCCAGCCCCGGAACCACAGAAGTCAGACCTTGCGGACGAACTCCGACTTCAGCTTCATCGGGCCGATGCCGTCGATCTTGCAGTCGATGTCGTGGTCGCCATCGCACAGACGGATATTCTTGACCTTGGTGCCGACCTTGACCACCAGCGAGGTGCCCTTGACCTTCAGGTCCTTGATCACGGTGATGGTGTCGCCGTCCTGCAGGACGTTGCCCACCGCATCCTTCTTCACCGTCTCGTCGCTGGTCGCTTCGGCTTCACCGCTGGCCGACCACTCGTGGGCGCACTCGGGGCAGACCAGCTGGGTGCCGTCTTCGTAGGTGTATTCGGAGTTGCATTTGGGGCAGGGTGGCAAAGTGCTCACTGGGGTTCCTCAAGACAAGCGGGTACAAAACCTACATTGTATAGGGTTTTGTTGCGAGAGGGGGAATGCAATCGCGGGGCAAGCCCGCTCCCACAGGGTCAACTGCTGTGGGAGCGGGCTTGCCCCGCGATAGGGGAGGTGACGTATCAGTGGGTACGAGCGACCGCGAACTCGCTCAGCTCCACCAGGGCATCGCGGTATTCGCTGGCCGGCAGCACGTCCAGGCAGGCGATGGCGCGGGCCACGTAGTCGCGGGCGAGCTGGGCGGTGTAGTCCAGCGAACCTGAGGCTTCGACCGCGGCGCGGATGCTTTCCAGGTCCTCGATGCCGCCTTTCTGGATCGCCTGGCGGACCAGGGCGGCCTGTTCGGCGGTGCCTTCGCGCATGGTGTAGATCAGCGGCAGGGTCGGCTTGCCTTCGGCCAGGTCGTCGCCGACGTTCTTGCCCAGGGTCTGGGCATCGCCCTTGTAGTCGAGCAGGTCGTCGACCAGCTGGAAGGCCACGCCCAGGTGGTCGCCGAAGGTGCGCAGGGCCTCGCGCTGCTCGGGGGTGGCCCCGGCCAGGGCGGCGGCACTGTGGGTCGAGGCTTCGAACAGCATGGCGGTCTTGCCGCGAATGACGTCCATGTAGACTTCTTCGGTGGTGCTGGCGTCGCGTACCTTGGACAACTGCAGGACTTCGCCCTCGGCGATGACCCGGGTGGCCTTGGAAAGGATCTGCATGACCGGCATCGAGCCCAGTTCGACCATCATTTCGAACGAGCGCGAATAGAGGAAGTCGCCGACCAGTACGCTCGGCGCATTGCCCCACAGCGCGTTGGCGGTGGAACGGCCACGGCGCATGCCGGACATGTCGACCACGTCGTCGTGCAGCAGGGTGGCGGTGTGCAAAAATTCGATGGTGGCAGCCAGCAGGCGCACGTCGTCGCCTTCGCGGCCCAGGGCCTTGCCACACAACAGAACCAGCAGCGGGCGCAGGCGCTTGCCGCCGGCCGACGTGATGTAATCGCCGATTTTCGATACCAGCGGTACACGCGAAGTCAGCTGTTTCTTGATAATCTCGTCAACGGCGCTGAAGTCATCCGCTACCGCGCGGTAGAAAGCTTGGGGTTGCATCGGCCACAGGTGCTCCATAAAGGTTGCGCGGCATGCTAGGTCGCGGGTCCCGGCGTGTCAAGGCGCGGTCCCGGCGGGCCGGGGTCGGGACTTGCAAGGGCGGCGTGGCTTGCGTACAATCGCGCACCCTGAACTTCCTGGGCAGCACCTGCCTTACGCAATTGCACTGGGCCGTTCCAGCCCTATGCAGCCATGCCAGCCAATACTCTTCCTATAAAGAGCTGGGTGAGCAGGATTATCGGAGAAATACCATGTACGCAGTAATTGTTACCGGTGGCAAGCAGTACAAAGTCGCCGAAGGTGAATACCTGAAAATCGAAAAACTGGAAGTCGCCACTGGCGAATCCGTTACTTTCGACCGCGTTCTGTTGGTTGCCAATGGCGACGACGTGAACATCGGCGCTCCAGTCGTTGCTGGTGCCAAAGTTGTTGCTGAAGTGATCTCGCAAGGTCGTCACGACAAAGTGCGCATCATCAAGTTCCGTCGCCGTAAGCACCACATGAAGCGTATGGGCCACCGCCAGTGGTTCACCGAAATCAAGATCACCGGTATTTCGGCTTAATCGCCAAAATCCCATTTCTGGAGAATTGAACCATGGCACACAAAAAAGCTGGTGGTAGTACCCGTAACGGTCGCGACTCAGAAGCCAAACGCCTTGGCGTGAAGATGTATGGCGGCCAGGCTATCGTTCCTGGCAACATCATCGTGCGTCAGCGCGGCACCCAATTCCACGCTGGCTACGGCGTTGGCATGGGCAAGGATCACACCCTGTTCGCCAAGATCGCGGGTAAGATCAAGTTCGAAGTAAAAGGCGAGTTCAATCGTCGTTACGTGAGCGTCGTTGCCGAGTAATCGCGCGATCGCTGGAAAAGCCCTGTCTTGCGACGGGGCTTTTTCGTTTGTGGGGTGAGTCTCTTGCAAAGCTGTTTGTATGGGCTGCCGGCGTGGGTTGTTACTGTCGTGACGGGGCCGCCGCGCTCATTTTTGCAAGAGCCTTATGTCTTTGAGTCATTCAGCTCGTCCAGCTGACGAGAGGCGGTTTTTATGAAGTTTGTTGACGAAGTATCGATCCGGGTCAAAGCCGGTGACGGCGGTAACGGTTGCATGAGCTTCCGCCGCGAAAAATTCATCGAGAACGGTGGTCCCAACGGCGGTGACGGTGGCGACGGCGGCTCGGTGTTCATGGTTGCCGACGAGAACCTCAATACCCTGGTCGACTACCGCTACACCCGTCATTTCGAAGCCCAGCGCGGCTCCAATGGCGGCAGCACCGACTGCACCGGCAAGAAGGGCGACGACCTGATCCTGCGCGTGCCGGTCGGCACCACGGTGATCGACGCCGCCACCCAGGAAGTCATCGGCGACCTGGTCACCCCTGGCCAGAAACTGATGGTGGTCCAGGGCGGCTGGCACGGCCTGGGCAACACCCGTTTCAAATCCAGTACCAACCGGGCGCCACGCCAGACCACGCCGGGCAAGCCGGGCGAGCAGCGTGACCTGAAGCTGGAAATGAAAGTGCTGGCCGACGTCGGCCTGCTGGGCCTGCCGAACGCCGGCAAGAGTACCTTCATCCGCTCGGTATCGGCCGCCAAGCCGAAAGTCGCCGACTACCCGTTCACCACCCTGGTGCCGAACCTGGGCGTGGTCAGCGTCGACCGCTGGAAGAGCTTCGTCATTGCCGACATTCCCGGCCTGATCGAAGGCGCCTCCGAAGGTGCCGGCCTGGGTATCCGCTTCCTCAAGCACCTGGCGCGTACCCGCATTCTGCTGCACCTGGTCGACATGGCCCCGCTGGACGAAAGCAGCCCGGCCGATGCCGCTGAAGTGATCGTCAACGAGCTGACCCAGTTCAGCCCGTCGCTGGCCGAGCGTGAGCGCTGGCTGGTACTGAACAAGTCGGACATGGTCATGGACGACGAGCGCGACGAGCGCGTCAAGGAAGTGGTCGAGCGCCTGCAGTGGGAAGGTCCGGTCTACGTGATCTCGGCCATCTCCAAACAGGGCACCGAGCAGCTCAGCCGCGACATCATGCGCTACCTCGAAGACCGCGCCGACCGCCTGGCCAACGATCCGGCCTACGCCGAAGAGCTGGCCGAGCTCGACCAGCGCATCGAAGACGAGGCCCGTGCCCAGCTGCAGGCCCTGGACGATGCCCGCGCCCTGCGCCGCAGCGGCGTGAAGAGCGTGCACGACATCGGCGACGATGATGACGACGATTGGGATGATGACGACGAAGACGGTCCGGAAATCATTTACGTGCGCGACTGACGCGTTGCAGTACACTAAACGCCGCTCTGATGAGCGGCGTTTTAGTATCTAAAGATCTATATAGGTTGGAAGAAGATGCGGAGCAAGGTGACGGGTGCGCAGCGCTGGGTCGTGAAAATCGGTAGTGCCCTGCTGACAGCGGATGGCAAGGGCCTGGATCGTGCGGCCATGGGTGTCTGGGTCGAGCAGATGGTGGCGTTGCATGAAGCGGGTGTCGAATTGGTGCTGGTGTCGTCCGGGGCGGTGGCCGCGGGCATGAGCCGCCTGGGCTGGGCCAAGCGACCGAGTGCGATGAACGAGCTGCAGGCTGCTGCCTCGATCGGCCAGATGGGCCTGGTGCAGGCCTGGGAGTCGAGCTTTGCCGAGCATGGCCGGCACACGGCGCAGATTCTTCTGACCCACGACGACCTGTCGGACCGCAAGCGTTACCTCAATGCCCGCAGCACCCTGCGCACCCTGGTGGAGCTGGGCGTGGTGCCGGTGATCAACGAGAACGACACCGTGGTCACCGACGAGATCCGTTTCGGCGACAACGACACCCTGGCGGCCCTGGTGGCCAACCTGGTGGAAGCCGACCTGCTGGTGATCCTCACCGACCGTGACGGCATGTTCGACGCCGACCCGCGCAACAACCCTGATGCCCAGCTGATCTACGAAGCCCGTGCCGACGATCCGGCCCTGGATGCGGTGGCCGGTGGCACCGGTGGCGCCCTGGGCCGTGGCGGCATGCAGACCAAGCTGCGCGCCGCGCGCCTGGCCGCCCGTTCCGGCGCCCACACCATCATCGTCGGCGGGCGCCTGGAGCGCGTGCTCGACCGCCTCAAGGCCGGTGAGCGCCTGGGCACCCTGCTGTCGCCCGAGCGCGGCATGCTGGCGGCGCGCAAGCAGTGGCTGGCCGGCCACCTGCAGACCCGTGGCACCCTGGTGCTCGACGATGGCGCGGTGAAGGCCTTGCGCAGCGACAACAAGAGCCTGCTGCCGGTCGGGGTCAAGACCGTGCAGGGCAGCTTCCGCCGTGGCGAGATGGTGGTCTGCGTCGGCCCGGACGGCCTGGAAGTGGCCCGCGGCCTGGCCAACTACAGCGCCCTGGAAGCGCAGAAGATCATCGGCCAGTCCTCCGAAGCCATCGAAGGCCTGCTGGGCTACAGCGCAGAGCCTGAGCTGGTGCACCGTGACAACCTGATTCTGGTCTGATCTGAGGAAACTGCCGTGTTCAAAGGGATAGTTGCAGCGGCGCTGCTGGCCTTGCCAGTGCTGGCGTCGGCCGAGGAAATCGGTCAGGTGTCGACCGTGTTCAAGTTCGTCGGGCCGAACGACCGCATCGTGGTCGAGGCATTCGACGATCCGAAGGTGGAAGGGGTGACCTGCTACCTGTCGCGGGCCAAGACCGGTGGCGTGAAGGGCGGCCTGGGCCTGGCCGAGGACCGCGCCGAAGCCTCGATCGCTTGTCGCCAGGTGGGGCCGATTCGTTTCAAGGAACAGCTCAAGGACGGTGACGAGGTGTTCAAGGAGCGCACCTCGCTGGTGTTCAAGACCATGCAGGTGGTGCGCTTTCTCGACAAGAAGCGCAACACCCTGGTCTACCTGGTGTACTCGGACCGGCTGATCGAAGGCAGTCCGCAGAATGCGGTGACGGCGATTCCGATCTTGCCATGGCCGCAGCAGTGATACAGGGCTGAATGCATCGCGGGGCAAGCCCGCTCCTACAGGTGTCATAAAACCCTGTGGGAGCGGGCTTGCCCCGCGATAACCTCGCCATCACCTCAGGCCGAGGTTTCTTCCTCGGCTTCTTCGCGCACCACCGCCTTCACTTCATCGCGACGGCTGATGAACTTCCAGTCCGCCTCGTCGATGTAGATGCCGTTCGGCCCGCTACCGCCTTCCAGGTCGATCGCCACCCGCGCCGACACCTGCGGCTTCACGCTCGCCAGGATCGGTACGAAGCCCAGCTGCAGGCTGGTTTCCAGCAGCGCCGCCTGGTTGCGTTCGTCGATGTCGGCCGCTTCGTCCAGGTAGTACGGCAGGCGCACACGGCCGGCCAGGTCGCGGTCCATCAGGTGCAGCAACAGGTACATGTTGGTCAGCGCCTTGATGGTCATGGTGGTGCCGTTGGACGCCGCGCCATCGATGTCGGTGTGGATCACCGGCTGGCCACCGACCTTGGTGATCTCGAAGGCCAATTCGAACAGGTCCTTCAGGCCCAGCTGGTTGTGGTTGGCCGCCACCAGCCGTGCCAGGTACTCCTTGGCCTCTTCGTTCTTGTTGTCCTGCTCGGCGCTCTGGGTCAGGTCGAACACCGACAGGGTCTCGCCTTCCTCGTACTGGCCGGCGCTGTGGATGATCTGGTCGATGTGCTTGAGCGCTTCCTTGTTCGGCGCCAGGACGATGCGGAAGCTCTCCAGGTTGGAGACCTGGCGCTTGTTGATCTCGCGGTTGAACAGCGCCAGCTGGTGTTCGAGGCTGTCGTAGTCGCTGCGGATGTTGCGCAGGGTCCGGGCGATGTCGGTGACCGCCGCACGGCGCGCCTTGCCCAGGGTCAGGGCTTCTTCGGTGCGGTGCGAGTAGGCGTTGATCAGCAGCTGCAGGCGGCGCTCCATGTCGTCTTCGCTGTCGAACTTGGCCACGCCCTTGAGGCGCACCTGGGCGTACAGCGCCTCGATCTGGCCGTCGACGCGCAGCAGGCCTTGCCAGCTGTCCTGGTAGTCGTTGAGCAGCGGCAGCAGGTTGTCCATGGAGTCGTCCACCGGCTCCATGAACGGCGTGCCGAACGGCAGGTCGGCAGGCAGCAGCTGGCGACGGCGCAGGGCGTCGTCGAGAGTGCGCTGCTTGGCTTCCATGTCAGCGATCTGCCGGCCGACCAGTTGCAGCTTGGCCGACAGCTGCTGGACGCGCTCGGTGAAGGCATCGCTGGAACGCTTGAGCTCGTCCTGGGCGGCTTCCATCTGCGCCAGCTGCTCGAGCTTGTCGCCTTCCTCGGCGGACAGGGTCTGGGTGCGGCGGAAGTCTTCCAGGGCCTTCTGCGCATCCAGTACCTGCTGGTACAGGGCTTCGGTCTGGGTCTTGCTCGCGGCGCGGTCGGCGGCCACGGCCTGCTGGGTCTTGAGCTGCTTGAGCTCTTTTTCCAGGCGCTCCTTCTGGTCGCGCAGGGCGGCGCGGTCGGCCAGGGCCTGCAGGGCCGGCGGCTCGATGTGCGAAAGGTCGATGGACAGGCCCGGGGCTTCGAAACGCTCGCCCTTGAAGCCGTCGAGCACCGCTTCCAGTGATTTCACCCACAGGTCGCTGTCATCCAGCTCGATGCCGCGGTCGCCCAGCGGCAGGCTGAACAGGGCGCCGTTGAACAGGCGCATCAGGCGCTCGACGTCCTGCTGGGAGAACTCTTCGCGCAGGCGCGCATAGCTGTTGTTGTCGGCGTGGTCGAGTTGCTGCTTGACCGACTTGAGGCGCTTTTCCAGCTCGCGCAGACGCTCTTCCAGATCCTCCGCGCTGAACTGGCGCGACTGGGCCAGTGCGCCGGCCAGTTCGTCGTGGGCGTCCTTGGCGGCCAGCAGTTGCTGCTCCAGGACCTTGACGTCATCGATCAGGGCAAAGCGGTGCTTGAGCACCGACAGCTCGCCCAGCCAGCGCTGTACGCCAGTGATCTCGCGTTCCAGGCGCATCAGCTCCTGGGTGCCGCCACGCTGGTCGTTCTGCAGGTGGTCCTGTTCGTTCTTGTAGTGCTCGGCCTGGATCACCAGCTCCTCTTTACGGGCGCTGGCGTAGTCTTGCCAGGTGCCCAGCAGCGAGTCGAGCAAGGGCGACAGGCGATGCAGCTTGCCGCGCAGGATGTCGCGCTGGATCACGCCGTTGGCCAGGGCCTCTACCAGAGGGCCGGCGGCAACCAGGGAGTTGTAGTCCTGCTCCATGCGGCGCACGTCGCGGAAGGCTTCTTCGCAGGCGGCGATGTAGTCGACGCTGCCCGAGCGCAGGCTGTGCTCGAAGGCATCGAGGAACAGCTGCTTGAGCTTGGCCGCGGTGATCTCGCGCATGTGCAGCAGGTTGATGAACAGTGCGCGGAAGGTCTTCAGGCTCTGCTCGCTGGTGGAGCGCAGCGGGATCAGGGTCAGGTCCAGCGGGATCGAGGTGTGGCCACCGACCAGCAGGCGGCGCAGTTCGTCGGGCTTGAGCTCGTAGGCTTTCAGGCCGTTGCGCTCAAGGTTGTTGAACAGCTCTTTCTGGCGCAGGCAGGTGTCGTTCTTCTGGTAGTGACCCAGGTCCAGCTCGCCGGCATAGGCGAAGAACTGGTGACCGAAGCCGCCACCCGGGCCGCGGCCGACCACACCGATCACGTGCGGGCCGTGGGGCAGGTTGACTTCGCAGAGGATGTAGCTGGTGTCGCTGGCAAAGTAGAAGCGCCGCGACTGCTCCAGGCTGTACTTGCCGAAACTCATATCGGACATGCGCGCCAGGATCGGGAACTGCAGGGCGTTGATCGAGGCACTCTTGCCCAGGTTGTTGGCACCGTAGACCGACAGCGGGTGTTCCAGGGGGAACAGGCCAAGGCTGTAGCCAGCGGTGTTGAGCAGTGCGAAGCGGCGGATGCCGTAGCGTTCCTGGCTCATGCGTCAATCTCCTGTTGCTCTTCGGCAATGGCCCGGGCCAGGGCCTCTTCTTCGCTTTCCTCGAACGGTGTGAGGTCAAGCGGGTCGTCGGTGCGGTTCAGCTCCTCGGGGCTTTCTTCCTCGACCAGCACCGGCGCCGGCAGCGGCAAGGCGCTGTGCAGGCTGGCGGCCAGGTCGCGGTCCTGCTGGACCGACAGGCAGACATCGAGGAAGCGGTGCATCGGCGGCAGGAAGCGGTAGATGCCGTTCTCTTCATGGGCAAAGCCGAGCTGGGTCATGCGGCGCATGATCTTTTCTTCCAGCTCGTCGGGGGTCTGGACCTCGGCCTGGATAAACAGGTCGCGATATTTTTCCAGCATCGACGGCAGTTCGTCGCGGCCGAGGCTGCCGCCGTCGAGCACCGACATCGGGTCGCGGCCCTGGTCGGCCAGGTGCTCGACCAGGATGAAAGTGAACAGCGCCAGGCGCTGGGCGGTCTTGTTGACCTGGGCGGCGGCCTGCTCGGGGACGAAGTAGTAGAAGCCACGGGTGTCGCACACCAGCTCGAAGCCCAGGGCCTTGAACAGGCCGCGGTACTGGTCCTGGAAGTTCGACAGCTGGGCGTACAGCTCGGGGTCGCGGCGGCTGATGTGGAAGCCCTTGAACAGCTCGCGGAAGATCGGCGCGAGCTGGGACAGTTCGGAAAGATCAAGATGCATGGGCAGGGCTCGCAATAGGCTCAGGCGAAGGTTCGCGGCTGGATGTCAGGGCGAAGGAACGCAAGCTGACCAGGTGTTCGCGGGTGATGTAATCGCGGCGTTCGAGGCGCTCGCGGGCAAAGCGCTTTTCCCGCGACAGGCGCGAGAACCAGTACAAGAGCTCGTCGGTGGCGCCTTCGGGCTCCTGCTCCAGCAGCCAGACCATCAGGTCCGGCAGGGGCAGGGCGCCTTCGCAGCGTTCGAGCATTTCCTTGACCGTGCGCGGCGCGCGCGGCGCATCGCCCCGGTTGCTCTTGTGGGCCTTGGGGAACTGCGCAGGCTTGGGCTCGAAGCGGGCCAGGGCATAGACGTAGGCCTCGACCTGGCTGGCGCTGCCGAGGAAGGTGCTTTGCGGTCGGGTAAACAGCGGCATGGCCGCCTGGGGCACGGCGTCCAGGCCCTTGCGGCGGATCACCGAGAGGGCCAGGGCGGCGCCACGGGTCACGGCGTTGTGCCGGCGGGCTTCCTCACGCAGCGGCAGCAGCAGTTCGCGGGCATGGCGCAGGGTCAGCTGGGCGCTGGTCTGCATCTCGAGGATGCGCGCATGGGTGCGCAGCAGCATGTCGTCGTCGACCAGGTGGCCCAGGCGCGCCTGCTCGCCCAACAGGCGCAGCAGCACGGTCTCGACCTTGCGCACGCCCTGTTCGAAGGCGCCGTCGGCGTTGACCAGCTGGATCATCGGCTCGACATACTCGTCCCAGGTCGCCAGGACTTCGGCGTAACGCTGGCGCAGGGGAATCTGCCGGTCGCTGGTCTTGGCCCGTTCGGCCACGGCGACCAGGGCCTGTTCGTCGTTGTCGAGTTTCTTCAGGACATCGCGCACGCGCATGTCGAGCAGGCGCAGCTGGCGTGCCAGGTCGTTGCTGTCGCGCGTTTCGAAGGCGTCCTGGATGTGCCCGGCCAGGCGCTCCAGGTGGCGCAGGTAGGCTTCGATCTCCAGGCACAGGCCCAGGCGGTGTTCGCGGCGCAGGTAGGCGAGGAAGTCGTGGATCTGCGCGTTGAGCTCGAAACGGTTGGGGCTTTTCGCCACCGGCACCAGGATATCCAGGCGGATCCAGACGTCGAGCAGGCTGGTGATGTCCTGGGGCGTGCTCTCCAACTGCTGGTTGGCCAGTTGCAGGCGCAGCTCGGCGAGGCTCAGGGTGCCCCCGTCGAAGCGTTCGCACAACGGCTCAAGCAAGGCCCAGTGTTCGGCTAGGGCGCGCAGGACGCGCTTGGGTTCGATCATTGGCGGGTCGACTCGTTGCCAAATAAAAGCGCCGATTGTACTGCATCAGGTGGCTGTCGATTCACCCCCTGATCGTTTCAACGGGCATCCGGGCGGATTTGTGCCGATCAACAGCGGCAGCGAACGGCGAACAGCGGTAGAATGTCGCCCCTGACTTATCCACAGATGACCGATCCTTGTTAGTCGAGTCCCGCCGCCGCGCTTACCTCAACGCCATGCAAGTGGTGCACTGGCTGCCGCGTACCGAACTGCCGTTCGCCGCCCCGTCGCGCCCGGAGCTGTTGCTACCGCTGGCGCCGGAGGTTGTGCCCGAGTTCGACGCGCCGCAGGCGCTGCCTGCCCAGGCGCCGGCCAGTGCGCCGGTGGCGCGCAGTGGCGAGCGACCGAAGATCGAGATCCCGCGCCCGGGCAGCACGCCCAAGGTTGCCGCCGCGCCTGCGCAGGAGGCCGAGAAGGCACCTGCGCCCGCCAGGCCCGCACCGGTGCCGCCGCCGCGATTCGCCCTGCAATTGCTGCGTGCCGGCAGTTGCCTGTTGCTGGTGGAGCTTGCCACCGGCCAGCCGTTCCAGAGCCGCGATCCGTCCTACCTGCTGCTCAAGGACATGCTCCGCGCCGCCGGCCTGCCGGACAGCCCGCAGATCATCGGCGAGCCGGTGCGCTGGCCATTGCTGGTGCGCGGCAATCTCGACCAGGGGCCGCAGGCGGCGACCGACTTCGTCCAGGGCTTTATCCAGGCCCGGCTGGAGGAGTCGCCGTGCACCTGTCTGTGGCTGATCGGCCTGCCGGCCGTGCGTTTTGCCGGCGAGGCGGATGCCGAAAGTTATTACCGCGAGTTGCCGGTCGAGGGCCTGGGCGCTGCCTGGGCCTTGCCTGGCCTCGAACTGTTGATGGACGAGCCGCAACGCAAGGCGGATGTCTGGAAAGCCATGCGCCGGCTGATGGCGCGCTGGAAACCAAGTGATGAGTGACTCGATCAGTTTCCGCCGGATGACCGAGGCGGATCTGGATGCCGTACTGAAGATCGAATATGCCGCCTTCAGTCACCCCTGGACCCGCGGGATTTTCCTCGACGGGCTCAAGTCGTATGAAATCTGGCTGATGTTCGATGGCCAGCAGCAGGTGGGCCATGGTGTGATCAATGTGATCATCGACGAGGCGCACCTGCTCAATATCACCATCAAGCCGGAAAGCCAGGGCCAGGGCCTGGGCCTGAGGCTGCTGGAGCAACTGATGAAGCGCGCCTACGAGCTCAATGGTCGCGAATGCTTCCTGGAAGTGCGCGCCAGCAACCAGTCCGCCTATCGTCTGTATGAGCGTTACGGTTTCAATGAGATCGGTCGTCGCCGCGACTACTACCCGGTTGCCGGTGGCCGTGAAGACGCCCTGGTCATGGCCTGTACCCTGATCGAATAGTCCTCCATGAGGCTTGAACATGCACGATCTACAAGAACTGATCGATAACAACGCGCGCTGGGCCGATGCGATCAAGCAGCGCGATCCGGACTTCTTCGCCAAGCTCGCCCGCCAGCAGACCCCGGAGTTCCTCTGGATCGGCTGCTCGGATGCGCGGGTGCCGGCCAACGAGATCGTCGGCATGCTGCCGGGCGACCTGTTCGTGCACCGCAACGTGGCCAACGTGGTACTGCACACCGACCTCAACTGCCTGTCGGTGATCCAGTACGCGGTGGATGTGCTCAAGGTCCAACATATCCTGGTGACCGGCCACTACGGCTGCGGCGGCGTGCGCGCGGCCATGCAGGACCGCCAGCTGGGCCTGATCGATGGCTGGCTGCGCTCGATTCGCGACCTGTACTACGAAAAACGCGTGGAACTGGCGAAGCTGGCGACCGAGGAAGAGCGGGTCGACCGCTTGTGCGAGCTCAATGTCATCCAGCAGGTGGCCAATGTCGGTCACACCACCATCGTCCAGAACGCCTGGCACCGTGGCCAGAGCCTGTCGGTGCATGGCTGCATCTACGGCATCAAGGATGGCCGCTGGAAGAGCCTGAATGCGACCATCAGCGGCCTGGACCAGTTGCCGCCGCAGTACCGTCTGCGCCCGCAGGATTGACCTGCTTCCTGTAGGAGCGGGCTTGCCCCGCGATTGCGGTTTGTCAGTGGCATCACATCGCGGGGCAAGCCCGCTCCCACAGGTATGTTGCACCTGCAGTGGTGGGTCAGTTTTTCTGTAGCTGGCGCAGCGCTCGCGTCACCGCTGCGCTATTGCACTTGGCCCCGGCCTGCTCCGGCGTCATGTTGCGGATGCTGCGAAAATACAGCTCGCAGGACTGCTTCTTCGCCGTTACCTGCCATTTCTGCGTGCAGGCCGTGAGGGTCGCCCGGGCGTCGGCCATCGAGTTGCGGCCCATGCCCGCCTGCCAGCAGGCGGCGCTCAGGTCCTGGCCCATCATCTTCAGGCCGGCCTGGTCGGCCTTGTCCTGATCGCCGCCGTGGTTGTTCTTGTCGGCCGCATACCAGATCGCGCTCGGGTGATTGGCGCCCAGCACCGGCACCCGTTGCTCCGGCTGTGGGCTGATGCTGACCAGTCCTAAAACGTTGACCTTCGGACCGTACTGCTGCTGCACCCAGCTGCGTACCGGTGAGCCGAAGGCGACCATGGGCAGCGAGCCGCCGCTGGCGCTGCGGGTAACCTCCTGGACCATGCGCAGCTGGTATTCCCTGAAGTAGCCATAGACGCCTTCCAGGTCCTTGCCGGCGCTGGCCGGGGCGGCGATGGGGGCGATGTCGACGATGGTCTGGAAGGCCGGTGTCTGGTCGGCGGGCACGCCGTTGACGGTGAGCAGGCTCGCCCAGCGCTCGGTGGTGTTGGAGCGCAGGTAGTCCTGGGCCTGGGTCAGCGAGTAGTCCGGCGGAAAGTGCAGCAGCTCGATGCTGCGCCGGTTCTCCAGGGCCATCCCCAACGGCAGGAACAAACTCCAGTTGTACGCCCACTTGCCCTCGCGATTGAGCTGCCTGGCGCCCTGGAAGGCCAGCTCGCCGGCGTCGAGCAGGGCCTTGAGCGGCTCGCTGTAGCGGGCGGGCACGCCCTGGATCTCGGCATGCAGCTGGTCGTTGTCGCGGCTGACCCGCACCTTGGCGGCGGGGTAACCGTCACGTTGCACGCTCTGGCTCAGGTAGTGCTCGACAGTCTGTTCCAGGGTCCAGTCGCGGTAGCAGATGACGCCGCAGTTGTTGGGGTAGGCAAACAGCCGGGTCACGCGCGCCTGGCTGCCCAGCTTCAGCTGGGCGTCGGCCAGTGCCGTTGTACTGCAGGCCAGGGCGGCGAGGCCCAGGGTCCATCGAGCCAGGGTGTGCATGCTTAACTCCTTGTCAGTGCCTCCCCGCAGTCGGGAGGCTTGCCATACTGGAGGAGTTTCCCGGGGCGCGGGAAGGGGAGAGGGCTGATGAGGCTGTGGCGCGGGGCGGGAATCTGTGCAGGACTTTTGCTGACGCTGATGGGCAATGCCCAGGCGCAGGCCGAGGAGCGCGACCTGTATATGTTCGCCCAGTGGGCTGGCGACCATGAAACCCGGGCGTTTCGCGAGATGCTGGTGGGCGCGCGCCTGTACGGGATAGTGCCGATCCATCAGTTGCTGCGCTCGGCCAGTGACTGGAAGCTGTGTTCGGCGCAGCCTTTCGCCGTGGCGCCGGCATCGCAGTGGCCGGCGGTGCGATCGACCCTGCAGTTGCTCAAGACCCTGGGCGATCAGCGTGTGCTGCAACGTTATGAAGTGGTCTCGACCTATCGCGACCCGCGCCTGAACCGCTGCGCCGGCGGTGCCGTGGGCAGCGCCCATACCCGGGCCTTCGCGGTGGATGTGCTGCTGCCGGCCTGGGCCGATCCCAACCCCTTGTGCCGCTTCTGGCAGACCCAGGGCAAGGCCTGGAACATGGGCCTGGGGCGTTATCCAAGTGGGCGGATTCACATCGACACCGCAGGCTTTCGCACCTGGGGGGGCGATTTCAGTGCCGGGTCATCCTTCTGCGCTTTACCGGTGGTGGCAAAGCCTCAGAGCAAATGAGCCAGGCACGCCTGCGCTTGCTCGCTGACCCAGCGGGCGAAGCGCTGGCATTTGTCGTCGTCCTCGATCGGCCGGGTACAGAGCAGGTAGTAGGCCGAATTGTCCTGCACGAAACGGTGCGGCGCCCGTAGCTGGCCGATGTCGATTTCGTCCTGGACCATGAGGAAGGACGCCATCGCCACCCCCAGCCCGGCGACGGCGGCCTGGATGCACAGGTAGAAGTGTTCGTAGTCCGCGCGCGACGTGCCCTGGTCGGACTCCCCGCTCAGGCGCAGCCAGGTGTTCCAGGCGCTCGGGCGCGATGCGCTGTGCAGCAGGCGCTGGCCGGCCAGGCCCTCGTCGGCGAGTCTCAGCTGTGTGCTGCACACCGGGCCCACCCATTCGTCGCAGATTTTCAGGGCGTGCAGATCGGCCTCCCAGCGAAAGTCGTCACGGCGCAACGCCAGGTCGACGCCGCTGCGGGCAAAGTCGATGGGCCCACCGGCGGCCACCAGGTGCAGGTGAATGTCCGGATGGGCGGCATGGAAGGCCGGCAGGCGCGGAATCAGCCATTTCATGGCGATGGTCGGTTCGCATGAAAGCACCAGGACGTTTTCCCGTGTCTGCTGCTGCAAGCGGTACACCGTGCCTTCCAGTTGTTCGAATATCGACTGCGTGGTGCCGTGCAGGGCGCGGCCGGCGGCAGTGAGAAAGATTGCCCGGTTGCGTCGCTCGAACAGTTCCACCCCCAGCGATTCCTCCAGCAGGCGCACCTGGCGGCTGACCGCGCCATGGGTGACGTGCAGCAGTTCGGCGGCGCGCACGAAGCTCTGGGTCTGGGCGGCGACGTCGAAATAGCGGAAGGCGGAGAGGGCGGGGAGCTTCATATCTGTGAGAAAAACTAGCGGATTTCACTCACTATAAATCGCTTTTTGCCGCAAGCGCAGCTTTCGATAATGGCGAGGTACAGAGCTATCTGTTCATTTTCCTAGCAGATCGAGGAGCTTTTCGTGAACGAACTCATTGCCGTCGCCCTGTTTACCGTCCTGGCGGTGATCAGCCCCGGCGCCGACTTTGCCATGGTCACCCGCAGCAGTTATGCCTTTGGCCGGCGTGCCGGGTTGTCGGCCGCTGTGGGTATCGCCCTGGGTGTGCAGGTGCATGTGATGTACACCGTGCTGGGCATTGCCGTGGTCATTGCCCATACCCCGACACTGTTTCTGGCCATGAAGGTGCTGGGGGCGGGATACCTGGTCTACCTGGGCTACAAGTCGCTGACCAACACCGGGCGCATTGTCCTGGCGGGCGCTGGCAGCAGCCAGTCCGGTGGCTGGGGCGCGTTTCGCTCGGGCTTTCTGACCAATGCCCTGAATCCCAAGACCATGTTGTTCGTCGTCAGTGCCTACACCCAGGTGGTGCAGCCGGGCAGTTCCCTGGCCACCAGTCTCGGCTATGGCCTGTTCATGTCGCTGGCGCACTGGGTCTGGTTCAGCCTGGTGGCGGTGTTCTTCTCCAGTACCGCGCTGCGCCAGTTGATGCTCGAGCGCCAGCGCACGGTGGACAAAGTGATTGGCCTGGCGCTGCTGGGGCTGGGGGTGGCGGTGATGTTCAGCGGCGTGCGCTGAGCCTGGCCTGAATCGCAGGCAAAGAAAAAGGGCCTACCTTTCGGTAAGCCCTTTTTTGAACTTGGTGGCTACACAGGGACTTGAACCCCGGACCTAAGCATTATGAATGCTCCGCTCTAACCAACTGAGCTATGTAGCCAAGTGGCGCGCATTATTCGCTTGAAACGATGTTGTGTCAACACCTGATTTGAAAAATTTTTACGCACGATCAACCGCTTAGCGTTTTCAGGGCAGGCGCGGCACGTCGCTGACCGACAACTGGCCCGTGCGCCAGGCCAGCAGCCGTTCGGCGTCAACGTTCTCGACCGTCCCCAGGCCCTTGTCGCTGATGCGCAGGCGCTGGCCGGCGACGAGCTGGCGCTTGTCGCCATCGCTGCTCACCTCGACCCGGCCCTTGAGCAATACCACCTGATCCTGGTCGCGGCCACGGCTGACCGCAAAACGTGTGCCCAGCACCTGCACCTGGGCATCGCCGACCTCGACCACGAAAGGCCGGCCGTCGTGAATCACTTCCAGGAACACCTGGCCTTGTACCAGGCGTACCTTGCGCACTGCGCCCCGCAGGTCGACATCCACCGCACTGGCGCCGTCGAGCAGCAGTTTCGAACCGTCGGCCAGCTGGATTTGCCGACGTTCGCCGGAGTCGGTGGAAACATCGCTGCTCAGCCGTTGCAGCCAGGGTAACTGCAGTACCACCAGGCCGCTGATCAGCAACACGCCGGCCACCACCGCCCAGCCGGTCCAGGAGCGTGGGGCCGATCGACGTTCACTACGCTGGGCCCGGCGTGGCGGTCGTTCCAGTTGCTGCCAGAGCATTTCGACCTCGGCCAGGGTCCGGGCGTTGTCAGGATCCTGGCGCCAGCGCTCGAAGGCCTGCCGCTCAGCGCTGCCAAGGTCGCCTGCGCGCAGCCGGGTGAACCAGTCGAGGGCCTGTTGTTCGCGGTCGTCGGTGTCGAGCGGGTGGGGTAACGCAAGCGCTGGCTTCATGGCAGATCGGTCTTGTTTTCGGGGTTACGGCATCGTGAATGGCGAAGTTCAGGGATGCTAAAGCTATTGAGAATTATTAACAAGTACGTCATCGAAACGCTCGTCGAAAAGAATAGTGCGCTTGCTAACGAAATCGGGATAATTGGATCCCAATCACCTGATGGACGTTCTTGTCATGGCTGTGAGCAGTGTTTCATCCTCGTCACCCGCCAGCACCGCGACGGCCCAGAGCAGCCCGCTGGTCATGCGGATCATCGCTGCCTGTGCCCTGGCGCACCTGATCAATGACCTGATCCAGGCGGTGCTGCCGTCGATCTACCCGTTGCTCAAGGACAACTACGGGCTGACCTTCGCCCAGGTGGGGATGATTACCCTGACCTTCCAGATCACCGCCTCCTTGCTGCAACCCTGGGTGGGCTTCTACACCGATCGCAAGCCGATGCCGAACCTGCTGCCCCTCGGCACCCTGTGCACTCTGGTGGGGATCGTCATGCTGGCCTATGTCGGCAGCTTTCCGATGATTCTGCTGGCGGCCGCGCTGGTGGGCATCGGTTCGTCGACCTTCCACCCGGAAACCTCGCGTATCGCCCGGCTCGCCTCTGGGGGGCGCTTTGGCCTGGCGCAATCGACCTTCCAGGTCGGCGGTAATGCCGGCTCCGCGTTCGGCCCGTTGCTGGCGGCGGCGATCATCATTCCGTTCGGCCAGGGCAATGTCGCCTGGTTTGGTCTGTTCGCGGTGTGTGCGGTGCTGGTCACCTATGGCCTGAGCCGCTGGTACCGCGAGCATTTGAACCTGTTCAAGGCCAAGCAGGGCCAGCGCGCCACCCATGGCTTGTCCCGCAACCGGGTGATCGGCGCGCTGGTGGTGCTGGGGCTGCTGGTGTTCTCCAAGTATTTCTACATGTCCAGCCTGACCAGCTACTACACCTTCTACCTGATCGAGAAGTTCGACCTGTCGGTGGCAAGTTCCCAATTGCACCTGTTCCTGTTCCTCGGTGCGGTAGCGGCGGGGACCTTCTTCGGCGGGCCGATCGGTGACCGCATCGGGCGCAAGGCGGTGATCTGGTTCTCGATCCTCGGTGTTGCGCCGTTCACCCTGGCACTGCCCTATGCCGACCTGTTCTGGACCAGCGTGCTCAGCGTGATCATCGGCTTCATCCTGGCCTCGGCGTTCTCGGCCATCGTGGTCTATGCCCAGGAGCTGGTGCCGGGCAATGTCGGCATGATCGCCGGGATTTTCTTCGGCCTGATGTTCGGTTTTGGCGGCATCGGTGCGGCGCTGCTCGGCTACCTGGCCGACTTCAAGGGCATCGAATACGTCTACAGTCTGTGCTCGTACCTGCCGCTGTTCGGCCTGCTGGCGATCCTACTGCCGTCCACCGGCAAGCGTTGAGCGCTCAAGGACGGGCTATTGACGGGTGGCAAGGGTTCTCCTAGAGTGCCGCCCGTCCTTTCCTGCGTAGCCGACGAATGAATCGCTCCACTGCCATCCGCCCGTTCCACCAGCCGGTCATCCTGACCCGCTGCTGCGACTGGCCGAGCGATACCGTCCTCAAGCGTCGGCGCAGCGTGCTGTTCGCCTTTACCTTCTCGCCACCCGTACACGCCCACTGACGAGGCGGCCGCATGGCCTTGCCTTTGTACACCTGAATGTTTTCCTGGTCGTGTTAGCGCGGGCCCGGGCGATATCACGCCTGGGCCGGCGGATGGAGTGGTAATGAACAAGCGTTTTCTGGCGGGCCTGTTGTTCGCCGTGTCGGTGGTCGGTTTCAGCCTGGGGGCGAGCCTGCCGCTGGTGTCCCTGCGTCTGCTCGAAGCGGGGGCGAGCACCCTGCAGATCGGTATCCTTTCGGCCATTCCGGCGGCGGGCATGATGCTCTCGGCGTTCATGGTCGATGCCTGCTGCCGGCACCTGACCCGACGCACCATCTACCTGCTGTGCTTCGGCCTGTGCGCCTTGAGCATCGGCTTGCTCGAATGGGCCTTCTCCTCGATCTACCTGCTGGGCCTGTTGCGCCTGGGGCTGGGCATCGGCATGGGCATCGCGATTATCCTCGGCGAGTCCTGGGTCAATGAACTGAGCCCGGAGCATAACCGCGGCAAGATCATGGCCCTGTACGCCACGGCCTTCACCGGCTTTCAGATGCTCGGCCCGGCCATGCTGGCCCTGGTCGGCGCGCAGAGCGCGTGGGTGACCGGGGTGGTCACTGCCTGTTATGGACTGGCGCTGCTGTGCATCGTGCTGACGGTGCCCAATGATCATGTAGAGCATGGCGAAGAGGCTGAAAAGAGCTTCTCCCTGGCGGGCTTCTTCCGGGTGGCGCCGGCGTTGTGCATGGGTGTGCTGTTCTTCTCCTTCTTCGATGCGGTGATCCTCTCGCTGATGCCGGTGTATGCCTCCAGCCATGGCTTTGCCGTGGGCGTGGCGGCCTTGATGGTGACCGTGATCCTCACCGGCGACATGCTGTTCCAGCTGCCGTTGGGCTGGCTGGCGGACCGTAGCGAGCGGACGCTGGTGCACCTGGTCTGCGGCGTGGTGGCGATGCTGATCGGCATTGCCTTGCCTTGGCTGCTGCAGGTGCAGTGGCTGCTGTGGCCGGCGCTGGTGCTGTTGGGCGCGGTGGCCGGTGGGGTCTACACCCTGGCGCTGGTGCTGATCGGCCAGCAGTTCAAGGGCCAGGACCTGGTCACGGCCAATGCCAGCGTCGGCCTGCTGTGGGGTGTGGGCAGCCTGGTGGGGCCGCTGGTCAGCGGCGCGGCCATGGATGTCGCACCGCATGGCCTGCCCATGGCCCTGGCGATCATGGCAGCGCTGTTCGTCTGCTTTGCCCGCAATGCCAATCGCAAGGCGTATCGGCTCAGGGCGGTGGAGTAATCGCCAGGTGGGAGCGGGCTTGCCCCGCGATTGTGGTGCGTCAGCTACATCGCATCGCGGGGCAAGCCCGCTCCTACCGGTAATGACAAGACAAACACTGAATCGGGGTGTAGCTGTTTTCTGTCAGACGCTTCTGAATCATACTGCCCGCGCCGCTGTTCTGTTGCGCCCGCCCGGGTGCGTGCCTACCCTGCGCCTGTCGTTGCCAATTCAACGACCGGATGTCGCAGTCCGAGGCATAAGTCAGCACTCCATTTTCCTGACGCAGGTGATTACCTGCATCACGGGTCAATGGCGGTTGTGCGTGGGGCACCTTCGGGTGCGCCGGTTCCTATGCCCGGTCTGCGAACCCGCGTACAGCTGCCACCCATTCGTTTCGCAGCGAACGGTGGCCGCTCCCTCTGCATAGGAGTAGCCCGATGAAAAAGCCCGTTCCCGATCCGCCCAGCCTGCATCTTGTCGAAACGGTCGAAAGAGCGGTGGCGAGCTGTCCGGAGCACCCGGCGTTGTTCAGCGTCTGCGCCGGCGTCCGTGCCGAAGACGCGCTGGTGCATGCCTCGCTGTACCTCAGGTGCGCCAGTGCCGATATCGGCCAAGTGCTGCAGCACACCAGCGAAGTCGGTCGCAGTTTCGCCTGGTCCACCCAGCATTCGCTGGAGCTGGCGCGGGCGCTGATCGATGCGCTGCTCGACGGCATCGAGCTTCCAGTAGGAGCGGGCTTGCCCCGCGATGAGGTGGTGTGATCGATCGCAGTTGATGCATGTGATCGTACAACCAATTGCGCTATGATCCGGGTGAAGAATAATCAGGACAGATGTTCGCCATGAAAGACCAGAGCGCACTGCCACGCGCCCGCAGAAAGCCTCGCAGCCTGGCCCAGGAGCTGGTGACCATCCTCACCGAGCGCATTCGCGACGGCCACCTCAAACGCGGTGACAAACTGCCGACCGAGTCGGCGATCATGGAAGAGCAGGGGGTCAGCCGCACCGTGGTGCGTGAAGCCATTTCCCGCCTGCAGGCGGCCGGCCAGGTGGAAACCCGCCATGGCATCGGCACTTTCGTGCTCGACACGCCGAGCCCTAGTGGTTTTCGTATCGATCCGGCGACCATCGTCACCTTGCGTGAAGTGCTGGCGGTGCTGGAGCTGCGGATCAGCCTGGAGACCGAGTCGGCGGGCCTTGCGGCGGTGCGTCGTAGCCCGGAACAACTGGCGGCCATGCGTGAGGCGCTCGATGCCCTCAACGAAAGCGTGGCCCATGCCAGCGATGCGGTGGCCTCGGACTTCCAGTTCCACCTGCAGATCGCCATGGCCACCGGCAACCGCTACTTCACCGACATCATGACCCACCTGGGCACCAGCATCATTCCGCGCACCCGCCTGAACTCGGCGCGCCTGGCCCATGATGACCAGCAGCACTACATGAACCGGCTCAGCTATGAGCACGAAGCGATCTACGAGGCCATCGCCCGCCAGGACGCCGAAGGCGCCCGCGCGGCCATGCGCCTGCACCTGACCAACAGCCGCGAGCGGTTGCGCCTGGCCCATGAAGAGGCCGAGGCGCAGGGGCACAACGGCTGATAGCGGTGGTGATGCCATCGCCGGCTACGCCAGCTCCCACAGTAGGTCGGTGTGCACCAGACCTTGTGGGAGCCGGCGTAGCCGGCGATGGGCCGCAACGAAAAAGGTGTGGGGGTCAGGCAATCGGCGCAGCCGACCACTCACCATTGACCAGGCGCTTGAGGCCCAGCGGGTTGCTGTTGCGCAGCGCCTCGGGCAGCAAGGCCTCCGGGTAGTTCTGGTAGCACACCGGCCGCAGGAAACGGTCGATCGCCAGGGTGCCCACCGAGGTACCACGGGCATCGGAGGTGGCTGGATAAGGACCGCCGTGGACCATGGCGTCGCAGACTTCGACACCGGTCGGGTAGCCGTTGACCAGGATGCGCCCGACTTTCTGCTCCAGCAGCGGCACCAGCCACTGGTAGTCCTGCAGGTCGCCCGGCTCGCCGATCAGGGTCGCGGTCAACTGGCCGCGCAGGCCCTGAAGGGCCGCCTTGAGCTCGGCATCGTCACGGGCTTCGACGACGATGGTGGTCGGGCCGAATACTTCTTCCTGCAGCAGTTCATCACCCTTGAGCAGCAATTCGACATCGGCCTTGAACAACTGTGGCCGCGCCTGGTTGCCTTCCTGCGGCTGGCCGGCCAGGTGGCTGATCCCGGCGTGGGCGTGCAGGTGCTCCAGGCCTTTGCTGTAGCTGCGCAGGCCACCGGCATTGAGCATGGTCTGCGGCGCCTGGGCAGTCATCTGCTCCTGCAGTTGGGCCTGGAAGGCGCTGAAGGCCGGCGAGCTGACGCCCAGCACCAGGCCCGGGTTGGTGCAGAACTGACCGCAGCCCATGACCACCGAGGCCGCCAGTTCGCGGGCCACGGTTTCACCACGGCCGGCCAGTGCCTGTGGCAACAGGATGACCGGGTTGATACTCGACATCTCGGCAAACACCGGGATTGGCTGTGGACGTTCGGCAGCCATCTTGCACAGGGCATTGCCACCGCTGAGGGAGCCGGTGAAACCCACCGCCTGGATCGCCGGGTGCTTGACCAGCCACTCACCGACACCGGCACCGAAGATCATGTTGAACACGCCCTTGGGCATGTCGGTGCGCTCGGCGGCGCGGATGATGGCGCAGCCGACCAGGTCGGCGGTGGCCATGTGGCCGCTGTGAGCCTTGAACACTACCGGGCAGCCGGCGGCCAATGCGGCAGCGGTATCACCGCCGGCGGTGGAGAAGGCCAGCGGGAAGTTGCTGGCGCCGAACACTGCGACCGGGCCAACGCCGATGCGCATCTGGCGCAGGTCGACCCGTGGCAGTGGCTTGCGCTCGGGCAGCGCCAGGTCGATGCGGGCGCCGAGGAAGTCGCCACGCTGCAGCACCTGGGCGAACAGGCGCATCTGGCCACTGGTGCGCGCCCGCTCACCTTGGATACGGGCAGCGGGCAGGGCGGTTTCCTGGCAGACGATGGCGACGAAGTCATCGCTCAGGGCGTCCAGTTCGTCGGCGATGGCCAGGAGGAATTCGCCACGGCGCTGTGGGCTCAGTTGGCGGAAGGCGGGGAAGGCGGCTTCGGCGGCCCGGGCGGCGCTGTTCACTTCGCCTTCGGTGGCCTGGACGAAGGTGAAGGGCAGGGCTTCGCCACTGGTGGCGTCGATGCTTTTCAGCTGTTGTGTACCCGCCGCGCTGCGCGCACCAGCGATGAAGTTATGACCGAGAACGGTGGACATGGGGATCTCCTGGTTCGGTGATTGAGGTTTGATGACGGACATCGTATGAGATGGATGTGAGCACTGTGGGAGCGGGCTTGCCCCGCGATAGATCGCATCGCGGGGCAAGCCCGCTCCCACAGAGAGGATGAGTCGTTCAGGTGATAGGGGCGGGGTTGAACAGGGTGATGTCGTTGTGCAGCTTGTAGCGTTCGGCCCAGGTCTGTTTGCGTCCGCTGGCCACGTCCAGGTAGTAGTGGAACAGCTCCCAGCCCAGCTCTTCGATGGTGGCGCGGCCGGTGGCGATGCGCCCGGCGTCGATGTCGATCAAGTCGGGCCAGCGTTCGGCCAGTTCAGTGCGGGTCGACACCTTGACCACCGGTACCATGGCCAGGCCATACGGCGTGCCGCGCCCGGTGGTGAACACATGCAGGTTCATGCCGGCGGCCAGTTGCAGGGTGCCACAGACGAAGTCGCTGGCCGGTGTGGCGCAGAACACCAGGCCTTTGCCGGATACGCGCTCACCCGGGCCGAGCACGCCGTTGATGGCGCTGCTGCCGGATTTGACGATCGAGCCCAGGCTCTTCTCGACGATGTTTGAGAGCCCGCCTTTCTTGTTGCCCGGTGTGGTGTTGGCGCTGCGGTCGGCTTCGCCGCGTTGCAGGTACTGGTCGTACCAATCCATCTCGCGCACCAGCGCGGCGGCGACTTCCGGCGTTTCGGCGCGGGAGGTCAGCATGTAGATGGCATCGCGCACTTCGGTGACTTCCGAGAACATCACCGTGGCCCCGGCGCGGATCAGCAGGTCGGAGGCGTAGCCCAGCGCCGGGTTGGCGGTGATGCCGGAGAACGCGTCGCTGCCACCGCACTGCATGCCCAGGATCAGCTCCGAGGCCGGTACGGTTTCGCGGCGGCGCTGGTCGAGTTTCTTCAGCCGTACTTCAGCCAGTTCCATGATCTGCTCGACCATTTCGCCGAAGCCGTGGCTAGCGTCCTGCAGGCGGTACAGCCAGGGTTCGCTGAGGTCGACCGAGGCGTCGTCCTCGTGCATGACCTGCCCGGCCTGCAGCTTCTCGCAGCCCAGGCTGATGACCAGGGCTTCGCCGCCCAGGTTGGGGTTGCGGGCGAGGTTGCGCACCGTGCGGATCGGGATGTAGGCGTCGCGGGCGTTGATCGCCACGCCGCAGCCGTAGCTGTGGGTCAGGGCGATCACGTCGTCGACGTGCGGGTACTTGGGCAGCAGTTCCTCGCGGATGCGTTTGACCGCGTGATCGAGCACGCCAGTGACACACTGCACGGTGGTGGTGATCCCGAGGATGTTGCGTGTGCCCACCGTGCCGTCGGCATTGCGGTAGCCCTCGAAGGTGTAGCCTTCAAGCGCTGGCAGGGCGGCGGGCACGGTATCGGCCATCGGCAGGCTGTCCAGCGCCGGTGCCGAGGGCATCGCCAGTTGGGTCTCCCGGACCCAGCTGCCCTGGGGCAGGTCCTGCAGCGCGTAACCGATGACCTGGCCATAGCGCACCACCGGCTCGCCCTTGGCAATGTTCACCAGGGCCACCTTGTGGCTTTGCGGAATGCCTTCGATCACCGTCAGTCCATCGGTGAAACGGCTACCTTCTGCGACACCCTGATCATTCACCACGACAACGACGTTGTCCTGTTCATGCAGACGTACGTAGCGGGGTGAGTCGGCGTGTTCGATCATGTGCATCGGTTGGCCCTTCTTGTCATGTATTCAGGCGGATCAGCGGTGCCTGCAACCGCGGTTGCAGGCGTTTCACTCAACGACGGTTGTCGGCCAGCGTGCCGGCGGCCGGCTGCGCTTGCGGGTTTCCGTTCTGGCTTGGATCTTCACGCAGCTCGATGCGCTTGATCGGGCCGACGATCACCAGGTAGCTGAACACCGCGACCAGGGCGTTGGCGCCGACATACACCAGGGCCCATTTGAACGAACCGGTGGCACTGATGATGTAGCCGATGATGATCGGCGTGGTGATCGAAGCGATGTTGCCGAAGGTGTTGAACATGCCACCGGACAGCCCGGCGATCTGCTTGGGCGAGGTGTCGGAGACCACCGCCCAGCCCAGTGCACCCAGGCCCTTGCCGAAGAACGCCAGGGCCATGATGCCCACCACCATCCACTCGGCATCCACGTAGTTGCAGATCACCATCGAGGTCGACAGCAGCAGGCCGATGACGATCGGCGCCTTGCGGGCGAAGGTCAGCGAGTTGCCGCGACGCAGCAGGTGGTCGGAGATGATCCCGCCCAGCACGCCGCCGATGAAGCCGCAGATCGCCGGCAGGGAGGCGATGAAGCCGGCCTTGAGGATCGACATGCCGCGCTCCTGCACCAGGTACACCGGGAACCAGGTGAGGAAGAAATAGGTGATGGCGTTGATGCAGTACTGGCCCAGGTAGATACCGAGCATCATGCGGCTGCCGAGCAGTTGTTTGATGTAGCCCCACTTCGGCCCGCTCTTGCCGCTTGCCTTGGGTTTGTCCATGTCCACCAGGCCGCCGTTGCGCTCGATGTGCTCAAGCTCGGCAGCGCCGATCATCGGGTGTTCCTTGGGGTTGTAGATGAGCTTCATCCAGGCGATGGAGAACAGGATGCCCAGCACGCCCATGACGATGAACACATGCTCCCAGCCCCAGGCGTGGACGATCCAGCCCATCAGCGGGGCGAATAGCACGGTGGCGAAGTATTGCGCAGAGTTGAAGATGGCCGAGGCGGTGCCGCGTTCGGCGGTCGGGAACCAGGCCGCGACGATGCGCGCGTTACCCGGGAAAGAGGGCGCTTCGGCAAAACCGACCAGAAAGCGCAGCATGAACAGGGCAATGACCGCGTTGGCCACCGGCAGGTAACCGACGAAGCCTTGCAGCACGGTAAAGGCCGACCAGGTGAAGATGCTCAGGGCATAGACCTTTTTCGAGCCGAAGCGATCGAGCAGCCAGCCACCGGGGATCTGCCCCAGCACATAGGCCCAGCCGAAGGCCGAGAAGATGTAGCCCAGCGTCACGGCGTCGATGCCCAGGTCCTTCTGCAGGCTGGAGCCGGCGATGGAAATGGTGGCGCGGTCGGCATAGTTGATCGTGGTCACGACGAACAGCATGAACAGGATCAGGTAGCGCACATGCGTCTTTTTAGTCGCTTGCATGCTGGTGTACTCCCACTAATTATTTTTGTGCGGGGTTCTGATTAGCGTGGAGCCGAAGCGGTTCAGGCTTCGACTCCGGCGACCAATGGTCACCCGGGGGCGTCAGGCGTTATTGCGCACCCTGCTTGTCCATCAGCGCGGCGAGCATTTCGTACTCTTCGGCCGTGAGGTCAGTCAACGGCGTACGCACCGGGCCTGCATCGTAACCGGCGATCTTCGCCCCGGCCTTGACGATGCTGACCGCGTAACCGGCCTTGCGGTTGCGGATGTCCAGGTACGGCAGGAAGAAGTCGTCGATGATCTTGGCCACGGTGGCGTGATCGTCGTGGGCGATCGCGTGGTAGAAGTCCATCGCGGTCTTGGGGATGAAGTTGAACACCGCCGAGGAATACACCGGTACACCCAGGGCCTTGTAGGCGGCGGCATAGACTTCTGCGGTCGGCAGGCCGCCGAGGTAGGAGAAGCGGTCACCGAGGCGACGACGGATCGACACCATCAGCTCGATATCGCCCAGGCCATCCTTGTAGCCGATCAGGTTCGGGCAGCGTTCGGCCAGTTGTTCCAGCTGCACGGCATTGAGGCGGCAGACGTTGCGGTTGTACACCACCACACCGATGTTCACCGACTTGCACACCGCCTCGACGTGGGCGGCAACGCCGTCCTGGCTGGCTTCGGTCAGGTAGTGCGGCAGCAGCAGCAAGCCCTTGGCACCCAGGCGCTCAGCCTCTTGTGCGTATTCGATGGCCTGGCGGGTCGAGCCGCCGACACCGGCCAGGATCGGTACGCTGGTGGCGCAGGTATCCACGGCGGTCTTGATGATTTGCGAGTACTCACTGGCGGCCAGGGAGAAGAACTCACCGGTGCCGCCGGCGGCGAACAGGGCGCTGGCGCCGTACGGGGCCAGCCATTCCAGGCGCTTGATGTAGCCGGCGCGGTTGAAGTCGCCCTGGGCATTGAAGTCGGTGACCGGGAAGGACAGCAGACCGTGGGAGAGGATGGATTGCAGTTCTTGTGGATTCATTGTTGTAGAACACCCTGTAGGACACATTGGAAGACGCAGTGGTACTCGAGTAGAGATACGTTATCGTACAACTTAAAATGTGACTAGCCCCACTGGTCCTCTTTTTCGCGGCAAGGGGCTTGAGGGTAAGAGAGGGGGAGGTGGTGCGCAGGTTGCCCTGCGCACGCTCAGAAGCGCTCGGGGACCATGCGCGAGGTGTAGTTGGTGCTCTTGTAGCGGCCGATCCTGCCGCGTTTTGGCAGCTCGATCTTGTGTTTTTGCGGCAGTTCTTCGTAGGGCACCTGTTCAAGCAGGTGGCTGATGATGTTCAGGCGCACCTTGCGCTTGTCTTCCGATTGCGCCACGTACCAGGGGGCCCAGGAGGTGTCGGAGGCGGCGAACATCTTGTCGCGGGCGCGGGTGTAGTCGTCCCAGCGGGTGAACGACTTGAGGTCCATGGGGGTCAGCTTCCAGATCTTGCGACCGTCGGTGATACGGTCCGTCAGACGTCGTTCCTGTTCCTTGGCACTGACCTCCAGCCAGTATTTGACGAGGATGATGCCCGACTCGATGAGCATCTTCTCGAAATGCGGCACCACGCTGAGGAACTTGTCCGCCTGCTCTTCGGTGCAGAAGCCCATGACCCGTTCGACGCCTGCGCGGTTGTACCAGCTGCGGTCGAAGATCACCACTTCACCCGCCGACGGCAGGTGCTGGATGTAGCGCTGGGCATACATCTGGGTCTTTTCCCGCTCGGTCGGGGCCGGCAGTGCGGCCACGCGGAACACCCGCGGGCTGACACGCTCGGTGATGGCCTTGATGGTGCCGCCCTTGCCGGCACCGTCGCGGCCCTCGAAGATGACGCAGACCTTCAAGCCTTTGGCGACCACCCACTGTTGCAGTTTTACCAGTTCGACGTGCAGTGCCTTGAGCTCGCTTTCGTAGTCCTTGCGGGGCATACGCTCAGGGTTTTTTGCCTTTTCCTTCTTCTTGGCCATGTTGCCGTGCCTCGTCAGCTGTAGGGGAATCCGGGTTTCCAAGCTGTTCGAGTATAGTCCCGCCCCTGGCCGGGGGCGGGATCTGGGTCAATGCTTTGGCTGGCGCTATCCCAGGCAACGGGTCACGTGTTTGACCGACTGGTAGGCCGACAGTCCCCACGGGCCGAGCTCGCGGCCGATGCCGCTGCCCTTGGTGCCGCCCCAGGACGTTTCGACGAACACCGCCTGGACCGAGTTGATCCACACATGGCCCACTTCCAGCGCGTCGGCCACCCGTTCGGCGCGGACAAGGTCCGCCGAGCAGACGGTGGCGACCAGGCCGAAGGCGCTGTCGTTGGCCAGCGCGATGGCCTGTTGCTCGGTGCTGAACCGATGGCTGCAAAGAACCGGGCCGAAGATTTCCTCGGTCCACAGGCGGCTGTCGGTTGGCACATCGGCGTAAAGCGTGGGGCTGACGAACCAGCCGTCACGGTCCAGGGCCTGGCCGCCGGTGAGGCACTGCAGGCCTTCCTCGCGGGCGCTGGCGAAGTAGCCGCAGACCTTGTGCCACTGTGCCTGGCTGGTCAGTGGGCCCATGTCGACTTCCTCGGCCAGCGGGTTGCCGACGCGCAGCTTCTGCAGCGCCGCCTGCAGGCGTGGCAGCAGGGTGTCGGCGATACCATCCTGGACCAGCAGGCGCGAGGTGGCCGAGCACATCTGCCCGGCATTCCAGCAGATACCGGCGACGATCCACTCCACCGCCTGGTCCGGGTCACAGTCGTCGAACACCAGGATCGCCGATTTGCCCCCCAGCTCCAGGGTCACGGGCCGGCACTGTTCGGCAGCGCTGCGCATGACCTGGCTGCCGACGGTGTTGCTGCCGGTAAAGGAGAGCTTGTCCAGGCCTTTGTGGTTGCTCAGTGCCGCACCGGTCCGGGCCATGCCGTTGATGATGTTCAACACCCCGGGCGGCAGGCCCAGGGTGTCGGCGATCTGCCCGTAGGCCTGCTCGATCAGCGGGGTGACCTCGGACGGCTTGAGTACTACGGTGCAACCGGCCGCCAGGGCCGGGGCGAGCTTCCAGGCACTGGTCACCAGCGGGAAGTTCCACGGTACGATCAGGCCGACCACGCCAACCGGCTCCAGGCGCGTACGGGCGCTGAAGCCGACGGCGGCCAGTGGCACGTCGCGATTTTTCCCGGGCAACTGCTCAGCCAGGTCGGCGTAGTAGTGGAAGGTGGCGATGGCGTCATCGAGGTCAATTTCGGCCTCGTGACGCGGCTTGCCGTTGTTCTGCATCTGCACTGCGAGCAGGGCTTCGCGGCGCTGGTCGAGTTGTATGGCGAAGCCGCGCAGCAAGCTGGCGCGCTCGCTCGGGCAGGTGTTTTTCCAGGCGGGCAGGGCCAGGCGGGCGGCGGCCACGGCCTGGTCGACCTGGGCAACGCTAGCGGCCCGGAGTTCGGCAAAGGGTTGGCCCCGTGCCGGTTCGAAGACGCTGATGCAGTCATCGCCAAGGCCTTCGACCCAGCGCCCATCGATGTAGTGTGGGGTGTGCATGGTCAGGCTCCTGTCAGGCCAGTTCGGCAGTGCTCAGCGGTGTGCTTGGGGCGCGCTTGCTGCGCACCCAGCGCGGGCCACGCGGGCCATAGACACCGGCAGGTTCGGGGAACAGGTTGAGGAGGGCCAGGTAGAGTGCACCGGCCAGGCCCAGGGTGATCGGCAGGCTGAGGTCGATGCCGCCCGCCAGGTCGCCCAGCGGGCCGACGAACTGCCCGGGCAGGTTGACGAAGCACAGGCCGACCAGCGCGCTGGGAATCCACGCACCCATGCCGCGCCAGTTCCAGCCATGCTGGAACCAGTAGTGGCCACCGCGCTCGCCGCGGGTGAACACCTGCAGGTCATCGGCGTGGTAGAAGCCACGGCGGGTGATCAGGCCGAGGATCATGATCACCATCCAGGGGCTGGTGCAGGTGATGATCAGCACGGCGAAGGTCGACACGCTCTGCACCAGGTTGAAGGTGAAGCGGCCGATGAAGATGAAGGCAATCGCCGCAACACCGATCAGTACCGTGGCGCTGGCACGGCTGAGCAGGCGAGGGAACACGCTCGACATATCCAGGCCCGTGCCGTACAGCGCCGTGGTGCCGGTGGACATGCCGCCGATCACCGCGATCAGGCACACCGGCAGGAAGAACCAGGTTGGCGAAATGGCCAGCAAGCCGCCCACATAGTTGTTGGTCTCGATATATTGCGGCGCCTGGGTGGCCACCAGGGTGGCGGTGCACAGGCCGAACAGGAACGGAATCAAGGTACCGGCCTGGGCGGCAATCACTGCCAGCATGATGCGCGACTTGGGCGTCTGGCGCGGGATGTAGCGCGACCAGTCACCGAGGAAGGCGCCGAAGGACACCGGGTTGCTCATGGCCAGGATCGCCGCGCCCATGAACGCCGCCCAGAAGCCAGGCTGGCCGAGGTTGACGCTGCCGGCGAAGTGGGTGTCGAAGGGGCCGGCGAAGGCGAAGATGCCCAGCAGGAACAGCAGGCTCGATGCCGATACCGCGACCTTGTTCACCCACAGCATGAAGCGAAAGCCGTAGATGCACACCACCAGCACCAGCACGGCGAACAGGCCATAGGCCAGGCCCAGGGTCAGGTCGGTCTCCGGCAGGCCGGCCAGGCGTTTGGCGCCACCGACCAGGGCGTCGCCCGAGCTCCAGACCGACAGGGAGAAGAAGGCCACGGCAGTCAGCAGGGACAGGAACGAGCCGACGATGCGCCCGTGCACACCAAAGTGCGCACCGGACGACACCGCGTTGTTGGTGCCGTTGAGGGCGCCGAACAGGCCCATCGGGGCGAGGATCAGGGCGCCGACGGCGACCCCGAGGATGATCGACCACAGGCCCGCCTCGAAAGACAGCCCGAACAGTACCGGGAAGCTGCCCAGTACCGCGGTGGCGAAGGTGTTGGCGCCGCCGAAGATCAGGCGGAACAGGTCGGTCGGGGTGGCGTGGCGTTGATCGTCAGGGATCTGCTCCACACCGTTGGTTTCGATACCACTCGATTGCGTCATCGTAGGGCTCCAGCGCTGTTGTTGTAGGTCTTCACCCAGGGGGTGGACCGTTTTTTAGGGGGCGTTGGCAGGGGCGGCAGGGCCGCGTAAAAGGATCAGGCAGGGCTGGCGACCGACAGGTGCTCGTGACAGGCCAGCCAGCGACCGGCGTGCTGGCGGAAGATGATGGTTTCCCGTTCTTCGAGCTGGTGCTCTTCGCCGGCCAGGCGAATGTGCGTGGCCACATCGTGCATGAAGATCGCCACGTCGCCGTGCAGGCTCACCGTGGCATTGCTGGAACGGCAGCCGAGAACGGCAAAGCCTTCGGCCTGCCATTGCTGCCACACCTGCTCATAGGCGAGGCGCGAATGCAGGGGCTGGGGCAGGGTGTGGAAGAGAAAGCTGGCGTCTTCGCTGAAACAGGCGAAGTAGCGTGCGGTGTCGTTGCTGGCGAAGGCGTCGACGAGGTCGGCGGCAGCCTGCCGCACCTGGTCCAGGGGAAGGTGCTCCACGAGGGGGCCTCACTATTATTGTGATTATGGTGGGGCGATTCTGGTGAGGGGCGGTGGCAGGAAGAATCGCTGGCGGTAAATAATCAGTTCAGCATTTTCTGAACATAGGCCAAGGCGTGCAGCGCAGACCCTGCCTGCGTCATCGGTGCTGGAAATAAAAAACCCCTTGAGACGAGCGTCTCAAGGGGTTTTTGTCATCTGAGCGGTATCAGACGTTGAAGCGGAAGTGCATCACGTCGCCGTCCTTGACGATGTAGTCCTTGCCTTCCAGGCGCCATTTACCGGCTTCTTTCGCGCCGCCTTCACCCTTGTACTGGATGAAGTCGTCATAGGCGACCACTTCGGCACGGATGAAGCCTTTCTCGAAGTCGGTGTGGATCACGCCAGCGGCTTGTGGTGCGGTAGCACCGACGCGTACGGTCCAGGCGCGGACTTCCTGAACACCTGCGGTGAAGTAGGTCTGCAGGTTGAGCAGGCCATAACCGGCACGGATCACGCGGTTCAGGCCAGGCTCTTCCAGGCCCAGGGCCTCGAGGAACATGTCCTTCTCTTCGCCTTCGTCGAGCTCGGCGATTTCCGCTTCGATCTTGTTGCACACCGGCACCACGACTGCGCCTTCTTCTTCGGCAATGGCGCGGACCACGTCCAGGTGCGGGTTGTTGTCGAAGCCGTCTTCAGCGACGTTGGCGATGTACATCACCGGCTTGCTGGTCAGCAGGTGGAAGCCACGGATCAGCGCCTTTTCGTCGGCGGCCATGTCTTTCATCAGGCTGCGCGCAGGCTTGCCTTCGGTGAAGTGCGGAATCAGTTTTTCCAGGATCGCCTTCTGGGCCAGGGCGTCCTTGTCACCGCCCTTGGCGTTGCGCGCCACTTTCTGCAGTTGCTTTTCGCAGCTGTCGAGGTCGGCGAAGATCAGTTCCAGGTCGATGATCTCGATGTCGCGCTTGGGGTCGACGCTGTTGGAGACGTGGATCACGTTCTCGTCTTCGAAGCAGCGCACCACGTGGGCGATGGCGTCGGTCTCGCGGATGTTGGCGAGGAACTTGTTGCCCAGGCCTTCACCCTTGGAGGCACCGGCAACCAGGCCTGCGATGTCGACGAATTCCATGGTGGTCGGCAGGATGCGGTTCGGCTTGACGATTTCTGCCAGGGCATCCAGGCGGGCATCGGGCATCGGCACGATGCCGCTGTTCGGCTCGATGGTGCAGAAGGGGAAGTTCTCCGCTGCGATACCGGATTTGGTCAAGGCGTTGAACAGGGTGGACTTGCCGACGTTGGGCAGACCGACGATGCCGCAATTGAAACCCATGGTGAATCCCTCTTCTAAAGAGTCAGGCCTTCTGGCTGTGCAGCTCTCTCATCGCACGCGTCCAATCGCCGGCGAGGATATCCGGCAGCACGCCGAGGGCAAAATCGATACTGGCGTCCAGCTTTTCCTGCTCGGCGCGTGGCGCCTTGCCCAGGACGAAACCGGAGACCCTGCTGCTGTCACCCGGGTGGCCGATGCCAAGCCGCAGACGGTGAAAGTCGTTCTTGTTGCCGAGCTGCGCGATGATGTCGCGCAGGCCGTTATGCCCACCATGGCCGCCACCCTTCTTGAGTTTGGCGACGCCCGGGGGCAGGTCGAGTTCGTCGTGGGCCACCAGGATGGCATCTGGCTCGATACGGAAGAAATTGGCCAGTGCGGCAACGGCCTGGCCGCTGCGGTTCATGTAGGTGGTCGGGATCAGCAGACGAACGTCGTTGCCCTGATGGCTGAATTTAGCCGTCAGGCCGAAATACTTGCGGTCAGCGGTCAGGTTGACGCGCTGGGCGCTGGCGATGCGTTCTACGAAAAGAGCCCCTGCGTTATGCCGGGTCTGTTCGTATTCGGGGCCGGGGTTTCCCAGGCCGACGATCAGTTGAATGGCGGTCACGTCAGGGGCTCTTCCTTGGAGTTGGGGTTACAGTGCGGGGCACTGTAACCCGATCAACGCCGGCGTGCTGAGTAGATTACTCGGCAGCGCCTTCTGCAGCTTCAGGCGCAACACGCGGAGCGTGAACGTTGGCAACAGCCAGGTCGTTACCGTGAGCCAGAGCGACGAACTCGACGCCTTTCGGAGCTTTCAGGTCCGACAGGTGAACGATGGTGCCGACTTCGGCGTTGGCCAGGTCGACTTCGATGAACTCAGGCAGGTCCTTGGCTTCGCAGGAAACTTCGATCTCGGAAACGACGTGGGAGATCTCGCCGCCTTTCTTGACCGGAGCTTCTTCGTTGACGAAGTGCACTGGGACTTTGGCGGTCAGTTTCTGGCCAGCTACAACGCGGACGAAGTCAGCGTGCAGGATGATGCCTTTGGACGGGTGACGCTGCATCGCTTTGACAACGACGTTCTGCTTGACGCCGTCAACGTTCAGTTCGATGACGTGGCTGAAAGCAGCTTCGTTTTCGAACAGCTTGGCGATTTCCTTGGCCACGATGGTCAGGGATTGCGCTTCTTTGTCACCACCGTAAACAACGGCAGGGATGCTGGAGGCGAGACGACGCAGGCGGCGGCTCGCACCTTTCCCCAGGTCGGTACGCGCTTGGGCGTTCAGGATGAAATCAGTCATTTTACATCTCCAAAATAGCCATTCCCGAGTGGCGTTTGCGACCAGCGCCAAAGCGGGATGGGCAAAAAAGCCCCGCCCCAACAACAGGTGTTGGGGCGGGGCGCTTTACGTCAACGTGGTGTTCGCCAGGGCCGAGCCCTTAGCGGAACATCGCGCTGATCGATTCTTCGTTGCTGATGCGGCGAACCGCTTCAGCGACGACCGGTGCGATATCCAGTTGGCGGATACGGTCACAGGCTTGTGCAGCGGCCGACAGCGGGATGGTGTTGGTCACCACCAGCTCGTCCAGCACGGAGTTCTCGATATTCTCGATCGCCCGACCCGACAGGACAGGGTGCGTGCAGTAGGCGTAAACCTTGGCAGCGCCGTGTTCTTTCAGGGCCTTGGCCGCGTGGCACAGGGTGCCGGCGGTGTCGACCATGTCGTCGACGAGAATACAGGTACGTCCTTCGACGTCGCCGATGATATGCATCACTTCGGAGTGATTGGCCTTTTCACGGCGTTTGTCGATGATACCCAGGTCGACGCCCAGGGACTTGGCAACAGCACGTGCACGCACGACGCCGCCGATGTCCGGGGACACGATCATGAGGTTCTCGAAACGCTGGTCTTCGATGTCATCCACCAGAACGGGGGAGCCGTAGATGTTATCTACCGGAATATCGAAGAAACCCTGGATCTGGTCAGCGTGCAGGTCGACGGTGAGAACACGGTCGATACCGACGACGGTGAGCATGTCAGCGACGACTTTGGCGCTGATGGCAACACGCGCCGAACGCGGACGGCGATCCTGGCGGGCATATCCGAAGTAAGGAATCACGGCAGTGATTCGGGACGCTGAGGAGCGGCGGAAGGCATCGGCCATCACTACCAGTTCCATCAGATTATCGTTGGTTGGCGCACAAGTCGGCTGAATAATGAAAACGTCTTTACCGCGAACATTTTCATTGATCTCAGTGCTGATTTCGCCGTCGGAAAACTTACCGACAGAGACGTCACCGAGAGGGATATGCAGCTGACGTACGACACGCCGAGCCAGATCGGGGTTAGCGTTCCCCGTAAAGACCATCATCTTGGACACGCGCAGTACCTGAAGGCTGAGGGTATACCTGGATGAGTATAAGGAAAATGGCAGGGGCGGCTGGATTCGAACCAACGCATGGCAGGATCAAAACCTGCTGCCTTACCGCTTGGCGACGCCCCTGTATCTGTTGCTGCGAGCACCTTGTACTCGATTCCTAGAGCAGGCTCTGTAGCGATCGATGCAACATCGAGATGTTGCTACCCTTGGCTACAAACCCTGATTGGGTCTCTGCAAGAAGGGCCAAAACTTTATCAGCTTCAGCTTTGCTTGGGAAGGCCCCAAACACACAACTTCCAGTTCCAGTGAGTCGAGCATCTGTGAATTTGCCAAGCAAATTCAACGAGTTACGTACTTCTGGATAACTCTGCTCTACCACTGGTTGGCAGTCATTTCGACTGTTTCCCTTGGGAACGGGGCGCATCTTAAGGGGCAAAGAATCACGTGTCAACTGCGGATGCGAAAAAATTTCTGCTGTACTAACAGAGACTTGTGGCACCAGCACGACGTACCAGGGTTCTTCCGGGTCGGCGGGGGTGAGGATTTCGCCGACACCCTCGGCGAAGGCTGCGTGGCCGCGCACGAACACCGGCACGTCGGCGCCCAGACTCAGGCCCAGTTCAGCCAGCTGGTCTTCGCTGCAGCCGAGTTTCCACAGGTGATTGAGGCCGAGCAGGGTGGTGGCGGCATCCGAGCTGCCGCCACCGATGCCGCCGCCCATGGGCAGGACTTTCTTCAGCCAGATGTCGGCACCTTGGCTGCAGCCGCTCAAGGCCTGTAGTTTGCGCGCCGCCTTGACGATCAGGTTGCTGTCATGGGGGACGCCGTCGATCTCGGTTTGCAGGCGGATTTCGCCATCTTCGCGCACGGCGAAGGTGAGTTCATCGCCGTAGTCGAGGAACTGGAACAGCGTTTCCAGCAGGTGGTAGCCATCGGCGCGGCGCCCGAGGATATGCAGCATCAGGTTGAGCTTGGCCGGGGCGGGCAGGGTCAGTCGGCTCATGTCAGTGCCCCAGCTGGCGCGGCTGCCAGTCCTTGACCACCAGGGTCACGTCGATGTTCTGGCCGTGCAGCTTGAGACGTTCGGGCAGCCAGTAGCCGTTCTGCTCGGTGTAGCTCAGGTACTGCACGTCCCAGCCGTCCTGCTTGAGGCGGGTCAGGCGGCTGTCGTTGCCCAGGGTCAGCTGGCTCTTGCTGTCGGGAGCGGGCAAGCCGCGCACCCACCAGACCAGGTGCGAGACCGGCAATTGCCAGCCCAGTTGCTCTTCGAGCAGGGCTTCGGGGCTTTCTGCTTCATAACGGCCCTGGTTGGCGACCTCCAGGGTCACGCCACCCGGGCGTCCGGTCAGGCGCGCCGCACCACGGCCCAGCGGGCCGGACAGGCGAATGTCGTAGTAATCCTGGCGCTGCAGCCAGAACAGGGTGCCGCTGCCGGAGTCTTTCGGTGCGCGAATGCCGACCTTGCCGTTGATCTGCCAGCCGTCGAGGCTGCTCAGCTGTTGCTTGTGCTCGCGCCACAGTTGCGGGTTGCCCTGGCCCTGGAGGGCTTCACGGGAGCCGAAACCGGCACAACCGGCGAGCAGGGCGATCAGGCTGAAGGTGATGAGATGGCGCAAGAACATGGCGTTAAAGAGTCTCGGATCCGGTCAGGCGCAGGACAGTCTTGCGCAGGATTTGGCTGTCGGGCTGGGCTTCGAAGGCCTTGGCCCAGATTTGCCGGGCTTCGCGGCGCTTGCCGTTGGCCCACAGCACTTCACCCAGGTGGGCGGCGACCTCGTGGTCGGGGAAACGCTCCAGGGCCTGGCGCAGCAGGCGCTCGGCTTCGTCGAGGTTGCCCATGCGGTAGTTGACCCAGCCCAGGCTGTCGAGCACGGCAGGGTCTTCCGGGTTGATCTGGTGGGCCTTGTCGATCAGCGCCTTGGCTTCGGCGTAGCGCGTGGTGCGGTCGGCCAGGGTGTAGCCCAGGGCATTGAGGGCCATGGCGTTTTCCGGCTCGCGGGCGATGATGCTGCGCAGGTCCTTTTCCATCTGGGCCAGGTCATTGCGCTTTTCGGCCAGCATGGCGCGGGTATAGAGCAGGTTGTTGTCGTCCGGGTACTGCTTGAGTGCTTTCTCCAGCACTTGCAGGGCCTGGGCGTCCTTGTCGTTGTTGCCCAAGGCCTCGGCTTCGATCAGGTACAGCTGGATGGCGTAGTCGGGCTGGGTGTCGCGGGCCAGTGCCAGGCGCCGCGAGGCCTCGGCGCTGCGGCCATTGGCGATGAGGATGTCGGCCTGGCGCAGTTGCGCCGGCAGGTAGTCGTTGCCCGGGCCTACCAGGGCGTACTCGCCCAGGGCCAGGTCCGGCTGGTTGCGCGCTTCGTGAATACGGCCCAGGTTCAGGTGGGCGGCGTCGACGTGGCTGTCACGCTCGATCAGGTCGTTCAGGTAGCCCGCGGCTTCTTCCCAGTTCTTGGTTTCCAGGCAGATCAGGGCCAGGGAGTAGAGCAGCTCCTCGTCTTCCGGGTACTGCTGGACCAGGGTGGAGAACTCGATCTTGGCGTCGTCCAGGCGATCCTGCTCCACCAGCGTGCGCGCGTAGGTCAGGCGCAGGCGCTTGTCGTCCGGATTCTGGCGGATGGTTTTCTGCAGCAGGGGCAGGGCTTCGTCGCCACGGCCCACGGCCTGCAGCAGACGTGCGCGCAGCAGCACCGGGGCGATTTCGCCTTGCTCTGGCGGATGCGCCTCCAGCAGGCTCAGCGCCTCTTTGGCGTTGCCGTCCTGTTGCAGCAGCAGGGCCTTGCCGAACACCAGCTGGCTGTTGTCGGGGTATTTTTTCAGCAGGCGGTCGAAACTTTTCTGCAGGCCGTCGCGGGTGTCCTGGTCGGTTTCGGCAGCCGACAGGGCGAGGAAGTCGAAATGGGTATCGCCTTTGCCCTGCAGCACTCTTTCCATGTAGACCATGGAATCGTCATAGCGCCCGCCGCGGGCCAGCTGGATGGCGGCGGCGCGTTGCGCATCGAGGTTGTCGGAATCGTTGCGGGCCCAGATCAGTGCGGTGTCCAGGGCTGCCTGGTCGGCGCCCAGGTATTCGGCGATGCGGTAGGCGCGCTCGGAAATCCCCGGGTCCTGGGTCTTTATCGCCTCACTGACATAGTTGTCCAGGGCGATGTCGAAGCGATCGCGCTGGCCGGCAAGCTCGGCGGTCAGCAGGTTGTAGACGGTGTCCTGGCTGAACGATCCGTAGACGACGGGTTTGTCCGCCTGCTTTTGCGCGGCATCGAGGGCAGGCGCCTGGGCGTCGGTGGATTCCGGGGCCAGGATCTGACAGCCCTGGAGCAGGGCAACGGCAAGGAACAACGCGTAGGATCTATTCATAATGAGGAATTGGGCGACTTACCAGCGGTCGGATCATCATGACACAAGCGCGGTGGCAAACCCATAAGCGAAGGTCTCGGTAGGGGTAGACTATAGAGACAATAGCGAGCGGTGGTTGTTCTGAAACCTGCGAAGTAGGACAATTATCGGCTTCACGTCACAATCAGCGACCTTGCATGGCCTTTCTTGCACTCGGTATCAACCATAAGACTGCCTCGGTAGACGTACGCGAGCGCGTGGCGTTTACCCCTGAGCAGCTGGTAGACGCCTTGCAGCAGCTCTGCCGACTGACCGCCAGCCGCGAAGCGGCGATCCTGTCGACCTGCAACCGAAGCGAGCTCTATATAGAGCAGGACCACCTGGCGGCAGAGAGCGTCCTGCGCTGGCTGGCCGAATACCACCAGCTGAGCCTCGATGAACTGCGCGCCAGTGCCTACATCCACGAGGATCATGACGCGGTCAAGCACATGATGCGCGTGGCCTCGGGCCTCGACTCGCTGGTGCTGGGCGAGCCGCAGATCCTCGGCCAGATGAAATCGGCCTACGCCGTGGCCCGCGAAGCCGGGACCATCGGCCCGTTGCTCGGGCGCCTGTTCCAGGCCACGTTCAGTGCCGCCAAGCAGGTGCGCACCGACACCGCCATTGGCGAGAACCCGGTGTCGGTGGCTTTCGCCGCGGTCAGCCTGGCCAAGCAGATCTTCAGCGACCTGGGCCGCAGCCAGGCGTTGCTGATCGGTGCCGGCGAAACCATCACCCTGGTGGCGCGTCACCTGCACGAGCAGGGTGTGCGGCGCATCGTGGTGGCCAACCGGACCCTGGAGCGGGCCAGCACCCTGGCCGAACAGTTCGGCGCCCATGCGGTGCTGCTGTCCGACATTCCCCAGGAGTTGGTCAACAGCGACATCGTCATCAGCTCCACCGCCAGCCAGTTGCCGATCCTCGGCAAGGGCGCGGTGGAAAGCGCCCTGAAGCAGCGCCGGCACAAGCCGATCTTCATGGTCGATATCGCCGTGCCCCGGGACATCGAACCGGAAGTCGGCGAACTGGACGACGTTTACCTCTACACCGTCGATGACCTGCACGATGTGGTCGCCGAGAACCTCAAGAGCCGCCAGGGTGCTGCCCAGGCGGCCGAAGAGCTGGTGTCGGTGGGCGCCGAGGATTTCATGCTGCGCCTGCGCGAGCTGGCGGCGGTGGATGTGCTCAAGGCCTACCGCCAGCAGAGCGAACGCCTGCGCGATGAAGAACTGCAAAAGGCCCAGCGCCTGCTGGCCAACGGCAGCAGTGCCGAGGACGTGCTGGTGCAACTGGCCCGTGGCCTGACCAACAAACTGCTGCATGCCCCCAGCGTGCAACTGAAAAAGCTCTCTGCCGAAGGCCGCCTCGATGCGCTGGCCATGGCTCAGGAACTCTTTGCCCTCAATGAGGGTTCGACGGATAAAACCCCGCAATGAAAGCGTCGCTGCTCAATAAGCTGGACACCCTCCAGGACCGTTTCGAGGAATTGACCGCCCTGCTGGGCGATGCCGAAGTCATTTCCGACCAGACCCGCTTTCGCGCCTACTCGCGCGAGTACGCCGAGGTCGAGCCGGTGGCTGCCGCCTACGCCCAGTGGCGCAAGCTGCAGGATGACCTGGCCGGTGCCCAGGCGCTGCTGAAGGACAGCGACCCGGACCTGCGCGAAATGGCCGTGGAAGAAGTGCGCGAGGCCAAGGAGCAACTGGCCGAGCTGGAGAACCAGCTGCAGCGCATGCTGCTGCCCAAGGACCCCAACGACGGGCGCAACGTGTTCCTGGAAATCCGCGCCGGCACCGGTGGCGACGAAGCGGCGATCTTTTCCGGTGACCTGTTCCGCATGTATTCGCGCTATGCCGAACGCCGTGGCTGGCGTCTGGAGATCCTCTCGGAGAACGAGGGCGAACATGGCGGCTACAAGGAAATCATCGCCCGGGTCGAAGGCGAGAACGTCTATGGCAAGCTGAAGTTCGAGTCTGGCGCCCATCGCGTCCAGCGCGTGCCGGAAACCGAATCCCAGGGACGTATCCACACCTCGGCCTGCACCGTGGCGGTACTGCCCGAGCCGGACGAGCAGGTGGCCATCGAGATCAACCCGGCGGACCTGCGCGTGGACACCTACCGCGCCTCCGGCGCCGGTGGTCAGCACGTCAACAAGACCGACTCGGCGATCCGTATCACCCACTTGCCGACCGGCATCGTGGTCGAGTGCCAGGAAGAGCGTTCCCAGCACAAGAACCGGGCGCGGGCCATGTCCTGGCTGTCGGCCAAGCTCAACGACATGCAGACCAGCGCCGCGCAGAACGCCATCGCCAGCGAGCGCAAGCTGCTGGTGGGCTCGGGCGACCGCTCCGAGCGTATTCGTACCTATAACTATCCACAGGGCCGGGTCACCGATCATCGCATCAACCTGACCCTGTATTCCCTGGACGACGTCCTGGCCGGTGGCGTGGAAGCGGTGATCGAGCCGCTGCTGGCCGAGTATCAGGCTGACCAACTGGCTGCACTGGGTGAGTAAATGACGATTATCGCCAGCCTGCTTCGCGCTGCGGAGCTGCCCGATTCGCCGACGGCGCGTCTGGATGTGGAACTGTTGCTGGCCGCGGCCATCGGCAAGTCGCGAAGCTACCTGCACACCTGGCCCGAGCGGATTGTCAGCAGCGAAGCGGCGCTGACCTTCGCCGGTTACCTGCAGCGCCGCCGCAGCGGCGAGCCGGTGGCCTATATCCTCGGCCAGCAGGGGTTCTGGAACCTGGACCTGGAAGTGGCGCCGCACACCCTGATTCCGCGCCCGGACACCGAACTGCTGGTGGAAACCGCCCTTGAGCTGCTGCCACCTTCACCTGTACGGGTGCTGGACCTGGGCACCGGCACCGGCGCCATTGCCCTGGCCCTGGCCAGCGAGCGGGCGAACTGGCAGGTAACGGCCGTCGATCGCGTGCTCGAGGCCTTGGCCCTGGCCGAGCGCAACCGCCAGCGCCTGCAGTTGGACAACGTCCAGGTACTCAACAGTCACTGGTTCAGTGCCATCGAGGGCGAGCGCTTCGACCTGATCATCAGCAACCCACCGTACATTGCCGCCGAAGATCCGCACCTGGTCGCCGGTGACGTGCGCTTCGAGCCAAGCAGCGCCCTGGTGGCCGGCGTCGACGGGCTGGACGACCTGCGCACCATCATCAGCCAGGCGCCCGCGCACCTGCAGCCCGGCGGCTGGTTGCTGCTCGAACATGGTTACGACCAGGCCGTCGCCGTGCGCGAGTTGCTCGCCCTTCATGACTTCGAGCAGATCGAGAGCCGTGTCGACCTCGGCGGCCACGAACGCATCAGCCTGGGGCGACTGTCATGCTGAGTGATCAGGAACTGCTGCGCTACAGCCGACAGATCCTCCTGGCCCAGGTCGATATCGACGGCCAGTTGCGGCTGAAGGACAGCCGGGCGCTGATCGTCGGCCTCGGCGGCCTGGGCTCGCCGGTGGCCTTGTACCTGGCGGCCGCCGGGGTCGGTGAACTGCACCTGGCGGATTTCGATACGGTCGACCTGACCAACCTGCAACGTCAGGTGCTGCACGACACCACCATGGTGGGGCAGAGCAAGGTCGATTCGGCCCTGGCCCGTTTGCAGGCGATCAACCCCGAGATCCGCCTGGTTGCCCACCGTCATGCGCTGGACGAGGATTCGCTGGCTGCCGCCGTGCAGGCGGTGGACCTGGTGCTCGACTGCACCGACAATTTCTCCACCCGCGAGGCGGTCAATGCCGCCTGCGTGGCACAGGGCAAGCCGCTGGTCAGTGGCGCGGCGATTCGCCTGGAAGGGCAGCTGTCGGTGTTCGACCCGCGTCGCCCCGACAGCCCTTGCTACCACTGCCTCTATGGTCATGGCAGCGAAGCCGAGCTGACCTGCAGCGAAGCCGGTGTGGTCGGCCCGCTGGTCGGCCTGGTGGGCAGCCTCCAGGCCCTGGAGGCGCTGAAGCTGCTGGCCGGATTCGGCGAGCCCATGGTCGGCCGGCTGCTGCTGATCGATGCCCTGGGCAGCCGCTTCCGCGAACTGCGGGTCAAGCGCGATCCAGGGTGCAGTGTCTGTGGTAAGCCTCATGACTGAGCCGGCAGCCGCGCCGATCGGCGTGTTCGATTCCGGTGTGGGCGGCCTGTCGGTGCTGGCGGAAATCCAGCACCTGCTGCCCAACGAGTCGCTGCTGTACGTTGCCGACTGCGGGCACATTCCCTACGGCGAGAAATCACCGGCGTTCATCCGCGAGCGTTGCCGGCTGGTAGCCGAGTTCTTCCGCGAGCAGGGTGCCAAAGCCATGGTGCTGGCCTGCAATACCGCCACCGTGGCGGCGGTGGCCGACCTGCGCGAGCAGTATCCGCACTGGCCGCTGGTGGGCATGGAACCTGCGGTCAAGCCGGCTGCGGCGGCTACCCGCAGCGGCGTGGTTGGTGTCCTGGCCACTACCGGCACGCTGCAAAGCGCCAAGTTCGCGGCCTTGCTCGATCGCTTCGCCAACGATGTGCAGGTGATCACCCAGCCGTGCCCGGGTCTGGTCGAGTGCATCGAGGCGGGCGACCTGAGCAGCCCGGCCGTGCGTGAGTTGCTGCAAGGTTACGTGCAGCCCCTGCTCGACGGCGGCTGCGACACCTTGATTCTCGGCTGCACCCATTACCCTTTCCTCAAGCCGTTGCTCAAGCAGATGGTGCCCGCCAACATGGCGATCATCGACACCGGTGCCGCCGTTGCCCGCCAGCTGCAACGCCTGCTCGGCGAGCGTGATTTGCTGTCTGCCGGCGTTGCTCGTGACACGCAATTCTGGACCAGCGCCAGCCCAGAACATTTTGAAAAGATCCTTCCAATGTTGTGGAAGAAATCTGACACTGTGCGAAGCTTCATTAAGTAAGAAGTGCCTTAAGCACTCACCGTTTACTGAACTATCGCAGCGTCTCCGATTTCTATAAGTTTTTCTGATGTGACGGAAAAACCAACAACAGCATTAGGAAATAGGACGTTTCTCATGAGGAAACTGCTTTGCTTGGCTGCCATTGCAGCCGTCACCCTGGGGCAATCTTTCACAACTCAAGCAGCAGATGTTTCTTTCTCGGTCGGACAAACCGGTGAGTCGACCATGGTCTATCGCCTGGGGTTGCAATCGAACTGGGATGTTAGTTGGTGGCAAACCAGCGTAGGCCGGATCACCGGCTACTGGGACGGTGCCTACAGCTATTGGGACGGCGACGAGACCTCAAGTAGCCACAGTCTTTCCTTTGCACCGGTGTTCGTCTATGAGTTCGCCGGCGAGTCGATCAAGCCCTATATCGAATTAGGCGTCGGCGTAGCGGCCTTTTCCAGTACCGAAGTCGAAAACAATGAACTGGGCTCATCTTTCCAGTTCGAAGACCGGATCGGTGTCGGCCTGCGCTTTGCCGGTGGGCATGAAGTGGGTGTGCGCGCCATTCACTATTCCAATGGCGGGCTGCAGACACCCAACGATGGTGTGGAAAGTTACTCCCTGCATTATCGCATGCCGCTGTAACCCTACCTTGGCCCTGCGCCTGGCGCAGGGCCGCTCAACTACCTGGGCAACGGCCAGAGGCTGTTGACGCCCAGCGCTTCGAGTACCAGGTCCGGCGCACGATCAGGCAAGTGCTTGAGGATGACCTCGGCGGCGCTCTGGGCGGTCCACTGTTCGGGGATCGCCTGCACCGGCACGACCGGCGCCTTCAGGCTCAGCGGTGCGACGACGGTCAGGTCGATGGCCTGCGCGCCAAGGGCCGCGCGCTGGCTGGCGAACAGCGCTGGCAGGCTGTTGTCGGGCCTGGCCGGCTGGCTGGGTTCATGGATCTGCAACGCAGAATAGCGGCTTAGCACCGCCAGTACCTGGGGGGAGCTGCCTTGCTTGAGCAGCGCCAGCGCGCTGGCCAGGCAATTGGCCGATGCCTGGAGGTTGCTGCTGACAATGGCTTCGAACAGGGCCGATGCCGGCGTGTCGGGTGCCAGGTAGTCACAGGTACCGGCATTGACGATCAGGCAATCGAGCGCGCCCCAGTGGTCCTTGACCTGTCGGGCAGCCGCCGATGCCTGGGCCGCGTCGCTCAGGTCGTAGTCTTGTACCAGCAGGCGTGGGCCGTATTGGCCGGCCAGTGCCTGCAATTGCTCCGAGGGGCGTGCGCTGGCCGTGACCAGCGCACCCTGCTCCAACAGTCGTTCGGCCAGGGCTAGTCCAAGGCCGTCGCTGGCGCCGGTTACCCACACCCGTCTGGTAATAGGCGCGTTCAAAATAGGTGTTCCTCATGCTGCCGTGTGGATAACTGCTTGAATGCATCCAATGCACGCTGGCGACTACTTCCGAGGTCCACAATTGGTTGCGGATAACATTGATTATTAGCAAAGAGTCCACATTCAAACAAAGGGTCGTGGATATTTTTTTCATCTATATCGATCAGTTCCGGCAGCCATTGCCTGATGAAGCGTCCCTGGCTGTCGAATCGGCGCGATTGGCTGACGGGATTGAAGATCCGGAAATAGGGCGCCGCATCGGTACCGGTCGAGGCGCTCCATTGCCAGCCTCCGTTGTTGGCGGCCAGGTCGCCGTCGATCAGGTGACGCATGAAGAAGCGCTCGCCCTCGCGCCAGTCGATCAACAGGTTCTTGGTCAGGAACATGGCAACGATCATGCGCAGGCGATTGTGCATCCAGCCGGTGGCCAGCAACTGGCGCATGGCGGCATCGACGATCGGGATGCCGGTGCGGCCTTCTTGCCAGGCCTTGAGGTCTTCGGGGGCATGGCGCCAGGGCAGGGCCTCGGTTTCCGGGCGAAAGGCCCGATGCCGGGACACCCTGGGGTAGCCGACCAGGATGTGTTTATAGAACTCGCGCCACAGTAGCTCGTTGATCCAGGTCACCAGGCCCGGGTTGCCGCTGTCGAATTCGCCGCGATTGTGCGCCAGCGCCCGGTGCAGGCATTGGCGGGGCGAGATCACTCCGGCGGCCAGGTAGGCAGAGAGCTGGCTGGTGCCGGCCACGGCGGGCAGGTCGCGCAGTTGCTGGTAATCCTCGGCAACTTCGTCGACAAAGCGCTGCAGGCGCTCATGCGCCTCGGCTTCGCCCGCTGGCCAGAGGGCGCGAAGACTGCCTGGCGGCGTAGAAAAGCCAGGAATTTGGTCGGGGAGCGGATCACTGGCGATCGCCATGGGCGCCTGGGGGGCAATGGCGCGCTGCAGGGCCGGCAGGGCCAGGTGCAGCCGTTCATGGCAGACCTTGCGGAACTGGCTGAAGACCTGGAAGTAGCCTCCGCTGCGGGTGAGGATGCTGCCGGGTCTGAACAGCAGTTGGTCGAGGTAGCGATGCACGCTGATCCCCGACTGTGTCAAGGCGGCTTCCACGGCCTGGTCCCGGCGACTTTCGTGAATACCGTATTCGTCGTTCAGGTGCAGTGCCTGCACCTGGTGCTCGCGGCAAAGCTGCAACAATACGGCTGGCGCCTGATCCCAGGTGTCGGCCTGGCGAATCAGCAGCGGGATGTTCAGCGCCGCCAGTTGCTCTCCCAGTGCGCTGAGGTTGCGCAGCCAGAAGTCGACCTTGCACGGCGCGTCGTCATGCGCCTGCCACTGCCCGGGGCTGGCCAGCCATACCGCCAGGGTCGGGCCTTGTTCGCAGGCGGCGGCCAGGGCCGTGTTGTCATGTACGCGCAGGTCGCTGCGCAACCAGATCAGTTGCATGGGGCTTCTCGGTCTAACGCGGTGTCCCGGGTAACCTGCAGTCGCCGCAGGTCCGCAAGTGCCGCCAGGGGAGTGGTGGAAAGCTGCAGCTCGGTGTGCATCCAGGCCTCGATGGCCGCTTTATGGATGCTGACGGCGCTGCCGCTGAGGCATGTTGGCAGCTCGATGCCGGTGAGGCTGCGCTCGAGCTGCTGCAGGTTGACGGCCTTGCCCAGGCACACCAGCAGGGCCCGTGGTCGCAGGCGTGCCACGGCGACGGCCAGTTCATTGGCCGGCACGCTCCACTCCAGCATGGCCACAGGGCAGCCCGCATCACTGCCCAGCCAGGCGCAGAGCCACAGCTGTGGGTCGAATTCCAGGGTCGAGCCGTTGACCACCAGCAAGGGCGGGCCAGCGAGCGAGTGATTGTTGTGATGAATCCGTGCCCCGAGCTTGCTGCGCAGCCAGGAGCCGAAGAACACCTGTTCCAGGCGGGCGCTGAACTGGCCCTGCCAGCGCAGCTCCAGCTGCTCGAACAACGGCATCAGCAAGTGCTCGCACAGGGTCGCGGCAGGGTAGAGCGCCATGACCTGGTTCAGCTGCTGGTCCAGGCGTCGTTCGGCGAGGGTGGCAATGGCGTCGATCAACTGCTGTTGCAGACTTGCCCAGTCATTGCCGACCCGTTGCACGGGCTCGTCGGTCGGGCTGCCCAGCAGCGCCTTGACCTGGCCGACCGCAACCCCATGGTTGAGCCAGCGCAGGATCTGGCGGATGCGCTCGACATGCTCCTGGCTGTAGAGCCGGTGGCCTTTGCCGGTGCGCTGCGGAACGATCAGCCCATAGCGCCGCTCCCAGGCGCGCAGGGTGGCCGGATTGACGCCGGTCAGACGTGTCACTTCGCCGATCGGCAACCGTTCAGATGGCATTGCGCAGGCCCAGGCGTTCCGGGTGCGGTTGCAGGTAGACCTGCTGCAGCACATAGGGATCGGGGTGGCTGCGCAGATGGTGCTTGAGCAAGGTCAGCGGCACCACCAGCGGCACCACGCCGGCCTGGTACTGGTCGATCAACTGGCGGACCTCCCGGCGGTCTTCGTCGCAGAGGACATCGCGCAGGTAGCCGCTCAGATGCAGCAGGACATTGCTGTGATTACCGCGGCTGGCGCAACGCCTCAGGGCCTGCATCAACTGGCTGAAGTAGCGCGGGCCGATCACCTCGGGGGCGTCGTCGCGGGTCATGCTGCCCAGCAGTTTGCCCAGGGTCCGGTATTCCCGGGGGTTGTTGGCCATCAGTTGATACTTGTAGCGGGCATGGAAGGCGATCAGTGCACCACGGCTCAGGCCGTCTGCCAGCAGGTGCTGCCACTGGGCGTAGGCGTAGACCCGGGTGATGAAATTCTCGCGCAGTACCGGGTCGCACAAGCGGCCGTCTTCCTCCACCGGCAGGTCCGGGCGCAGTCGACAGAACGCCGCCGCGTACAGGCCGCGAGCGCCTTCTCGGGCGGGGTAGCCGTTGGCCTGGTAGACCTTGGCCCGTTCCAGCGCACAGGAAGGCGACTTGTGCATGAAGATGTAGCCGCAGATCGCATCCAGCTCAGCCGCCATCCGCTCACCGTAGGCCTGCAAGGGCGCGGACAGGTCTTGCGCCGGATCACGACTGCCCACGGCCCGGGGGGCGGCAGGGTCGCCGACCAGGCGAATGGGCGCGCGGGGAACGCCCAAGCCGATGGCCACTTCCGGGCACACCGGCACCAGGTCGAAATACTCACCCAGGACTTCATTGCACAGGCGCGAGGCCTTGTGGCCACCGTTGTAACGCACCTCGGCCCCGGTCAGGCAGGCGCTGACAGCGATTTTCGGCTTGGCGGCAAATGAGGAGGCAGGCATGCGGGTGTCCTGTAAAACTTGTACAAATAGATGGGCATGTACAGGTTTATCATAGGGCGATACCTGTGCAAGTCAATTAATCTGTACAAGTTTTGGATAGGACAACGGGGTAACGGGGCGCCGAATGCGCGCCCCGGCTGAGGTCATTCCAGGTGTTCGATCAGCCGCCGTGCCGCTTCCTGGCCGCTGAGCCACGCGCCTTCGACCCGGCCGGACAGGCACCAGTCGCCACAGGCATACAGGCCCAGGTCGGCATCGGCCAGGGCGCCCCATTCATGGTTGACGGTCGGGCGGGCGTACAGCCAGCGATGGGCGAGGGAGAAACTGGGGGCGGGCACGACGCAGCCGACCAGTTCGGCGAAATCGCCCCACAGCTGTTCGATCACCGCCTCCTTGCTCAGGTCGATGTGCTGCTTGCTCCAGCTTGAGGTGGCGTGCAGCACCCAAGTGTCCATATGGCTGTCGCGCCCGGGTTTGCTACGGTTGCGGGCCAGCCAGTCGAGGGAGCTGTCCTGGACGAAGCAGCCCTGCATCGGTGTCTCCAGCGGCGTGTCGAACGCCAGGGCAATGGCCCAGGTCGGGTCCATCTGCACGCTGGCCGCGGTTGCTGCGAGCTTGGGTGCGGCGGCCAGCAACGGGGTGGCCTGGGGCGCGGGGACGGCGACGATCACCCGGCTGAACGGGCCATGGCTGCAGCCTTCGGTGTCTTGCAGGTGCCAATACTGCTTGCCGCGAAACACTTCGGCGATGCGGCAGGTGAAATTGACCGTCACGTCCTTGAGCAGGCCGCGGGTGATGGCGCTCATGCGCGGCACGCCGACCCAGCGGGTCTGCTCATCGGGAGAGGGGCTGAGGACACCGTTCTGGTAGTGGTAGAGCTGCGGCTTCCATTCGGCGGCCCAGCCGGCAGCCACCCATTGCTGGACTTGATCGACGAAGCGCCGGTCGCGGGCCGTAAAGTACTGGGCACCGAGGTCCAGGGCACCGGCATCGCTGCGTTTACTGGCCATGCGACCGCCGCTGCCATGGCCCTTGTCGAACAGGTGCACGGCCTGTCCGGCCTTCTGCAGTGCCTGGGCCGCTGACAGGCCGGCGATGCCGGCGCCGATGATTGCAATGGGTACAGTCATGATGGCCTCTTCGAACCTGATGGTTGCAGACGGTGCTGCCGGGCAAATCTGTACAATAAACGAATCCTGTATAAGATTGCGCTCAATGCTGCAGGTTCGCCTATGTTTATCCGAGAGCGTTCGGTCAAAAAAGTGCCTTGATCTTAAAAATAGACCAGGCAGCGCCATGTGAGGACACAGCCATGCATATATTGCTGACCGGCGGTACTGGATTGATAGGCCAACAGCTGTGTCAGCACTGGCTGGCCCAGGGGCATCGACTGACCGTGTGGAGCCGGCGACCGGAACAGGTAGGCAGATTGTGTGGTGTGGGTGTGCGCGGCATTGCCCGTCTTGAGGATCTGGCCGCGGACGACACGCTGGATGCGGTGATCAACCTGGCCGGTGCGCCGATTGCCGATCGCCCCTGGAGTGCGCGACGCCGAGCCGTGCTCTGGGCGAGCCGGATCACCCTGACCGAGCAACTACTGGCCTGGCTGGAAAGCCGAGAGCAGCGCCCCGAGGTGCTGATTTCCGGTTCGGCCGTAGGCTGGTATGGCGATGGTGGCGAACGCGAGCTGACCGAAGCCTCGCAGCCGGTCAAGGAGGACTTTGCCAGCCAGCTGTGCATCGCCTGGGAAGAAACCGCCCAACGCGCACAGGCGTTGGGCATTCGCGTGGTGCTGGTGCGTACCGGGTTGGTGCTGTCGAGCGAGGGCGGCTTTTTGTCGCGCCTGCGCCTGCCGTTCAAACTGGGGCTGGGCGGGCCGATTGGCGATGGTCGGCAGTGGATGCCCTGGGTCCATATCGATGACCAGATCGCCCTGATTGATTTTCTCTTGCAGCACAAGGATGCCAGCGGTCCTTATAATGCCTGCGCCCCGGAGCCGGTGCGCAATCGCGAGTTTGCCCAACGCCTGGGCAAGACCCTGCATCGCCCGGCGTTCATGCCGTTGCCGGCCCTGGTGTTGAAGGCCGGGCTGGGCGAGTTGTCGACCCTGCTGCTGGGCGGTCAGCGGGCGCGGCCGGTGCGTTTGCTCGCGGCCGGGTTCACCTTCCGCTTCAATGATCTGCAATCGGCGCTGGACGCCTTGTCCAGGCGCCTCTGATATAGGACGTTGCATGACCGATCACGCGTTGTTGCTGGTCAACCTGGGTTCGCCTGCTTCCACCTCGGTGGCCGATGTGCGCCGCTACCTCAATCAGTTCCTGATGGACCCCTATGTCATCGACCTGCCCTGGCCGGTGCGGCGCCTGCTGGTGTCGCTGATCCTGGTCAAGCGCCCCGAGCAGTCGGCCCATGCCTATGCTTCGATCTGGTGGGACGAAGGCTCGCCACTGGTGGTGCTGACCCGCCGCCTGCAGGCGGCAATGCGTGACTACTGGCGCCATGGCCCGGTCGAGATCGCCATGCGCTATGGCGAGCCGTCCTTGCCCAACGTGCTGGCGCGCCTGGCCGCCCAAGGGGTGAAGAAAGTCACCCTGGCGCCGCTCTATCCGCAGTTCGCCGACAGCACGGTGACGACGGTGGTCGAACAGGCGCGGCAGGTGATCGCCGAGCAGCAGTTGCCGTTGCAGATGGCCGTGCTGCAGCCGTTCTACGACCGCCCCGAATACATCGATGCCCTGGTGGCCAGTGCCAGGCCGTACCTTGCGCAGGACTACGATCACCTGCTGTTGAGCTTCCACGGCCTGCCCGAGCGTCACCTGAAAAAGCTCGACCCGACCGGTACCCACCGTTTCCAGGACCCTGACTGCTGCCGTGACGCGTCCCCTGAAATGCTCGCCGTCTGCTACCGCGGTCAGTGCCTGCGCACGGCCCAGGCGTTCGCCCGGCAGATGGGCATACCGGATGGCAAATGGTCGGTGTCGTTCCAGTCGCGCCTGGGCCGGGCCAAGTGGATCGAGCCCTATACCGAGACCCGTCTGGACGAACTGGGCAAGGCGGGGGTGAAGAAGCTGCTGGTGATGTGCCCGGCGTTTGTCGCCGACTGCATCGAAACCCTGGAAGAGATCGGCGATCGCGGGCGTGAGCAGTTTATCGAGGCGGGCGGGGAGGAGCTGGTGCTGGTGCCGTGCCTGAATGATCACCCGCAGTGGGTACAGGCGTTGACCGGGATGTGCGAGACGGCTTGAGGGCTGATCGCGGGGCAAGCCCGCTCCTGGTAGGAGCGGGCTTGCCCCGCGATGCAGTCAGCCCTGCACCTTGTGCTTCCAGCTGTCGTTACCCGGCAGCAGCAGGTTCAAGGCGATGGCCACCACGGCGCACAGGGCGATGCCCTTCAGGCCCCAGTCATCCGGGCCGGTACCGGTACCGATCAGCACGCCACCGATGCCGAACACCAGGGTCACCGAAACGATCACCAGGTTGCGTGCTTCGCCCAGGTCGATCTTGTGGCGGATCATGGTATTCATGCCCACCGCCGCGATCGAGCCGAACAGCAGGCACAGGATGCCACCCATCACCGGCACCGGAATGCTTTGCAGCAAGGCGCCGAACTTGCCGATGAAGGCCAGGGTGATGGCGAAGATCGCCGCCCAGGTCATGATCTTCGGGTTGTAGTTCTTGGTCAGCATCACTGCACCGGTCACTTCGGCGTAGGTGGTGTTGGGTGGGCCACCGAACAGGCCCGCCGTGGTGGTGGCGATGCCATCACCGAGCAGGGTGCGGTGCAGGCCCGGTTTTTTCAGGTAGTCGCGACCGGTCACGCTGCCCACTGCGATCACCCCGCCGATGTGCTCGATGGCGGGCGCCAGGGCAACCGGGACGATGAACAGGATCGCCTGCCAGTTGAACGCCGGCGCGGTGAAGTGTGGCAGTGCCAGCCAGGGCGCGGCGGCGATCTTGGCGGTGTCGACCACGCCGAAGTAGAACGACAGGCCAAAGCCCACCAGCACACCGGCAATGATCGGCACCAGGCGGAAGATGCCCTTGCCGAATACCGCGACGATCAGGGTGGTCAGCAGCGCCGGCATGGAGATCATCATGGCGGTGCCGTACGGCAGCAGTTCGGTGCCGTCGCCGGCCTTGCCCATGGCCATGTTGGCGGCGATCGGCGCCATGGCCAGGCCAATGGAAATGATCACCGGGCCAATCACCACCGGCGGCAGCAGGCGGTCGATGAAGCCGGTGCCCTTGATCTTCACGGCCAGGCCCAGGAAGGTGTAGACGAAGCCGGCCGCCATGACCCCGCCCATGGTCTCGGCCAGGCCGAACTGGCCCTTGGCGAGAATGATCGGGGTGATGAAGGCGAAGCTGGAGGCGAGGAACACCGGGACCTGACGGCCGGTCACCAGCTGGAACAGCAGAGTTCCCAGGCCCGCAGTGAACAGCGCGACGTTCGGGTCGAGGCCGGTGATCAGTGGCATCAGCACCAGCGCGCCAAAGGCAACGAAGAGCATCTGCGCGCCAGAGACGACCTGACGCCAGAGCGGGTCGTTGAACTCATCCTGCATGGTCAGGCGTCCTTCTGCTTGGTGCCGAAGATCTTGTCGCCGGCATCGCCCAGGCCAGGAATGATGTAACCGTGCTCGTTCAGGCGCTCGTCGATCGAGGCGGTGTAGATCTGCACGTCCGGGTGCGCTTTCTCGACCACGGCAATGCCTTCGGGCGCGGCAACCAGCACCATGGCGCGGATGTCCTTGCAGCCGGCTTTCTTGAGCAGGTCGATGGTGGCGACCATCGAGCCGCCGGTGGCCAGCATCGGGTCGATGATCAGTGCCAGGCGCTCGTCGATTTCCGGGGCGAGCTTTTCCAGGTAGGTGTGCGCTTCGAGGGTTTCCTCGTTGCGGGCGACACCCACGGCACTGACCTTGGCGCCCGGGATCAGGCTGAGCACGCCGTCGAGCATGCCGATGCCGGCACGCAGGATCGGTACTACAGTAATCTTCTTACCGGCGATCTTCTCGACCTGGACCGGGCCGCACCAGCCTTCGATTTCGTAGGTTTCGAGCGGCAGGTCCTTGGTGGCCTCGTAGGTCAGGAGCGTGCCGACTTCCTGGGCGAGTTCGCGAAAGTTCTTGGTGCTGATATCGGCACGGCGCATCAGGCCGAGCTTGTGACGGATCAGCGGGTGGCGGATCTCACGGGTAGGCATAGGGAAGGCTCCGGGGGGCGGGCAAAAAAACCGCGGTAGATTAATCTATTCAGCCGCGTGTGTCCTTACGCATTCTGGACGTTAGTCCATAAATGCTTGATCTGGCGTCGCCGGATGCGTACCTTTGCCCGCTTTTCTCAATTGCAGCCCCTGGAGAGCGCCATGTCCGCTGATCTCGAGCATATCCGTCAAGTCATGCGAGAGGCTGACTGCCTGTACACCGAAGCCGAAGTCGAGGCCGCCATTGCCCGCGTTGGCGCGCAGATCAGCGACGTGCTCGCCGAGCGCAACCCGGTGGTGTTCTGCGTGATGAACGGTGGCCTGATCTTCGCCGGCAAGCTGCTGACGCACCTGCAGTTCCCGCTGGAGTCTTCCTACCTGCACGCCACTCGCTATCGCAATCAGACCAGCGGCGGCGACCTATTCTGGAAAGCCAAGCCGGAAGTCTCGTTCATCGATCGCGACGTGCTGATCATCGACGACATCCTCGACGAGGGTCACACCCTCAGCGCCATCATCGACTTCTGCAAGCATGCCGGCGCCCGTGCCGTGCACACTGCGGTACTGATCGACAAGGACCACGACCGCAAGGCCAGCGCCGAGCTCAAGGCCGATTTCTGTGGCCTGAGCTGCGTCGACCGCTACGTTTTCGGTTACGGTATGGACTACAAAGGCTACTGGCGTAACGCCAATGGCATCTTCGCCGTCAAAGGACTCTAACACCATGCGCCAGCCCGGATTTCTCGACCAGTCGTTGTTTGCCGAGCTGGCCGCCAAGTCGTCAGCCAGCCCACGTGGCCGCCAGCACCATAACTTCCATGAAATGGAAGAGCCTTGCCACCGCATGGCGGTAGGGCTGCAACCGTCCACCTACATCCCGCCACACCGTCACCTGTCCGACGATAAGGCGGAGTGCCTGATCGTGTTGCGCGGCAAGCTGGGCCTGCTGATCTTCGATGAGCAGGGCGCCGTGCTGGACAAGCGGGTGCTCGAAGCGGGCGGCGATTGCCTGGGCGTCGATCTGGCTCCGGGTACCTTCCATGGCCTGGTGGTGCTGGAAGCGGATAGCATGATGTTCGAATGCAAGTCCGGCCCGTATCGGCCGATTGGCGAGGGTGAGCAGGCCAACTGGGCGCCACGTGAGGGCGAGCCGGGCGTGGCCGAGTACCAGGCCTGGATGCGCGCGCAGTTCGCCTGAATGTTCGCGGGGCAAGCCTGCTCCTGTAGGAGCGGGCTTGCCCCGCGATGAGCCCACAAGATTCTCATGCTAAAGTGCCAGGCCGCCCCAAGGAGCCTGTCATGCGTGCGATTGTCCCCCTGCTTCTCGTGTTGAGCATGCCACTGGCTGCTGCGCCCCTGCACAGCCAGTTCCTGCCGCCGGACGACCTGTCCCTGCGCCAGGAAACCCCGCAATCCCAGCAACTGCTCCAGGTCACCGAGTACTCGGTGGTGGTGGGCAACCAGCGTCAGTCCAACCAGCAGCCGATCCCGGTGACGTCACCCCTGGTCCTGCGCCTCAAGGGCAAGCCCCTGAGCAAAGGCGCGACGGTGCGCCAGGTGCTGATCAGTTTCGACGCCGAGAGCAAAAGCCTGAAGAAGCCGGTGTTCGACGAGCAGCGCAAGATCCTCAGCCTCAACTACCCGATCAGCCAATACCGGGTGATTCTCGACCTGCTGCGCAACGACACCGTGTATGTGCAGTTCCTCAGCTATGCCAACGGCCATGTCTGGGCCGATCTGCACACCGGAGCGGTACGCGCGCGTTGAGCCGGCGTGCCGGGCAGGGGTACACTGCCGGCCCGTGAAAATGTCCGTGATGGTTCAGTTGGAGTCGGCAATGCGTAAAGACAAGAAGCAAGTGATTGGGGATGAGATCAGCGACGAGTACGTCAAATCCTTCCTGCAGTTCGAACCGGCGGATGCCACGTCCCCGTCGCTGCACAAGCTGGTCAAGGCCTACCGTGGCCTGCGCATCGATGACTTCGAGCGTTTTGTCGGCTTCTTCGTCGAGGCGGGCCTGGATGTGGACGGCAAGGACGAGCACGGCAAGACCTTCGTCGATCTGATCCAGGACCAGCGCAACGCCGCTGACTACATCGAGATCATCGAAAAGGCCCGCGGCTGATCGCCAGGCGCCCATAAAAAAACGCCCCGAAGGGCGTTTTTTTATGCCGGTGCGTTACGCGTAGTGCTGCGCCGGGCTGTTTTCGACCAGGCCCAGGGCCTCGTCGTTGTGGGCGCTGATCTTGTGGTACAGCGCGGCATCGGCAGCCAGGACCTTTTCCCGGGCCGGGAAGATTTCCTTGAGCTTGCCTGCCCAGGCACCCTTGGTTTTCTCGGGGAAGCAGCGTTCGATCAGCTCGAGCATGATCGACACGGTCACCGAGGCACCTGGGGATGCACCCAGCAGGGCGGCCAGGGTGCCGTCCTTGGCCGCCACCAGTTCGGTACCGAACTGCAGGATGCCGCCTTTTTTCGGGTCTTTCTTGATGATCTGCACGCGCTGGCCAGCCACTTCCAGGCGCCAGTCCTCGGCTTTCGCCTCGGGGTAGAAGCGGCGCAGGGATTCCATGCGCTGCTCCATCGACTGCATCACTTCGCTGACCAGGTACTTGGTCAGGTCCATGTTGTCGCGGGCCACGGCGAGCATCGGGCCGATGTTGCCCATGCGTACCGACAGCGGCAGGTCGAGGAACGAGCCGTGCTTGAGGAACTTGGTGGTGAAGCCGGCGTAGGGGCCGAACAGCAGCGAGGTCTTGCCGTCGACGACGCGGGTGTCCAGGTGCGGCACCGACATCGGTGGCGAACCTACCGCAGCCTGGCTGTAGACCTTGGCCTGGTGTTTCTTGACCACGTCCGGGTTGTCGCAACGCAGCCACTGGCCGCTGACCGGGAAGCCGCCAAAGCCCTTGCTTTCCTCGATGCCCGACTGCTGCAGCAGCTGCAGGGCCGCGCCGCCGGCGCCGAGGAACACGAAGCGGGCGTCGAGTTCACGGCTGGCGCCGCTGTTGACGTCCTTGAGGCTGACGGTCCAGCCGCTGCCGTTACGGCGCAGGCCGGTGACACGCTTGCAGTACTTGACCTGGGCGTCCGGGGCGCTGGCCAGGTGCTTGAGCAGCTTGTTGGTCAGGGCGCCGAAGTTGACGTCGGTGCCTTTGATGACGCGGGTGGCGGCGATTTTCTGGTCGGCAGGGCGACCAGGCATCATCAGCGGCATCCACTCGTTCATCACCGACTTGTCTTCGGTGTATTCCATGTCGGCGAAGGCGTGGTGCTGCTTGAGCAGCTCGAAACGCTTCTTCAGGAAGTCGATGCCTTTTTCGCCTTCGACGTAGCTCAGGTGCGGCACGGGGTTGATGAACGCCCGTGTCGAGCTGAACGCACCCTTCTTGCTCAGGTAGGCCCAGAACTGCCGGGATACCTCGAACTGGGTATTGATGTGCACCGCTTTCTTGATGTCGATGCTGCCGTCGGCGGCCTGCGGCGTGTAGTTCAGTTCACACAGCCCGGCATGGCCGGTCCCGGCGTTGTTCCACGGGTTGGAACTTTCCGCGGCACCCGAATCCATCAACTCGACGACTTCCAGCTTGATTGCCGGGTCGAGTTCCTTGAGCAGTACGGCCAGGGTGGCACTCATGATGCCTGCCCCTACCAGTACTACATCGACTGCTTCGTTCTGCGCCATTTAACGCGTCTCCAAAATCTACAGCACCAAATTGACAGCATAGGATCCCTGGCTTGGCCAGGATCGCCATGTCCGATTCTTCGCAGGTTTTGCAACTTCAGCGGACACCGCCAAACGGGCTTTGCGTTGCCTATGAACGCATTTTAAGACCGGTGCGGCAATTCGACTTATGGTCAAGGTGTCCGTCGTGCGTTATGGACCGGCCTCAGTCACTCATCCTGGATGAGCGCTGTTGCCAGCTGTTCAGGGCTGTTCGGGACACTTTAGGTGCTTTTGCACATGCCAGACTGTTCATTGCTCGCCACACTCTCGTGAAGTTGTGAAAACCCGTTTTTTCACGCTCTTTTGGAGACGTGAACCTCAAAAAGGACTGCGCGATGGCAGACCTGGCAGGTTCATGCAGGGCAGGAGCCGGATGACGCAGGCGCGCTGACGTGTGCAAGACCTGTGTGGAAGGCTCTCTGTGGGCGGTGCGGAGGATGCGCAATGGTCGACATTGGCGGTGCTGCGAGGCCCGATCAGGAGACGTCCTTATAATCGGGGGGAGATTATAACGATGTCTCGGGCAGAAATGATCTTTATTAGCGACTTTTATTGACGCAAGGTCAGGCGGCCATGCTGCGCTGTACCCAGTTGCCGCGGGCCGGTGGGCAGATTCGTGCGCTGGCGGGCAGCGGCTGACCCAGCCAGGCGAGGCGAATTTCGTCGATCTGCACCCAGTCGCTGCCATCAGGGCGTTTGGCGCATTGCTTGAAGGCCAGGCAATGGCCACGGCTGTCGAGACGGACGAACGTGCGGGTGGGCGGGCGACCGAACAGGAATGTCCAGAACCGGGACATGGTGTACTCCCTCATGGCGTGTGCTGGGCGCCAGCATAGCCACAGGGCGATGAAACGATTGTGACAGCGAACCGGCAGCGTTCGCGCCTGTCTTATTCGCTAATGGCACGCCGATGGCTGGGCCGCGTCGTGCTGGTTATACTGGCGGCCTTTGCTGCCTATTCTGGAGAGATGAGCATGTTGCAACGTTTGTTGTTCGGTTTGATCGCGGTGACCAGCCTGACGCTGGTCGGTTGTGCCCACAGTCCGCAACAACTCAGCCCGCAACCGAAACTCACCGCCCAGCTGGCGCCGGTCGGCCACGGCCAGCCGGTAGTGGTCAAGGTGGTCGACGGTCGCGCTTCGCAAACCCTGGGCACCCGTGGCGGCATGTACCCTGAAACCAGCGCCATCACCGTGACCGGCAACGACCTGCTGCCCAAGCTGCAGGCCCAGGCCGAAGCCGCCGTGCGCCTCTTGGGCTTTACCCCGACGCCCAACGCCTACAACGCGCCGCAGCTGACCCTGACCCTGGCCGAGCTCAAGTACCAGTCGCCCAAGGAAGGCCTGTACGTGACCGAAGCCACCATCGGCGCCACCTTCCGTGCCGACGTGTCCAACGCCAACCGCCGCTACAGCGGCCGCTACGGTGCCTCGCTGGACCAGCGTTTCGGCATGGCGCCGAACCAGGAAACCAACACCAAGCTGGTGGGTGACGTGCTCAGCGATGCGCTGACCCGTGTATTCAAGGACCAGGCCATCGGCCAGATCCTCGGCGAATAAGCCCCCGCTGATGAAAAGCCCGATGCCGGGGTTGCCGGCATCGGGCTTTTTTGTGCTCGGGTTCAGGCCGCTTCGACGTAGAAATCCAGCAGGCTGATGCCGGTCGCGCCATCGACCTCGGGCAGGTCGTCGTGGGGATGCCCGCCGAGGGCGCAGTACACCAGCCACTGGCGGTCCTGGACGTTGAAGGCCAGGCCGTCGATCAGCGCCTGCTGTTCATCGCTCTGGGCGATCAGATAAAGACGGTCCTGGTTTTCGGCGTGCAGCATGACAAGCTCCCTTTGATGACGAAGGCCGACAGGGTGGCGTGTTTGCATGACGATCGTATGACGCGGGCCGTCATTGGTCGAAAAGGGCGGGAATCGACGCACGGCTTGGGTAGAATGCCCGCCGTGTCGAGTGTGTCGATGGTTGAATTCGAGGTTCTGTAATGTCGCTGCAAATGCTCTGGGGGCTGATCGCCGCCCATCCGGCCAAGCTGATCAACCTGCTGGCGCTGGTGATTACCTGCCCCGGCGGCCTGCTGCTGCACAGTGCCCGGCGCCGTGAAGCGCAAGCGCTGGCGGGCGCGCCAAGCGATGAAGCAGTGGTCGACGGCATGACCCAGCGTATCAACCGCTTCTACTACATCCTGGGCTTTGCCTTCCTGGCCCTGGCCCTGCTGCTGTCCTGGTTCAGCACCTGGGTGTGAACCCCTATCGCGGGGCAAGCGTCCAGGCGGCGCTGCCACTCGGCCTGGGCACGGGCCAGCTCATCGGCCGGGAACAGCGTGGCGGCCTTGGGCACTTCCAGCGCCGGATCGGCATCGGCCCACTGCGCATACGCCAGGTAATGCACCGGGAACAAGCGGTAGCCACCGAGGATCTGCCGATCGATCTCCGCCGCCAGCTGCTTGGTGTCTTCGAAGAAAGCCGTGACCGGCGGGGCGAAGTTGATGTGTACCCGACCTTTGTAGCCGGTGATGCCCTGGGCGATGCTCAGGTCGTCCTCGCCCGGCGCCTTGCTGTAGCTGCCAGTGGTGGCGCGGATGTACAGCTCGCGGGCCTTGGCCTGGTCGCAAGGGTCGTATTCGTAGCTGATCGATACCGGGCTCAGGTTCAGGCCCTGGATGACCGCACCGAAAGGCTCGTCCTTGCGGCTCATGTGGAACATTTTCAGGATTGCCGAATCGGTGCGATCGTCACCATCCTTGGCCCGGCCTTCGGCCTGGGCGATCCAGATCGACTGGCCGTCGTTGCGGATCGAATGGTTGATGTAGGCCGAGAGCAACTGGTAGGCCGCGAGCTTCTCCCGGCGACCGGTGATCGAACGGTGGACGATGAAGCTCTTGTTCAGGCGCATCATGTCGCTGACGAACGGCTTTTGCAGCAGGTTGTCGCCGATGGCGATCCGCGGCGTCGGCAGGCCGGCGTGGTACACGGCGTAGTTGACGAACGCCGGGTCCATGACGATGTCACGGTGGTTGGCCAGGAACAGGTAGGCGGTGCCGGACTTGAGCAACTCGACGCCGGTGTAGGTGACACCATCGGTGGCGCGCTCGATGGTATGGTCGACGTAGAACTCGACCTTGTCCTGCAGGGTCGAGACACAGCTGACCCCGGCGAACTCTTTGCGCAGGCGTCGGGCGATCAGCGGCTTGAGCAGCCAGCCGAAGGCCCCGGCCATGCGCGGGAAGCGAAAGTGGGTGAGGATATCGAGGAATGCCGGGTCGCTGAGCAGGCGTGCCAGAACGGCAGGGACCTCAGCGTCGTCGTACGGTCGGATGGCATCGAATTCGCCCATCATGCTCTCTTGTTGGAAACGGCTAGGGTAATAGGTAGGGCCGGGGTCCGAAAAACGGCTCGAACACGCGCAGGTCCTGTAAATAGACCGGCAATTATACGCACAAGTCACTCCGGAGGCCGCGATGCTGGAGACTGCACACTACGATTGTCCTTATTGTGGTGAAGAAGTTGAGACGACGGTGGACCTGTCCGGCGGTGACCAGGAGTACATCGAGGACTGTCAGGTCTGCTGCAAGCCCATTCGCTTTGTGCTTCAAGTGCACGATGGAGAATGGATGCTGGATGTCTATGGCGAGAACGACTGATGCAACGAATCTATGAGCCGGAAAACCTGTTGGAAGCTGAAATGCTGATCGGCATGCTCGGCAGCGAGGGTGTCCAGGTACACCTGGTCGGCCGCGACCTGATGGGGGCGATGGGCGACCTGCCGATGCAGGGCCTGCTGGGCCTGGCGGTCGCCGACGACCAGGCCGAATACGCACGCCAGTTGATCGCCGCGTACAATGACGCCCAGCCACTGGCTGGCGACGAACCGGAGAGTCTCCCCGGCACCCTGATTTGCTAGGTTTTTTATCCCCATGTGTGGACGTTACGCGCTGTTTCGCTGGTCTCCTGCCTTTGCCGCCTTGCCGGGCTTCCCGGCGGACCAGCAGGCGCAATGGAACATTTCCCCTGGTGCCTCGGTACTGATCCAGCGCCAACTTGAAGCCGGCAAGCTGGAGCTGGCCCGTGCCCGCTGGGGGCTGACGCCGGCCTGGCTGACTGACCTGTCGCGTACCCCGGCCCATGCCCGGGCCGAAACCCTGGCCGAGCAGCCGATGTTTCGCGAGGCCTTTCGCCAGCGTCGCTGCCTGATGCCGGCCAACGGCTTCTACGAGTGGCGCGGCACGGCGCGCAAACGGCCCTACTGGTTGACGCCGGGGGAGGGCTCGTCGTTGTTCTTTGCCGCCATCTGGGAGGCCTACCCGGTACAGGACCAGGTCTGGCTGAGCACGGCGGTGGTGACCCAGGCGGCGATGAGCCTGCGTCGGCCTCTGATTCTCGATGCGGCGGGGCAGGCGGCCTGGCTCGACCCCGAGACGCCAGCCGCCCGGCTGTACGAGTTGCTGGCCAGCAACCAGGCGCCGTTGCGCGAGCGGGTGCTGGCCAACTTCGTCAATGATCCGAAGCTCAATGGGCCGGAGTGCCTGACCCCGGCTTGAGATCGCATCGCGGGGCAAGCCCGCTCCTACAGCCGCGATGGATTCACACCCTGAACTGATTGATCAAGCGCCGCTGCTGCTCGGCCAGCTTGGTCAGTTCGGCGCTGGCGCTGCTGGACTCATCGGCCCCGCCTGCCACTTCATTGGCCACCTGGCCGATATTGATCACATTGCGGTTGATGTCATCGGCCACCGCGCTCTGCTCTTCGGCAGCGCTGGCGATCTGGGTGTTCATGTCGTTGATCACCGAGACCGCCCGGGTGATGCTTTCCAGCGCCTGGGCGGCGCGAGCGGCCTGCTGCACGCTGTCGTCGGTCTTGCCCTGGCTGTCTTCCATGACCCGCACCACATCGCGGGTGCCTTGCTGCAGTTGCTGGATCATCTGCTGGATTTCTTCAGTGGCCTGCTGGGTCTTCTGCGCCAGGTTGCGCACCTCGTCGGCCACCACGGCAAAGCCGCGGCCCTGCTCGCCGGCACGCGCCGCTTCGATGGCCGCGTTGAGTGCCAGCAGGTTGGTCTGCTCGGCAATGGCGCGGATGGCGATCAGGATCGCGTTGATGTTCTCGCTGTCGCGGGCCAGGGTCTGCACCACGCCCACCGCCCGGCCGATCTCCTCGGCCAGGGCGCTGATCGAGTCAGAGGTGTTGCGCACGATCTGCAGGCCCTGGTGGGCGGCCTGGTCGGCGTTGCTGGCGGCCTGGGCGGCATGGGTGGCGTTGCGCGCCACGTCCTGGGCGGTGGCGGTCATCTCGTGCACTGCGGTGGCCACCAGTTCGATCTCGGCCATTTGCTTGTGCACGCCCTGGTTGGTGCGGATGGCGATGTCGGCGGTGTGCTCCGACGAGTCGCTGACCTTCTGCACCGAGGCCACCACCTGGCTGATCATCGCCTGCAGCTTGCCCAGGAAGGTGTTGAAGCCCTTGGCGATCGAGCCCAGCTCGTCGGCGCGGTCGCTGCTCAGGCGGCGGGTCAGGTCGCCTTCGCCCTGGGCGATGTCGTCGAGCATGGCCACCATCTGCCGCAGTGGGCGGGCGATGCCGTGGGCCAGCAGCCAGATCACCAGCAGGCCGACGGCGGCGATGCCCAGGCCCATCAGGGTCATGCCGGTGATATCGGTGCGGCGCTGGGCGCTGAGTTCATCCTGGAGTTTGTTGACGTCGGCCATCACCGCGCTGACTGGCAGTTCCAGCAGCAGGGTCCAGCGTGCGTCGGTGTTGGCGATCTTGAACGGCAGGTACAGCTCGATGCGGCCGGCTTGTTGATTGACCTTGTAGTGCAGGGTTTCGCCGGCAAGCTGGCTCAGGGTGGTGGCGACGCTGGCGTCGAGGGCATCGCTGGCCTTTTCGCCGAACTTGCCCGGGTCCTTGGTGAAGGCCACCAGGCGACCGTTGCCGGACACCAGTGCCAACTCGCCTGCACCGTCATAGAGCTGGCGGTCGGCGGCGTTGAGCAGTTCCTGAATGAAGTTCACCGACAGGTCGGCACCGGCGATGCCCTGGAACTGGCCGTCGATCATGATCGGTTCGACGAAGGAGGCGAGCATCACCACCTTGTCGCCTACCTTATAGGGGGCCGGGTCGATGACGCAGGCCTTCTTCGACTCCTGCGGGCACAGGTAGTACTCGCTGGCGCGTACGCCAGTGGCGAGGATGGTCTGGTCGTTGACGTCGGCCAGCTTGTCCTGGCCCAGGCTGCCGTCATCGTTGCGGAACCACCAGGGCAGGAAGCGGCCGGTGGCACTGTCGATACCGGTGATGGCGCTGCCGACATAACGGCTGTCATCGTGGTCCAGGGCGCCCGCTTCCCAGCCCAGGTAGGTGCCGAGGATCAGCGGGTTGGTCACGGCGGTCTGCTTGAGCAGGGCGATCAGTTGCTCACGCTCGATCTTGAGCTGTGGATTGCCGTTGGCGTCCTTCATGCCGAGCATGGCGTTGCTGGTGGCCAGGCTGCGGGCGATCAGCAGTGGCGCTTCCAGGCCGCGCTGGATTTCGCTGACCTGGGTGCGGGCCAGGGCGGTCAGGCGCTGTTCGATCACCGCTTCGAACTGCTGTTGGGTGCGGGCCTGCACCAGGTCCTGGGTGCGCTGGCCGGAATACACCGCATAGAGCACCAGGGCGGCGACTATGCTTAATACGATGGCACCGGCCAGGGCGGCAACGGAAAACTGGATCGACCTGAACTTCATGAAGGGCTCCAAGCGCAAAAAAACGTCTGCTACGGCTTATCGGCTTGTGCAGGTCAAAGCATGAGTGCCGTCTGGAGAAATCTTCGTCCGGGATATGGCGGGCGCAATCGAGTCGGCCTAGGATACGCGGCATGTTCGAAGGGAGTGTTTTCATGCGTAAGTCATTTGTTGTCGGTGCCCTGGGTGCCAGCATCCTGCTAGCCGGTTGCCAGGCGGTGAACACCACCAGCGGCGGTGCCGTCGGTGTCGAGCGTACGCAATACATGTTCAGCATGCTGTCGACCGAAGAGGTCAACCAGATGTATGCGCAGTCCTACCAGCAGACGGTGGGCGAAGCCACGAGCAAGGGTGTGCTCGACAAGACCAGCGCCGAAGCCAAGCGTGTCCAGCTTATCGCCGACCGCCTGATTGCCCAGGCGCCGAAGTTCCGCCCGGATGCGGCGCAGTGGAACTGGGAGGTCAACCTGATCAAGAGCGACGAGCTCAACGCCAACTGCGGCCCTGGCGGCAAGATCTTTTTCTACACCGGGCTGATCGACAAGCTCAAGCTGACCGATGACGAGATCGCCGCGGTCATGGGCCATGAAATCGCCCACGCCCTGCGCGAGCATGGCCGTGAAGCGATGTCCAAGGCCTACGGTGTGCAGATGGCGCGCACGGGGGCCGGTGCCTTGCTGGGCCTGGGCTCGGACAGCCTGGCGATTGCCGATGCCGTGGTGCAGTACAGCATGACCTTGCCCAACAGCCGCGCCAACGAGAACGAAGCCGACCTGATCGGCCTGGAACTGGCGGCCCGGGCGGGCTACAACCCGAATGCGGCGATCACCCTGTGGGACAAGATGAGCCAGGCCTCGGGTGGCTCGCAGCCTGAATTCATGAGTACGCACCCGGCCTCGGATAGTCGCCAGGCGTCGTTGCGGGCAGCGATTCCGAAAGTGATGCCGTTGTACGAGCAGGCCAAGAAGTAAACAGCCCATCGCGGAGCAAGCCCGCTCCTACCGGTGTAGGAGCGGGCTTGCCCCGCGATTGCATTCAGCCTATCCAGCCACTGACCTCCATCGCCGAATACACCGCTACGCCCGCCAGTACGAAGAAGGCGGCCGAGGCCAGGCGACGGATCAGGGTCAACGGCAGCTTCTCGGCGGCGAAATTGCCCGCCAACACCACCGGCACGTTGGCAATCAACATGCCCAGGGTGGTACCGATGATGACCATGATCAGGTGCGGATACTGGGCCGCCAGCATCACCGTGGCCACCTGGGTCTTGTCACCGATTTCAGCGATGAAGAACGCGATCAGGGTCGTCAGGAACGGGCCGTAGCGGCGCGCCGCGCTGGTTTCGTCATCGTCCATCTTGTCCGGGATCAGCGTCCACAGGGCCGTGGCGGCAAAGCTGGCGGCGAGGATCCAGTGCAGGGTGGCGGCGGAGAAGAAGGTGCTGACCCAGGCGCCAACCGCACCGGCAGCCGCATGGTTGGCCAGGGTCGCGGCGATGATGCCGGCGATGATCGGCCAGGGCTTGCGAAAACGGGCAGCGAGGATGAGCGCGAGCAGTTGGGTCTTGTCACCGATTTCGGCGAGGGCCACGATCGCGGTCGGGACGAGCAATGATTCCAGCATCAGGATTCCTACGGGGGCGGGTCGACACGGCTATGACACGTACAGCCTTCCCGCCCCGGGTAAGGTGTGCGTGTCATAGGTCTTGTCAAACCCTGGGTCCGTCTGTGCGGACCGTGGGTCGCACGCGCCATGGTCTGTGGACCAAGTATGTTGACGCGTACCGGGCGAGCGGGGTGCTCGCGGGAGACTACTCCCCTAGGACGGAGCGGATTCTGCCTAGGCAAATCCGTTTCGGCAAGCGCTGATTTTATCCGTGTGTTGCCTGGTAGATCCGGAAACCTTGCCCTTCGGCGCGGATCCGGCAGTTGCCCAGGGCGTTTTCGATCAGCGGTTGGTAGCGCAGGAAGCTGTTGGCGACCAAGCGCATTTCGCCGCCTTTTTTCAGATGTTCGGCTGATTTTTTCAGCAGGTTTTCCGAAGCCTGGTAGTTGGTGTGGACCCCGGTATGGAACGGTGGATTGCTCAGGATCACCTCCAGGCCACGGGGCGCGGCATCGATGCCGTCACCGCAGATCACCTCGCCTTCCAGACCGTTGGCGGCCAGGGTCAGGCGACTGCTGGCCACGGCAAAGGCATCGACATCCAGCAGGGTGACCCGGCTTTGTGGGTAGCGGCGCTTGAGGGTAGCCCCGAGCACGCCGGCGCCACAGCCGAAATCGAGCACATGGCCGACCGGCAACTGGTCCAGGTGCTCGAGCAGCAGGGCGGTGCCACGGTCCAGGCGGCCATGGCTGAACACCCCCGGCAGGCTGACGATCTGCAGCGCGCCGTCGGCCAGCGGCAGCTCGAAGCGCTCGGCCAGGCTTTCCAGCGGCGTGGCTTGCGGTGCGTGCTCCACCGTCACCTGCCAGAGCTGGCAGTGGCGGGCGCTATCGAGTTTGCGCGGCTTGCCGAAGGCATGCAGCTGTTTCGCCGCGCCTTCGATACCGCCACGTTTTTCGCCGACCAGGTACAGCTCACGCCCGGCCAGGCGCGAGGCCAGGGCATTGAGCAGGTAAGCGGCCAGGTCGCGGGACTTGGGCAGGAACAGCACGGCGCCGTCGAAGGCGTGGGCGGGGGCCTCTACGCCGAAATGGCTGCGGCCGGCAAAGCGTGCATCGAGGGCCGCCTGGTCACCGGCATGCCAGCACCAGCCCTGGGCTGCGGGCAGCTTGCCGAGCAGGTCGTCGGCAGGCAGGCCGGCGAGCAGTAGCGAGCCCTGGAAAAGTTCGGCCTGACGAAGCAACACTTCACTGCGCGGGTCCATGGACGCGGGCTCCTGAAAAAAGTGGCGGAGTTTACCAGAGCCGGGCGCGGCTTAGCCGACCTGTCGACGTGGGTTGCCGGCAAAAAAGGCCTCGGCGTTCTCGCTCAGTTGCTCGACGATGCGCTGGCGCGACTCCACCGCACCCCAGGCACTGTGCGGGGTGACGATCAGGCGCGGGATGTCGCCGGCCAGCAGCGGATTGCCGTCGACCGGCGGCTCGACGCTCAGCACATCGGTGGCCGCACCGCCCAGGTGACCGGCACGCAGGGCATCGGCCAGCGCCTGCTCGTCGATCAGGCCGCCACGAGCGGTGTTGACGACGAAGGCGCCGGGCTTGAGCAAGGCCAGTTCGCGGGCGCCAATCAGGTTGCGGGTGTGTTCGTTGAGTGGGCAGTGCAGGGTCAGGGCGTCGACCTGGGGCAGCAACTCGTCCAGGGTCAGGCGGTCTTCGCGCGCGGGGCGTCCCGGCAACTGGCCGAGCAACACCTGCATGCCGAAGGCTTCGGCCAGGCGCGCCACGGCGCCGCCCAGCTCGCCATGGCCGAGCAGGCCCAGGGTCTTGCCTTCCAGTTCAACGATGGGGAAATCCAGCAGGCAGAACTGCTTGGTGCGACCCCATTGTCCCGCCGCCACGGCCTGCTGGTAGTCCGGCAGGCGGGTGGCCAGGGCCAGCAGCAATGCCAGGGTGTGCTGGGCGACCGACGGCGTGCCGTAGCCCTGGCAGTTGCTGACGACCACGCCCTGGGCCCGGGCGGCCTGCAGGTCGACGTTGTTGGTGCCGGTGGCAGCCACCAGGATCAGCTTCAGGGTTGGGCAGGCGGCCAGGGTGTCGGCGTCGATCATCACCTTGTTGCTGATGGCCACGGTCGCCCCCTGCAAGCGTTCGGCAACCTGTTCGGGGCTGCTGGCCGGGTACAGTTGCAGCTCGTCGAAGCAGCCGCGCAGGCGATCCAGGCTCAGGTCGCCCAGGTCCAGGGAATGATGATCGAGGAAGACGGCGCGGCGAGGGGCGGACATGGGCGGCTCCAGTGAGTGACAGGGGGACTCAGGTCGAATAGGTGAAGCAGTCGTACCGGGTCTGCTTGAGGTTGGTCTCGAAGGCGAGCAGGTTTTTCTGCTGCTCGCGCAGGTTGTCGATCTCGACCTGCAGCTGGGCCTTCCTGGCGCTGATGGCCTGGTGGATACGGGTCACGGCGGGCTCGGCCTGGTCATCATCATTGATCATCGTCTGCATCTGCTTGAGGCTGAACCCCAGTTTCTGCCCACACTTGATCAAGCTCAACAGCGCCACGCTCTGCTCGTCATAGACACGGTAGCTACCCTGGCGCCTGGGCGCGGGCAGCAGGCCGATCTTCTCGTAGTGGCGTATGCATTTGATGGTGGCGCCGGACAGCTTCGCGGCCTTGCCGATGTACATTGTAAAGTCCCTTTACCTGGCAGTTGCCAGCTTGTGCGCACGCCGCAACCATTTGTCGCGTTGCGTAGCGCTCGAGCTGATGATGGGACCGAACGTTAACGTCTTTTGCGGCCTGATTCCACAGAAGCTCAGGGTTGTGCGGCGCATCTGCTCCAGTGCCGGCATGCGCTGGACCCAGCGGTAGTACCAAGGTGGCGTATCCATGCACACCAGCAAGTCGGCGCTGCGGCCCTTGAGCAGTCGCTGGGGAAAGATCGAATCGCTGTGGTACTTGAAGGCGAAGCCGGGCAATAGGACACGGTCGAGAAAACCTTTGAGCAGCGCCGGTATGCCACCCCACCAGATCGGGAAGACGAACACCAGGTGTTCGGCCCAGTCGATCAGCGCCTGGGCATGCAGCAGGTCGGGTTCCAGCGGCTGCCGGTGCTGGTAACCGCTGCGCAGCACCGGGTCGAACTGCAGGGCGCCGATTTCCAGGACCTGGACGTCGTGGCCGACGGTGCGGGCGCCGCCAACGTAGGCAGCGGCCAGCGCTGCGCAGAAACTCCGGTTCGAAGGGTGGCCGAGTAGCACCAGGATACGTTTGCTCATCAAAGACTGATCTGCCGTGCAAAGCGCACAGGCTAGCGGCTGCCCCTTGGGGGAGAGTCAAGCATGCCTTCTTGTAGGAGCGGGCTTGTCCCGCGATGCAATGTGACCGACACGCAAGCTCGCTCCTACAGGTTGTTACGAGGTGTGTCGTGGGCGTAATGTACAGCCTTCTGTTTTCACCCACTGCCGCAAGGAGCTCCCATGTACTGGGCTGAATTTCTCACCGTCGCCCTGATTCACCTGCTGGCCGTGGCCAGCCCCGGTCCCGATTTCGCCGTGGTCGTGCGCGAGAGCGTGACCCATGGCCGGCGTGCTGGCACCTGGACCGCCTTCGGCGTGGGCACGGCGATCTTCCTGCATGTGGGCTACTCGCTGTTGGGCATCGGCCTGATCGTGTCGCAGTCGATCATGCTGTTCAACGCCCTGAAATGGCTGGCCGCCGCCTACCTGCTGTACATCGGCTACAAGGCCTTGCGTGCGCGCCCTGCAGCGCCGGGCAGTGAAAACGTGGCGGATTCGACCGTCGAGCGCACCCCGCGCGCCGCATTCGTTGCCGGTTTCATGACCAATGGCCTGAACCCCAAAGCCACCTTGTTCTTCCTGTCGCTGTTCACCGTGGTGATCAATCCGCATACGCCGCTGGCGATCCAGGCCGGTTATGGCATCTACCTGGCCCTGGCCACCGGCCTGTGGTTCTGCCTGGTGGCCATGCTGTTCAGCCAGCAGCGTGTGCGCGCCGCGTTCGCCCGCATGGGCCACTGGTTCGACCGGACCATGGGCGCGGTGCTGATCGCCCTGGGCGTGAAGATCGCCTTCACCGAAATGCATTAATGGCAATTGGCCGCTAATCCCTCGCCCGGTCAAATCATTCCTTTGGCTGATTTGATCGGCGTTGCGGCGTTCTAGAGTGGGAAAAGTCTTGCCCAGCCTGTGCACTCTAGAAAAGGGACTCTTATGTTGCAGACTCGTGTCATTCCTCCCGCCGAGGGCGCCTATCAGTTTCCGCTGTTGATCAAGCGCTTGTTGCTGTCTGGCAGTCGCTACGAGAAAACCCGCGAGATCGTCTACCGCGACCAGTTGCGCTACAGCTACCTGACCCTCAACGAACGCATCGCCCGGCTGGCCAACGTCCTGACCGAGGCCGGGGTCAAGGCCGGTGACACCGTGGCGGTCATGGACTGGGACAGCCACCGTTATCTGGAATGCATGTTTGCCATCCCGATGATCGGCGCGGTGGTGCACACCATCAACGTGCGCCTGTCTCCGGAGCAGATCCTCTACACCATGAACCACGCCGAAGACCGCTTCGTGCTGGTCAACAGCGATTTCGTCGGCCTCTACCAGGGGCTCGCCGGGCAACTGACCACGGTAGAGAAAACCCTGCTGCTGACCGACGGCGAAACCAAGACTGCCGACCTGCCGAACCTGGTCGGCGAGTACGAGCAACTGCTGGCGGCGGCCAGCCCGGTGTACGACTTCCCCGACTTCGACGAGAACTCGGTGGCCACCACCTTCTACACCACCGGCACCACCGGTAACCCCAAGGGCGTGTACTTCACCCACCGGCAACTGGTGCTGCACACCCTGGCGGCGGCGTCGGTGACCGGCAGTATCGACAGCGTGCGCCTGCTGGGCAGCGACGATGTGTACATGCCCATTACCCCGATGTTCCACGTCCATGCCTGGGGTATTCCCTACGTGGCCACCATGCTCGGGATCAAGCAGGTCTACCCCGGGCGTTACGAGCCGGAAATGCTCTGCCATCTGTGGCGCAACGAGAAGGTCACCTTCTCGCACTGTGTGCCGACCATCCTGCAGATGCTGCTCAATGCCAAGGGCGCGCAGCAACAGGACTTCGGCGGCTGGAAGATCATCATCGGCGGCAGCGCGCTGAACCGCGCCCTGTACGAGGCCGCCAAGGCCCACGGCATCCAGCTCACCGCCGCCTACGGCATGTCCGAGACCTGCCCGCTGGTGTCCTGCGCGCATCTGAACGACGAACTGCTGGCCGGCAGCGAGGACGAGTGCATCACCTACCGGATCAAGGCCGGAGTGCCCGTGCCGCTGGTGGAGGCGGCCATCGTCGACGGCGACGGCAACTTCCTCCCCGCCGACGGCGAGACCCAGGGCGAGCTGGTGCTACGCGCGCCCTGGCTGACCATGGGCTACTTCCGCGAACCGCAGAAGGGCGCCGAACTCTGGCAGGGCGGCTGGCTGCACACCGGTGACGTCGCCACCCTCGACAGCATGGGGGTGATCGACATCCGCGACCGCATCAAGGACGTGATCAAGACCGGTGGCGAGTGGATCTCCTCACTGGAACTCGAAGACCTGATCAGCCGTCATCCGGCGATACGCGAAGTGGCCGTGGTCGGGGTCGCCGATCCGCAATGGGGCGAGCGTCCCTTCGCCCTGCTGGTGGTGCACGAGGGCCACAGCATCGACGCCCGCTTGCTCAAGGAACACCTCAAGCCGTTCGTGGAACTGGGGCACATCAACAAGTGGGCGATCCCCAGCCAGATCGCCCTTGTTACTGAAATTCCCAAGACCAGTGTCGGCAAGCTCGACAAGAAGCGCATCCGCGTGGATATCAGCCAGTGGCAGGCCAGTAACAGTACCTTCCTCTCGACCCTGTGATCAGGTGCGGGTCGCGCCATGCGAGGCGCGACCCGCACGCCAGACGCCTGCAAGCCTTGTCAAATGACAGAATTCAGCCATCCTTGCCCCTGCCAGCGCAGCTGGCCGGTCCCAAGGGCCGCGCCAGGGGGCGGGGATGCAAATCACACTTTAGAGGGATCAAGCACCGGTACCTGCTGGCTATAGTCGGGCCAGGGGATTTTCAGGAACGGGGGACTGCACATGAATGTGCCTGGTCACTTGCTCGATCACCGGATGCACTGACACCGGTCGAACGAAGCGTTTCTGCAAAGGACTCACTGCCATAAAAATAAAGTACATGGAGTAGCGTCGATGACATCTGTAAATCCGTTCTGGCGCCGGGCGAAACTGCCACTGGCCGTCAGCCTCGCTTCTACGCTCGCCGGTCCTGCATTCGGCGTCAGCTTCAACATCGGTGAAATCGAAGGCTCGTTCGACTCGTCCCTGTCCGTGGGCGCCAGCTGGTCGACGGCCAAGCCGAACGAGAACCTGATCGGCGTCAACAACGGCGGCAAGGGCCTGTCCCAGACCTCCGACGACGGCCACCTGAACTTCAAGCGCGGTGAGACCTTCTCGAAAATCTTCAAGGGCATCCATGACCTGGAGCTCAAGTACGGCGATACCGGCGTGTTCGTGCGCGGCAAGTACTGGTACGACTTCGAGCTCAAGGATGAAAGCCGTCCGTTCAAGGACATCAGCGACTCCGGCCGCAAAGAGGGCGCCAAGTCCGCGGGCGGCCAGATCCTCGACGCCTTCGTCTACCACAACTATTCCATCGCCGATGAGCCGGGCTCGGTGCGCCTGGGCAAACAGGTGGTGAGCTGGGGTGAAAGTACCTTCATCGGTGGCGGTATCAACTCGATCAACCCGATCGACGTGGCCGCGTTCCGCCGCCCCGGTGCCGAGATCAAGGAAGGCCTGATCCCGGTCAACATGTTCTACATATCCCAGAGCCTGACCGACAACCTGTCGGCCGAAGCCTTCTACCAGATCGAATGGGACCAGACCGTCGTCGACAACTGCGGCACCTTCTTCTCGCAGCCAGACGTCATCGCCGACGGCTGTACCGATAACCTGCGCCTGCTCAACAGCAGCCGCAGCCTGCCGCCGGCTGCACTGGGCTTCCTCGCCAGCCAGGGTGTCGACATCAACCAGGAAGGCGTGCTGGTCGACCGCGGTCCCGATCGCGATGCACGTGACAGCGGCCAGTTCGGCGTCGCCATGCGCTATATGTTCGAGCCGCTGGATACCGAGTTCGGCGCCTATTTCATGAACTACCACAGCCGTGCACCGATCTTCAGTGCCACGGGTGCGGCACCATCGGTCTATGCCGGGCTGGGTCGCCTGCCAGCCAGCCTGCAGGCACTGGCGCCGCTGATCGTCGCCGGCAACTCGCAGTACTTTGTCGAGTACCCCGAAGACATTCGCCTGTATGGCCTGAGCTTCTCCACCACCCTGCCTACCGGTACCGCGTGGAGCGGTGAAATCAGCTATCGGCCGAATGCGCCGGTTCAGCTCAACACCACCGATATCCTCTACTCCGGCGTTACGCCAATCCCGGGCTTCGGTAACGCATCGCTGCTCAAGGGCGTGCCGGGCCAGGACCAGCACGGCTACACCCGCAAGGAAATCACCCAGTTCCAGACCACCCTCACGCACTTCTTCGACCAGGTCATGGGCGCAAGCCGTCTGACCGTGGTGGGTGAAGTCGGCGTGACCCACGTCGGCGGCCTGGAGAGCGCGCATGAGCTGCGCTACGGTCGCGATCCGGTCTACGGCCCAGGCCCACTGCCGGCTACCGGCCCGCTGAACACCTGTGAGTTCCTCAACAGCCGGACCATCGCCGGTGCCGGTAACAATGCCTCGTCGGCCAACCTCAGCCGCAAGTGCGAAAACGACGGTTTCACCACCAGCACTTCCTGGGGCTACCGTGCCCGGGCAATCTGGGACTACAACGACGTCTTCGCCGGGGTCAACCTCAAGCCGAACGTGGCCTGGTCCCATGACGTCTCCGGTTACTCCCCGGGCCCTGGTGGCAACTTCGAGGAAGGGCGCAAGGCCATCAGCCTGGGCCTGGATGCCGAGTACCAGAACACCTACACCACCAGCCTGTCGTACACCAACTTCTTCGACGGCAAGTACACCACCGTGGATGACCGCGATTTCATCGCCCTCAGCTTCGGCGTGAACTTCTAAGAATTCGGATTCAGGACGAGCATGAACATGAAAATGACCAAGAATCTGCTGCAAGCCGGTGTACTGGGCCTGTCGCTGCTGGCGACCAGCGTCATGGCGGCGGTGTCCGCCGACGAGGCAGCCAAACTCGGCACCACGCTGACCCCGATGGGTGCGGAAAAAGCCGGTAACGCCGATGGTTCGATCAGCGCCTGGAAGCCACTGTCCAAGACTGCCGGCGCAGTCGACGCCAAGGGCTTCCTCGCCGATCCGTACGCTGGCGAGAAGCCGCTGTACACCATCACTGCGCAGAACGTCGACCAGTACAAGGACAAGCTGTCCCCGGGCCAGGTGGCGATGTTCAAGCGCTACCCGGACACCTTCAAGATCCCGGTGTACCCGACCCATCGCGGTGCCACCGTACCGGATGAAGTGTTCGCCGCCATCAAGCAGAACGCCACCAGCACCAAGCTGGTCGAGGGCGGCAACGGTCTGGTGAACTTCAATACGGCCGTTCCCTTCCCGATTCCCCAGAGCGGTCTCGAGGTGATCTGGAACCACATCACCCGCTACCGTGGCGGCAGCGTGACCCGTCTGGTCACCCAGGCCACGCCACAGCAAAACGGCTCCTACAGCCTGGTGTACTTCCAGGACCAGTTCGTCTTCCGCGACCGGATCAAGGGTTACGATCCGGCCAACCCGGGCAACGTACTGTTCTACTTCAAGCAGAAGGTGACGGCACCAGCGCGCCTGGCCGGTACCGTGCTGCTGGTCCACGAGACCCTCGACCAGGTCAAGGAGCCGCGCAAGGCGTGGGTCTACAACGCCGGTCAGCGTCGCGTGCGCCAGGCACCACAGGTGTCCTACGACGGTCCGGGTACCGCGGCTGACGGCCTGCGTACCTCCGACAACCTGGACATGTTCAACGGTGCGCCGGACCGTTACGACTGGAAGCTGGAAGGCAAGAAGGAGCTGTACATCGCCTCCAACAGCTACAAGCTCGATGACCCCAAGCTCAAGTACGCCGATATCATCAAGGCCGGCCACATCAACCAGGACCTGAGCCGTTACGAGCTGCGCCGCGTCTGGCATGTGGTGGCGACCCTCAAGCCAGGCCAGCGCCATATCTACGCCAAGCGTGACTTCTACATCGACGAAGACACCTGGCAGGCCGCAGTGATCGACCAGTACGACGGTCGTGGTCAACTGTGGCGCGTTTCCGAGGCCCACTCCCAGGACTACTACAACGTCCAGGTGCCGTGGTACACCCTGGAAGCCATTTACGACCTGCAGTCGGGTCGCTATCTGGCACTGGGCATGAAGAACGAGGAAAAGCGGGCCTACGACTTCGGTTTCACGGCCAGCATCAGCGACTTCCAGCCCGCAGCGCTTCGCCAGGAAGGTGTGCGCTAAGCTTCAAAACCTCCGTGTGATCTCCCAGAACGCCCCGGCTTGCCGGGGCGTTTCTGTTTTTGTCTCCCCCGCCTGTCAGGTGTTGTTGCTTTTTGTTGTAGTCTTTTTTCGGCAAAGTGCGGCAATCATCTTCAAATACGGGTTTTTAACCGCTAGTCTGGCCTGATCCGAATTGCCGAAGATTCCCTAACTAGAACGAGCCGGCGAATGACTGATCTGTCCCGTACGCAAGGATTCGCCAACCAGGCCATGAGTGTCCTGGAGGGTCGCTTCTATCGTCCGCCGTTGCCGGAAGGGCACGTGCCGCGGGCGCGTTTGTGCAAGCGCTTGCAATCGGGGCTGGGCGGGCGGCTATTGCTGGTCAATGCACCGGCCGGTTTCGGTAAAAGTTCGCTGGCCGTGGAGTTCTGCCAGGGCCTTCCCAATCACTGGAGCAGCCTGTGGCTGGGCCTGAGCCGGCGCGACAGTGACCCGGGGCGCTTTCTCGAACGCCTGCTCGAAGGCCTGCAGCAGTACTGCCCGGCACTGGGCAACCAGGCCCTGGGCCTGCTGAAGATGCGCCAGCGCCACCAGCCGTTCGCCTTCGAAGAATGGCTCGATGGCCTGCTCGATGAACTGGCCCGTCATCTACAGCCCCACAATCCCTTGCTGCTGGTGCTGGATGACTACCACCTGGCCCAGGGCCCGGTGCTCGACCGCTGCCTGCAGTTCTTCCTCAACCACCTGCCGGCGGGGCTGGTGCTGCTGGTCACCAGCCGCCAGCGCCCGGACTGGCACCTGGCGCGCCTGCGCCTGTCGCGGCAATTGCTCGAACTCAACGAGCAGGACCTGCGCCTGACCCCTGACGAATCGCTGGCGGTGCTCGGCCAGCAGCCCACGGTCCTGCGTGGCCAGGCGCTGGACAACCTGATCCAGCGCAGCGACGGCTGGGTGGCCGGCCTGCGCTTCTGGCAACTGGCGGCCAGCGAGGCGGGCGCCGACAGCACCTTGCCCCAGGCACTGCATGGCGGCGAAGGGCTGATTCGCGACTATCTGCTCGAAGAAGTCATCGACATCCTGCCGGGCGAGGTCCAGGGCTTTCTCAACGACACCGCCTGCCAGGAGCGCTTCTGCGCCGAGCTGTGCGACGCCCTGCGCGAGAGCCACGACAGCGCCGAGATCATCCGCTACCTGCAGGCCCACCAGGTGTTCCTGGTGCCGCTGGACGAGCACGGCCGCTGGTACCGTTATCACCACCTGTTCTCCGACCTGCTGCGCAGTCGCCAGACCAGCCTGCCGCTGTCGAGCCTGCACCTGCGCGCCTGTCGCTGGTTTCATGGCCAGGGGCTGCTCGACGAGGCGGTGGAGCAGGCCCTGCGGGCGGGGCACCTGGATGTCGCCGCCAACCTGGTGCAGAACCTGTCGGAAGAGCAACTGCTGGCCGAGCAGAACGTCGGCATGCTGTTGCGCTGGAAAATGGACCTGCCCGACAGCTTGCTGATCAGCACGCCGCGGTTGATCGTGCTGTACAGCTGGGCCCTGGGCCTGGCCGGGCAGCTCGATGCCGCCGAAGAGCTGGCCAGTCACCTGAGCCGTTTCTTGCCGGCGCCCTCGGCAACCGCACAGAAGTCCATGCTCGCCCAGTGGCTGGCCCTGAGCGGGGTCATTGCCCGTGGTCGTGGCGACCGCGAACGGACCCTGGCCTATTGCGCAGAAGCGCTGCACAGCCTGCCGTTCAAACGCTATGGGCAACGCCTGGTGTGCCTGTCGACGCTGTCCAACCTGGCCATCGCCGATGCCGACTTCTGGCGCGCCCGCGGCTGGAACCGCGAGGCCCTGGAGCTGGCCCAGCGGGTCGGTAACCCGTTGTTCGAAGCCCTTGCCCATTACGACCGGGCCCGGGTGCTGCATGCCCGTGGCGAGGTGCTGCGCGCCCTGGATGAAGTGCGCCAGGGCCTGCAGCGCTTGCAGGGGCTGTCGGCGCAGCGCCTGTATGCGGCGCGGGCGCGCCTGACCCTGTACGAGGGCTACCTGCTGGCTGCGCGCCTGCAGCCTGAGGCCGGGCGCAGCCGCCTGCGTGCCGGCCTGGTCGAGGCCCGGGCCTGTCGTGATATCAGCGTGCTGATCGGTCACTGCGTGATCGCCACGCTGGACGGTCGCGAGGGGCGCTTTGCCGAGGCCTTTGCCGAACTGGCCGAGGCCGAGCGGCTGATGCACATCTGGGATGTGCCGCCGATTTTCTATCTGGCGATGATTACCCTGGTCAAATGCGAACTCTGGCTGGCCCAGGGCCGCACCGACCTGGCCGAATCCTGGCTGTTGCGCCTGGGGCAGACCTACGGTGGCGAGCAGGCGGCCGCCGCGCCGGAATTCCACCCGTTGCTGCCATTGCATATCGAGCTGCAGCAGGCGCTGCTGGAGCAGACCCAGGGGCGCGGGGAACAGGCCGGGCGACGCTTGCAGGCACTGGTCGAGCGTGGCCAGGCCAGCGGCGGGCACCTGCTGAGCACCACGGCATTGTGCCAGTGGATCTGCCTGCTGCTGGCCAGTAATGCCGAAGTCCAGGCCCGCGACCTGCTCGTGCTGAGCCTTGAGGCCGCCGGGGGCGGCGCCTTGCAAGCTTTCCAGCGATTGCTCCGCGAGCATCCGCTGTGGTTGCGCGAGCAATTGCTGGCCCAACCGGCAAGCCCGGCTCAAACGAGCCTGCTGGCCCTGTTACCGGCCCTGGAGACCCAGGAGGCTGCCAGCACCAGCTGCGAAGCCTTGAGCACCCGGGAGCGGGCAGTGCTGGAGCTGATCGCCCAAGGCTGCTCCAACCAGGAAATCAGCGAGCGGCTGTTCATCTCCTTGCATACGGTCAAGACCCACGCCAGTCATATCAACAGCAAGCTGGGTGTCGAGCGTCGTACCCAGGCCGTCGCCCGGGCCAAGGCTTTGGGGCTGTTGTCCTGACGGCAACAGCCGCTATCTGCTGTACTCTCTAGAATGACGCTTCTGGAGAGATCCCATGTCCCTTACACGCCCCCTGTTGCTGCTGGCCTGCCTGTTGTCCACAGGCCTGGCCCTGGCGGCCAACGGGCCGTCGTTCTCCTGTGACAAGGCCGAGGGCATGGCGCTGAAGGTCTGCCAGAGTCCGCAGCTCAGTGAACTGGATCAAAAGCTCGCCGCCCTTTACCAGCGCGCGCTTGACCAGGCCGACAGCGATACCAAAAAGCAATTGAAAGCCACCCAGCGTGGCTGGATCAAGGGCCGCGACGAGTGCTGGAAGGCCAGCGATGCAGACGCCTGTGTGCTCGAGCAGTACCAGGTGCGCCTGGTCGAATTGCAGATCCGCTCAGGTGCGGTGCAGGTGCCGGCGGCGGTCGAGTTCGACTGTGACGATGGCAGCAAGCCCTTCACGGCAGTGTTCTACAACCAGCTCGATCCCCAGGCCGCGGTGCTGACCTATGGCGATGACCAGACCATCGTCATCGCCCAGCGTTCAGGCAGTGGCAGCAAGTATGGCCGCGAAGGCGTCGAGTTCTGGGAGCATCAAGGTGAGGCCAAGGTGAAGTGGTACGGACAGGAACTCACCTGCACCGCGGTGCGCTGAGCGCAGGCTGGCGGCGCTTTACTGGCGCCGGAGGATAGAAGAAGATGGCTTCTTGCCATTAATCTTCAATGGCTGCAACGACCACGCCGTCGGCGATCAGGTGTTGATGTCGACGGCAATCCCGCTCAAGCAAATGCTCCGCGCGGCCGATAGCGTGGCCAGGATTGGTGGCGACGCGTTCATCCTGGTCCCGGAAGTCGACCGCTGTGATGGCAGCGGTCCGTGCATCCTTTTTTTTATTTGCCATGTCAGGTTTGGTGGATGCAGGTCTACAGCCAGAAAAGCTTTTTGATCGTCGATGACTTTTCCGATTTTCGCAGTTCGGCCCGCTCCATGCTCCGCGAACTGGGCGTGCGGGATGTCGACACTGCCGACAGTGGCGAGCAGGCCCTGCGCATGTGCTCGCAGAAACGCTACGACTTCATCCTCCAGGACTTTCACCTGGGCGACGGCAAGAAGAACGGCCAGCAGGTGCTCGAAGACCTGATCCTCGACAAACTGATCAGCCATGAGTGCGTATTCATCATGGTCACCGCCGAAAGCAGCCAGGCGATCGTGCTCAGTGCCCTGGAACATGAGCCGGACGCCTACCTGACCAAGCCGTTCAACCGCATCGGCCTGGCCCAGCGCCTGGAAAAGCTGGTGCAGCGCAAGACCCTGCTCAAGCCGATCCTCCAGGCCCTGGACCGTGGCCGCCCGGCCGAGGTGTTGGCCGCCTGCGCCGAGCTGTGCAAGCGAGACCCGCGTTTTGCCCCACTGTGCCTGCGCTACCGTGCCGACGCCTTGCGCGACCTGAACCGTCATGACGAGCTGGGTAAATTCCTCACCGCCATCATCGCCAGTCGGGCGACGCCCTGGGCCTATGCCGCCCTGGGCGGCCTGTTGTTCAAGCGCAATCAGTTTGCCCAGGCCCAGGGCGTGTACGAGCAGGCGCTCAAGGCGTTCCCGATGATGCCCGGCCTGTATGACGGGCTGGCCGAGGTGTTGATGGCCCTGGGGGAGAACAAGCGTGCCCAGGGTGTGCTCGAAGAAGCCGTGCGTCTGTCGCCGCTGGCGGTGCGCCGGCAGATGATGCTGGGCAAGCTGGCCCTGAGCAACAATGACTTCGAGACGTCCTCCAAGGCCTACCGGCATGCCGTCAACCAGGGCCAGAGCTCGCGCTACAAGAGCCCGGAGAGCAACCTGGGACTGGTCCAGGCATTGATGAGCAAGAATGCCGGCAATGGCCTGGATGCACGCACCCGGGTCGAGATCAACACGGTGCTCAGTGAAGTGGCCAAGGAGAACGCCGAAGACCAGGGCTTGCAGGTGCGTGCCCGGTTGATGAAAGCCGCCAGCCTGCAGCAGGCCGGCGACCCTGATACCGCCGCCAAGCTGACCGAGCAGGCCATGGCCCGGCTGGACAAGATGGAGCAATTCTTCTCCGTGGAAGCGGCGCTGGTGGTGGCGACCCAGTTGCAGCAACTGGGCCAGGAAACGGCCAGTACCGCGATCCTCAAAGGTTGCGTGGAAACCTACGGCGACGACCCCAAGGTGATGCAAAGCGTCTCGCGCCTGACCGACGACCCAACGGTGCTCAATGCCGTGACCGAAGCGGTCGATCTCAACCGCCAGGGCGTGCGCAATTACCAGGGCAATCAACTCGGCGAGGCACTGGCACTGTTCCGTCGTGCCCTGAAACTGCAACCGAAGAACATCAGTATCGCCCTCAACACAGCCCAGGCGCTGCTGCGCATCGGCGGTGAAACGCCACCTCTGGCGATCATGGAAGAATGCCGCGCCAGCCTGACCTGCGTGGCCGGTATTCCGGAAAGCGACAGCCGTTACGAGCGCTATCGCAAACTGCATCAACGGGCATTTGGCGCATGAACCAGGACAATCAGGGGCTGGATTTTTCCACGGTGATCGCCTCCACCGTGCATGACATGAAGAATTCCCTGGCGGCCCTGACCCAGGCACACAGCCAGTGGCTGGCGCGCCTGCCCGAAGGCCAGCGCAGTGGTAGCGAGCAGGGGGTGATCGAGCACGAATTCACCCACCTCAACGGCATGCTGGTGCAGCTGTTGGGGCTGTACAAGCTGGGCGTCAACCAGTTGCCCATGTGCCCGGACTACCATGAACTGGACGACTTCATCGAGGCCCAGCTGGCCGCGCAGCAGAACCTGCTGCAGCACCGCGACATCCTCGCCAGCTGGCGTATCGAGACGGCCAGCCCCCTGGGCTTTTTCGATCGCGAACTGGTCGGCTCGGTGGTCGCCAACATCCTCAACAATGCCATTCGCTATGCCGGCCACACCCTGCTGATCAGCGTCAGCGACGAAGACGAGCAACTGGTCCTGACCATCAACGACGACGGCCCGGGTTTTCCCCTGCGCATGCTGGAGCGCCAGCAAGCGTATGTGCAGGGCATCGACGGGCAGAGCGGCAGCACGGGCCTGGGGTTGTACTTCGCCGCGCGCATTGCTGCGCTGCATGAGCGCGACGGGATCAAGGGGCGGATCGAGATTGCCAATGGCGGGGTGCTGGGCGGCGGGGTGTTCAGGCTTTACCTGCCTTGATTGATGGTTGGGGCTGGTCAGCGGCGTCAATTGAGGTTATGAAGTGGCATCGATCCGTTTATCTCACTTCCTTCCCGGTACACCCATGCAAGCCGCTCAGCCCAAGCTCATTCGAGAAACCTTCCCCGTAGGCCCCCTGCAGTGCAATTGCACCATCATCGGCGACCCGATCAGCAAGAAGGCCATTGTCGTCGACCCGGGCGGCAATCATGAGCAGATCATCGCCCGCCTGGAGGCCCATGGCCTGAAGCTGGTGAGCATCATCCATACCCACGCGCATCTGGACCACTTCCTCGCCTCCGGGCAGTTGAAGGAGAAGACCGGCGCCACCCTGCACCTGCACAAGGACGACCAGTTCCTCTGGGACAACCTGGAGATGCAGTGCCAGATGTTCGGCGTGCCCTACACCCCGGTGCCGTCGCCGGATCGCTGGCTGGCCGACGACGAGGAACTGGCCTGTGGCTGTGGCGTGGCCCTGCATACTCCGGGACACACGCCGGGGTCGATGAGTTTCTGGTTCGCCGATGCCAAGTTGCTGATCGCAGGCGACACGCTGTTCCGCCGTGGTATTGGTCGCACCGATCTGTGGGGAGGCGACCAGGCGACCATCGTTCGTTCGATCAAGCAGCGTCTGTACAGCCTGGATGAAGAAGCCACGGTGGTCACCGGCCATGGTCCGGATACCCGCCTGGGTGACGAAATGCGCCAGAACCCGTTCGTCCGGGCCTGAGCGTCCAGGGAATTTTTTTGTCGTTTTACTGTCTAAGGCTCGCGTCGGTCCGCAGCGCGGTCCGCAATTCGAATTTCTGTAGGAGCTTGTCCATGTTCACCATGCGTCGTTTGATTATCGTCGCTACCGCTGCCGCCCTGATGACCGGCTGCGCCGCTCCCGGCCAATACGACAACCAGGGTCAGGCACAACAAGGCTCCACCGGGATGAGCAAGACCGCCAAGTACGGCGGCCTGGGCGCACTGGCTGGTGCCATCGCCGGTGCTGCCATCGACCATGACAACCGTGGCAAGGGTGCGCTGATCGGCGCCGCTGCCGTGGGTGCCGCAGCTGCTGGCTACGGCTACTATGCCGACAAGCAGGAAGCCGCCCTGCGTGCCAGCATGGCCAACACCGGTGTCGAAGTTCAGCGTGAAGGCGACCAGATCAAGCTGATCATGCCGGGTAACATTACCTTCGCTACCGATTCGGCGAACATCGCTCCAAGTTTCTACTCGCCGCTGAACAACCTGGCGAACTCCTTCAAGCAGTTCAACCAGAACACCATTGAAGTGGTCGGCTACACCGACAGCACCGGCAGCCGCCAGCACAACATGGACCTGTCCCAGCGCCGCGCCCAGTCGGTGGTCTCCTACCTGACCTCCCAGGGCGTCGATGCCAGCCGCGTAAGTGCTCGCGGCCTGGGCCCGGACCAGCCGATCGCCAGCAACGCCGACGCCAATGGCCGTGCGCAGAACCGTCGTGTCGAGGTCAACCTCAAGCCGATTCCTGGCCAGCAGTACCAGTAAGGTTCAAGGGATGTGAAAAAGGGGAGCGCAAGCTCCCTTTTTTATTGATGCCCGATTGCGATCTGTAGGAGCGGGCTTGCCCCGCGATACGATACACCTGACGGTACGCAATCGCGGGGCAAGCCCGCTCCTACATGCAGTCGATCGCTGCCTGGCGCAGGGGCGCGATGATTCGGACTCAGTGCTTGGTGGTGATCTTCAGCACGTCGGTAAAGACCATATCGACGGTCTGACCCACCTTGAGATTTTTCATCCGCGCCTGCAGCTCCGGATCTTCGACCTTCACCACCTTTTTCGGGCCTTCAGGCGGCAGCAGGGTGACTTCGTGCTTCTTCAGGTCGATGTCGGTGATCTTCGAGGTGACCTTGACCTGGCGGAAGGCTTCGCCGCCCGGGTTGGGGTTGTCCTTGGTAGCGCGGATCACGCCGGCTTCCTTGCTGACACCCGGCTCAGCTCCCACTTCGGTATTGAGCACGGTCGCTACGGAGCGGTTGACCTTCACATTGACCAGATCGCCGACCTTGAGGTTGTGCAGGTCCTTGGCGTTTTCGCTCAGCTGGATAGGCACCTGGGTGTTATCGGGGCCCTCTACTGTTACCAGGCGCTTGTCCATGTCGATGGCCAGGACCTTGGTGTCCACGATACTTTCACTGGCGATACCGTCGATCAGAATATCGGCTGCCTGCACCGAGAAGCTGGCTGCAGACATGAGCGAAGCCAGCGCGATGGCGTGGGTCAGGTTACGCAAGGGTTTCATAGGCTTACATTCCGTGTGATGGCTATTGAGAAACATCGTGGGAATAGAGCATAGATGCTGAACGAGCGTTCGTGGGCGGCGGGGAGACTTTCTGTTGATCTGTCTCAGTCCCAGGGAGAAGAAAATCTCCCCCCTTGGTTGAGTTTCCGCGTCGATCAGGCGGTGGTGCTGCGTTGCAGACGTTCCAGCAGGTCGTCCTTGTCCTGCCAGAGCTGGTTGATCCACTGCTGGAAGGCCAGGCGATAGGCTTGGTCCTGGTCGTAGTTCTTGCCCAGGAATTCGGCCGGAATCTGCACCTCTTCAAGCTGCACCACGACGTGCTTCACCCGTCCGCACAACAGGTCCCAGAAACCCGGCGCGCCGGCCGGGTAGTGCAGGGTGACGTTGACGATCGACTGCAATTGCTCGCCCATGGCGTCCAGCACGAAGGCGATGCCGCCGGCCTTGGGCTTGAGCAGGTGCTTGTAGGGCGATTGCTGCTGACGGTGCTTTTCCCGGGTGAAGCGCGTGCCTTCGGCAAAGTTGAAGATGGCGGTGGGCTTTCCGCTGAACTTTGCACAGGTGCGGCGGGTGGTTTCCAGGTCCTTGCCGGCCTTTTCCGGGTGCTTGGCCAGGTATGCCTTGGAGTAGCGCTTCATGAACGGGAAGCCCAGGGCCCACCAGGCCAGGCCGATAACCGGCACCCAGATCAGCACTTGCTTGAGGAAGAATTTCAGCGGCCGGATCCGCCGGTTGAGCACGTACTGCAGCACCAGGATATCCACCCAGCTCTGGTGGTTGCTGGTGATCAGGTAGCTGTGCTGGTAGTCCAGCCCGGCCAGGCCCTGGACCTGCCAGCGGGCCTTGCCCAGCCGGTTGATCCAGGCGTTGTTGTTGCTGATCCAGGCTTCGTGGATGTGGCGCATCAACGCGTCGGTGACCCGCTGCGCCGCCGCGAACGGCAGGCACAGCTTGAACAGGCTGACGATGAACAACGGGGTACAGCAGACGATGGTGTTGAGCCCCAGCAACAACGAGGCAATCACCCCGCGCACCGGCGCGGGTAGCAATCCGAGCATGTTCAACTATCCAGTGAGCGGTTGGCCTGAATCGCGGTCAGGGCGATGGTGTAGACGATATCGTCGACCTGGGCACCACGTGGCAGGTCGTTGACCGGTTTGCGCAGGCCTTGCAGCATCGGGCCCAGGCTCACGCAGTCGGCGCTGCGCTGCACGGCCTTGTGGGTGGTGTTGCCGGTATTCAGATCGGGGAACACGAACACCGTGGCACGACCGGCCACCGGGCTGTTGGGCGCCAGTTGCCGGGCGATGTCGAGGTTGGCCGCGGTGTCGTACTGCAGCGGGCCGTCGATCTGCAGGCTGCGCTGGGTTTCCTGGGCCAGCAGGGTGGCTTCGCGGACTTTCTCCACTTCCTCGCCACTGGCCGAATCACCGCTGGAGTAGCTGATCATCGCCACCCGCGGGGCAATGCCGAAGGCTTCGGCGGAGTCGGCGCTCTGCAGGGCGATTTCCGCCAGTTCGCTGGCGGTGGGGTGGGGGTTCATCACGCAGTCGCCGTACACCAGCACCTGCTCGGGGAACAGCATGAAAAACACCGAGGACACCAGGCTGCAACCCGGCGCGGTCTTGATCAGCTGCAGGGCCGGACGGATGGTGTTGGCAGTGGAGTGCACCAGGCCCGAGACCAGGCCATCGACCTCGTCCAGGGCCAGCATCATGGTGCCGATCACCACCGGGTCTTCCAGTTGTTGTTCGGCCATCGGTGCGTTCAGGCTCTTGCTCTTGCGCAGGCTGACCATCGGCTCGACATAGCGCTCGCGGATCAGGTCCGGATCGAGGATTTCCAGGCCTTCGGGCAGGCTGATGCCCTGGGCCCGGGCCACGGCCTGGACGTCTTCGGGCTTGGCCAGCAACACGCAGCGAGCAATGCCGCGGGCCTGACAGATGGCGGCGGCCTGAACGGTCATGGGCTCGGCGCCCTCGGGCAGGACGATGCGCTTGTTGGCCTGCTGGGCCCGCTGGATCAACTGATAGCGGAACACCGCCGGCGACAGGCGTAATTCGCGCGGGGTGCCACAACGCTGGTGCAGCCAGTCGGCATCCAGGTAGCTGGCGACGAAATCGGTGATGATCTCCGCGCGTTCGCGGTCATCCACCGGGATTTCCTTGTTCAGCTGGTTCAACTGGTTGGCGGTGTCGTAGGAGCCGGTGCTTACCGAGAGGATCGGCAGGCCGGCCAGCAGTGCGCCCTGGCACAGTTCGAGGATGCGCGGATCGGGTTTGCTGTCGCTGGTCAGCAGCAGGCCGGCCAGCGGCACGCCGTTGATCGCCGCGAGGCTCACGGCGAGGATGATGTCGTCGCGGTCGCCCGGGGTCACCACCAGGGTGCCGGGCTTGAGCAGCGGCACGGTGTTGGCCACGGTGCGGGCGCAGATGATGATCTTGTTCATGCGCCGCTGTTCGTAGTCGCCGGCGTTGAGCACCTGGGCACCGAGCAGCTCGGCTACATCGCGGGTACGCGGGGCGTTGAGGTCGGCCTGGTAGGGAATGCAGCCGAGCAGACGGAAGTCGCCACCGCGCAGCAGCGGCGAGTGCTCCTTCAGGCGCTCGGCGAAGGTACCCATGCTCTCGTCGGCGCGTACCTTGTTGAGGATCACCCCGAGCACTTTCGGGTCCTTCGGCCCGCCGAACAGCTGCGCCTGCAGTTCGACCCGCCCGGAGAGCTCGGTGAGCACTTCGTTTTCCGGTGCCGAGACCAGGATCACCTCGGCGTCCAGGCTCTTGGCCAGGTGCAGGTTGACCCGCGCCGCGTAGCTGGCGTGGCGGGTCGGGACCATGCCTTCGACCACTACCACGTCCTTGCCGACGCAGGCTTGCTGGTACAGGGTGATGATTTCTTCGAGCAGTTCATCCAGCTGGCCGTCACCGAGCATGCGCTCGACATGGGCCAGGCTCAGCGGTTGTGGCGGCTTGAGACCGTGGGTACGGGCGACCAGTTCGGTGGAGCGCTCCGGGCCGGTGTCGCCGGGGTGCGGTTGGGCAATCGGCTTGAAGAAGCCGACTTTCAGCCCGGCGCGCTCAAGGGTGCGTACCAGGCCCAGGCTGATGGAGGTCAGGCCGACACCGAAGTCGGTCGGCGCGATGAAAAATGTCTGCATGCGAGCTTCTCGAAAAACACTGTGCAAAAGAATCAATTGCCAAGGGTATCGCTATCGGCACCTTCTACGCATGTGGCAGCGTGCAATGGCCTTATTGTGGGAGCGGTCTGTCCCGTTTGTCCGGGTTGCGTTCGCTTTCGGGCGATGCGTTGGTTACACTTGTGGGCTCTACATTCTTATGCAAAAGGTCTCGCCCCATGCTGATCGCCGCCAACAAGGCTGTCTCCATCGACTATACCCTGACCAACGACGCTGGTGAGGTCATCGACAGCTCCGCCGGCGGCGCTCCGCTGGTTTACCTGCACGGCGCAGGCAACATCATCCCGGGCCTGGAAAAAGCCCTGGAAGGCAAAGCTGCCGGTGACGAACTGACCGTTGCCATCGAGCCGGAAGACGCCTACGGCGAATACCTGGCCGAACTGGTCAGCACCCTGAACCGCAGCATGTTCGAAGGTGTCGACGAGCTGGAAGTGGGCATGCAGTTCCACGCCTCCGCGCCCGATGGCCAGATGCAGATCGTTACCATCCGTGACCTGGACGGCGACGACGTCACCGTCGACGGCAACCACCCGCTGGCTGGCCAGCGCCTGAACTTCAAGGTCAAGGTCGTCAACATCCGTGACGCCAGCGAAGAAGAAGTGGCTCATGGCCATGTTCATGGCGAAGGTGGCCATCACCACTGATTTTCTGCGCTAAGCTCAGAAAGTCGCGAAGGCGCCCGGGCAAGATCGTCGCTCTCCTGCAGGGGAAGACGGCTTGGCTGGGCGCCTTTTTAATGGGCTGGTGATACTCGAACACAGCTCGCAGCGGCAACCGGGATCTGGAGAGGGGAGTACGTCATGAGTGCATTTCACGACCTGAAGTTACAGGCTCTGGATGGCAAGGACTTGTCGTTGGCGCCGTTCAAGGGCCAGGTGGTGCTGGTGGTCAATGTCGCCTCCAAGTGTGGTCTGACCCCGCAGTACGCAGCGCTGGAAAACCTGTATCAGCAGTTCAAGGGCAAAGGCTTCAGCGTCCTGGGCTTGCCGTGCAACCAGTTTGCCGGGCAGGAGCCGGGTAGCGAGGCAGAAATTGCCACGTTCTGCAGTCTGAATTACGGGGTGAGTTTCCCCCTCGGCAGCAAGCTGGAGGTCAACGGACCGCAGCGCCATCCGCTGTACCGCCTGTTGGCTGGCGAAGGGGCGGAGTTTCCAGGCGATATCACCTGGAACTTCGAGAAATTCCTGGTCGGCCAGGATGGCCGGGTGCTGGCGCGCTTCGCGCCACGTACCGCACCGGATGATCCAGCGGTAGTTCAGGCTATCGAGAAAGCGCTGGGCTGACTTGCCCCGCGATGCTGTTAAATCACCCAGATCAATAGTACTGGGCTGCCCGAACGGCTCACCCTATCCTCAGGCGCATTCCTACTTCCCCTGGAGCGCCACATGTCCGCCAATGCACTGTTCACCCCCTTCCAGCTGGGTGCCCTCCAATTGCCAAGCCGTGTGGTCATGGCGCCCATGACGCGCACCTTCTGCCCGGGTGGCGTGCCTCATGCCCAGGTCGTCGAGTATTACCGCCGCCGTGCCGCTGCCGGCGTCGGCCTGATCATCACCGAAGGCACCACCGTAGGCCACCCGGCGGCCAATGGCTATCCGAACGTGCCGCGCTTTTATGGCGAGGACGCGCTGGCCGGCTGGAAGCAGGTGGTGGAGGCCGTGCACGCCGAAGGCGGGCGCATCGTGCCGCAGCTCTGGCATGTGGGTAGTGTGCGTCGCCTGGGTGTGGAGCCAGACGCCAGCGTGCCGGGCTATGGCCCGAGCGAGAGGATCAAGGATGGCCAGGTGCTGGTCCATGGCATGAGCCGTGATGATATCCGCGAGGTGATCGCCGCCTTCGCCCAGGCCGCTCGCGATGCCCAGGCCATCGGCATGGACGGCGTCGAGATCCACGGCGCCCATGGTTACCTGATCGACCAGTTCTTCTGGGCGTCGAGCAACCAGCGCACGGACGAGTACGGCGGTGACCTGGCCGCACGTTCACGCTTTGCCATCGAGCTGGTCCAGGCCGTGCGCGCTGCGGTGGGCCCGGACTTCCCGATCATCTTCCGTTTCTCCCAGTGGAAACAGCAGGATTACACCGCTCGGCTGGTGACCAGTGCCCAGGCGCTGGGCGAGTTCCTGCAGCCGCTGGCCGATGCCGGCGTGGATATTTTCCACTGCTCGACCCGCCGCTTCTGGGAGCCGGAGTTCGAAGGCTCCGAGCTGAACCTGGCCGGCTGGACCCGCCAGCTCACCGGCAAACCGACCATCACCGTGGGCAGTGTCGGCCTGGATGGTGAGTTCCTGCAGTTCATGGTCGTCACGGACAAGGTGGCGCAACCGGCCAGCCTGGAAAACCTCCTGACGCGCCTGAACAATGATGAGTTCGATCTGGTTGCGGTAGGACGGGCGCTGCTGGTTGACCCGGATTGGGCGGCAAAAGTCCGCGATGGCCGTGAACAGGACATCCTGCCGTTCAGCCGCGATGCGTTGACGACTCTGGTTTGATCATCAGCGGCGCGGCTTGCCGGGGCACGTTGTGGTCCTGGCAACAGGCCTCGCGCAGGTGGTGTTCGAACTGCTCGACGATCATCGGCCAGCCCTGGCGGCTGGCATGCTGGCGGGCATTGAGGCGTACCCGGCGCAGGGTTTCAGGGTCTTCCAGCAACCAGTTACAGGCATCGATGAAGGCCTCGGCATCGCCGGGCATTGCCAGGGCGCCACTGTGTCCGTGGCGGATGTGCTGGGCGGCGGCGGCCTGGTCATAGGCCACCACGCCGAGCCCTGACGCCAGGGCTTCGAGTACCACGTTGCCGAAGGTTTCGGTCAGGCTGGGAAACAGGAAGATGTCCCCCGAGGCATAGTGCTCGGCCAGCGCTTCACCGCGTTGGGCACCGCAGAAGACGGCCTGGGGCAGTTGCTGTTGCAGGGCGCTGCGCTGAGGGCCGTCGCCGACCACGATCAGGCGAATACGCCGCTGTGGATAAATGCGCTGCGCCGACGCCAGGCAGTGTTGCAGCAGGCCGAGGTTCTTTTCCGCCGCCAGGCGCCCGACGTGCAGCAGGGCGATGTCGTCGTTCCCCAGGCCCCAGCGCTCGCGCAGGGCTTGGTTGCGTCTACCCGGGTTGAACAGCTGGCTGTCCACGCCGCGGGCCATCAACGCCAGGTTGTCGAACCCGCGTCGCTCCAGTTCCAGGCACTGGCTGGGGCTGGGCACCAGGGTGCTGTGGGTACGCCGGTGGAACCAGCGCAGGTAATGGGTGAGCAGGCGCGACAGTAGGCCCAGGCCGTATTCGCTGGAGTATTGCTGGAAATTGGTGTGAAAACCGCTGACCACTGCGATGCCCAGGCGCCTTGCCGCGCGCAGGGCACTCAGGCCCAGCGGGCCTTCGGTGGCGATGTACAGCACGTCCGGGCGCTGCCGACGCCAGCGCCGCAGCAGCTTGTGCATCGACACCTGTCCCCATTGCAGCCCCGGATAGCCCGGCAGCGGCCAGCCGCGGCACAGCAGTTGGAGCTCGTCGGCGCTTGTGCCATCCGCCTCCTGGCGAGGGCGCACCAGTTCGACCTGGTGACCGCGCTGGCGCAGGCCTTCGCTCAGGCGGCCAAGGGTGGTGGCCACGCCGTTGATTTCCGGTGGGAAGGTTTCACTGACCAGGGTGATATGCAGGCGTGCTGTGCTCATGAACGCCAGTTTCAGCGGCGCGGATTGCGGCGCCGTGATGAAAATATGACAGATCGGTGACTCCCGATTTCCGGCAGCTTTCCGGGCAAATATTTCCCAGCGAGCCGCTCAAGAATGACGGGCATTCGGCCGATGCAGGAGTATTCGAATGACCGATTTCGCTCCAGGAGAGCGTTGATGTTCAACAGCAAACTGAAACAAGAAAACCTCCAGTTGCGTGAAGCGCTCTCGTCCATGGAACAGGTCAAGAGCAGTCTCGACAGCGAGATGCTGGTATTGCAGCTTGACCCTCAGGGACGCATCGAATCGGTCAACAGTAATTTTGAAAAGGAAATGCTCTACAGCAGCCATCAACTGATCGGGCGCAACATCGAAGAAATCGTGCCGGCGCATGTCAAACAGCTGGATTTCTACCAGCGCATGAAGGGCGCCATTACCCGTGGCGAGCACCTTAATGGCGCGTTCCGCCTGCTGCGCGGTAACGGCCATGAAGCCTGGTTGCGTTCGATCCTGCAGCCGGTCAAGAACAGTGACGGGCGCATCAAGTACTTCACGCTGCATTCCAGCGACCTGACCCGCACCATTGAAAGTTCACGCGAGCATGAGAGCCTGATCAAGGCGCTGATGCGTTCGACTGCGGTGATCGAGTTCAACCTGCAAGGCGAGGTGCTGACCGCCAATGACCGCTTCCTGCAGACCATGGGCTATTATCGCCTGGAGCAGGTGGTCGGCAAGCATCACCGGATGTTCTGCGAGCCGGAAGAGGCCCACTCGAGCGCGTACCAGGCGTTCTGGGACAAGCTGCGCCGTGGCGAGTTCGTTGCCGAGCGCTTCAAGCGCATTGACGCCCATGGTCGTGTGGTCTGGCTGGAAGCGTCGTACAACCCGATCATCGATGCCCATGACGTGCTCTACAAAGTGGTCAAGTTCGCCACGGTAATCACCGAGCAGGTCAACCAGGAAGTGGCCGTGGCCGAGGCTGCCGATATTGCCTACACCACCTCGGTCGAAACCGACAACAGTGCGCGCAAGGCCACCGATGTCGTGACCCAGACCGTCGAGGTGATGCGCGGCCTGGAATCCTGCATGCAGGAGGCGGCCAATGGCATCGAGGCACTGGACAAGCAGTCCCAGGTCATCGGCTCGATCATCAAGACCATCAGCGACATCGCCGGCCAGACCAACCTGCTGGCGCTCAACGCGGCCATCGAGGCGGCCCGGGCCGGTGAGCAGGGCCGCGGCTTTGCCGTGGTCGCCGACGAAGTGCGCCAGCTCGCGTCGCGCACCAGCGTCGCCACCGAGGAAATCGCCCGGGTGGTGCAGCAGAACGAACAACTGGCCAAGGCTGCGGTGGATATCATCGACAGCAGCAAGCGCCAGGCCGAGCAGGGCCTGGCCCTGGCGGGGCAGACCGGCTCGGTGATCGTCGAGATCCAGGAAGGGGCGCAGAAGGTGGTGAATGCTGTCGGGCAGTTCTCCAGCCAGCTGTCTGCCTGACGTTCAGCGCGGTGTCTTGAAGAAGGCAGTCAGTGTTGCGCTGACTGCCCGTACGCCGGTGGCGATGGCGGGCAGCTCGACGACGAAGCCGGGTGTGTGGTTCATCGCTGCCGGCAGTTGTTTCTTCTCCACCAGGTTCTTGTAGACATCGGGCTTGCCCGATCCCACCTCGATGAACAGCACTTGGGTGCCCGGGTAAGGGCTGGCCAGCATGTGGAAGTCTTCCGAGCCCATCAGCGGCGGCATGCCCGGCAACACCTTGTCGGCCCCCAGTTGCTGCACCAGGGCGGCCTGGGCCAGCTCGGTCTGCGCCTTGCCGTTGACCACCGGTGTGGCATGCCCCTTCATGGTGTATTTCGCCTGGTAGTCGGCGGGCATGTCATTCATCACCAGCACGCCCTGGGTCACCGATTTGATCCCGGCAATCAGTCGCTCGCGCACTTGCTCGTCGTACCAGCGCAAGTTCAGTTTGAGCGTGGCGCCCACCGGGATGATGTTGTTGTTGACCCCGGCCTGGAAGGCGCCGACGGTGAGGACCGCTGGCTTGGACTGATCGACCATGCGGCTGATGATGGTCTGGTAGCCCAGGACGGCCATGGCGCCCATCACCACCGGATCCTTGGTGACATGCGGGGTCGATCCATGGCCACCGATACCGGGCAGTTCGACGTCGATCTGGTCGGTGCCGGCCAGCCGGGGCCCTTCGCGCAGGCCGACGCTGTCGGCCGGGTAGACCGGGGAAACATGCGCAGCCACCAGCACATCCGGCTTGGGGACGAAGTCGTAGAGGCCGTTGTCGACCATGGCAGTGGCGCCTTCGAGCAGTTCCTCCGCCGGTTGCGCGACCAGCACCAGGGTGCCGGACCACTGGTCCTTGAGCTGGGCCATGACCTTGGCCACCTCGATCAACCAGGTGGTGTGCGCATCGTGTCCACAGGCGTGCATGACCGGCTGGGCGGGGTTGCCAAGCCAGGGCGTGACCTTGCTGCTCGCATAGGGCAGGCCAGTGGCTTCCTTGATCGGCAGGGCATCCATGTCGGCGCGGTACATCACCACAGGCCCCGGACCGTTGCGCAGGATACCGGCCACGCCGGTGGTGCCGATCGCGGTCTTGACCTCGAAGCCTTGCGCTTGCAGGGCCTTGGCTACCTGGGCAGCGGTTTCCTTCTCCTGGAAGGCCAGTTCGGGGTTGCGATGCAACTGCTTGAACAGCTCGATCATCTGTGCGTTGTCCTGCTCCACCAGGGTATCGATCCGGGTTTTCAGGTCGGTGGGCGCGGCATGGGCCGACAGGGCGCCGAGGCAGGCGAGGGCAAGAAGCGGCTGGCGAAGACGCAAAGACATGGCGTAAGTCCCTTTACAGGTAGCCGGACACAGCAGGGCAGCTGCGCGGAGGCTGAATGTTGTTGTTCTGAGGGGCGAGGTTGCACCCTGTAACAAGTCTGTGTATCTATGCCTGGTGCGTCCAATGCAAAAATAATCAGGAACTGATGCATTGCCTGAATCAATTGATCTGAAACGAATTCGCCACCTGATCCTGCTCAGCGAAGAGCTGCATTTCTCCCGTGCGGCTGAGCGGGCCAATCTGTCGCAGACCGCCTTCAGCCGCAGCATTCAGTCACTGGAGGCCGACCTCGGGGTGCGACTGTTCGACCGTGACACACGTTCGGTCGTGCTGACGGCAGCGGGGCGGCAGTTGTTGGCAAGCGGGCGGGAATTGCTCGGTTGTGCCGCCCGGTTGATGGGTGAGGCCCGCGACATTGCCCAGGCCGATGGCGGCGAGTTGAGCTTCGGTGCAGGCATGATGGCGGCCAACCTCTACCTGGAGGAGGCGCTGACCTCGCTGCGCAAGCGTATTCCCGGGCTGGTGATGAAGGTCGAGGTCAATCACTGGAACCAGTTGGTCCAGCGCCTGGAGCAGGACCAGATCGAGTTCTTCGTCGCCTACACCTGTGACCCGTCACTCAAGTCCGACCCGCGATTTGCCATCACCCCGCTGCCTGGCGTGCCGGCCTCGGTCTTCTGCCGCGGCGACCATCCGTTGATCCGGCAGCAGGCGCCGGTGACCCGCCAGCAGTTGCTGAGCTATCCCTGGAGCTCGGTGCTGTTCGATGACATAGCTCCCGCGCGATTGCGTGAGCTGATGGACTTGCCCGAAGGCACGATCGCGCCACTGGCCCTGGGCTGCAACGACTTGAAGCTGTTGCGGGCCACGACCCTGGGCAGCGATGCGCTTTTGTTTACCTGGCGAACCTGGCTTGAAGGGGATCTGCGCAGTGGCGCCCTCTGCGATGCGGGGGCATTGCTGCAGCCAGCCCTTCCGGGCGGCGGCTGCAGCATTGCCAGTGCGATTGTCTGTCATGCCGGGCGTAGCCTGTCGCCGATTGCGCGGCAGGCCATCGAGCTGATCAGGTCAGCGGCCGACAGCTTGGCCTGAGGTCAGCGCTCGCGTACCCAGAACAGGGTCGCACCGGCCACCGCTGCCGGCATCATCAGGATATTGAGGAAGGGCGCCATCAACACCAGGTACACCGAGCCGCCGAAGCCCAGGCTCTGCCAGCGCTTCTCGCGCAGCCAGGCGAGCATGTCCTGCCAGCTCAGCTTGTGGTTGTCGGCCGGGTAGTCGATGTACAGCAAAAGCTAGGTACATCGCCTGCAAGCCACGTAAATCAAGGCCCTTTCCCAAGGGATTGGACGAGAAATGTACCAGCTGAGCGGATGTTCTGAAAAGACCCTAGGGTTTGCGTCAAGGAGATAGGACACCGCCCGCTGCAGGTGGTCTATGAGTCATACTCAGGCGGTAATAGGGCATGCATCACGATCACGTTATGGTTCTGGGAGGCAGGGTGGCACAATTGCAGAGCTACTCAAAAAAGCGCTTTAACGTTGGTATCATATGACTTGAGGGCAGTTGACGGACTAACAACGGTTATGGATGGCAAGCGGGCGAGCTAGGATTTATCTGAGCCGTAGGCAAACACGCTTTTAAAACACCTGCTTTTGATTTCATTTTTTATAATGTCAAATGGGAGGTTTGAGTGATATTTCTTCCCGTTCATCACGCATTCCATAACGCTCGGCGGTGTCGTATCGACCACTGAGTGGGTGCTTTGCAGAGCTTGTGACGTAGTTTGAGGTTGCGCGACGCTTATGCCTTTTTCACGCTCCAAGCCCTTCTGGCTGAGAAGGCAGCCAATCAGCAGCGCTGCGGATACCAAGAGCCTGCCAGAACCTATAAGTAATTTTGCGATAGCACCTTTATTTTTGGTGGCAGAGTTAAATAAGCCAGGAATAAGCACGGTTACCGACAGAAACAGATAAACCGACCAAACTGGAATCTGTTCGTCTTGGGCGTAGCCGGTATAAACCTTCACACCTTCGGTAAGGCAGATGAGCCAGTAGCCAAGAAAGTAAAAGATCTTTGTGAACTTCCAGAGCTTCTTGTTCAATGTTCGTAGCCTACTAGATTTGTAGAAATTATTTTTTGTGAGTTTATAAAGTGCCTGGTAATGGACCAAGGTCGCCAAAGGCGCGAGATTTTTTTGCCCGTGGCTTTGGCGGTCAGGTGAATGTCGCAGCTTCTTTCGCTTAGTTAAACGCGGGATATGTTCCAGCTCTCATTGGATGCGGGCAGTAGGCCGGATCAAAATAAACGAGTGGCATTGCATTAAAGACAGACGTTTTAATTACGGCCGTTTTTCCCGAGTCTCCTGGAGTATTGCTGAGGTCGAAGTCATCAATGCCAACCTCTCCGACCTTAACTTCCCATATCCAAACTGTGTTTCCGCGAGAGGACTTGCCACGATTGTAGGCGCCGTGTTGATCGCCTAGGACATATCTGAAAGTTATATAAGTACCGGGCTTTGGTAGATGCCCCTTAGGGCGATTGGTCTCAAGAGCCATCTTGAGCTCGAGATTTTTTGCATTGTGACGTTGCGGTAGAAGGTCCGGGTAGTGATGAGGGCGATTTCGAATGTACATTCCCTCGGAGGCCTCGGCAATTGAACCACCCACTATATTCCCTACCATCGAGGAAAGATTTGCCAGTTCTACAAGTCCGCCAATAGGAACTAGTCCACTTGCAACTAACTCTGCATCAATTGTGTCGAGTGTGTTGTACGTGTTATGTATCGCTTGCAGTAACATAGAGCCAGTCAGGCCAGTATAAAATTCTAAGGCGTCGAGATTTCTCAGGCACTGAGTTTTTTCGGCTCTTACTGCCATTGCTAAAAAAGCATCGTGCTCGTTTAATTTGCCGCCTTCGATGAGTTCGGCTTTGAGCAAAAGCTCAGAAAGTTGGAAGTCCAAAGCTTCCGATATGTTTGCAGCAATACTAAGGGTAGGTTGTCGTTCGCCACGCTCGAGCAGGCCAAGAGTAGTTCTGTGTATGCCAGCCCTATCTGCCAGGGCCTCTAAGCTTAACCCTTTAGCTTCACGTAACTGCTTGACTAGACGGAACAGAACATCAACTGTACTACGCTTTGGTTCATCCATGCCGCACCACCACCACCATCATACTGTTTATGTGGTGGCATTTTGATCCAAATCATGCTTTGAGTGTAGGAGACTATTGTCTCCACCGGGCTTGTGTGGTATGGTGCTGCCCAAATGGAGATTGCTAATGAAAGTTTTAGACCTATTCTGTGGTACAGGTGGTTTTTCTCACGGATTTGAACTCGCTGAATTAGGATTTGAGACCGTTTTTGGAATTGATGTGCTTCCAATCGCTACCCAGACATTTAACGCCAACAGACCTAATTCACTAAGTGTTTGCTCAGACATTAGGAAGATAAGGCGCTCCGAACTTAGCGAAAGATTGAAGCTGAAGCGTGGAATGGTTGATGTGATCGTGGGGGGGCCGCCATGCCAAGGCTTTTCGTCTATCAGGCCATTTCGTTCAACCAACGATGATGATCCACGCAATAGCCTATTTGAAGAGTATGCTTCGTTTGTAAACTACTTCCGTCCTCCTGTTTTTGTTCTTGAGAACGTAGTTGGGTTGGCAACACATAAGGATGGTTCGACTGTTGCTCTGATGGAAGAGTGCTTCAAAACTCTGGGGTATGACACTCAGTGGCGTATCTTAAATGCTGCTAACTATGGTGTTCCTCAGAAAAGAGAGCGTCTAATCATGATTGGTGTGGAGCGTGGAGGGAAAATAGAGTTTCCTGATACGACCCACAATTTTTCTGGGGCAACGATTAGTGTCAAGGATAAGCGCCGAGTTCATGCTCCTACATATGATTTGTTTAGTATGAAAGAGGAAGTACTGAAGCCCGCTGTCTCTGTCATGGATGCAATATCTGATCTTCCACCGGTTCAGTCTGGCGAAGAGGCAAAGCGTTATATCGAATCTCCTCGTAATGAATATCAAAAGCTCATGCGTCGTGATGTGAAGGATGAGTTAAGCTTGCATTTGGCTACGGCTCACTCAAAAAAAATGCTTGAAATTATTAAATATTCAGGGAAAAACATAAATTGCATCCCCAAAGGAATGGTGACGAGCGGATTTAGTTCCTGTTATTCGCGGCTTGATGCTGATGAGCCTGCGGTAACTATTACAGTGAATTTTGTACATCCTGCCTCGAACCGATGCATTCACCCGGTTCAAAATAGAGCGTTAACACCACGGGAAGGTGCTAGGCTTCAGTCTTTCGATGACGCCTATGTATTCTGTGGTAATCGCTCACAGATTACAAAGCAGATTGGGAACGCAGTTCCACCTTTGTTAGGTAAGGCGATTGCCGGTTCAATCGCTAAAATTTTTTAACTCAGATTTACACAGCAATTTCTAGGGCCTTTTTTAAAATTTAAAAGGCCCTGCAGGCTATGCCGCTTAAGGCCGATTATATGGATGTTTTAGGGACTGTGGTGCCAATGTATTTTCAGCGGCCGCTTGCCTAAGTGGAAACACCGCATATGTTCCAGGTGCGAACTATCGAGGAGGGGTATCGGAGGGTCGGCCAGCGCTGGCAAATTGGCGGTCGAGCCTAAGAGCCGTTCCCGTGCCAACTCGTTGTTACCGGCGATTTCTCCAAAGTATCTGAGGCGAAGAAAACCATCGTGGCGGGGCAATGTCCGAAGCCGCTCTTTCGCTGATGCAATGGCATCAGCGTTCGTATCCAGTGTCTGTAGCGCTGAGCCCCTGGCTCGTAACCATAGGGCGATTTCTTCAACCCTTGCCCTTATAGCCTGCTGGTTCATGTACAGCAACTCCAACGCGTCCGCTATTGCTGCGTTCTGGCCGTCCATGTTCCGTCCTCAAGGTGGGTAAGCAACTCATCGTATGGCGCCTGTTAGGCGCTGGCTTTCATCGCACGCTGTACGGTACTCAGGCTTAAGCCAAGGCTTTCTGCGGCCTTGCGGAACGATAGCCCACCACTGACAGCGGCATGTATTGCTTCGTCATCCACGGTCTTCGTACGGCCCTTGTATACCCCTTTTTCCTTGGCCTTGGCGATTCCTTCCCGTTGGCGTTCCTTAATCATCGCACGCTCGAACTGGGCCACCGCTCCCATCATCGACAGCATAAGTTGCTGGGTCGGATTGTCCTCGCCGGTGAACTCCAGTTGTTCCTTGTGGAAGCGGATATGGATACCACGCTTAGTTAGGTCTTCCACCAGCTTGAGCAGGTCGGCCAGGGAGCGGGCTAGGCGGTCGATGGAGTGGACAGCGATTGTATCCCCCTCCCGCACGTACTCAAGCATCGCCTGGAGTTGGGGGCGGTCGGTCGTGGCACCGCTTACCTTCTCTGTGAAAACCTTGTCCAAGGTGATGCCGGCAAGCTGCCGTTCCGTGTTCTGATCAACTGAGCTAACGCGAATGTACCCGACCTTTGCCATCTCCCTGCCTTGTGTATTCATTTGACTCTAGATGTTGTGAGTGTGACTGTATTCAGGTTCTAAATCAAGGCAAATGAATACGGAAAATGCCGGGGTGGCGTATTCAGACTGCTGTATTCCCACGGGTAAACCTTAATGAATACGGGTGGGCTTTCCTGCAGGCGTAAAAATGCCCCGCTCGATGGCGGGGCAGTGACACGGGAAGACGGTGGAACGGCCGGTACTGGTAAATCCCTGGCGGGAGATGCAATGCAAACCGATGTGCAACAAGCAGCGGGGGCCGTAACCGAAATTATACTAAATTAGTCGGATATTGCATCAAGGTGGCGACTTGCTTGACCCAATCCCCCGCAATGCCAAGGAATTCGGGGCGTGCGATCAGGATCGATGCCTGGGGTAAGGGTGGACGCAGTGGTGGAAGGTAGCTAAATGGCAGTTTTCTTATAGTTTTCTGCGGGCGTTACAGGCCTTCGAACAGGTCGGAAATACTTACGCCCAACGCGTCAGCCAACACCTTGATAGCGTTGATGGAAGGGTTGGCGCCACCCGTCTCGATGCGGGACATGTACGTCCTTGCGAAGCCACACCGATCAGCAAAAGCTTCCTGGCTCATGCCCATGACTAGGCGTAGCTCCCTGACGCGGGTGCCAAATTGTTGCTGGAGTGCTGGAGACGGTGGAGGTGCGGGCATTCCCCAATGCTCGGGGAGTGTGCTTTAATCGTGAACACACTAATCGTGACATTCGAGGCCTAGTCACCCATGGCGGTGACCCGCACGGGCCTTGTAAGTCAGTCAATGGTGTACGGCGTCAATGGCCAGTCAAAGGCAGTCGTCGGGTAAGTCAGCGAGTCAGCGAGTCCAGTTAGTAGGCGAGTTCAGCAAGTACAGCAAGTCCGCGAACCAACTAACTTTTAACTGCTTAGCAGAGGACGACTGATGACTGATCGAAATGTAACCGATGACCAATTGGTCCGTGTTCCAAGGTATGCGTTTGAGGCCTTGGCGGCGTATAGCGCCCTGAATGAGGATAAGGTGGCAGTGATGCTCCTTCTCCAGGATGCACGGGAATCTCTCGACGGCTGCTGTCAGTTTTGACCGATTTGTCAGGGCGGTCGTCAATGACCCGAATGAACCATGAGCCTCCTTCGTGCTGGTGAATGTCATCTACATAAAGCTGTGCGATCTCTTCACGTCGCCCTCCGGTGTATGCCGCTATCAACGGTATCCAGAACACCGCATTTCCTGGGCGTCCCTCGGTATATCGCAGTCGCTGAAACTCAGGGTGGCTGAACAAGGTAACAAGCTCTCCCCAGGTATAGCCCCGGTTATCGTCCAAGCGTCGTTTCGGTTTGCCCGACCCGAGGCGTTTGTGAATGCGTGAGGCAGCCACGGGGTTGGTGTCGATCAATCCGGAGTCGACGGTGAACGCCATCACCGATGACAGTCGTGCCAGTAGCAAGCGAGTGGATGAGGTTGCCAGCGGTTTAACGTTGTCATCACCAGGCTGGAGCAGGTTCGCTGCGAAAGTGTGGATATCTGAGGGCTGAATCGAGGCAATAGGCTTGTCCCCCATGTCCGAGATGAACCGGTTGATGGCACGGCTGTAGTCCACTGCATGACGCCGTGAGACGTATTCGGACCTACCAGACATGGATATGGATTTGACGTACCGCGTGAGGGCTTCTGACAGCCTAATGGAGCGTTCTGTAGGGGCAGGCATTAAAGGCGTAGGTTGAGACATGTCTACCGTCTGCGGCGTATAACGCTCAACGTAGTGCCCCTGACGGGCATCATTAAACAACCTCTCCGACTCTGCATACGCAAGGGCAAACGCAGCTTTCGCTTGATGGTGGTGTCGCGTGTTCAGTGAGCGACGAATCTCGGTCTTGCCGATGATGTGCCTGAGATCATCCGGCACCCTGCGACGTAGGTAATAAATGCCCGAGTCGGGGTGCCTGAATGGTTGTGCTATGAGTGCCATGTGTACCAGCCTTGTGTATCAGTTGGCTGGGAAAGGGCATCGCTTACGTGGTTATCAGGCGCCCTGATTAGCCGGCTTCGTGACGCGGGTATCACCCTTCTCCCGCACCCAGAACAACGTAGCCCCCGCCACCGCCGCCGGCATCATCAGCACGTTCACGCCCGGTATCATCAGCGCCAGGTAGGTAATCCCGCCAAACCCCAGGCTCTGCCAGCGCTTGCTGCGCAGCCAGGCGAGCATGTCCTGCCAGCTCATCTTGTTGTTGTCCGCCGGGTAGTCGATGTACTGGATGGCCATCATCCAGATACCGAACAGCAGCCACAACGGAGCGGCGATGATGTTGATCACCGGGATCAGCGAAAGGATGAACAGGGCGATCGCCCGGGGCAGGAAGTAACCCAGCTTGCGCATTTCGCGGCCCAGGGTACGTGGCACCATGGCCATCAGCTCGCCCCAGCTGAACGCCGGGAAGTTATCGGTGCCGCGCACCACCACTTCGGTTTTTTCCGCCAAAAAGCCATTGAACGGCGCGGCAATGATGTTGGCCAGCATGGTGAAGGTGAAGAACACCATCAGGATCACCAGGGCCACGAACAGCGGCCACAGGACATAGCTCAGGAAGCTCAGCCAGTCGGGCAGGCTGGGCATCAGGGCGTCGACCCAGAGGCTGAACTGATGGCCGGCAAAGTAGATCAGGCCGACGAACAGCAGCAGGTTGACCGCCAGGGGCAGCAACACGAACAGGCGCAGGCTCGGGCTCAGGACCAGTTTCAGTCCTTCGCGCAGGTACTGTGGGCCAGAGAGGACAGGGGCTTGCATAGGGGGCTCCGGGTTAAGGCAAACGCGCTGACCTTACCGAGTTTGAGCGGCCGGTGAAAGCGCGGGGCAAGCAGGGAAACGGACTGTAACAAAGCTCGCCGGTCCGCTCGGCTTGCCTTCATAGGCAAACAGCTGAAGCTTTTGGCGATGAATAGAGTGGGCCTATAAGGTGGATTGTCTAAGGATATTTCCTTAATCTCTGCGGCCTCGCTACAGTGCGCACAACTTTCCAACCCCTTCGAATACTATTCTTCAAGGAGTTTTCATGAGCATTCTGGTCAACAAGCAGGCCCCGGATTTCGATGCGGCGGCGGTGCTGGGCGACGGTTCGATCGTCGACAGCTTCAAGCTTTCTTCGCTGCGCGGCAAATACGTCGTGCTGTTCTTCTGGCCGCTGGACTTCACCTTTGTCTGCCCGTCGGAAATCATTGCCCACAACAACCGCATGGACAAGTTCCGCGAGCTGGGTGTGGAAGTGGTCGGTGTCTCGATCGACTCGCAGTTCACCCACTATGCCTGGCGCAACACGCCGGTGGAGAAGGGCGGCATCGGCGAAGTCGAGTTCACCATGGTGGCCGACGTGACCCACGAGATCACCCGCGCCTACGGCATCGAGCACGATGACGGCGTGGCCCTGCGTGCCTCGTTCCTGATCGACCAGCAAGGCGTGGTGCAGCACCAGGTGGTCAACAACCTGCCGCTGGGCCGTGAAGTCGACGAGATGATTCGTCTGGTCGAAGCCCTGCAGTTCACCGAACAGTACGGTGAAGTCTGCCCGGCCGGCTGGCGTCCAGGCCAGAAAGGCATGAAGGCCGATGCCAAGGGTGTCGCCGATTACCTGGCGGAAAACGCCAACAGCCTGTAAGGCACCGATCGACAGTTTTCAGGACCTGCGGCCAAAAGCCTTCCCCAAGCGCTTCGCAGGTTCTTTTTATTCCAGCCGGCGATCCCGGCGATACGAAGCGGGCAATCCAGCGTCCGCTTCGACAGGAGAGAGTCATGTCTGAAGTACGTCATTCGCGAGTGATCATTCTCGGCTCCGGCCCTGCCGGTTACAGCGCTGCGGTCTATGCCGCCCGTGCCAACCTCAAGCCGCTGCTGATCACCGGCATGCAGGCCGGCGGCCAGCTGACCACCACCACCGAAGTCGACAACTGGCCGGGCGACGCCCATGGCCTGACCGGCCCGGCGCTGATGCAGCGTATGCAGGAGCACGCCGAGCGCTTCGAGACCGAAGTGGTGTTCGACCACATCAACGCCGTGGACCTGGCCAGCAAGCCGTACACCCTCAAGGGTGACAGCGCCACTTACACCTGCGACGCACTGATCATCGCCACCGGTGCCAGCGCTCGTTACCTGGGCCTGCCGTCGGAAGAAGCGTTCATGGGCAAGGGCGTCTCCGCCTGCGCGACCTGCGACGGTTTCTTCTACCGCAACAAGCCAGTGGCTGTGGTCGGTGGCGGCAACACCGCCGTGGAAGAGGCCCTGTACCTGGCCAACATCGCCAGCAAGGTCACCCTGGTCCACCGTCGCGAGACCTTCCGCGCCGAGAAGATCCTGATCGACAAGCTCAACGCCCGTGTGGCCGAAGGCAAGATCGAGCTGAAACTCAACGCCACCCTGGACGAAGTGCTGGGTGACGACATGGGTGTCACCGGTGCGCGTCTGAAGAACAACGACGGCAGCTTCGACGAAGTCAAGGTTGACGGCGTGTTCATCGCCATCGGCCACACCCCGAACACTTCGCTGTTCGAAGGCCAGCTGACCCTCAAGGACGGCTACCTGGTGGTCAACGGCGGCCGTGACGGCAATGCCACTGCCACCAACGTCGAAGGTGTGTTCGCCGCTGGCGACGTGGCTGACCATGTCTACCGTCAGGCCATCACCTCCGCCGGTGCCGGCTGCATGGCGGCGCTGGATGTCGAGCGTTACCTGGACGGTCTGCAGAACGCTGCGCACTGATAGACCCGATCGCGGGGCAAGCCCGCTCCTACAGTGGCCTGGTGGGAGCGGGCTTGTCCCGCGATGCAGTCATAAAAAAACCGGCCTTCTGGCCGGTTTTTTTATGACTGACAATGACCTCAGAGGCTCAAGCGCATCGACAGGTCCACCGCCTTCACATCCTTGGTCATGGCTCCGATCGAGATGTAGTCCACGCCGGTCTCGGCAATCACCCGCAGGGTGCTTTCGTTCACGCCGCCACTGGCTTCCAGCTTGGCCTTGCCGGCGTTCAGGCGCACGGCTTCGCGCATGTCATCCAGGCTCAGCTCGTCGAGCATGATGATGTCGGCGCCAGCGTCCAGGGCCTCTTTGAGTTCGTCCAGGCTCTCCACCTCGACTTCCACCGGCTTGCCCGGGGCGATTCGCCGTGCGGCGGTGATGGCCTGGGCAATGCCGCCGCTGGCGGCGATGTGGTTTTCCTTGATCAGGAAAGCGTCGAACAGGCCGATCCGGTGGTTGTGGCAGCCGCCGCAGGTGACCGCGTACTTCTGCGCCAGGCGCAGGCCCGGCAGGGTCTTGCGGGTGTCGAGCAGCTTGACCTGGGTATCGGCGACCAGGTCGGCGAGAAACTGCGCACGGGTCGCGACGCCCGACAGCAGTTGCAGGAAGTTCAGCGCGCTGCGCTCGCCGGTCAACAGCGAGCGGGCCGGACCTTCGAGGTGGAACAGCGGCTGGTTGGCTTGTGCCCGATCACCGTCCTTGACCTGCCAGTGCACGGCCACCCGCGGGTCGAGCTGACGGAACACGGTATCGACCCAGTCGGTGCCGGCGATGACGCAATCGTCGCGGGTAATGATGGTGGCCTTGGCCAGGCGCTCGGCCGGGATCAACTGGGCGGTGATGTCACCGCTGCCGATGTCTTCGAGCAACGCACGGCGCACGTTGGCTTCGATTTCGGCGGTCAGGTCGGCGAGGCGTAAATTCGGCATGGCAGGCTCCACAAGCTAAGTGCCGGGGATTATAGGGCAAGCCTGTGCTGGCGAGTGGGGTGAATTTGCCCGATAATGCGACTTGAATTTGGCGTCATGGCTTTGACGATGCGCCGGTTCATCTCACCCTAGCCCAGCAAGGAGTCCTGGATGCACGAAGACGGGAAGGTGGTGCCGATCACGGCATCCCTCGATCACGCGCGCAATGTGCCGCTTGCTCGTTTGCCCGTAGTGCTCCTGCAAGTGCGTGACATGGCTGCGCTGCAACTGCGCAAGAGCCTGCAGACCTTGTTCGACAATGCCGATGACACGCTGTTCGAGATGGCTGACAAAGCCGCCAGCAACAGTGAGCAGAATTTCCTGTTCGAGGCCATGCGCGACCTTCGCCTCAAGCGCAAGAGCATTGAGCGCGGCTACCTTGATCGTTTCTACCAGGCCTTTGCGCGTATCGGTCAGGTCGATGCGGTGGTGTCGGCGGGGTATGACGCACCCGCCTGGATGAGCAGCGAGCCGCAGCGCAGGGTGGCGCTGGATGCCATGGTCGATCGGGTCCTGGCCCGCGACGGTTGCACCCTCAACCAGTTGACCCTGCGCTTGTCGGCATTGACCGGACAGCCCCTGGATGACCGGCGTAACCCGCTGGGGCCGGCCATGCTGTGTGACTACCTGCTCCTGGCCGGACGCCATCTGGGGGTCGCCACCCGGGTCAAACTGGTCATCCTCACGCTGTTTGAACGTTATGTCCTGGAGGATGCCGACCAGCTCTATGGCGAGGCCAACCAGTTGCTGATGGCCACTGGCGTACTGCCCGAGCTCAAGACCATACCCCGGCGTCCGGTCCAGGACGGCGATCTGCGCCATCGGCGGGCCCCGGCCCGGCCAGGCACTGCGGGGGGGATGGCGGCGGAACTGGATGCCGACGAGCAAGCGGTGTTCGCCTCGCTGCAAGGCTTGCTGGCCCGGGTGCGTGGTCGCCTGGCGCCGCGCCTGGAGGCGGGCAGCCCGGTGCAGCCGGTCAGCACCGCGGATCTGCTGCGCCTGCTCTCGCACCTGCAACACTATGTGCCTTCAAACCAGGACGCCGACGACTTCGACCTGCACCAGCAGCTTGAACAACTGCTGACCCGCTTCAGTATGAAAAGCGGCACCTGCCGCAAGGTCGAGGGCGTGGATGAGGATGTGATCAACCTGGTCAGCATGCTGTTCGACTACATCCAGGCCGATCGCAACCTGCCTCAATCCTTGCGCAGCCTGATCGGCCGCCTGCAGATCCCCTTGCTCAAGGTGGCGGTCCTGGACAAGCGTTTCTTCAGTCGCAACCACCACCCGGCCCGACGCCTGCTCAACGAGATTGCCAGCGCCGCCATCGGCTGGGACGCCAGTGACGACTGCCGGCGCGATGTGCTTTACCTGCGGGTCGAGCAGATCGTCCAGCGCCTGCTCAACGATTTTGCCGATGACCCGGCGATCTTTGCCGAGCTGCTGGCAGAGTTCCAGGCGTTCAACAGCGAGGAACGGCGGCGCAGCGAATTGCTCGAACAGCGCGCCCGGGACGCCGAGGAGGGCCGCGCACGCTCGCATCTGGCGCGTCAGCGGGTGCAGCAGGCACTCAACCAGCGACTGCTGGGCAAGACCTTGCCCCGTGTGGTGGTACGGGTTCTCGAGGAGGCCTGGAGCCAGGTGCTGTTGTTGGCCTGCCTCAAGCATGGCGACACCTCGGCGCAGTGGCTCGAGAGCCTTCAGACCATGGATGCGCTGATCTGGAGTGTCGGCCCCCATGATTCGCCCGTGGCCCACCAACACCTGCTGGACATGCTGCCCGGGTTGCTCAAGGCTTTGCGCGATGGCCTGGCCAGCGCCGCCTTCGATCCCTTCGCCACCCGTGAATTCTTCGCCCGGCTGGAAACCCTGCATGTGCAGGCCTTCGAGGCGCCATCGACAGGTACCGACCGGCTATGTGAGGTCAGCGAGTGGGTGCTGGTGGCCGATGAAATCATCCTGGCGGCCCAGGAACCTTTGATGCCGGTCCTCGACCTGGTGCCCCTGGCCGAGGACGATCCGGCGATGCTGCAGGTACAACGCTTGCGCGTCGGCAACTGGGTCGAGCTGTTCGAGGAAGGCGACGGGCTACGCTGCAAACTGATCGCGCGGATCGACAGCAGCGGTGCGTTCATCTTCGTCAATCGCACCGGCCTCAAGGTCCGCGAGTATTCGCCCATGGCCCTGGCCAAGGCCGTACGCTGCGGTGAGGCACGCCTGCTCGACGACACCTTGCTGTTCGACCGGGCACTGGACTCGGTGGTCAGTCAGTTGCGCCACTATCAGGTGCGTTAGTTTCAGTCACGTTTTAACGATGCATCCGGGGGCGCCTCGGGGCATACTGGGGCGGTGCTCTCGTGCCTCAGGATCTTCTATGCAACTGGACCGCGCTACAGGCTGGTTCGCCGGTATCACCCACTGCCCCTCGCCGAACTTCAACGCACGTCCCGAGGGCGAAGTCATCTCCCTGCTGGTGATTCACAACATCAGCCTGCCGCCGGCGCAATTCGGCACCGGCAAGGTCCAGCAATTCTTCCAGAACCGCCTGGACCCCAACGAACACCCCTACTTCGAAGGGATCAAGCACCTGACCGTTTCGGCGCATTTGTTCATCGAGCGTGACGGTCAGGTGACCCAGTTCGTCTCCTGCCTGGACCGCGCCTGGCATGCCGGGGTGTCCCGCTTCGCCGGGCGCGAGGGCTGCAACGATTTTTCCATCGGCATCGAACTTGAAGGCACCGACGAGCTGCCCTTCACCGATGCCCAGTACCAGGCGCTGCAGGCCCTGACCCGGCAGATCCAGACCGCCTGGCCGGCTATCGGGGTGGAACGGATTCAAGGCCACAGCGACATCGCCCCGGGACGCAAGACCGACCCGGGCCCGGCTTTCGACTGGCCGCGCTATCGGGCGGCCCTTGAGGACGATGGGGGCAGATCATGAGTTTTCTGGTGTTGTTACTGGTGCTGTGGGTCGAGAAGTTCTCGGCCTTGCGCCAGCAGCTGCAACGCGATGGTTTTTTTCGCGCCGAGCTTGCGCGCCTTGAGCGCAACGGCAAGAGCCATCCCTGGTGGGTGCTGGCGACCCTGGTGCTGCTGCCGGTCGTGTTGCTGGCCTTGCTGATGCATGTACTGGAGCCGGTTGCCTACGGCCTGCTGGCCCTGCCGGTGCACCTGCTGGTGTTGATCTACAGCCTGGGGCGCGGCGATGTGAAAGCCTCGCTCGGGCCGTTTCGCGATGCCTGGCGGCGCGGCGACGAGCAGGCGGCGGTGCATGTGGCCGAACGCGACCTGGGGGTGACCGGCGACAATGCGCGATCCCTGCTCGAACGAGTCCAGGGCCATCTGTTGTGGGAAGCCTTCCAGAGCTTTTTCGCGGTGATTTTCTGGTATGTCCTGTTGGGACCGGCGGCAGCCCTGGCCTATCGCCTGCTTGCCCTGACGGTCGAACATGCGCGTAATCCGGCCTTGAGGGAGCGTGCCCAGCAACTGCGCCACGCCTTCGACTGGGCGCCGGTACGGGCGCTGGGCATCAGCTTCGCCCTGGTGGGCAATTTTGTCGCCGTCAGCCGGGTGATGCTGCATGAGCTGCTCAACTGGAACATCAGCGCGGCGCGTTTGATCGCCTCGGTCGGTCAGGTCGCCGCAGACATGCCGGCCAGCGCCGAGGCCGGGCCCCAGGGCCTGGTCGGGCTGGACACGCTGTGGGAGCTGCTGTTGCGCTCGGCAGTGCTCTGGTATGCCTGCTTTGCCCTGTGGACCGTACTGGGCTGAACATGAGTGTGGGGCAGCCGTTGGTCTGCCCCGGCACTGATTAACCTTAAGTTACAAAACCCCATACCGATATGCGTTATACAGGTGCTGGTGAACATCATCAGTGGCCTAGTGCCATTGTGCGCGCAGAACAATAAGAATCGGAGGGGACCACTCGTGAAGAGCCTGTTGTATCCGGCCATCGCGCTGATGAATCGATTGAGCTTCGGGATGAAGTTCAGCCTGATCAGTATCCTGTTTTTCCTGCCCATGCTGGTGACCAACTACTATCTGGTCCGCGATTCCTATGCGAAGTTCCACGCCACCCAGGTCGAACTGCAGAGCCTTGAGCTGCTCGAGAGCAGTCTGGCCTTGCGGAGCGAGCTGGAGAGCCTGGGCAACCTGATGCAAATTAATGCCATTCTTGGCCAGTCGGGCAAGGCCGAGACGGTCGAGAAGCAGATCGCCGACCTGGAGCGACAGGTCCTGGGTCGGTTGTCGGGCCTTGCCGCCGTCACCGCCGATGAAGCGCAGGCCCGGGACTTTCACGACAAGCGCGACGAGATGCTCGCCCAGCTCAAGGCGGCGCAGGCGGAGTCGTCGTTGTTGAGCAAGGTCGCCATGCTGGACAAGGTACTGGGCCAGGCCCAAGTGCTGAGCAAGATGATCGCCAGCCAGGCCGGGCTCAGCCAGGACAGCGATTCGGCCATTCGCCAGCTCAGCGAACTGATGACCACCGTCACCCCGCAAGTCACCCAGACCCTGGGCGAAGGCCGGGCCATGGGCGCTTACTCACTGGGCCAGGGCTTCCTCAATTCGGCGACCAGTACCCGTTTCGAGGATTTGCTACTGCGCCTGGACAAGCTCGCCGCCGACTATGCGCTCAGGCTTCAGGATGCCCTGGCCACCGAGCCCGGGGTCCAGGTGCGCCTGGGCAGTCTGGCGGCCAGCAGCCAGGCGTCGTTGAAAGCGGCCAGCGACCTGTTCGAAGAGCAGGTGGTGATGGCCGATACCCTCGACGCGCCGTGGTCGGCCTTCTATCAGCAGGTCAGTGGCCTGATGGCGCAGACCTATGCCCTGAATACCGCCACCGGTGAGTTCCTCGACCAGCAATTGCAGCAGCGCCTGGGCGAGCACCGCCTGCACATGATCCTGCTGGTGTCGGCCCTGGCTTGTGTGTTCCTGCTCATCGTCTACCTCTACGGCGGCTTCTATGCCTCGACCCGGCATACCCTCAAGTCGCTGGGCGCGGTGATGGACAAGGTGGCTGCCGGTGACATGACGGTGAATTTCAAGCCCGACAGCCGTGATGAGCTGGGCGAGCTGGGGCAGGTGTTCAACGGCACGGTACAGCGGATTCACGACCTGATCGAGCAGGTCGGCCACACCGTGGTCGAGGTCGAGCGCCAGGCCGAGCAAGTGCATGCGGTGTCGGCGCGCAGCAACCAGGCCGTCAGTGGCCAGCGCGGGCAGATCGAACAGGTGGCCACCGCCATGAACCAGATGTCGGCCACGGCGCAAGAGGTGGCGCGCAGTGCCGCCGCGGCGGTCAGCAGCGCCCACAGCGTCAACCAGGAGACCGTCAGCGGTCGCGGCCTGGTCGAGTCCCAGCAAGGCAATATTGCCCGCCTGGCCGGTGAAATCGATCAGTCGGTGGTGGTCATCAACCAGCTGGCCAGTGACAGCCAGGCGATCAGCCGGGTGCTGGAAGTGATCAAGAGCATTGCCGAGCAGACCAACCTGCTGGCCCTCAACGCTGCCATCGAGGCCGCCCGTGCCGGGGAGCAGGGGCGCGGTTTTGCCGTGGTGGCCGACGAAGTGCGGACCCTGGCCAAGCGTACCCAGCATTCGACCGAAGAAATCGAACAGATGATCTCGCGCCTGCAGGGTGGAGTCGGGGCGGCAGTCAAGGCCATGGATGCCAGCCATCAGGTGGCGGCCGGTACCGTCAGCCAGTCGCAGCAGGTCCAGCAGGCCCTGGCGAACATTCTTGGCGCGATCGGCAGCATCGTCGACCAGAACCAGCAGATCGCCGCCGCCGTGGAGCAGCAGACCGCCGTGGCCCATGACATCGACCAGAACATCGTCGAGATCAACCGCGCGGCCGAGCACACCACCCAAGGGGCGCACCAGACCGAGGATGCCAGCCTGCAGCTGTCGGCCCAGGTTCTGGAGCTGAAGCGCCTGATCGGCGCGTTCAGGGTCTGAGGCAGCGGTTGCTGAACTTTTCCACGCTGTGACAAAGTAGCGCCCTGACGGATTCCAGGGAGCCGGATGTGTCGGCAACGCTGCGGGTGTAGTCTCACCCTCACAGCAACGGAACCTCGAGTCCACGCGATTCGGCTCCCTCAGCATATTCACTGACGAGGTACAGACATTGGCCATCATCCATCCTAAAGTTCGCGGTTTTATCTGCACCACTACGCACCCGAAAGGTTGCGAGCTGAACGTACGTGATCAGATCGAAGCCACCCGCAAGCTGGGCGTGCGCGAGGATGGTCCGAAGAAGGTCCTGGTGATCGGTGCATCCAGTGGCTACGGCCTGGCAGCGCGCATCACCGCCGCTTTCGGCTTCAAGGCCGACACCCTGGGCGTGTTCTTCGAAAAGCCGGGTACCGAGACCAAGGCCGGCACTGCCGGTTGGTACAACGCCGCTGCTTTCGACAAATTCGCCAAGGCCGAAGGCCTGTACAGCAAGTCGATCAACGGTGACGCCTTCTCCGACGAAGCGCGGGCCAAGGTGATCGAACTGATCAAGAACGAAATGGGTGGCAAGGTCGACCTGGTGGTCTACTCGCTGGCCTCGCCGGTGCGCAAGCTGCCGCAGACCGGTGAGCTGGTGCGTTCGGCGCTCAAGCCGATCGGCCAGCCGTACAAGTCGACCGCCATCGACACCAACAAGGACACCATCATCGAGGCGTCCATCGAGCCGGCCACCGAGCAGGAAATCGCCGACACCGTGACCGTCATGGGCGGCCAGGACTGGCAGCTGTGGATCGACGCCCTGGCGGGCGCCGGTGTGCTGGCCGAGGGTGCACGCACTGTTGCCTTCAGCTACATCGGTACCGAAATCACCTGGCCGATCTACTGGCACGGCGCCCTGGGCCAGGCCAAGCAGGACCTGGACGAAACCGCACTGCGCCTGGACAAGAAACTGGCCGGCGAGATCAAGGGCGGCGCCAACGTGGCGGTGCTCAAGTCGGTGGTCACCCAGGCCAGTTCGGCCATCCCGGTGATGCCACTGTACCTGTCGATGGTCTTCAAGATCATGCAGGAAAAAGGCGTGCACGAAGGCACCCAGGATCAGCTGGACCGCATGTTCCGCGATCGTCTGTACCGTGCCGACGGTGCGCCGGCAGCCGTGGACGAGAAAGCCCGCCTGCGCCTGGACGACTGGGAACTGCGCGACGACGTGCAGGACGCCTGCAAGGCCATGTGGCCGCAAGTGACCACCGAGAACCTGTTCGATCTGACCGACTATGCAGGCTACAAGAAGCAGTTCCTCAACCTGTTCGGTTTCGAGCGTCAGGATGTTGACTATGACGCCGATGTTGCCACCGACGTACGGTTCGACTGCGTCGAGCTGTAAGTAAGCCCGCCTAAGGCCTTGTTGCCGCACCTGTTTTTGCGCAGGTGCGGCAGCCGTCTCAGGTCTTTAACACAATTTGAAACAACTCCGCCTCTGGCCATTTGATATCCCCTCGGCCGCCTGTTCTATACCACTCCCTACATGCCCTGTTTTAACCGCCGGGTTCATCGGGAGGCTTCATGAGTGGACTGCAAAAACTAAAAGAGCGGATCAGGCAAAAGGGCCTGCAAAAGACCCTGAAAACCCTGTGCGAGCGCTACATTTTCTTCCATTGGGAACTGCTGTGGATGGAGCGTGACCTGGTCAGCCCCGTGCCGCCGCACAGGTTGCGCGACCACCCGCCGGTACGCCGAGTGGACATCACGCCCGAGAATGCCGATGCCTTTGCCCGCTACTTTGGCGACCGCGTGCAAACCATGCGTGAGCTGGCCGCCGAGGGCCATACCGGGCACATGTACCTGGATGAGAAGGGCGATGCCGTGGCGTTTATCTTCGGCAGCATGCGCGATTATCACGACCGCCATTACTACGGCTGTACCTTCCCGGTAAAACCCGGCGAATTCTTCGAATTCGGCGGTGAAATGACCCGCGCCTACTTCGGTACCCGGCTGTCGGTGGATGCCCAGGTCGCCCTGTGGGACGCCATGCGCGCCAAGGGCTGTACCCGGGTGGTGGACGTCTGTGAAACCCACAACATCCCGGCGCTCAAGCTGCATATCCGCATGGGCTATCACGAGCAGGGCCGGGTGATGCATGTGTATGGCCTGTTCGGACGCTGGCGTTTGTTCCGTGAAACCCGCTACGATGGCTCTCGCCTTGACGACCTGCGCAAGGTCCCGGCGCCGCGGGTAGCGGCCTCGGCATTAGAGGGTCGATGAGCAGTCTCGAAGCCTTTCCCCCCCTGGCTGTATCCAGCAACAGCGGACAAGCCTTTCGTGAAGTCGCCGCCGATGGTTATGCCCTCGGCGGCTTCAGCTGGCGCCACGGTGTGCCGGATCCGGCGCGCCCGGTGGTGATCATCAATGCCGCCACCTCCGTGCGCTGCAGCTACTACTCACGCTTTGCCCAGTACCTGTTCGACCGCGGTTTCGATGTCATCACCTATGACTATCGGGGCATCGGCGAGTCGCGTCCGGCGCGCATGCGCGATTTCAACGCCTCCTGGACCGACTGGGGGGCGCTGGATTTCGAAGCCATGCTGGGGCGTGCCGCGCGCGAGTTCCCCGGGCAGCCGGTCGATGCGGTCGGGCACAGCTTTGGCGGGTGTGCGGCGGGGCTGGCGGCCTCGGCCGGTCGCTTGCGTCGGCTGGTCACGGTCGGTGCGCAGTTCGCCTACTGGCGTGATTACGCCCCGGACAGCCGTTGGCAGCTGATTGGCAAATGGCATGTGCTGATGCCGTTGCTGACCCGTGTGTTCGGCTATTTTCCCGGCAAGCGCCTGGGCTGGCTGGAGGACACCCCGGCCGGGGTGGTCAAGGACTGGAGCACGATGACGGCGGCCTATGAGCAGCGCCCCAGCGGCAAGGCGCTGGCCGAGCTGCCGTTTGCCCGGGTCAGGGCGCAGACCCTGGCCATCAGCCTGACTGACGACCCGTTCGGCACGGTGCCGGCCATCGAGCGGCTGCTGCGCTACTTCGAATCGAGCACGCGCAGTCATTTGCGCATCGCGCCTGTCGACATCGACGAGACGCAGATCGGCCACTTCGCCTTTTTCCACAAGCGCTTCGAAACCCGGCTCTGGCCAATTGCCTTGCAGTGGCTGCAACAGGGGCAACTGGCCGACGGGACGCCCGGGCGGCTGTCGAGCCTTACTTGAGGGTAAGCGGCTGGGCGTTGAACTTGACCCCGGCAAGGCCGTGCTTGATCAGGGCACGGATGTTGCCGTGGTCGCTGCCTTCAGGCGTCGCCAGTACCGAACGATAGTGCTCGCCGAAGGCCAGCAGCGCTTCCTGATCGCTCAGGCCTTCGAGCAGGGCCAGGCCCAGGGTCTTGCAGGAACCTTCGTTCTGCCCGGCGGCGTTTTCCACGCCGCCGTTGTTGAAGGCTTGTGGCTGGTAGTCATAGTGCGCTGCGATGAACGCCAGGGTGTCGGCAAAGACGTGCTCGCCGCTGGCCAGGCTGCTACGCAGGGTGTTCAGGTCAGTCATGGGGTTTTCCTTTGGCGAACGCCGCTTGTTGTTCGGCGCTGGCTTCTTTCTGGTAGTGGGCTTTCCATTCGGCGTAGGGCATGCCGTAGACCACTTCGCGGGCCTCGTCCATGCTCAGTTCGATCTGCTGCTCGTCGGCGGCGGCCTTGTACCACTTGGACAGGCAGTTGCGGCAGAAGCCTGCAAGGTTCATCAGGTCGATGTTCTGCACATCCTTGCGGCTGTCCAGGTGGGCGACCAGCCGGCGGAAGGCGGCGGCTTCGAGTTCGAGTTTTTGCTGGGCGTTCATGGTCATTCTCGTGACAAGGACAATTCAGTCTACCGCGATGCGGTTCTTCAGATGGCGGCCACCGTTGATGACCACATTGCTGCCAGTGCTGTACTGGCTTTCGAGCAGGAAGCGCACCGCCTCGATCAGCGGCCGGGCGCCGGGTTCGAACTCCAGCAGGGCCTTTTTCAGGGTCTGCTGGCGATAGGCTTCGTCGCTGTTTTCCTTGAGGATCAACAGCCCCGGCAGGATGGCGTTGACCCTGACCACCGGCGCGTATTTCTCGGCGAAGGACAGCACCATGTTCTGTAGCGCGGCCTTGGTGGCGGCATAGCCGATATGGCTCTTGCTGCCACGCGAGGAGGTCTCGTCGCAGATGTGGATGATATCGGCCTTGTCCATCTTGAGCAGTTGTTCGCCCAGCGCCAGGTTCAGGTGATAGGGCGCCTCGACGTGCAGCTTGAACATGGTGTTGAGGTTGTCCAGATCGTCGTCGAGCCACAGCGAGGCATTGTGGACGATCGCCCGCAGGCCGTCGTAGTTGTGCGTCAGGTGGTCGATCAGGGCCAGGCGGTCCTGCTCCAGGCACAGGTCGGCCTGGAACTGGATGATGTTCGGGTGCGCGGCTTCGGGTGTTTTGCTACGACTGGCGCTGACTACGGTATGGCCGGCCTGCGCCAGGTTCAGGGCCAGGGCCAGCCCGACTCGCTGGCTGGCTCCGGTGACAAGAATTGGGCTGTTCATGGTGGGGGCGGTCAACTTTCACAGGTTCGCTGGGATAACCCCCAGCATACCCGAACTAGGCCGGGTTGCGTGCGCCCTGCGGCCTTGAAGGGCGGCGCGGGGCATTGAGCCAGCCGGCCAGCAGACGGGTCGACAGGGGAATGAAGAAATACACCATCAACGGGGTCAGCCCCAGGGTGCTGAGCAGCACGCGCGGCACCAGGTCCAGGGCCGCCAGCCAGTGGCCGAACAGCAGGTTGAACAGCAACGAGACCGGAAAAAAGGCCAGCCAGATCGCCACTGCCTGCTTCCAGCGTGGCGGGCGTTGCACCGGATTGGTGCCGAACCAGCCTTCCAGGCCACTGGCGCGCAGCTCCAGGGGTTGCTCGAACAGGCCGTTGCCGCGCGCCAGCCAGGCCTTGCGCGAGGCCGAGTGTTCCCAGGCCTGCATGGTCTGCTCGTTGGCGAAGCGGAAGATGATCTGGAACTCGTCGCCCTGGGGCGGCGGGGCGAGGACGCCCGAGCCCAGGTAGCCGGTGAAGTCGGTGGCCAGCTGTTCGCCTTCATTGAGCCAGGCCATCAGGTCCTGGTAGCGGCCATCGGCGACGCGGCGCGTCACCATCAGGGTAACGGGAGGGGTAGACATTGTGTATCTCCTGGCAACCGGGCATGGCGGGTGGCCTGCCCATGAAATGCCGCCCGGGGTGGTGGGCGGCATTTGCTTGCATGCAAAAAACGGGCGCGGATTATTGCTGAATTAACCTGACCCGTCAGTGCTGGCACGGGAGTAGCGTCAGGGAAAACCCCAATAGTGCTGTTTCCACTCCCCGGAGTAGAATGCCCCTTGACCCCTGACTCGTGGTTTCCCGGCAATGATTGAACCTGCCCACGCTTCGTTGAAACCTGGCGATCTCGATCACGAGGAGCTGTTTCCCATTCGCGAAGTGTCTCGCCTGACCGGTATCAACCCGGTGACCCTGCGTGCCTGGGAGCGCCGTTATGGGTTGATTCAACCGACACGCACCGAAAGTGGGCATCGCCTCTATTCCCAGGCCGACATCGACGAAGTGCGCAACATCCTCGGCTGGATCGAGCGCGGCGTGGCGGTCAGCAAGGTCGGCAAGATCCTCGCCCGCAGCCACAGCCTCAAGGCTACGGTCGAACCTGCTGGCAACCCGGTTGCCCAGAACGACTGGAAGCAGTGGCAGCTGCAATTGCGCCAGGCGGTGCGCGCCTTCGATGAGCCGCGCCTGGCACAGGTCTATGGCCAGATATTCAGCAATTACCCACTGCTGGTGGCCTTCCAGGACGTGATCATGCCGGTCTGGCAGGAGCTGCGCTGCACCCAGGAGGCCTTTGGCCTGACCAGTGAATGGCTATTTCTCGACACCTTCCTGCGCGGGCGGGTGCTCCAGCGTTTGCAGCTGGCCGCCGAGCAGCAGGAAGTTCGGGTGGTGCTGGCGGCAATGCCCGGGCATTGCCGGGAGCTGGAGTTGTTGGTGACCGCCCTGATGCTGGGCACCAGCGAAATCGCCGTGACGGTGCTGGGCCTGGGGCAACCGCTCGAAGAGCTGGGCCTGGTGTGCGAGCGCATGGCTCCCCATGCCCTGGTGTTGTTCTCCAATCATCCGCCGGCGCTGGACCTGCCCAAGCGCCTGGCGCGTCTGGCCCTGGCACTGGAATGCCCGTTGTTACTGGCGGGGGAGGCGGCGGACCTGGCCCAGGACAGCCTGATTGGCTCGCAGGTGGCGTGCCTTGGCAGCGAAGGGCGCTTGATGCGCCGTCGCCTGCAGCAATACCTGGCCGGTCACCTGGACAGTTGAGGGTGCAGCTCCGGGTGAGCCAGGCGGTGAGCCTGGAGAATGTATTCGCGTAGCCGCTCGATTTCCTGCGGCAGGCTCTGGCACAGGTTGTAGGCGGCCAGGCTTTCGCCAGTGCGGCGTTGCAGCGTGCCGTGCAGGGCAATCGGCGCGGTATTGTCGGGGGAAAACCAGAGGTCGAACGCCTTGGGCGGCTCAGGCTGGTCACGCACTTCGAGCAGCACGCCCTTGAACGAGATTTCCCGGACCCACAGCCCTACACTCAGGCCCAGCTCGTCTTCCAGCGCCACCGGGGTGTCCAGGGTCAGCCGCCAGGGGCGGACCATGGGGCCTTCCTCATAGATGTTGGGTGCGCCCAGTTGCAGGTGCAGGGAATGGAACTCGTCTTCGACCAGTTGCAGCGGAAAGGTCATCTGATGGTTGTCGAACTGCGCCTGCAGGGTGACCTGCTCCTGGGCGATCAGCTGGGTCAGCAGGTCTTTGATCTCAGTGCCGCCATTGACCAGCATGCGCGACACCGACTCAGCCATGACGGGCTGAGGCGAATGCTGCATGGACCGGATGAAATCCAGCTCATCCTGGGTCAGGAGGGCATCTGCTTGCATGGTCGAACTCGACGTATCAATCGTGATTTACGTTTCTTCACCGTCATGGACAAGTAAACGGCAGATTGGTTTTTACCGTTCGTCGCTTTCCAGTTCGGCGATGCGCGCCCTGGCCTGGGCCAGTTCGCGTTCCAGTTCGATGACACGCTGTTCGGCTTCGACCTGGCGGCTGACATTTTTCTGGATGCCGATGAAGTACTTCAACTGGTCGGCTTCGTTGTACACCGGGGTGATCGACAGCTCGTTCCAGAACATGCTGCCGTCCTTGCGGTAGTTGCGCAGGATTTCCCGGCTCGGCTGGCCGCTGCGGATCGCCTCGCGGATCAGCGCCCGCGGGGCCTGGTCGCGGTCATCGTTCTGCAGGAAGCGGCAGTCGCGGTAGAGGATGTCGTTGGCCTGGTAACCGGTCAGGCGCTCGAAGGCCGGGTTTACGTAGATCAGGATGGTATCGTCGTCGCCTTCCTGTTCGGCGACCACGATGCCGTCGTTGGAGGCATCGATCATGCGTTGCAGCAGTTTGGCGTTGATCATCAAGGCGGTCCGCAAGGGCAGGGTGTGGGTACGGCGGGGTGATTCTAGAGGATTGGCCGATGGTCTACACCTCAAGAATGAGGCCTTTTGCCAGTGTCCGATGTTAGTATCCTACGTTTTTACTCAGCTTCGGAATCCACTATGAAAGTCGCCATCCTATCCGGTTCGGTCTACGGCACGGCCGAAGAAGTCGCACGGCATGCCGAGTCGCTGCTCAAGGCTGCAGGCTTCGAGGCCTGGCACGCTGCTCGCGCCACCTTGCAAGACCTGCAGGGCTTTGCCCCTGACGCCTTCCTGGCGGTGACCTCGACCACCGGCATGGGTGAGCTGCCCGACAACCTGCTGCCGTTGTTCAGCGAAATCCGCGATGTGCTGCCCGCTGCCTGGCGCGGCCTGCCGGGCGCGGTGATCGGCCTGGGCGATTCCAGCTATGGCGATACCTTCTGTGGCGGTGGCGAACAGATGCGTGAGCTGTTCGCCGAGCTGGGCCTGAACGAAGTGCAGCCGATGCTGCGCCTGGACGCCAGCGAAACCGTCACCCCGGAAACCGACGCCGAACCCTGGCTGAACGAGCTGATCGGCAACCTGCGCGGCTGATCACACGGGCGCCGGCTGCTCGCGCAGCAATTGCAGCCAGGCTTGGGCGGCCCGTGACAGGTAGGCGCCCTGGCGCCAGATGAAGGCGATGTCCCAGCGCAGGTCGGTGGGCTCGCTCAGGGTCAGGCGTACTACGCCGGGGCGTTCCAGGCCGCGGGCGACCACCCGGGGCAACAGCACCACGCCTTGCCCCGCCGCCACCAGCGCGGCCAGGAAGTCGGCCTGACCGCTGCGCCCGCCTTCCCGGGGGGTGAATCCCAACTGCTGGCAGGCGCTGAGCAGACGGTCGTTGAGCACGAAACTGCGCTGGTACAGCAGGAACGGTGTGTCGGCCAATTGTCCCAGGCTGACCTGGCCGGCACCGGCCAGGGGATGGCCGGTGGGCAGCAGCGCATCGAGGGGTTCATTGCAGAACGGCTGGAAGGCGAACGCCGGGTCGCTCGGCGTCAGGCTGCCGCCCAGCTCCAGCTCACCACTTTGCACCGCCTGCTCCACGCTGCGGCTGCCCCCTTCGAGCAAGTGAATGCTGATATTCGGGTAACGCCTGCGGTATTCGGCGAACAACCCGGCGAACAGCGCGTCACTACCCAGCAGCGGCAGGCCCAGGCGCAATTCGCCACGGCCCAGCTGGCTCAGGTCGTCGAGTTCGTTGTGTAGCTCCTGGCGCAGGCGCAGCATGGCCTCGCCGCGTTCCAGGACGATTCTGCCGGCGGCGGTCAGGTGCAGGTGCGAGCCTTGGCGTTCGAGCAAGGCCGTGCCCAGGTCCTGTTCCAGCTGGGCCACCTGTTTGCTCACCGCCGACTGGCTGATGTGCAGGGTCTGGGCGGCCTGGGTGAATCCGCCGCGGTGGATCACTTCGATAAAACTGCGCAGTTGTTTGAATTCCATGGCTTCGATTCCATTGTGGAATGGCATCAAGTCTAACAATTCGCTTTTGGCGTAGGGGGCGTACTTCTAGAATAAAGGCCTGAAGAGGTCCCCCACGATGAAGCCTGCATCCCTCAAACGATTCCTGCGCCTGCTCACCGAGCTGGCGGTCTTTCTTGCGCTCTATATGTTCGGTGGCCAGCTGGCAGCCTGGCTGGGCTGGCCGATCCCCGGCGGTGTCATGGGCCTGGCCCTGTTGCTGCTGTTGTTCGCCCTGGGCTGGCTGAAGCCGGCCACTTTGCAACTGGGCGCGGGCCTGTTGATGGCCGAGATGCTGCTGTTCTTCATTCCGGCACTGATGAGCCTGCTCGACTACGGCAGCCTGCTGCGTGACGAAGGCTGGCGCATCCTCCTGGTGATTGGCGTCAGTACCCTGATGGTCATGGTGCTGACGGCGGTGACGGTGGAAGGCGTGTGCCGCTGGAGGATGCGTCATGACGCTTGAGCCCATGTCGCTGTTCTGGCTGGCGCTGACCTTGCTGGCGTACCTGGGCAGCCGCTGGCTGTACCGGCGCACCGGCCGTTACCTGTTGTCGCCGCTGATCCTGGTGCCGGCCGTGCTGCTGGCGATCGCCGTACCCCTGCACACCGCCTATGCCGAATATTCGCGCAACACCCATTGGTTGATGTCGGTGCTGGGGCCGGTGACGGTGGCCTTCGCCGTGCCGATCTGGCAACAGCGTGCCCTGCTGGCGCGGCACTGGCCGGCACTGACCCTGGGCATGCTGGTGGGCAGTGCTGCGTCCATCGGCAGCTCCTGGGGCCTGGCCCATCTGCTGGCGCTGGATAATGCGGTGAGCCTGTCGCTGCTGCCGCGTTCGATCACCACGCCCTTTGCCATGCCATTGGCCCGCGACCTGGGCGGGGTGCCGGAACTGACGGCGGTGTTCGTGATGTTTACCGGGGTACTGGGCGCGATGTTCGGCGGGGTGCTGCTCAAGTTCCTGCCGCTGCGCACGCCTTTGGCCCGTGGCGCGCTGTTCGGGGTCGGAGCCCATGGCGCCGGGGTCAGCCGGGCCCACGAAGTCGGTGGCGAAGAGGGCTCGGTGGCCGGGCTGGTGATGGTCCTGACCGGGCTGCTGAACCTGTTCGCAGCGCCGCTTTTGACCTTGATGGTGTGACGCACTGCGCCAATTGGCCACCTGACTCGTAAGGTCAATAAGCTGGCTGCCAATGCAACTTCCCTTTGACCGTGTGCTGACTAGACTGTTTCCCCAGTAGAGCACACGAATGTGCCGAGGTGATTGCAATGATCGCTACCGCTGCCTTGCCCAACACCCCACACATCCACTCACCGGGAGCATGCTGATGCCCCTGGCCGAGATTCCATTGTGCGTCTGGCGGACCCGGGGCCTGAATTTCTCGTTCCGCGGCCAGAGCATCCGCTACTGGACGGCAGGGCAAGGTGAGCCGCTGCTGCTTATCCACGGATTTCCCACCGCAAGCTGGGATTGGCACTACCTGTGGGCGCCACTGGCCCAGCGTTACCGGGTGATTGCCTGTGACATGCTCGGTTTTGGCGATTCGGCCAAGCCGGTGCATCACGACTACAGCCTGATCGAGCAGGCCGATCTGCAGCAGGCCTTGCTCGCACACCTGCAGGTTGACCGACCGGTGCACCTGCTGGGCCATGACTATGGTGACAGCGTCGCCCAGGAATTGCTGGCTCGCCACCATGAAGGTCGCGCACAGGTTGCCAGTTGCGTATTCCTCAATGGTGGCCTGTTTCCCGAGCGGCACCGCGCGCTGCTGATCCAGAAACTGCTGCTCAGTCGCCTGGGCTGGTTGGTGGGGCGCTCGTTCGGGCGCGATGACCTGGTGCGCAACGTCACCCAGGTCTATGGCCCCTGCACCCATCCCAGCGAAAGCGCCCTGGATGATTACTGGAGCCTGATCGCCGCCAACCAGGGCACGCGGATCCTGCACAAGCTGGTCGGCTATGTGCTCGAGCGGGTGGCGCACCGGGAGCGTTGGGTCGGTGCCCTGCAACAGGAGGGCGTGCCGTTGCGCTTTATCAACGGTGCGGTCGATCCGGTGTCGGGCGCGCACATGCTCGAACGCTACCAGGAACTTGTGCCGCATCCCGATACCGTGCTGTTGCAAGGCATCGGCCATTACCCGCACACCGAGTCGCCGGTGCAGGTCCTGCGCCACTACCTGGCGTTTCGCGAGCAGCCTATGGCACAGATTCCACAGAAAGTCGCCTGGTCCTGAAGGGTCGGGCCTGCCCATCATCCGTTGACCTTATCGCCTGCCATTCACCCCGTGCCCGCTTGATTGTGTGTCGGCCGGGCCTGGCCGACACTCGGGCATCCCTTGCCGGTTTCCCTGGAGTGTTGAGCATGAACGATTCGGTGCGCCTGGACGATAAAGTGGTGATCGTGACTGGAGCGGGCGGCGGCCTGGGGCGTGCCCATGCCTTGCTGTTCGCCCGTCACGGCGCCCGGGTGGTGGTCAATGACCTGGGCGGCTCGACCCATGGCGAAGGCGCCAGCGCCTCTGCGGCCGACCGGGTGGTGGCGCAGATTCGCGAAGCCGGCGGCACGGCGGTGGCCAGCCACGACTCGGTGACCGATGGCCAGCATATCGTCGAGCAGGCGCTGGATACCTTCGGGCGGGTCGATGTGCTGATCAACAACGCCGGCATCCTGCGCGACAAGACCTTCCACAAGATGGAAGACAGCGATTGGGACCAGGTCTACCAGGTGCACGTGGAAGGGGCCTACAAGGTGACCCGCGCTGCCTGGCCACATCTGCGCGAGCAGAACTGGGGGCGGGTGGTGTTCACCGCGTCGACGTCGGGGATCTACGGCAATTTCGGCCAGGCCAACTATGGCATGGCCAAGCTGGGGCTCTACGGCCTGACCCGGACCCTGGCCATCGAAGGCCGCAAGCACGGCATCCTGGTCAATGCCATCGCACCCACTGGCGGTACGCGCATGACCGAAGGACTGATTCCGCCCCAGGTGTTCGAACAACTCAAGCCTGAACTGGTCAGCCCTCTGGTGGTGTTCCTCGGCAGCGAGCAATGCCAGGACAGCGGTGGCCTGTACGAAGTCGGTGGCGGCTGGATCGGCAAGGTGCGCTGGGAGCGTAGTTTGGGCGTGGGGTTCAACCCGCACCAGGGCTTTGCCCCGGAGGATGTGGCGGCCAACTGGCAGCACATCGGCGATTTCAGCGAGGCCGTGCATCCGCGCGACAGCCTGGAGGCGCTGCAACAGATGATGGCCAATTTGCAGGCACACGCTCGCGGCTGAGGCGCGCCTGAGGTTGTGGCCGGCCAGGCAACCTGCCTATGCTGGGCGGCCACGATCGATACAGGAGTACAGCGGATGTACGAGTCCAGGACCGAAGCGGTCATTTCGCCCCGGCAGTTTCGTTATCGCCTGATGTGGCATGGCCTTGGCGCCGGCTTGTTGCTGGTTGGCTCGATCCTGTTCGGGGTGCTGGGGCACCTGTACTTCGAGCCGCACATCCCCCTGCACGATGCCATCTTCAACGCCACCTTGCTGCTGGGCGGGGTAGGGCCGGTGATCCTGCCCGAGAGCGTTGGCGGCAAGCTCTTCTTTGCTGGCTACGGCTTGTATGTCGGGCTGGTGTTTGTCGCCAGCATCGGTTTGATCCTGGCGCCGGTCGCCCATCGCGTGTTGCATCGCTTTCACTTTGACGACGGCGGTGATGACTGATCGCTAGGCATGAACAAGGTTCTTCACGGAATTCTGGAGGCTATGATCCTTGGGCTTGGGGGCTGAGGTTGCGAGCTTATCCATTCCATGCGGCGACGCTGCCGGCCCTTTCCGCCCTTACGGCGGCCTACTTTTCTCTTGGGAAAAGTAGGCAAAACCGCTTGCTCCTGCATCCGGCCCTACGCT
>NZ_JALRNF010000089.1 GCF_030272895.1 Pseudomonas sp. BGr12 | reverse complement strand
TCTTCGGCTACGCCGAAGGGTGCTGCGCACCCGCCCCCTCCAGACACCTCCGCTCGGCCTCCTGAAGTCGCGAAGTTACGGGTGGCGCCTACATGGGCGCATCTTCGAAATCAGAGGTTGGCGCTGCCTGGCTGACGCCATCGCGGGGCAAGCCCGCTCCCACTCTTGCTCTTGATTTTCATGCGCGTTATTTCAGGCGCCGCAGAACGCGGCGTCTCTCACGTCCCAGGGCATCATGTCCCCGCACACCTGTCCACCCTGTGTCCGGTCCAGACACAAAGCCAAAGTGAGTAACGACCGGCTCTTGCTCTTGATCTTGCTCTTCATGCGCGTCAGTTCAGGCGCTGCAGAATGCGACTTCAGGAGGCCGAGTGGAGGTGCCTGGAGGGGCCGTGCGCAGCACCTTCGGCGTAGCCGAAGAAC
>NZ_JALRNF010000088.1 GCF_030272895.1 Pseudomonas sp. BGr12 | reverse complement strand
TGCAGGTCGATGTGGCCGTAAGGGTCGTTGGCCCGCGTGCTGCTGACCCGCGCCGGCACGGTGCCGGCGATCTGCGGCTTGTCCTGCAGCGGCGGGCGGTAGCAGATGTCGTAGTCGAACGGCATGCCCTCGAAGGTTACCCGCAGGCTGCGATCGCGCGCCGCCTCCAGGTGCACGGCGGTAATCAGCGCCCGCTCGGCGAAGGCCGAGGGCGCCTCGCCCGCGACCTTCAGCACCTGCCCCGGCGCCAGGCTGGTGCAGCTGCTGACGCCGCTCAGCCGGGTGCGCTCGGTGAGGTAGCGCTCGTGGCGCAGGCGCGCATAGAAGTAGCCGCTTTCGCTCTGCAGGCGTTCCTCGCGAGCATAGCGGTCGCCCAGTTCGCGGTAGGCTTCGGCGTAGTGGTAGGCCTCGCCGTAGGTGGTGGTGAGCGCGCCGCGGGTGTGGTCGATTTCACCGTCGAGGTAGGCATGGGCCTGGCGGTGGTCGTAGGCGCGGAT
>NZ_JALRNF010000087.1 GCF_030272895.1 Pseudomonas sp. BGr12 | reverse complement strand
CGGTGTCCGGCAGCAGCATGCGGTTCAGCCAGCTGTGGATGATGCCGTCGCCTGGACGCAGGGACACGCCGCCACGGTTGCGCATGAAATCCGGCAGGGTGTGGTGGGTGGTCACGTCCACAGGCTTCGGATAGGCCGCGGTGTGGCAGAACGACTGCATGACCAGGTCGGCAGAGAAGCCCAGGCAGGCCAGGTCTTTGAGCTCGTCGCGAGTCATCGGGCCGGTGGTGTCCTGGGAGCCGACGGTGGTCATCTTCGGTTCGCAGTAGGTGCCCGGACGAATACCGGCGACGCCACAGGCCTTGCCGACCATTTTCTGCGCCAGGCTATAACCCCTGCCGGTATCAGCCGGGGCTTCAGGCAGCTTGAACAGGTCGGTCGCGCCCAGGCCCAGCTCGGCACGGGCTTTTTCGGTCAGGCCACGGCCGACGATCAGCGGGATACGGCCGCCCGCGCGGACTTCGTCGAGCAGGACCGGGGTTTTCAGTTCGAAGGTGGTGACCACTTCGCCGCTGTCGTGGCGAACGAC
>NZ_JALRNF010000086.1 GCF_030272895.1 Pseudomonas sp. BGr12 | reverse complement strand
TTGTTAGGTGACTGCGTACCTTTTGTATAATGGGTCAGCGACTTATATTCAGTGGCGAGCTTAACCGAATAGGGGAGGCGTAGCGAAAGCGAGTCTTAATAGGGCGCTTAGTCGCTGGGTATAGACCCGAAACCGGGCGATCTATCCATGGGCAGGTTGAAGGTTAGGTAACACTGACTGGAGGACCGAACCGACTACCGTTGAAAAGTTAGCGGATGACCTGTGGATCGGAGTGAAAGGCTAATCAAGCTCGGAGATAGCTGGTTCTCCTCGAAAGCTATTTAGGTAGCGCCTCATGTATCACTCCAGGGGGTAGAGCACTGTTTCGGCTAGGGGGTCATCCCGACTTACCAAACCGATGCAAACTCCGAATACCTGGAAGTGCCGAGCATGGGAGACACACGGCGGGTGCTAACGTCCGTCGTGAAAAGGGAAACAACCCAGACCGTCAGCTAAGGTCCCAAAGTCATGGTTAAGTGGGAAACGATGTGGGAAGGCTTAGACAGCTAGGAGGTTGGCTTAGAAGCAGCCACCCTTTAAAGAAAGCGTAATAGCTCACTAGTCGAGTCGGCCTGCGCGGAAGATGTAACGGGGCTCAAACCATGCACCGAAGCTACGGGTATCAC
>NZ_JALRNF010000085.1 GCF_030272895.1 Pseudomonas sp. BGr12 | reverse complement strand
CGCGGTGAACTGCACGGTGCCCGTGCTCTGGCCGACGCCGATGACGATCTGCTGGCCGTTGGTGAGGTTGATCACCAATGGGGTACCGGTCACCGGGGCGCTGACGGTAGCGGTGTAGGTGATCACGCCACCTTCGCCGATAGTGCTGACGTCGGCAGTGAGTTTCACCGTCGATGGATCGATGGTGTCGTTGACCTCGGTGACGGCTGGAGTGTTATCCACAGCCAGGTTCTCGAAGTCGCCACCGGACGTACCGGTGATGGTCGCTTCGACCTGGCCGGCGTCGATGTACACATCGTCATCCGGTGCCGCCACGGTCACGCTGCCCGAAGTCTCACCGGCAGCGATGGTGATGGACTCACCGTTGCTGAGGGTGATGGTCATGGCGGTGCCAGCCGGGTTGGTCAGCGTCGCGGTGTAGGTGATTTCACCACCTTCGTTGACCGACGGGGTCGCGGTCAGCTTCAGACCGGTAGTGTCTTCGGTACCTGGACCGTCGGTGACGGTCACGGTGGTCTCACCGGAAGCAGTCAGCTCCTCGTAGTTACCACCACTGACGTCCTTGATCGCGTTGGTCAGGTCGAGGTTGGTGCTGTGTACGTTGTCCGGTGCGGTGAACTGCACGGTGCCAGTGCTCTGACCGACGCCAATGACGATCTGCTGGCCATTGGTCAGGTTGATTACCAG
>NZ_JALRNF010000084.1 GCF_030272895.1 Pseudomonas sp. BGr12 | reverse complement strand
GGCAGGGGCGGCTGGATTCGAACCAACGCATGGCAGGATCAAAACCTGCTGCCTTACCGCTTGGCGACGCCCCTGTAGGTACTGCGACGAGTGCCTGGCACTCTTTTGATGGCTGCCTGTGCGGCAGTGGGCGCAAATGTACCAACATTAACCGCCCCTGGGAACCCCCAAGCCGAATATTTTTTCGTAGAAACAGCGACTTACTGTTGATCCCGGCAAATGGACAGGACGCTGGCAAGGCCTTGATGAGGTTGTACACTACCCGCACGCCTCATTTACTCCTCGCACAAGAGATCCCCATGGCCAATCACGACATCACCTTTATCCCTGATCCGGACCCAGAGTCCATCTCCTCCGACGTCACCGGTTTCGGCGGCCTGCTGGTCTCCACCCAGATCCCCACCCGTGCCGACGGCAGCCTGGAGTTGGGCGACATCACCCTGCAGAGCGAATGCACCCTGCAGGCGCTCAAGGGTGCGCTGGAGCGTGCCGGCAGCTCCATGGACCGGGTCCTGCACCTGACCATCTACCTCACCGACATGGCCGACCGCGCCGCCTTCAACGAGGTGTACCAGCGCTTCTTCGCCAAACCCTGGCCGGTGCGCGCTGCCGTTGGCGTGGCATCCCTGGCGGTCGAAGGCATGCGCGTGGAAGTCACGGCAATGGCCGCCAAGGCCTGACAGCATCACCCTGTGGGAGCGGGGGGGGCCCCCCCAGAGCAGCGGGGGGTTAAAAAGCAAAGAGGGGGGCAACCGCCCCAAAAACCCCCCCCCCCGGCCAGACGGGGGGG
>NZ_JALRNF010000083.1 GCF_030272895.1 Pseudomonas sp. BGr12 | reverse complement strand
GACGACCTGTCCCCTGCCCCGGACGCCTGGTCGCGCCCTGACATCCCGCTGCACGCCCTGGCCATGCTGAAAATGGCTCGTGACGGCATCGAGCCGCAGCAACCAGGTTCGGTCGGCCCGCTGGCCCAGATCGAAGCCGTCAAGGCCAAGGGCTTCCCGGTCGCCTACGTCGGTGACGTGGTCGGTACCGGTTCTTCGCGTAAATCGGCCACCAACTCGGTGCTGTGGTTCTTCGGCGACGACATCCCGTATGTGCCGAACAAGCGCGGCGGTGGCTTCTGCTTCGGCACCAAGATCGCCCCGATCTTCTACAACACCATGGAAGACGCCGGCGCCCTGCCGATCGAATTCGACTGCACTAACCTCGCCATGGGCGACGTCATCGACGTCTACCCGTATGAAGGCAAGGTCGTTCGCCACGACAGCGGCGAAGTGGTCACCACCTTCGAACTGAAAACCCCGGTCCTGCTCGACGAAGTCCGCGCTGGCGGCCGTATCCCGCTGATCGTCGGCCGTGGCCTGACCGAAAAAGCCCGTGCCGAACTGGGCCTGGGCGCAACCGACCTGTTCAAGCTGCCTGAAGCCCCGGTCGACACCGGCAAGGGCTACACCCTGGCGCAGAAGATGGTCGGCAAGGCCTGTGGCCTGGCTGCTGGCAAGGGCGTGCGCCCAGGCACCTACTGCGAGCCGAAGATGACCACCGTCGGTTCCCAGGACACCACTGGCCCGATGACCCGTGACGAGCTGAAAGACCTGGCGTGCCTGGGCTTCTCCGCCGACCTGGTCATGCAGTCGTTCTGCCACACCGCCGCTTATCCGAAGCCGATCGACGTCAACACCCACCACACCCTGCCGGATTTCATCCGCACCCGTGGCGGCGTGTCCCTGCGTCCAGGCGACGGCATCATCCACAGCTGGCTGAACCGCATGCTGCTGCCGGACACCGTCGGTACCGGTGGTGACTCGCACACCCGCTTCCCGATCGGCATCTCCTTCCCGGCCGGTTCCGGCCTGGTCGCCTTCGCCGCTGCCACCGGCGTCATGCCGCTGGACATGCCGGAGTCGGTACTGGTGCGCTTCAAGGGCAAGCTGCAGCCAGGCATCACCCTGCGTGACCTGGTCCACGCCATCCCTTACTACGCCATCCAGCAAGGCCTGCTGACCGTCGAGAAGAAAGGCAAGATCAACGCCTTCTCCGGCCGCATCCTGGAAATCGAAGGCCTGGACGAACTGACCGTCGAGCAAGCGTTCGAACTGTCCGACGCCTCGGCCGAACGTTCCGCCGCCGGTTGCTCGATCAAGCTGCCTGAGAAGGCCATTGCCGAGTACCTGCAGTCCAACATCACCCTGCTGCGCTGGATGATCAGCGAAGGCTACGGCGATGCCCGTACCCTGGAGCGTCGCGCCCAGGCGATGGAAGCCTGGCTGGCCAACCCGCAGCTGCTGGAAGCCGACAAGGACGCCGAATACGCCGAGATCATCGAAATCGACCTGGCCGACGTCAAGGAGCCTGTGCTCTGCGCGCCGAACGACCCGGACGACGCACGCCTGCTGTCGACCGTACAGGGCGAGAAGATCGATGAAGTGTTCATCGGTTCGTGCATGACCAACATCGGTCACTTCCGCGCTGCCGGCAAGCTGCTGGACAAGGTCAAGGGCGGTATCCCGACCCGTCTGTGGCTGGCCCCGCCAACCAAGATGGACGCCCACCAGCTGACCGAAGAAGGCTACTACGGCATCTACGGCAAGGCCGGTGCACGCAT
>NZ_JALRNF010000082.1 GCF_030272895.1 Pseudomonas sp. BGr12 | reverse complement strand
GTGATGCGGTAGAGGAGCGTTCTGTAAGCCTGTGAAGGTGAGTTGAGAAGCTTGCTGGAGGTATCAGAAGTGCGAATGCTGACATGAGTAACGACAATGCGAGTGAAAAACTCGCACGCCGAAAGACCAAGGTTTCCTGCGCAACGTTAATCGACGCAGGGTTAGTCGGTCCCTAAGGCGAGGCTGAAAAGCGTAGTCGATGGAAAACAGGTTAATATTCCTGTACTTCTGGTTATTGCGATGGAGGGACGGAGAAGGCTAGGCCAGCTTGGCGTTGGTTGTCCAAGTTTAAGGTGGTAGGCTGAGATCTTAGGTAAATCCGGGATCTTAAGGCCGAGAGCTGATGACGAGTTGCCTTTAGGCGACGAAGTGGTTGATGCCATGCTTCCAAGAAAAGCTTCTAAGCTTCAGATAACCAGGAACCGTACCCCAAACCGACACAGGTGGTTGGGTAGAGAATACCAAGGCGCTTGAGAGAACTCGGGTGAAGGAACTAGGCAAAATGGCACCGTAACTTCGGGAGAAGGTGCGCCGATGAGGGTGAAGCACTTGCTGCGTAAGCCCACGTCGGTCGAAGATACCAGGCCGCTGCGACTGTTTATTAAAAACACAGCACTCTGCAAACACGAAAGTGGACGTATAGGGTGTGACGCCTGCCCGGTGCCGGAAGGTTAATTGATGGGGTTAGCTAACGCGAAGCTCTTGATCGAAGCCCCGGTAAACGGCGGCCGTAACTATAACGGTCCTAAGGTAGCGAAATTCCTTGTCGGGTAAGTTCCGACCTGCACGAATGGCGTAACGATGGCGGCGCTGTCTCCACCCGAGACTCAGTGAAATTGAAATCGCTGTGAAGATGCAGTGTATCCGCGGCTAGACGGAAAGACCCCGTGAACCTTTACTATAGCTTTGCACTGGACTTTGAATTTGCTTGTGTAGGATAGGTGGGAGGCTTTGAAGTGGGGACGCCAGTTCTCATGGAGCCATCCTTGAAATACCACCCTGGCAACTTTGAGGTTCTAACTCAGGTCCGTTATCCGGATCGAGGACAGTGTATGGTGGGTAGTTTGACTGGGGCGGTCTCCTCCTAAAGAGTAACGGAGGAGTACGAAGGTGCGCTCAGACCGGTCGGAAATCGGTCGCAGAGTATAAAGGCAAAAGCGCGCTTGACTGCGAGACAGACACGTCGAGCAGGTACGAAAGTAGGTCTTAGTGATCCGGTGGTTCTGTATGGAAGGGCCATCGCTCAACGGATAAAAGGTACTCCGGGGATAACAGGCTGATACCGCCCAAGAGTTCATATCGACGGCGGTGTTTGGCACCTCGATGTCGGCTCATCACATCCTGGGGCTGAAGCCGGTCCCAAGGGTATGGCTGTTCGCCATTTAAAGTGGTACGCGAGCTGGGTTTAGAACGTCGTGAGACAGTTCGGTCCCTATCTGCCGTGGACGTTTGAGATTTGAGAGGGGCTGCTCCTAGTACGAGAGGACCGGAGTGGACGAACCTCTGGTGTTCCGGTTGTCACGCCAGTGGCATTGCCGGGTAGCTATGTTCGGAAGAGATAACCGCTGAAAGCATCTAAGCGGGAAACTTGCCTCAAGATGAGATCTCACTGGAGCCTTGAGCTCCCTGAAGGGCCGTCGAAGACTACGACGTTGATAGGTTGGGTGTGTAAGCGCTGTGAGGCGTTGAGCTAACCAATACTAATTGCCCGTGAGGCTTGACCATATAACACCCAAGCAATCTGCAGCGCAGATTGTGGTGGTGAAGACGCTGAACCGAAAGTTTGCAAACCACAAATTGTCACATATCCGAATTCGCTGGAGTGTCTAAACAAGACCTTCTGGCAACAGAATTTCTTGACGACCATAGAGCATTGGAACCACCTGATCCCATCCCGAACTCAGCAGTGAAACGATGCATCGC
>NZ_JALRNF010000081.1 GCF_030272895.1 Pseudomonas sp. BGr12 | reverse complement strand
ATCACCCTCAGCAATGGTGAGTCCATCACCATCGCGGCGGGCGAAACCAGCGGCAGCGTGACTGTCGCGGCACCGGATGACGATGTGTACATCGACGCCGGCCAGGTCGAAGCGAGCATCACCGGTACGTCCGGTGGCGACTTCGAGAACCTCAACGTCGACCCGTCGGCGGCCGTGACTGAAGTCAACGACACCATCGACCCGTCGACCGTCAAATTGACCGCCGATGTCAGCACCATCGGCGAAGGCGGCGTGATTACTTACACCGCCACCGTCAGCGCCCCGGTGACCGGTACCCCATTGGTGATCAACCTCACCAATGGCCAGCAAATCGTCATCGGCGTCGGCCAGAGCACTGGCACCGTGCAGTTCACCGCGCCAGACAACGTGCACAGCACCAACCTGGACCTGACCAACAGCATCAAGGACGTGAGTGGCGGCAACTACGAGGAGCTGACCGCTTCCGGTGAAACCACTGTGACCGTCACCGATGGTCCAGGTACCGAAGACACCACCGGTCTGAAGCTGACCGCCACCCCATCGGTCAACGAAGGTGGTGAAATCACCTACACCGCCACCCTGACCAATCCGGCTGGCACCGCCATGACCATTACCCTCAGCAACGGTGAAAGCATCACCATCGCTGCCGGTGAGACTTCGGGCAGCGTGACTGTCGCGGCACCGGACGACGACGTGTACATCGATGCTGGTCAGGTCGAAGCGACCATCACCGGCACCAGCGGTGGCGACTTCGAGAATCTGGCTGTGGATAACACCCCGGCTGTCACCGAGGTCAATGACACCATCGATCCGTCGACCGTCAAGTTGACCGCCGACGTCAGCACCATCGGCGAAGGCGGCGTGATTACTTACACCGCCACCGTCAGCGCGCCGGTCACCGGCACCCCATTGGTGATCAACCTCACCAATGGCCAGCAGATCGTTATCGGCGTCGGTCAGAGCACGGGCACCGTGCAGTTCACTGCACCGGACAACGTACACAGCACCAACCTCGATCTGACCAACGCGATCAAGGACGTTTCGGGTGGTAACTACGAGGACCTGACTGCCTCGGGCACCACCACTGTGACCGTCACCGATGGTCCAGGCACTGAATACACCACCGGTCTGAAGCTGACCGCCACCCCGTCGGTCAACGAAGGCGGTGAAATCACCTACACCGCCACCCTGACCAACCCGGCTGGCACGGCCATGACCATCACCCTCAGCAACGGTGAGTCCATCACCATCGCGGCGGGCGAAACTAGCGGCAGCGTCACCGTGGCCGCGCCGGACGACGACGTGTACATCGATGCCGGTCAGGTCGAAGCGACCATCACCGGCACGTCCGGTGGCGACTTCGAAAACCTCAACGTCGACCCGTCGGCGGCCGTGACTGAAGTCAACGACACCATCGACCCGTCGACCGTCAAATTGACCGCCGATGTCAGCACTATCGGCGAAGGTGGTGTGATCACCTACACCGCTACTGTCAGCGCGCCAGTGACTGGCACGCCGCTGGTGATCAACCTGACCAATGGCCAGCAGATCGTCATCGGCGTCGGTCAGAGCACGGGTACCGTGCAGTTCACTGCACCGGACAACGTGCACAGCACCAACCTCGACCTGACCAACGCCATCAAGGACGTCTCGGGCGGTAATTACGAAGACCTGATGGCTTCCGGTGAAACCAGCGTGACCGTCACCGATGGTCCGGGGACTGAAGACACCACCGGCCTGAAGCTGACCGCCACCCCGTCGGTCAACGAAGGTGGCGAAATCACCTACACCGCCACCCTGACCAATCCGGCCGGCACTGCCATGAGCATCACCCTCAGCAATGGTGAATCGATCACCATCGCGGCGGGTGAGACGTCGGGCAGCGTCACTGTCGCGGCACCGGACGACGATGTGTACCTCGACGCCGGCCAGGTCGAAGCCACCATCACCGGCACCAGCGGTGGCGACTTCGAGAATCTGGCGGTGGATAACACTCCAGCCGTCACCGAGGTCAACGACACCATCGACCCGTCGACCGTCAAGTTGACCGCTGATGTCAGCACCATCGGCGAAGGTGGCGTGATCACCTACACCGCTACCGTCAGCGCGCCGGTCACTGGCACCCCGTTGGTGATCAACCTCACCAATGGCCAGCAGATCGTCATCGGTGTCGGTCAGAGCACTGGCACCGTGCAGTTCACTGCGCCAGACAACGTGCA
>NZ_JALRNF010000080.1 GCF_030272895.1 Pseudomonas sp. BGr12 | reverse complement strand
GGCTACGCCGAAGGGTGCTACGCACCCGCCCCCTCCAGACACCTACGCTCGGCCTCCTGAAGTCGCGAAGTTACGGGCGGCGCCTGCTCGGGCGCATCTTCGAAAGCAGAGTCTGGCGCAGCCAGGCTGACGCCATCGCGGGGCAAGCCCGCTCCCACTCTTGCTCTTGATTTTCATGCGCGTTGTTTCAGGCGCCGCAGGACGTGGCGTCTCTCGCGTTCCAGGGCATGTCGAATTCCCGGCAGCTTTACCTGCCGAAAAGTGTCAACCATGTCCCCGCACACCTGTCCACCCTGTGTCCGGCCCATACACAAAGCCAAAGTGCGTAACGGCCCGCTCTTGCTCTTGCTCTTGCTCTTGCTCTTGCTCTTGCTCTTGCTCTTGCTCTTGCTCTTGCTCTTGCTCTTGCTCTTCATGCACGTCAGTTCAGGCGCTGCAGAATGCGACTTCAGGAGGCCGAGTGGAGGTGTCTGGAGGGGCCGTGCGCAGCACCTTCGGCGTAGCCGAAGAACGCGAGCCGTAGACTTGCGTAGCAAGTCGTAGGCCGCGTGGCCCCGCAGGGCGCCGGAGCGAGGGGACCCGGAGCGCAGCGCAGGGCCGGATGCAGGAGCAAGCGGTTTTGCCTACTTTTCCCAAGAGAAAAGTAGGCCGCCGTAAAGGCGGAAGGGGCCGGCAGCATCGCCACATCAAATGGATAAGCTCACAACCTCGACACCCACCCCCAACCCAAGGCACAGCCACCACCCCGGAGAAAAACGTCTAGGCTGTTTTTTGTTCAACCGACCGAACGAGGGATCGCCATGACCACCCGCCGTACAACCAGATTGCTGCTGTCGTTGTCGGCGCTTGGTTCCATGACCCCTTGCCTGGCCGACAACGCCAGGGACTGGCAGAACACCCCCATCGACCTGAACATGGTGTTCGGCTACTACAACCTGATCGACACCAACACCCCCATCGATACCGCCCTGCCGCTGGACGGGCTGTCACTCAACGCCGACCTGTACATCTTCCGCTATGCCCGCTCCTTCGGCATCGACGGCCGCAACTCGGCCATCCAGGTACTCCAGCCCTACGCCGACGTCGAAGCCTCGTTCGACGATGCCCGGTTCTTTTCCGGCACCAAGCACAATGGCGGAATGGGCGATACCCAGATCGTCTTCGCCCACAACTTCTTTGGCGGCCCGGCACTGAGCGCCGAGGAGTTTTCCAGCTGGCAGCCCGGCACCTTTCTCAGCGGCGCGATCTGGCTGGTCACGCCCACCGGCGACTATGACAAGAACCGCATCATCAACATCGGCTCCAACCGCTGGGTGGTCAAACCCGAGATCGCCTTCGGCACCCCCTTCGGCCCGACCTGGCTGGAGCTCAACGGCTATGTGTCGTTCTACGGTGACAACGACGATTACCAGGGCAACAGCAAGCTGGAACAAAAGCCGCTCTACGCCATGGAAGCGCACTACAGCTACACCCTCAACCGTGCACTCTGGGCGTCCCTGGACGCCACCTACAACACCGGCGGCGAAACCAAGATCGACGGCGTGAGCCAGGACAACGAACAGGAAAATACCCTGGTGGGCGCCAGCCTCGGCTTCATGCTGTCGCCGCAGTTCGGCGGCCTGGTGGCGTACAGCGACACGGTGTCGGAGCGCACCGGCTCGCCGGATGTCAACACCTGGACCCTGCGCTTGCAGTACGTCTGGTAGACGCCCGCCACGCCCGTTCTGCGCCAAACCCGCGACGCAGCCACGTCAGAACCGCTGGTTAGCCTGGTTGCGGGTGCCTGCGCGCGTGCCTTTTTCAGCAGCCTTCACCCATCTAAAACGCAATGTGTCGACAATCACCTTGTGCTGATTTCATTTTTACCTTAGATTCCGCAACTACAACACGTATGTGTCGACAGTTTTCATCAAAGGGACGTTCCAGGGACAAGACTGTCCGTGCACCCCGAACCGTTTTCAGTGGGAGCAGGCAGTTTCTCGGCAGCCGTACCAGCGGTCACTCTCAACGGCCTTGAATCTGCTCCCGCTTTTTTATTCCCGGGTACGAAGGCGCCCAAGAACGTCTTGCCCAACGCGCTATACAGGAGATCACCGTGCTCGAAGCCTATTTCCGCCACGTCCAAGCCCGCGCCGATGAAGGCTTGCCACCTTTGGCCCTGAACGCCGAACAGACCGCTGGCCTGGTCGAGCTGCTGAAGAATCCCCCTGCTGGCGAAGAAGCCGTCCTCGTCGACCTGATCACCAACCGCGTTCC
>NZ_JALRNF010000007.1 GCF_030272895.1 Pseudomonas sp. BGr12 | reverse complement strand
GTGCTTCATGGGTAACTCCTCTTCAGGGGTGTTGTGGGGGGCTGCCCCTGTTTTGCGTGGGTTCTTTTTTCACGAATGGGGGGGCAACCCCCGCTCCTACCACCAGCAACAATCAGATACGTCAAAAGCCCAATAAATTCAAAACTTTGGCTAAATTGCGCCAGCCCGTTTGCAGCCGTCAGCCCATCCGTTACCATCGCCGCAGCCATTTGCGCCAATAATAAGTTCAAGCCGCAGCGCCCTAACCTTTGAGGCCAGCATGTATATCTATCGTTTGGTCCTGCTTCTGGTCGTGGGGATCTACCTGTTCTCCCCGGCCATCATGGACTGGTGGATCGAGCCAACCGGTGCCTGGTATCGCCCTTACCTGCTCTGGCTGATCCTGATCGTCGTGACCTTTATCCTGCAGAGCCAACGTGATGCCGATGAGCTTTAGCCTGACCCAGATGATCCTGATCAGCGCCGCCTACCTGCTGGTGCTGTTCGGCGTGGCCTGGGTCAGCGAACGCGGCATGATCCCGCGCTCGATCATTCGCCACCCCCTGACCTACACCCTTTCGCTGGGCGTCTACGCCAGTGCCTGGGCCTTCTACGGCTCGGTGGGCCTGGCCTACCAGTACGGTTATGGTTTCCTGGCCTGTTACCTGGGTGTTTCCGGGGCCTTCCTGCTGGCACCGGTGCTGCTCTATCCGATCCTCAAGATCACCCGCACCTACCAGCTGTCATCGCTGGCCGACCTGATCGCCTTTCGCTTTCGCAGCACCTGGGCCGGAGCCCTGACCACGGTGTTCATGCTGATCGGCGTGCTGCCGCTGCTGGCCCTGCAGATCCAGGCCGTGGCCGACTCCATCAGCATCCTCACCGGCGAGCCGGTCAAGGCCCGGGTGGCCCTGGCCTTCTGCGCCCTGATCACCCTGTTCACCATCTTCTTCGGTTCCCGGCACATCGCCACCCGGGAAAAGCACGAGGGCCTGGTATTCGCCATCGCCTTCGAATCGGTGATCAAGCTGCTGGCCCTGGGCGGTATCGGCCTGTATGCCCTGTACGGCGTGTTCGGCGGCCCGCATCAACTGGAAGTGTGGTTGCTGCAGAACCAGACGGCCCTGGCCGCGCTGCATACCCCCTTGCAGGAGGGCCCATGGCGCACCCTGCTGCTGGTGTTCTTCGCCTCGGCCATCGTCATGCCGCACATGTACCACATGGCCTTCACCGAGAACCTCAACCCGCGCTCGCTGGTCAGCGCCAGCTGGGGCCTGCCGCTGTTCCTGCTGTTGATGAGCCTGGCCGTGCCGCTGATTCTCTGGGCCGGCCTGAAGATGGGCGCCAGCACCAGCCCGGAATACTTCACCCTGGGCCTGGGCATCGCCGCCAACAACCAGGCGCTGGCCTTGCTCGCCTATGTCGGCGGGCTATCGGCGTCCAGCGGGCTGATCATCGTCACCACCCTGGCGCTATCGGGCATGGCCCTGAACCACCTGGTGCTGCCGCTGTACCAGCCACCGGCCGAGGGCAACATCTACCGCTGGCTGAAGTGGACCCGCCGCGCCCTGATCGTCGCCATCATCGCCGCCGGCTTCGGCTTCTACCTGACCCTGGAAAGCCAGCAGGACCTGGCCAACCTCGGCATCGTCGCCTTCGTCGCCACCCTGCAGTTCCTGCCGGGCGTGCTCTCGGTGCTGTACTGGCCGACCGCCAACCGCCGCGGCTTCATTGCCGGGCTGCTGGCCGGGATCCTGGTGTGGATGGTGACCATGCTGTTGCCGCTGGTGGGCAACCTGCAGGGCTTCTATATCCCGCTGCTGAACATGATCTACGTGCTCGACGACACCAGCTGGCACATGGCGGCCATCGCCTCGCTGGCGGCGAACGTGCTGCTGTTCACCCTGATCTCGCTGTTCACCAACGCCAGCAACGAAGAAGTCAGCGCCGCCGAAGCCTGTGCCGTGGATAACGTGCGTCGCCCGCAGCGACGCGAGCTGCATGCCGCCTCGCCCCAGGAGTTCGCCACGCAACTGGCCAAGCCGCTGGGTGCCAAGGCTGCACAGAAGGAAGTGGAGCAGGCCCTGCGCGACCTCTACCTGCCCTTCGATGAACGCCGCCCCTACGCCCTGCGCCGCCTGCGCGACCGGATCGAAGCCAACCTCTCGGGCCTGATGGGCCCCAGCGTTGCCCAGGACATGGTGGAAACCTTCCTGCCGTACAAGTCCGGCAACGAAAACTACGTGACCGAAGACATTCACTTCATCGAAAGTCGTCTGGAAGACTATCACTCGCGCCTGACTGGCCTTGCCGCCGAGCTCGACGCCCTGCGGCGCTACCACCGCCAGACCCTGCAGGAATTGCCCATGGGCGTCTGCTCGCTGGCCAAGGACCAGGAAATCCTGATGTGGAACAAGGCCATGGAAGAGCTCACCGGGATTGCCGCCAAGCGCGTGGTCGGTTCGCGCCTGACCACCATCGGCGAACCCTGGCGCGGGCTGCTGCTGGGCTTCATCAACGTGCCCGATGAACACCTGCACAAACAGCGCCTGGGCCTGGACGGCCAGACCCGCTGGCTGAACCTGCACAAGGCGGCCATCGACGAACCCCTGGCGCCGGGCAACAGCGGCCTGGTGCTGCTGGTCGAAGACCTCACCGAAACCCAGGCCCTGGAAGACAAGCTGGTGCACTCCGAACGCCTGGCCAGCATCGGTCGCCTGGCCGCCGGGGTGGCCCACGAGATCGGCAACCCGGTCACCGGCATCGCGTGCCTGGCGCAGAACCTGCGCGAAGAGCGCGAGGAAGACGGAGAGATCACCGAACTGAGCAGCCAGATCCTCGAGCAGACCAAACGTATCTCGCGCATCGTCCAGTCGCTGATGAGCTTCGCCCACGCCGGCAGCCACCAGCACAGCGACGAGCCGGTGTGCCTGGCCGAAGTGGCCCAGGACGCCATCGGTCTGCTGGCCTTGAACCGGCGCAATTTCGAAGTACAGTTCTTCAACCTGTGCGACCCCGAGCACTGGGTCGATGGCGACCCGCAGCGCCTGGCCCAGGTCCTGATCAATCTGCTGTCCAACGCCCGCGATGCCTCGCCTCCCGGCAGTGCCGTGCGGGTCAAGAGCGAGGCCAGCGAACATACCGTCGACCTGATCGTCGAGGACGAAGGCAGCGGTATTCCGAAAAACATCATGGATCGTCTGTTCGAACCCTTCTTCACTACCAAGGACCCGGGCGAAGGTACCGGACTGGGGCTTGCTCTGGTCTATTCCATCGTGGAAGAGCATTATGGACAAATCACCATCGACAGCCCGGCCGATACCCAGAGCCAGCGTGGCACCCGGATCCGTGTGACCCTGCCGCGTCATGTCGTAGCGACGTCCGCTGTGAACTGAGACCGTCGAGAGAATTGAATCAATGCCTCACATTCTGATCGTCGAAGACGAAACCATCATCCGCTCGGCGCTGCGTCGACTGCTGGAGCGTAACCAGTACCAGGTCAGCGAAGCCGGCTCGGTCCAGGAAGCCCAGGAACGCTTCAGCATTGCCACCTTCGACCTGATCGTCAGCGACCTGCGCCTGCCTGGCGCCCCGGGCACTGAACTGATCAAGCTCGGCCAGGGCACCCCGGTGCTGATCATGACCAGCTACGCCAGCCTGCGCTCGGCCGTCGACTCGATGAAGATGGGCGCGGTGGACTACATCGCCAAGCCTTTCGACCACGACGAGATGCTCCAGGCCGTGGCGCGCATCCTGCGCGACCGCCAGAACGCCCCGGCGGTACCTGCCGAAGCGCGCGGCAACGGCAAGAGTGCCACCGCCGACAAAGGCGCCAGCACTGCCGCCAACGGCGAGATCGGCATCATCGGCTCCTGCCCGCCCATGCAGGATCTGTACGGCAAGATCCGCAAGGTCGCCCCCACCGATTCCAATGTGCTGATCCAGGGCGAGTCGGGCACCGGTAAAGAGCTGGTCGCCCGCGCCCTGCACAATCTTTCGCGCCGGGCCAAGGCACCGATGATCTCGGTGAACTGCGCGGCCATTCCGGAAACCCTGATCGAGTCGGAACTGTTCGGCCACGAGAAAGGCGCGTTCACCGGCGCCAGCGCCGGTCGTGCCGGCCTGGTCGAAGCGGCCGACGGCGGCACCCTGTTCCTCGACGAAATCGGCGAACTGCCGCTGGAAGCCCAGGCCCGCCTGTTGCGCGTGCTGCAGGAAGGCGAGATCCGCCGGGTCGGCTCGGTGCAGTCGCAGAAGGTCGATGTGCGCCTGATCGCCGCGACCCACCGCGACCTGAAGAACCTGGCCAAGCTCGGCCAGTTCCGTGAGGACCTCTACTACCGCCTGCACGTCATCGCCCTCAAGCTGCCCGCCCTGCGCGAGCGCGGCGCCGACGTCAACGAGATCGCCAACGCCTTCCTCGCCCGCCAGAGCGCGCGCATCGGCCGTAACGACCTGCGCTTCGGCCACGATGCCGAACAGGCCATTCGGCACTACTCCTGGCCAGGTAACGTGCGTGAACTGGAGAACGCCGTGGAGCGCGCGGTGATTCTGTGCGAAAGCCCGGAAATTTCCGCCGACCTGCTGGGTATCGATATCGAACTGAGCGACCTGGACGACGACGAGCCGTTCGCCAGCCTGCCCGGCAATGGCAGCCCGGCCAACGCCACCAGTCACGAACCGACCGAAGACCTGTCGCTGGAGGACTACTTCCAGCACTTCGTCCTCGAGCACCAGGACCACATGACCGAGACCGAACTGGCACGCAAGCTCGGGGTCAGTCGCAAGTGCCTGTGGGAGCGCCGCCAGCGCCTGGGCATCCCGCGGCGCAAGAGCGGTGCCACCAGCGACAGCTGATCCCTTTCAGCTGTCACCGGGGGGTGCCGGCGGTAACACAGTCGTTTCGCGACAAACTGTTACCCTGCCACAATCTCGTAACAAAAACCGGGGCTTACGGTAACGAAGCCCCGGTTTTTTTTCGCCCCATTTACACCCCGAAATCGCTGCAACCCCTTGTTTTACTGGGGTTTGCAAAAGTTGGCACGGCACCTGCTATATGTTTGGTACAAGAACAATAACAAGCACTGCAAAAGACAATAAAAATAAGACGAATCGGCTCACGCACAATAAGAACAAGACGGCGGAGACGCAGCTAACTGATTCTTTTGGAGAGGAGTTGTTTTTGGGGCTCGCCCCACAACCAGGCAGAGAACAACAAAAACTGCACTCTAGCAGAGCCTGAACTGGTTGGATCACATGATCATTGCAACCTCAGCGACCAAAGCAATCCGTTTGCTCTTGATCCCGGTTAGGGATACCGCCCACAAGCTTTCTTTGTGGGCAGGGCGCTCAACAAAAACAAGAAGCCCGGCAGAAAAACAATAAGAGCACGCAACTACTTCTTGGGGAGCTTCGGCTCCCCTTGTAGTTTCTCCCCTTCCCCGCGCCCCTAGACGCGACCGCCTACACCATCTCGCCAGTAAATGCTAGAATCCCCGGCCATCATGCGGCCATTCCTGATTCCTTGGCCGAACATTCCTTCAAACAGTGCATCCCATGCTGAAGAAGCTGTTCCAGTCGTTCCGTCCTCCCGTACGTGGTCCGCACCACAAGCGCACCACGCCTGAAGTGATCAATAGCGGTCAACATTCGCTGCAACGTGGCCAGTTCAGTCGTCATGCGGTGAGCATCGTCGAGCGCCTGCAAAACGCTGGCTACCAGGCCTATCTGGTCGGTGGCTGCGTGCGCGACCAACTCCTGGGCATCACCCCCAAGGACTTCGACGTCGCCACCAGTGCCACCCCTGAACAAGTCCGCGCCGAGTTTCGCAATGCGCGCATCATCGGCCGCCGTTTCAAGCTGGTTCACATCCACTTCGGTCGTGAAATCATCGAAGTCGCCACCTTCCGCGCCAACCACCCGGAAAGCGAAGCGGAAGACAGCCACACCTCGTCGCGTAACGAGAGCGGGCGGATTCTGCGCGACAACGTCTATGGCACCCTGGAAGAAGACGCGCAACGCCGTGACTTCACCATCAATGCCCTGTACTACGATCCGGTCAGCGAGCGCATCCTCGACTACGCCAATGGCGTACACGACATCCGCAACCGCCTGATCCGCCTGATCGGTGACCCGACCCAGCGCTACCAGGAAGACCCGGTGCGCATGCTGCGCGCCGTGCGTTTCGCCGCCAAGCTGAACTTCGGCATCGAGAAGCACACCGTGCAGCCGATCCGCCAGCTCGCACCGATGCTGCGCGAGATTCCGGCCGCCCGCCTGTTCGAGGAAACGCTCAAGCTGTTCCTCTCCGGCCAGGCTGCCGACACCTTCGAGATGCTGGTCGACCTGCAGCTGTTCGACCCACTGTTCCCGGCCAGTGCCGAGGCCCTGGAAGAACACCCGACCTACACCCACACCCTGATCAGCCAGGCCTTGATCAACACCGACCTGCGCATCAAGCAGGGCAAACCGGTGACCCCGGCCTTCCTGTTCGCTGCCCTGCTCTGGCCGGCCCTGCCGGGTCGCGCGCTGCGCCTGCAGAGCCGCGGCATGCCGCCGATCCCGGCGATGAACGAAGCCGCCCACGAGCTGATTGCCGAGCAGTGCCAACGCATCGCGATCCCCAAGCGTTTCACCATGCCCATCCGCGAGATCTGGGACATGCAGGAACGCCTGCCACGGCGCAGCGGCAAGCGTGCCGACCTGCTGCTGGACAACCCGCGCTTCCGTGCCGGCTACGATTTCCTGTTGCTGCGTGAAAGCGCAGGCGAGGAAACCGATGGCCTGGGCCAGTGGTGGACCGACTACCAGGACAGCAACGACAGCGAGCGGCGCGACATGATCCGCGACCTGGGCAGCCGTGACGAAGGTACCGGCGCCGCCCCGCGCAAACGCAAGCGCAGCCCGAGCAAGCGCAAGCGCGCCGACGGTGCGGGCGAATAACCATGGAGCGCGTGTACATCGGCCTGGGCAGCAACCTGGATGAACCGCAGGAGCAACTGCACAGCGCCGTCGAGGCGCTGGGCCAGCTTCCTGCTACGACGGTAGCGGCGGTTTCTGCGTTCTACAGCAGCGAATCGCTGTCGCCTGGCCAGCCGCGCTACACCAACGCCGTCGCCGCCCTGGACACCACCCTGGCGCCCCTGGAACTGCTCGACGGCCTGCAGGCCATCGAAACGGCCCAGGGCCGCGTGCGCCTGGAGCGCTGGGGCCCGCGCACCCTCGACCTGGACATCCTCCTGTACGGCGACCAGGTCATCGACATCCCGCGCCTGAAGGTGCCGCATTACCACATGCAGGCACGACCGTTCGTCCTCTATCCCCTGGCCGAACTGGTCGCCGAAGACTTCGTGCTGGCCGACCGGCGCCGCCTTGCGCAGTTACTGGCAGATTGCCCGTTCGTCGGCCTGGAACGCCTGTAGCCGGGCGTTTGCCCACGCGGTAACGCCCGTAGCGGCGTAATCGTAACAATGCGGTAACAGGGTAATTGACTTCAGCCCCCTCCCTCACGACTATAGGCGTCCCGTGGCGCCTGCGCGCCGCAAAAAGGCGTATATAGGCCTGGAACAGGTCGTAACCAAAACACCACGATCGATGATGTGCTGTTCCAGAAGATGAATACATGCGTTGTACGCAGTCGTTTTTCACAGCGCCTGAACGAGGATTCCTTTTCATGCCAGAAGTAACCCTGACCACCCTGCAGAGCCTCAAGGCCAAGGGTGAAAAAATCACCATGCTGACCTGCTACGACGCGACCTTCGCCCAGGCCGCCAGTCGCGCCGGCGTGGAAGTCCTGCTGGTGGGTGACTCCCTGGGCATGGTCCTGCAGGGCCATGACAGCACCTTGCCGGTCACCACCGCCGAGATGGCCTACCACACCGCGTGCGTCAAGCGCGGTAACGAAGGGGCCCTGATCCTCGCCGACCTGCCGTTCATGGCCTATGCCACCGCCGACCAGGCCTTCGCCAACTGTGGCGCCCTGATGCAGGCTGGCGCCCACATGATCAAGGTCGAAGGCGCGGCCTGGCTGGCCGAGACCATTCGCCTGCTGGCCGAGCGCGGCGTGCCGGTGTGCGCGCACCTGGGCCTGACCCCGCAGGCGGTCAATATCCTCGGCGGCTACAAGGTCCAGGGCCGCCAGGAAAACCAGGCCCGGCAGATGCGCGCCGACGCCATTGCCCTGGAGCAGGCGGGTGCCGCCATGCTGCTGCTCGAATGCGTACCCAGCGAACTGGCCGAAGAGATCACCCAGGCGGTGAGCATCCCGGTCATCGGCATCGGTGCCGGCAGTGCGACCGATGGTCAGGTGCTGGTGCTCCACGACATGCTCGGGCTGTCGCTGACTGGCCGGGTGCCCAAGTTCGTGAAAAACTTCATGACCGGCCAGAGCGACATCCAGGGTGCGCTCAAGGCCTATGTAACAGCCGTCAAGGACGTCAGCTTCCCAGGCAGCGAACACGGGTTCAGTGCATGAATACAGTCAAGACCGTCCGCGAACTGCGCGCCGCCGTGGCGCGTGCACGCAGTGAAGGCAAACGCATCGGTTTCGTACCGACCATGGGCAACCTGCACAGCGGTCATGCCGCGCTGGTGACCAAGGCGGCGCAACGCGTCGATTTCGTAGTCGCGAGCATCTTCGTCAACCCGCTGCAGTTCGGCCCCAGCGAAGACCTCGACAAATACCCGCGGACCCTCGCCGCCGACCAGGAGACGCTGCTCCAGGCCGGTTGCCACCTGCTGTTCGCCCCGACCGTCGAAGAGATGTACCCCGACGGCATGGCCGGCCAGACCCGGGTCAGTGTTCCACAGCTGTCCGAAGGGCTCTGCGGCGCCAGCCGCCCGGGCCACTTCGAAGGTGTGGCGACCGTGGTCAGCAAGTTGTTCAACATGGTCCAGCCGGACCTGGCCGTGTTCGGCCAGAAGGACTTCCAGCAGCTGGCGGTGATCCGCGCGCTGGTGCGTGACCTGAACATGCCGATCCAGATCATTGGCGAGCCGACCGTGCGCGCCGAAGACGGCCTGGCGCTGTCGTCGCGCAATGGCTACCTGAGCCAGGAGCAGCGCGATGTCGCCCCGGCGCTGTATCGCGTGCTCACTGGCATGGCCCAGGCCATCGAACAGGGCCAGCGCGACTACCCGGCGCTGATCGCCCAGGGCCAGCAACAACTGGTCGATGCCGGGTTCCGCCCGGATTACCTGGAAGTCCGCCAGGCCCTGAGCCTGCGCCCGGCCACGGCCGAAGACCGCGATCTGGTGATTCTGGTGGCCGCCATCCTCGGCGCCACCCGCCTGATCGATAACCTGCACCTTAATCTGGACGACAAGTAAAACGGGTCGTCAGCTGCCCCCTCTCCCGGTAAATCAGGCTGCATGCCTATAATTGGCATCAGCCTGCTAACAGGTCGCTTTTTCCAGTGTCCAAGGCAGTTCAAGCAATAAGGAAACCTGCAGCGATGGCGTATTACCGCACCCCTCACGATGTCACGACCTTGCCCGCATGGCAGGCACTTGAACAGCACCGCGAAGCCATGCAGGACTTCAGCATGCGCGAAGCGTTCAATGCCGAACCCAAACGCTTCGAACAGTTTTCCCTGAGCACCTGCGGGCTGTTCCTCGATTACTCGAAGAACCTGATCAACGACCAGACCCGTAGCCTGCTGGTCAACCTGGCCAATGAGGTCGGTTTGCAGGAGGCGATCAAGGCCCTGTTCGCCGGCGAGATCCTCAATGCCTCCGAGGGCCGCCCTGCCCTGCACACCGCCTTGCGCCGCCCGGTGGGCGACAAGCTGAGCGTGAACGGCGTCAACGTGATGCCCGAGGTGCACAAGGTCCTCAACCAGGTCACCGAGCTGGTCGGTCGCATTCACGACGGCCTGTGGCGCGGCTACAGCGAAAAACCAATCACCGACGTGGTGAACATCGGTATCGGCGGCTCGTTCCTCGGCCCCGAGCTGGTCTCCGAAGCACTGCTGCCTTATGCCCAGCGCGGCGTACGCTGCCATTACCTGGCCAATATCGACGGCAGTGAGTTCCATGAGCTGTCGGCCAAGCTGCGTGCCGAAACCACGCTGTTCATCGTTTCGTCGAAATCCTTCAACACCCTGGAAACCCTGAAGAACGCCCAGGCGGCGCGCGGCTGGTACCTGGCCCAGGGTGGCTCGGAAGCCGAGCTGTACAAGCACTTCATCGCCGTTTCCAGCAACAAGGCCGCCGCCGTGGCCTTCGGTATCCGTGAAGAGAACATCTTCCCGATGTGGGACTGGGTCGGTGGTCGCTATTCGCTGTGGTCGGCCATCGGCCTGCCGATCGCCCTGGCCATCGGTACCGCCAACTTCAAGGAGCTGCTGTCCGGTGCCTACACCATGGACCAGCATTTCCAGAACGCACCGTTCGAGCAGAACATGCCGGTGCTGCTGGCCCTGCTGGGGGTCTGGTACGGCAACTTCTGGGGTGCGCAGAGCCACGCGATCCTGCCGTACGATCACTACCTGCGTAACATCACCAAACACCTGCAGCAGCTGGACATGGAGTCCAACGGCAAGAGCGTTCGCCAGGACGGCACGCCGGTCAATCACGACACCGGTCCGGTGATCTGGGGCGGCGTCGGCTGCAACGGCCAGCATGCCTACCACCAATTGCTGCACCAGGGCACCCAGTTGATCCCGGCGGACTTCATCGTCCCGGTGGTCAGCTTCAACCCGGTGGCCGACCACCACCAGTGGCTGTACGCCAACTGCCTGTCCCAGAGCCAGGCCCTGATGCTCGGCAAGACCCGCGCCGAGGCCGAAGCCGAGCTGCGCGACAAAGACATGAGCGAAGCCGATATCCACAAGCTGGCACCGCACAAGGTGATCCCGGGCAACCGTCCGAGCAACACCCTGGTGGTCGAGCGCATCAGTCCGCGTCGCCTTGGCGCACTGGTGGCGATGTACGAACACAAGGTCTTCGTACAGAGCGTGATCTGGGGCATCAACGCCTTCGACCAGTGGGGCGTGGAGCTTGGCAAGGAGCTCGGCAAGGGCGTCTACCAGCGCCTGACCGGTGGCATCGAGGACGCGGCCGAGGACGCTTCGACCCAGGGCCTGATCAACTTCTTCCGCAGCCGTCACCGCGGTTGATCCTGCCGGTGTTACCCCTGGCCGAACGAACACGGCCGGGGGTAACAGCTACACTGTCCTGACATTCTTCGAGCCCGTCCCGCGCGGGATCGTGTCAACGACGTCAGGATAGGGCCCGCCATGTTCGATATCAGCGACTACCCCCACGCCGATGCCACCTGCAAGGCAGCGCAACTGAGCCAGGCCGACTATGAGCGCCTGTACCACCAGTCGATAGACGACCCCGACGCCTTCTGGACAGAGCAGGCCAAGCGCCTGGACTGGATCAAACCCTTCACCCGCGTGCAGCACAGCGACATGAAAACCGGCGAGGCGCGCTGGTTCGAAGGCGCCCGCCTGAACGTCAGCTACAACTGTATCGACCGCCACCTGGCCAGCCGCGCCGATCAGCCGGCCATCATTCGTGAAGGCGACGACCCCGCCGACGCCGGTGTGATCACCTATCGGGAACTGCACGACAAGGTCTGCCGCCTGGCTAACGTGCTCAAGCAGCGCGGGGTGAAAAAAGGCGACCGGGTCTGCATCTACATGCCGATGATCCCCGAGGCCGCCTACGCCATGCTGGCCTGCAGCCGTATCGGCGCCATCCATTCGGTGGTGTTCGGCGGTTTCTCTCCGGACGCCCTGCGTGACCGCATCCTCGACGCCGACTGCCGCACGGTCATTACCGCGGACGAAGGCGTGCGCGGCGCCAAGACCATCCCCCTGAAAAACAACGTCGACAAGGCCCTGGCCAGTTGTCCGAACGTCAGCAGCGTGGTGGTGATCAAGCGCACCGGCGGTGCCGTCGACTGGAGCCAGGGCCGTGACCTCTGGTACCACGAGGCAATCAACCAGGCCAGCGGCGACTGTCCGCCCGAGCCGATGGACGCCGAGGACCCGCTGTTCATCCTCTACACCTCCGGCAGCACCGGCAAACCCAAGGGGGTGATGCACACCACCGCCGGTTACCTGCTGCAGGCCACCCTGACCTTCAAGACCGTGTTCGACTACCGTGACGGCGAAGTGTTCTGGTGCACGGCCGATGTCGGCTGGGTGACCGGACACAGCTACATCGTCTACGGGCCGCTGGCCAATGGTGCGATCACCCTGATGTTCGAAGGCGTGCCCAACTACCCCGACACCTCGCGGTTCTGGCAAGTGGTCGACAAGCACCAGGTGAACATCTTCTACACCGCGCCCACCGCCCTGCGGGCCTTGATGCGCGAAGGTGCAGGCCCGCTGCAGAACACCTCGCGCAAGAGCCTGCGCCTGCTCGGCAGCGTCGGCGAGCCGATCAACCCGGAAGCCTGGGAGTGGTACTTCGAAGCCGTGGGCGAGAAGCGCTGCCCCATCGTCGACACCTGGTGGCAGACCGAGACCGGCGGCATCATGATCAGCCCGCTGGTGGGCACCCGGCGCATCAAGCCCGGCTGCGCGACGCAACCGATGTTCGGCGTGCAACCGGTATTGCTGGACGACAAAGGCAAGCTGATCGAAGGCCCCGGCAGCGGAATGCTGGCCATCAAGGCCAGTTGGCCCGGGCAGATCCGCAGCGTGTACGGCGACCACCAGCGGATGATCGACACCTACTTCAAACCGCTGCCCGGTTACTATTTCACCGGCGACGGTGCCCGCCGCGATGCCGACGGCGACCTGTGGATAACCGGGCGCATCGATGATGTGATCAACGTCTCCGGGCACCGTATCGGCACCGCCGAAGTCGAGAGCGCACTGGTGCTGCACGATGACATCGCCGAAGCGGCCGTAGTCGGGTACCCTCACGACCTCAAGGGCCAGGGCATCTATGCCTTCGTCACGCCCATGAACGGCGTCACCCCGGATGACAGGCTCAGGCAGGAACTGCTGGCCCTGGTCAGCAAGGAAATCGGCAGCTTCGCCAAACCCGAACTGATCCAGTGGGCCCCGGCCCTGCCCAAGACCCGCTCCGGCAAGATCATGCGCCGCATCCTGCGCAAGATCGCCTGCAATGAGCTCGACAACCTGGGCGACACCTCGACCCTGGCCGACCCCAGTGTGGTCCAGGGGCTGATCGACAAACGTCTCAACCAGTAAGCGGCAGCCTTGCTCCGGCTGCCGCGCGACAAGGTAGCCATGGAAGCGATTCGCCGCCGTATCGAAACCCAGGTGATGAGCCTCACCGGCTTGTCCCTGGGCCAGCTGGACCTGGAAAACCCCAAGGGCGATCCCGGGCTGTTCGGCCCGGACAGCATCAGCTGGCGTGTGCACGGGGATTTCCCCAGCATGCTGGTCGGCGGTATCAGTGCCCTGCTCCTGCAACTGCTGCACCCACTGGCGCTGTCCGGGGTCTGGGACCATTCCAACTTTCGCCAGGACCTGCTCGGGCGCCTGCGCCGCACCAGCCAGTTCATTTCCGGCACCACCTTCGGTGCCACCGCCGATGCCCAATGGCTGATCGACAAGGTGCGCACCATTCACCTGCAGGTGGTGGGCACCGCCGCCGACGGTCGTCCCTACGCCGCCAGCGATCCCGACCTGCTGACCTGGGTGCATGTGGCGGAAGTCAGCAGTTTCCTCGCGGCCCATCTGCGCTACCGCAACCCGGGCATGCCGGTTGCCGAGCAGGATGCCTACTACGATGAAATCGCCCTGATTGCCGACCGCCTGGGCGCCCGCAACGTACCCCGCTCGCGCCAGCAGATCAGCGACTATCTGCACGCCATGCGCCCACAGCTGCGGTGTGACGAGCGCAGCCATGAGGTGGTGCAGGTGCTGCTCGCTGCACCTGCCCCCAGTCGCCTGGCCCAACCCGTGGCAGCCTTGATGCTGCGCGCGGGCATCGATCTGCTGCCGGACTGGGCCTGCGCCCTGCTCGACCTCTGCCAGCACCCTCTGCAGCGCCGCTTGATCCGCCTGGGCATCAACAGCACCGCCCCGGTGCTGCGCTGGGCCATGCGCGACGGTTCGGCGCAGCGAGCGCGACGGCGCATGGGCATCGGCTGATCCGTGCGCCAATGGCGGGCGGCCGATCATCTATGCCACCATGGGTGTCTAGCCAGGCCCCCGGGGCCTGTACCGTTCTGACGCCAAATCCAATAAGAGTGAGGACCCGCGCCATGCAAGATGTCGTAATCGTTGCCGCCACCCGTACCGCCATCGGTAGCTACCAGGGGGCACTGGCCAATATTCCCGCCGTCGATCTGGGCGCCGCCGTGATTCGCCAACTGTTGACCCAGACCGGTGTGGCCGGCGAGCTGGTCGATGAAGTCATCCTTGGCCAGGTGCTGACCGCCGGCGCCGGGCAAAACCCTGCGCGCCAGGCCGCGATCAAGGCCGGCCTGCCCCACGCCGTGCCGGCCATGACCCTGAACAAGGTCTGCGGCTCCGGCCTCAAGGCCCTGCACCTGGCCACCCAGGCCATCCGCTGCGGCGACGCCGAGGTGATCATTGCCGGCGGCCAGGAGAACATGAGCCTGGCCAACTACGTGATGCCGGGCGCGCGCACCGGTTTGCGCATGGGCCACAGCACCCTGGTCGACAGCATGATCAGCGACGGCCTGTGGGACGCCTTCAACGACTACCACATGGGTATCACCGCCGAGAACCTGGTGGAAAAGTACGGCATCAGCCGTGAAGACCAGGACGCCTTCGCCGCCGCCTCCCAGCAGAAAGCCGCCGCGGCCATCGAAAGCGGGCGCTTCGTCGATGAAATCACCCCGATCCTGATCCCCCAGCGCAAGGGCGATCCGCTGGCCTTCAGCACCGACGAACAACCACGCGCCGGTACCACTGCCGAATCCCTGGGCAAGCTCAAGGCGGCCTTCAAGAAGGACGGCTCCGTCACGGCCGGTAACGCCTCGTCGCTGAACGACGGCGCCGCCGCCGTGATGCTGATGAGCGCCGCCAAGGCCCAGCAACTGGGCCTGCCGGTGCTGGCACGGATCAAGGCCTACGCCAACGCCGGCGTGGACCCGGCGATCATGGGCATCGGCCCGGTCAGTGCCACCCGCCGCTGCCTGGACAAGGCCGGCTGGCAACTGGCCGACCTGGACCTGATCGAAGCCAACGAAGCCTTTGCCGCCCAGGCGCTGTCGGTGGGCAAGGAGCTGGGCTGGGACGCCGCCAAGGTCAACGTCAACGGCGGCGCGATTGCCCTGGGCCACCCGATCGGTGCTTCGGGTTGCCGGGTGCTGGTCACCCTGCTGCATGAAATGATCAAGCGCGATGCCAGGAAAGGCCTGGCCACCCTGTGCATCGGTGGCGGTCAGGGCGTGGCCCTGGCCATCGAGCGCTGATCGCGCCGGGAGGGGCCGCAATGGCCCCTCCCCTGGCATCTGCTGGTAAACTGCACGTCCGCAAACCAAGGCCACGTGCATGTCCCTCTTGAATCAGGCGCTGCGCGCCGCCCTCGACGCCCGCCAGGGCCTTCTCAACGAACTGCATGCCCAGGGCACCGATTGCTATCGGCTGTTCCATGGCAGCCAGGAAGGCGCCGGCGGCCTGACCATCGACCGCTACGGCCCGCAATTGCTGGTGCAGAGCTTCCATCAGGCGCTCGACCGCGACACCCTGCTGGCCCTGCATGCCTGCATCGAAGCCGAGCTCGGCCTTGAGCTGCTGCTGGTCTACAACGACCGTTCCCAGGGCAACAGCCGTATCGACCGCCGTGACCCGGTCTATACCGCCAGCGAAGCGGCCCTGGCCGACCATGTCGGTCACGAGTGGGGCCTGAACTACCGGGTGCGCGGCCGCCACGCCGGTCAAGACCCGCTGCTGTTCCTCGACCTGCGCAACGCCCGTGGCTGGGTCAAGCAGCACAGTGCCGGCAAGCGTGTGCTGAACCTGTTCGCCTACACCTGCGGGGTCGGCCTGAGCGCCGCTGCGGGGGGCGCCAAGGAGGTCTGCAACCTCGATTTTGCCGAGGGCAACCTGGCGGTGGGCAAGGAAAATGGCGCGCTGAACCCGCAGCTCAAGCCCATGGAGTTCATCCAGTCCGACTATTTCCCGGCGATCCGCCAACTGGCCGGCCTGCCCGTCAGCCAGCGCCGCGGGCACAAGTTGCCGCCTTACCCGCGCCTGCAGCCACGCCAGTTCGACCTGGTGTTGCTCGACCCGCCGGCCTGGGCCAAGAGCGCCTTCGGCACCGTCGACCTGCTGCGCGACTACCAGAGCCTGCTCAAGCCGGCACTGCTGAGCACGGCCGAGGATGGTGTGCTGATCTGCTGTAACAACCTGGCCAAGGTCAGCCTCGACGACTGGCGCGAGCAGGTGCTGCGCTGCGCCGAGAAAAACGGTCGCCCGGTACGCGACTGGCAGGTGCTGAAACCGGCCAGCGACTTTCCGTCGCAGGACGGTCAGCCACCGCTGAAGACCTTGATTCTTCAGCTCTGACACAATTTTTGGCTATTTCGGGAGGTAGCTTCGGAACCGTTTTTACGTGCCATACTCCAACCACTCCCGTTCGAGACAGATGACGCCACACATGCCCAAAGGATTGAAACGCGCCCTCGGCGCCATGCTGGCCGCCGTGGCCCTGTACAGCTTGCTCGGCTTTCTGATTCTCCCAGGGGTAGCCCTGCGTATCGCCAACCAGCAGTTGGCCAACTACGCCACGGTGCCCGCCCACTTGCAGCGCATCGAGCTCAACCCGTTCAGCCTGGAGCTGACCCTGTGGGGCCTGAAGATCGGCGAGCCGGGCAAGGAACAGGTCGGTTTCGAGCGCCTGTACGCCAACCTCGAACTCGACAGCCTGTGGACCGGCGCCCTGCACCTGGCCGGCGTCGAGCTGGACACGCCGCGTACCGAACTGCTGTTCGCCAAGGATGGCAGCCTGAACCTCACTCAACTGTTCAAGCTGCCGCCCAGCGAAGCCAAGCCTGAAACGCCGCCCAGCGACCCGTTTCCGGTGCGCATCGGCAGCATCAAGCTGCATGAGGGTTACCTGCACTTCCAGGACCTGCGCCCCAGCGAGCCGATCGAGTTCCTCTACGACTCGATGAACCTGGAGCTGAAGAACCTCAGCACCCTGCCCGACGATAGCTCCGACATGACCCTGGTAGCGATCGGCCCGCACGGTGGTCGCATCGACTGGAGCGGCACCTTCAGCCTGGTGCCCCTTGCCTCCGAAGGCACCCTGAAGCTCACCGACGGCAAGATGAAGGCCTTCTGGCCCTATGTCCGCGATGCCGTGCCGCTGGTGCTGGAAGAAGGCGTGGTCAGCCTCGATACCCACTACAAGCTCAACCTGTCCAAGCAAACCGAGCTGCTGCTCGACAACACCTCGGTGAGCATTGCGCCCTTCGCCATCAAGGCGCCGGATGGCCGTCAACTGGCGCGCCTGGCCCGCCTGGATGTCAGCGAGACCTCGGTGGACCTGGCCAAGCAATTGGTCACTGTCGGCAAGATCCGCAGCGAGAAGCTGGAAACCTGGGCCGCCCTGGAGTCCGATGGCCAGCTCGACTGGCAGAAGCTGTTCGCCAGCCAGCCGGCCAAGGCCACGCCCAAGGAAAAAGCCGAGCCTGCCGCCGCCGAAGAGAAGCCAGCCAGCGACGCGCCGGACAAACCCTGGCAGGTGCTGCTCAAGGACGTGCAACTGCGCAATTACCTGGTGCACCTGGCCGACCGCTCGCAGAAAGAGCCGGTGGCGCTGGATGTCGGCCCGTTGAACCTCGACCTGCAGAACTTCGACAGCCTCAACCAGTCGCCCTTCACCCTCAAGCTCGATACCGGCGTGGGCAAGCAAGGCAAGCTGCAGGCCGCCGGTGAGGTCAACCTCGCACCGGTGACCGCCAAACTCAAGGTCAGCACCCAGGACATCGACCTGCGCGTGGCCCAGGCCTACATCAGCCCCTTCATCCGCCTGGAACTGCGCAGCGGCATGCTCGGCAGCGACCTCAATGTCGATCTCAAGAGCACCGCGCCGCTGGCCTTCAGCATCGACGGCAAGGCCCAGGTCAACCAGTTGCACACCCTGGACACCATCAAGGACCGCGACTTCGTCAAATGGCAGCAGCTGAACCTGGACGGCCTCTCCTATCGTCATGGCGATGCCCTGAGCATTGGCAAGGTCAGCTTCAAACAACCCTATGCGCGCTTCATGATCAACGAAGACCGCACCACCAACATCGATGACCTGCTGATCCCGCAGCCCGCCACTGCGCAGGCCCAGGCCAAGGGCAGTGCCAAGCCCGCGGCCGGCAGCAGCAAGCCGCTGGGCATTCGCATCGGCGCCATCGATATCGACGACGGCTCGGCCAACTTCGCCGACTTCAGCCTGACCCCCAACTTCGCCACCGCCATCCAGCAGCTCAACGGCCAGATCGGCACCATCGACAATCGCCAGCCCAAACCGGCCAAGGTCGATATCAAGGGCAAGGTTGATCGCTATGCGCCCGTGACCATCAAGGGCGCGCTGAACCCCTTCGACCCGATGGCCAGCCTGGACATCGCCACCAGCTTCAAACGCGTCGAGCTGACCACCCTGACGCCTTACTCGGGCAAATTTGCGGGCTTCCGCATCCGCAAGGGCCGGCTGAACATCGACCTGCACTACGTCATCACCCAGGGCCGCCTGAAGGCCGAGAACAAGGTGGTGGTCGAGCAGCTGCAGCTGGGTGAGAAAGTCGACAGCCCCGATGCGGTCGACCTGCCGATCCGCCTGGCGGTGGCGCTGCTCAAGGATACCGAGGGCAAGATTTCCATCGAGTTGCCGGTCTCTGGCGACCTCAACGACCCTCAGTTCAGCGTCATGCCGATCGTCTGGCAAACCCTGCGCAACCTGGTGCTGCGTGCGGCCCAGGCACCGTTCAAGTTCATTGGCGGCCTGGTCAGCGGCGGCGACGCCCAGGACCTGGGCAGTGTCGCCTTCGCCCCCGGCTCCAGCGACCTGGCTCCCGATGCCCAGGGCGCCCTGGACAAACTCGCCGCCGCGCTCAGGGAACGCCCGGCCCTGCGCCTGGAAATCGAAGGCACCAGCGCCCAGAGCAGTGACGGTCCGTTGATTGCCCAGCAGCGTCTGGAGCGCGAATACCAGAGCACCTACTACAAGATCCTGCAGCGCCGCGGCGACAAGGTCCCGGCACAAGCTTCGGACCTTAAAGTGCCCGACGGCGACAAGCCTTCGATGCTCGAAGGCATCTACCGCACCCGCCTCAAGCAGCAGCCACCGGCCGAATGGGAGCAGTTGGACCGCGAACAGCGCACCACCCAGCTGCGCGAGGCGGTACTCAAGTCCTGGGGTGAAAGCGCCGTTCTGCTGCGCCAGCTGGGCCAGGCACGGGCCAGCAGCATCAAGGACTACCTGGTCGACAAGGCCAAGCTGGAAGATGACCGGGTGTACTTCATCGATGCCAACCTGGGGCAGGCCGAGCCTGATGGCCGGGTGATCACCCCGCTGCACCTGGATGCGGAGTAACAAAGAGCGAACTCAAATCCTGTAGGAGCGGGCTTGCCCCGCGATGCGATGTGACTGATGACACGCGATCGCGGGGCAAGCCCGCTCCTACCGAGCCTCGCGACAGCGGCTACAAAGCAAAACCCCGGCACTAGTGCCGGGGCTTCAGGGTTTGTGCTTATTCGGCTTTCAGGCCATCAGCCGACACAGCCTTAACACCTTTGATCTTCTTGGTGATCGCCACCGCCATCTCTTTCTGCGACTCGGTCACCGCCCTGGTGGACGACAGGGAAACCACGCCTTTGTTGGTCTCAACCTCGATGTCAGTGCCCGGAATACCTTTCTCGGTCATCAGGTCTGCCTTGACCTTGGTAGTGATCCAGGTATCGGAGGTCGCTTCTTTTGCCTCGGTCATTTCACCGGCCGCGAGGGTCAGTGGGGCCTGGACAGGCTGTTGGGCGAATGCCGCGTGGGCCAGGGTCAGGCTCAAGGCGGTGGCAGTTGCGGCAGCAATAGCGAACTTCTTCATACGAGACACTCCTGTTTTTCGAAAAGTCTGCGCCTTCAGTCCTGGCAGCAGGGGTATAGAAACTGTAGCAGGGCCTGTGCCAGCTTCACTCCTACCATAAACCTCTTACAAATCAATAAGTTAAGTTGAAACCTAAAATCCTGGGTCATGCATTTTGCAATGCCCGGGCAAAATTCTGCATGCAAGTTGCAAGTCCCCAGGGCCTTTTGCGCAGGCATAAAAAAAGGACCCCGAAGGGTCCTTTTTCAACGCGTCGCGCTTAAACGCCGGATGCCTTGGCGGCAGCCACGTCCTTGATCGACAGCTTGATACGGCCGCGGTTGTCCACGTCCAGTACCAGTACTTCGACTTCCTGACCTTCCTTGAGGATGTCGGTGACTTTCTCGACGCGAGCATCGCTCAGCATGGAGATGTGCACCAGACCGTCCTTGCCCGGCAGGATGTTGACGAAGGCACCGAAGTCAACGATGCGCTCGACCTTGCCGACGTAGATCTTGCCGATCTCGGCTTCTGCAGTGATGCTCAGGACGCGCTGGCGAGCAGCTTCAGCGGCGTCTTTGGTCTCACCGAAGATCTTGATCGAGCCGTCGTCTTCGATATCGATCGAAGCCTTGGTCTCTTCGCAGATGGCACGAATGGTCGCGCCGCCTTTACCGATGACGTCACGGATCTTGTCGGTGTCGATCTTCATGGCGATCATGGTCGGAGCGTTTTCCGACAGCTCGCTACGGGACTGACCGATGATCTGGTTCATCTGACCGAGGATGTTCAGGCGCGCTTCCAGGGCCTGGCCCAGGGCGATTTCCATGATCTCTTCGGTGATGCCGTTGATCTTGATGTCCATCTGCAGCGCGGTAACGCCTTTGGCGGTACCGGCAACCTTGAAGTCCATGTCGCCCAGGTGGTCTTCGTCACCGAGGATGTCGGTCAGGATGGCGAACTTCTCGCCTTCTTTGACCAGACCCATGGCAATACCGGCAACCGGCGCCTTCATCGGTACACCGGCGTCCATCAGGGCCAGGGAAGCACCGCAGACCGAAGCCATGGAGCTGGAGCCGTTGGACTCGGTGATTTCCGATACCACGCGGATGGTGTACGGGAACACGTCAGCGGCTGGCAGCATGGCCTGGACCGAGCGACGGGCCAGACGACCGTGACCGATTTCGCGACGGCCAGCACCGCCCATGCGACCACACTCGCCCACCGAGAACGGCGGGAAGTTGTAGTGCAGCATGAAGGGGTCTTTCTTCTCGCCTTCGAGGGTGTCGAGCAGCTGGGCGTCACGGGCAGTACCCAGGGTCGCAACGACCAGGGCCTGGGTTTCGCCACGGGTGAACAGCGCCGAACCGTGGGTCTTGGGCAGCACGCCGACTTCGATGTTCAGCGGACGTACGGTCTTGGTGTCGCGACCGTCGATACGTGGCTTGCCGTTGACGATGTTTTCGCGAACGGTGCGGTATTCGATTTCGCCGAAGATGTCTTTGACTTCGCCAGCCGATGGCTGGCCTTCTTCGCCGGAGAACTTGGCGACGGCCTGGTCACGCAGCTCACCCAGGCGCGCATAGCGGTCGGCCTTGACGGTGATGGTGTAGCCCTGGGAAACGGCTTCGCCGAACTCGGCGCGGATGGCGTCGAACAGTGCGGTGTTGGCAGCGGCTGGTTTCCAGTCCCAGGTTGGCTTGCCAGCTTCGGCAGCCAGCTCTTTGACCGCCTGAATAACCGCCTGGAATTCGTCGTGGGCGAACAGGACAGCGCCCAGCATCTGGTCTTCGGTCAGCTCTTTGGCTTCCGATTCAACCATCAGAACGGCGTCGGAGGTACCGGCAACGACCATGTCCAGGCTCGAGGCAGCCAGTTGCTCGTAGGTCGGGTTCAGCAGGTAGCCGGTGCTTTCGTGGAAAGCAACACGGGCGGCGCCGATCGGGCCTTCGAACGGAATGCCGGAGATGGCCAGGGCAGCCGAGGTACCGATCATCGCAGCGATGTCCGGATCGGTCTTCTTGCTGGTGGAAACGACGGTGCAGACAACCTGCACTTCGTTCATGAAGCCTTCAGGGAACAGCGGACGGATCGGGCGGTCGATCAGGCGCGAGGTCAGGGTTTCTTTCTCGGAAGGACGGCCTTCACGCTTGAAGAAACCACCAGGGATCTTGCCGGCGGCGTAGGTCTTTTCCTGATAGTGAACGGACAGGGGGAAGAAGCCTTTGCCTGGATCAGCCTGCTTGGCACCGACCACGGTCACCAGTACGGTGACATCGTTGTCGACGGTGACCAGCACGGCGCCGGACGCTTGGCGGGCAATACGGCCCGTCTCGAGGGTAACGGTCGATTGACCGAACTGGAACTTCTTGATTACCGGGTTCACGGTTTCCTACCTTTTTTCAGTGGCTCTGGGGGAACTGGTTCTTGCGAATTCTTGGGCAGAACGGGGAATCGGCCCCATTGACCGTCCAGATAAAACTAGAGGTTGGGAGCCTGCCCTGCCCTTGCGGTAAACCGCTCAGGCGAGACAGACAGCCAACCTCATAGATACGCGCGGCGTGTTCATCGCTTCCGACGCCAGGCATCGAAAGCGAAGAATGCAACACGCCGTGCACACCACTGGCCAGGACGCTATTAGCGACGCAGACCCAGACGACCGATCAGGGCGCTGTAACGAGTGGTGTCTTTGCCTTTCAGGTAGTCCAGCAGCTTACGACGCTGGTTTACCATACGGATCAGGCCACGACGGGAGTGGTGGTCTTTACCGTTGGCCTTGAAGTGGCCTTGCAGTTTGTTGATGTTGGCGGTCAGCAGTGCAACTTGCACTTCCGGGCTACCGGTGTCACCAGCAGCTTGCTGGAATTCGCCAACGATCTTTGCTTTTTCTTCAACGCTGAGTGCCATCTGGCTTCTCCAAATCAAGGGAAACCGAACAAACGGTTTCCAATAGGCCAGGGACAGATCCCTGTATTCATAAAGTGAGGGCTGACCGTGCCTACTAACAGCCATCCTCTTTGCCGCCAGTGCCAGGCCTGGGCCTGACACCGAAGGTTTCGATCATTCCGACCGAATCAGTCGACGCGGCGCAATGCGCCCGTCTTCGCTCACTTCACCGATACCGATGAAGCGACCGTTGTGATCCTGTACCCGCACCATGCCGAACTTCGGCGCGTCGGGGGCCCTTACCGGCTGGCCGTGCAGCCAGTAGAAAGCGCTGTGCTCGGAGAACTGCAGCAGAGGCCAGTCCTGCAGACCGCTGTCGGACGGCATCAGGAAGCGATCGACCGCTTCGTTGCCACCCTCGGCGTGGACCTGCTCGAGTTCCTCGAGGGTCACGGTCTGGGCCAGCTCGAAGGGACCGGCGTGGGTCCGGCGCAGTTCGGCGACATATGCACCACAGCCCAGCAGCTCGCCGATATCCTCGACCAGGGTGCGGATGTAGGTGCCTTTGCTGCAACCGACCGACAGGCGGACCCGGGTGCCTTCGCACTCGAGCAACTCCAAGCGGTTAATAGTAACAGAACGCGCCTCGCGCTCCACTACTTCCCCTGCACGTGCCAGCTTGTACAACGGCTGGCCATCGCGCTTGAGGGCCGAGTACATCGGTGGTATCTGACTGATTTCACCACGAAATTGTGGCAGGACCGCTTCAATTTCGGCGCGACCAACGGTCACTTCGCGAGACTTCAGCACTTCACCTTCGGCGTCGCCGGTGGTGGTGGTCTGCCCCAGTTGCATGACGGTCTCGTAGCCCTTGTCGGAATCGAGCAGGTACTGGGAGAACTTGGTGGCCTCGCCGAAGCACAGTGGCAGTACGCCGCTGGCCAGTGGGTCGAGGCTGCCGGTGTGCCCGGCCTTCTCGGCGTTGAGCAGCCAGCGGACCTTCTGCAGGGCCGCGTTGGAGGTGAACCCCAGCGGCTTGTCGAGCAGGATGATGCCGCTGACGTTGCGACGGATACGTTTGACCTGGGCCACCGCTTACTCCTTGGTGTCCGGGGTATCGGCCGGCTGGTGCTGGCTGTCTTCGGCCACGGCGCGCTCGATCAGGGCCGACAGGTGAGCACCACGGGTGACGCTCTCGTCGTAGTGGAAATGCAGTTGCGGCACGCTGCGCAGTTTCATTTCCTTGCCCAGCTGCATGCGCAGGAAGCCTGCGGCGCTGTTGAGCACTTTCAGGCTCTGCTTGATGTCTTCGCTGCTGTCCTGGCCCATCACGGTGATGTAGACCTTGGCGTGGCCGACATCGCGGCTGACGTCAACGGCAGTGATGGTCACAAGGCCCACGCGTGGGTCCTTGACTTCGCGACGGATCAGCTGGGCCAGCTCGCGCTGCATCTGATCGCCAATGCGTTGGGTACGGCTATATTCTTTTGCCATTTTTGCTACCTGTAACTAAAGCGGCAAACGCCCGACCAGGCTTGAGCCTGACCGGGCGTTGCGTTCAGGGTCGCTGGCGACCGCCTTGCGGCGGGCGTTTCGCGCCTCCCATGCTCGATGCTTAGAGCGTACGAGCCACTTGGACTTTCTCGAAGACTTCGATCTTGTCGCCGACCTTGACGTCGTTGTAGCTCTTCACGCCGATACCGCACTCCATGCCGTTACGCACTTCGGAGGCATCGTCCTTGAAGCGGCGCAGCGATTCCAGCTCGCCTTCGAAGATCACCACGTCCTCGCGCAGTACGCGGATCGGACGGTTGCGGTACACGGTACCCTCGATGACCATACAGCCGGCGATAGCACCGAACTTCGGCGAACGGAACACATCACGCACTTCGGCGACGCCCAGGATGTTCTCGCGAACATCGCTGCCGAGCATGCCGGTCAGGGCTTTCTTGACGTCTTCAATGATGTCGTAGATCACGTTGTAGTAACGCATATCCAGACCTTCCTGCTCGACGATCTTGCGCGCGCCGGCATCGGCACGCACGTTGAAGCCGAACAGTACTGCATTGGAGGCCAGCGCCAGGTTGGCGTCGCTCTCGGTGATACCACCGACGCCGCCACCGATCACGCGAACCTGTACTTCGTCGTTGCCCAGGCTGCCCAGGGAGCCCTGCAAGGCCTCGAGGGAACCACGCACATCGGTCTTGAGGACGATGTTGAGGGTCTTCTTCTCTTCCTGGCCCATGCTCTCGAAGATGTTCTCGAGCTTGCCGGCATGTGCACGAGCCAGTTTGACTTCACGGAACTTGCCTTGGCGGAACAGCGCAACTTCACGGGCTTTCTTCTCGTCAGCCACTACCGACAGCTCGTCACCGGCGTCGGGGGTGCCGTCCAGGCCGAGGATCTCGACCGGGATCGACGGACCGGCTTCCTTAACAGGCTTGCCGTTTTCGTCGAGCATGGCACGTACACGGCCGTAGTTCGAACCGCACAGGACCATGTCGCCCTGACGCAGGGTACCGTCCTGGACCAGCACGGTGGCTACCGGGCCACGGCCCTTGTCCAGACGCGACTCGACCACTACGCCACGGCCTGGGGCCGATGGAGTGGCCTTGAGCTCGAGGATCTCGGCCTGCAGCAGAACCGCTTCGAGCAGTTCGTCGACGCCGGTACCCATCTTCGCCGATACCTTGACGAATGGCGTGTCTCCACCCCAGTCCTCGGAAGTGACGCCTTCGACGGACAGCTCGTTACGGATGCGATCGATATCAGCGCCTGGCTTGTCGATCTTGTTCACCGCGACAACCAGTGGAACGCCGGCAGCCTTGGCATGCTGGACCGCTTCACGGGTTTGTGGCATCACGCCGTCGTCCGCCGCGACCACCAGGATCACGATGTCGGTGGCCTTGGCACCACGGGCACGCATGGCGGTAAACGCGGCGTGGCCAGGGGTGTCGAGGAAGGTGACCATGCCGCGGTCGGTTTCCACGTGGTAGGCACCGATGTGCTGGGTAATACCACCGGCTTCGCCAGCGGCAACCTTGGCACGACGGATGTAGTCGAGCAGCGAGGTCTTACCGTGGTCAACGTGGCCCATTACGGTCACGACCGGCGCACGGGTCTCGGTCTCGCCTTCAAACTTCAGCGATTCGGCCAGGGAGTCTTCCAGGGCGGTGTCGCTGATCAGGGTGACCTTGTGGCCCAGCTCTTCGGCGACCAGCTGAGCGGTCTCCTGGTCGAGCACCTGGTTGATGGTCACCGGAGTGCCCAGCTTGAACATGAACTTGACGACTTCAGCCGCCTTGACCGACATCTGGTTGGCCAGGTCGGAAACGGTGATGGTCTCGCCGATCTGCACGTCGCGGATAACCGGACCGGTCGGGTTCTGGAAACCATGGACGTTGCGCTTCTTCGGCTTGCCCTTGCCACGACCGCCACGACGGAAGCCATCGCTTTCCTCGTCGGTGGTACGTGGAGCGGCACGCGGGGTCGGCGCCTTTTCCTTTTCCTTGACCTTGACCGACACGCGCGGCGCTTCGTTGCGGCGCTCGCCGCCACGACGCTCTTCGTCACGCGCCTTGTCGTTGCGACGCACGTCGTCCTTCTTGCGCTCGGCAACCGGTGCCGGGGCGGCGTCGGCCACCTCGATCACTGGCGCAGGCGCAGGCGCTGCCGGAGCGGCAGGCGCAGGTGCGGCAGCGGCTGCAGGTGCAGCGGCTGGCTGGCGACGGGCTTCTTCCTCGGCACGCTGACGTGCTTCGGCCTCGGCCTTTTCACGCACAGCGTTTTCCGCTGCACGGCGCTCTTCCAGCTCGCGCTTCTGCTCGGCCTGGATTTCTTCCGGGCTGCGCTGAACGAATACTTTCTTCTTGCGTACTTCTACGCTGATGCTCTTGCTGCCGGCGACACGCAGGGTGCTGGTGGTCTTGCGCTGCAAGGTAATCTTGCGCGGTTCTTCCACCTTAGCCTTGTGGCTGCTCTTCAAATGAGCCAGCAACGCCTGCTTCTCATTGTCGGTCACTACCTGACCGGCGTCGGTGTGCGGCAGACCTGCCTCACGCATCTGCTGCAGCAGGCGCTCTACCGGTGCAGCGACCTCTTGGGCCAATTCTTTCACCGTGACTTGCGTCATGCACTTCTCTCCTCAGGCCGCGCCTAATTACTCGAACCAGTGGGCTCGGGCGGCCATGATCAACTTGCCGGCACGCTCTTCGTCGATGCCGTCGATGTCGAGCAGGTCGTCAATCGACTGCTCGGCCAGGTCTTCGCGGGTAACTACGCCGCGCACCGCCAGTTCCATCGCCAGATCCTTGTCCATACCCTCGAGCGAGAGCAGGTCTTCGGCCGGATGGGCGTCTGCCAGCTTTTCCTCAGTAGCGATGGCTTTGGTCAACAGGCGATCCTTGGCACGAGCACGAAGCTCGTTGACGATGTCTTCGTCAAAGCCGTCGATGTTGAGCATCTCTTCCAGCGGTACGTAGGCAATCTCTTCCAGGCTGGTGAAGCCTTCATCGACCAGCACCTGAGCCAGCTCTTCGTCGACTTCCAGCTCGTCGATGAAGTTGCGCAGGATGTCACCGGTTTCAGCTTGCTGCTTGGCCTGGATGTCCGATTCGGTCATCACGTTCAGGGTCCAGCCGGTCAACTGGCTGGCCAGGCGCACGTTCTGGCCGCCACGGCCGATCGCCTGGGCCAGGTTGTCGGCGCCGACGGCGATATCCATGGCATGGGCGTCTTCATCAACGATGATCGCCGCGACTTCAGCCGGCGACATGGCGTTGATGACGAACTGCGCCGGGTTGTCGTCCCACAGGACGATATCCACACGCTCGCCACCCAGTTCACCCGATACGGCCTGGACACGCGAACCGCGCATGCCGATGCAGGCGCCTTGTGGATCGATGCGCTTGTCCTTGGAACGTACGGCGATTTTGGCGCGCGAACCCGGATCACGGGACGCGGCCATCACTTCGATCAGGCCCTCGGCGATTTCCGGCACTTCGATACGGAACAGTTCGATCAGCATCTGTGGTGCGGTACGCGACAGGATCAGCTGCGGGCCACGGTTCTCGGTACGGATTTCCTTGAGCAGGGCACGCAGGCGCACACCGACGCGGAAAGTCTCGCGGGAGATGATGTCTTCGCGGGCCAGCAGCGCTTCGGCGTTGTTGCCCAGGTCGACGATGACGTTGTCACGGGTGACCTTCTTGACGGTACCGGAGATGATCTCGCCCAGACGCTCGCGATAGGCGTCCACCACTTGGGCGCGCTCGGCTTCACGGACCTTCTGGACGATGACCTGCTTGGCGGTCTGCGCGGCGATGCGGCCGAACTCGATCGATTCGATCTTCTCTTCGATGACGTCGCCGACCTTGGCATCAGGATGGGTGTCCTGGATCTTGGCCAGCCAGGTTTCGATTGCCGGATCGTCCAGATCCGCTTCGTCGACGACCGTCCAGCGACGGAAGGTTTCGTAGCTACCGGTGTGGCGGTTGATTTCCACACGCAGGTCGACTTCGTCGTCAAAACGTTTTTTGGTTGCAGTGGCCAGTGCCACTTCCAGCGCTTCAAAAATCACGCCGGCCGGTACACCCTTTTCGTTGGATACCGATTCAACAACCAGCAGTACTTCTTTGCTCATCGTACGCCTCGCCTTTCGCAAGCCATTGGATCCGCGCGGTCCGCCGGACCCGGCACGTCTCAGTCAAAACTGGGAATAATGTTGGCCTTGTCGATCGAATCGATCGGCAACAGGAACTCGTGGTTGTCGACCTGGACAATCACGTCCTGCTCCTCCACACCGCGGAGAAGGCCTTGAAAGTTACGACGACCTTCAAAGGGCGTACGCAGCTTGATCTTCACTTGTTCGCCGGCATGCGAAGCAAACTGTTCCAAAGTGAACAGTGGGCGATCCATGCCAGGAGAGGACACTTCAAGGGTGTACTCGGAACTGATCGGATCTTCGACATCGAGGACCGCACTGGCCTGGTGACTGACGATTGCGCAGTCATCAACCAGGATGCCATCTTCTTTATCGATGTAGATTCGCAGTACCGAATGCTTGCCCTGAGAGATGAATTCGATCCCCCAGCATTGATAGCCAAGAGCCTCGACCACCGGGGCCAACAAGGCCTGCAACTGTTCTAGCTTGCTCGACACCTGAACCCCCTCGTGCATGCTGTGCAAATAAAAAATGGGCAAAGCGCCCATCCCTGATACGTCGTTGAATACCGACGCTATGACTGTTCAGCCAAGAAAAAGCCCCTGCAAAAGGGGCTCCGCTGAAACTGGTTGCGGGGGCTGGATTTGAACCAACGACCTTCGGGTTATGAGCCCGACGAGCTACCAGACTGCTCCACCCCGCGACAAAGCTGGGGCGAAAGTATACGACCGAACCCCAAGAGGGGTCAATCTAACCTCCACCTACAAGAAAGCCCGCTGTAGCGGGCTGTCTTGTTTCAATTGGTACCGAGAAGGGGACTCGAACCCCTACACCCTATGGGCACAACCACCTCAAGGTTGCGTGTCTACCAATTCCACCACCTCGGCAATACTACTTTGAAACCCGTTACTTCTGCTCTTGAGCGGGAGGAACATCGCCAGTCTTAGTGGCTTCGCTCTTCTGCTCCTGGAGCACCGGTACATCATCTGTTGCCGGTTTTTGCTGCTTCACTTCCAGTACTGCTGGATCTGGCAACCCTACTTGAGTCAGCTCGTGAGCTTTCTCCTTAGCAAAGTATCCTAACCCAAGAGCAGTTAAGAAGAAAGAGGCAGCTAGTATAGCAGTAAACTTACTCAGAAAGGTAGCAGAACCTTGGCTTCCGAACACAGTATTTGAAGCACCTGCGCCGAAAGATGCACCCGCTTCCGCACCTTTACCCTGTTGCAGCAACACCAGCACTACCAAACCCAGTGCGCCCAACAGATGAAACACAACAATCACTGTTTCCAGCATTTTTCAGTTTCCTGCGGCGCGACAAATTGCACCGAATTCGTCTGCGTTCAAGGAAGCCCCACCAATCAGGCCTCCATCGATATCCGGCATGCCGAACAGTTCAGCCGCATTGGCCGCCTTCACGCTGCCGCCGTATAGAAGCTGCACATTTTCTGCAACTTCAGCATCCTCTGCCGCCAGCTGTGCGCGGATGGCTGCATGCACATCCTGCGCTTGCTGTGGCGTGGCCGTCAGACCTGTACCGATGGCCCAGACAGGCTCATAGGCAATCACCGCTTTGGCGAAGGCTTGCACACCGAATGCTTCGATGATGCTGCCCAGCTGACGCCCGACAATCTCAAGCGTTTTACCCGCTTCGCGCTCCTCGAGGGTTTCCCCTACGCAGAGTACCGGCTTCAAACCGCAAGCCTGTGCCGCAGCGAACTTGCGATTGAGGACTTCGTCGTTCTCGCCAATGATCTGGCGGCGCTCCGAGTGCCCAATCAGTACCAGCTCGCAACCTGCCTCAGCCAGCTGACTCGGTGCAATCTCACCGGTCAGTGCGCCTTGCTCAGGCTGTACCGCAGAATTCTGAGCGCCAACAGCGATCGACTTCCCTTGCACCCCATCAATCACCTGATTGATGTACAGCGAGGGTGGAAACACCGCGACCTCAACACCGCTCGGCAAGGCTTGATTGCTCAAGTCCTTGATCAGCTCAGCGACGCTGGCGCGGGTACCGTGCATCTTCCAGTTACCAGCTACCATAGGGCGACGCATGCTGTACCTCGTCGGTCAAAGTGGGCGCAGATGTTACCCAACCCGATCACTGCTGGCAAGCATATTTCAAACGCAAACTTCACTTACCAGTTTGGCCAGCGCTTCGGCATGCGCACGCACCTGGTTTTCGTCATCGCCTTCGACCATGACACGCACCAGAGGCTCTGTTCCGGACTTGCGCAGCAACACGCGACCGCGACCGGCCATTTCCTCGGTGACCCGGGCACTGGCTTCCTTGACGGCCGGATGTTCCAGCGGATCGACCTTGCTGGCACCGAAGCGCACATTGATCAGCACCTGTGGGCACTTGCGCAGGGTCTGGCGGGCCTGGGCCAGGGTTTCGCCACGACGCTTGAGGGCCATCAGCACCTGCAGCGCGGCGATGATCGCATCGCCCGTGGTGGTGTGGTTGCAGCACACGACGTGCCCGGAGTTCTCGCCACCGATCACCCAGTCGCGCTCCAGCAGCTCGGCCATCACGTAGCGGTCACCGACCTTGGCCCGCACGAACGGAATATCGAGGTCCTTCAGGGCCAGTTCCAGACCCAGGTTGCTCATCAGGGTGCCGACTACGCCGCCTTGCAGCTTGTTCCGGTCCTTCAGGTCACGGGCGATGATGTACAGCAACTCGTCACCGTCGACGATGGCGCCGGTGTGATCGACCATCAGTACGCGGTCGCCGTCGCCGTCGAAGGCAATGCCGAGGTCGGCATGACCGACCAGCACCGCAGCCTGCAGCGATTCGATATGGGTCGAACCGCAGTTTTCATTGATGTTCAGGCCATCCGGCTGAGCCGACAGCACCGTAACCTCGGCGCCCAGCTCGCGGAACACGCTTGGCGCCACCTTGTAGGTCGCACCGTGGGCGCAATCGATCACCAGCTTGAGGCCGGCAAAATCGGTACTGGTCGGCACGCTGCTCTTGCAGAACTCGATGTAGCGACCGGCCGCATCGTTGATGCGCGAGACCTTGCCCAGCTTGCTCGACTCGACCACGGTCATGGGCTGATCGAGCAGCTCCTCGATCATCAGCTCCACCTCGTCAGGCAGCTTGGTGCCCTGGCCGGAGAAGAACTTGATGCCGTTGTCGTCGTGAGGGTTGTGCGAGGCACTGATGACGATGCCCGCTTCGGCATGGAAGGTGCGGGTCAGGTAGGCGATGGCCGGCGTCGGCATCGGCCCCAGCAGCATCACGTCGGCACCTGCGGCGGACAGGCCGGCCTCCAGGGCCGATTCGAACATGTACCCGGAAATGCGGGTGTCCTTGCCTACCAGCACCCGGCAGGCGCCCATCTTGCGGAAGGCCATGCCCGCTGCCCAGCCGAGCTTGAGCATGAAGTCGGGGGTGATGGGGTATACGCCAACGCGGCCGCGGATACCGTCGGTACCAAAGTATTTTCTGCTCATAGGGGCTCCATCACTTATTATTCGGCGGCTTGAACCGCAGCAATCATCCGCACTACATCGGCGGTTTCGGCGACGTCATGAACGCGCAATATGCTCGCGCCCTTGCTCATCGCCAGGGCAGCCAGTGCCAGGCTGCCATAAAGACGTTGGTCGACCGGGCGGTCCAGGGTCTGCCCGACCATGCTCTTGCGCGACACCCCTACCAGCAATGGACGCCCCAGGCGATAGAGGTCCTCCATGTGCTTGAACAGGCTGAGGTTGTGCGCCAGGTTCTTGGCAAAGCCGAAGCCCGGATCGAGGATGATCCGTTCGGCGTCGATACCCACCGCCGCACACGCCGCCATCCGTTGTTCAAGATAGCTCGCCACCTCAAGGGTGACATTGTCGTAATGCGGGTCGTCCTGCATGTTGCCCGGCTCACCGCGCATGTGCATCAGGCACACCGGCAAACCGGTCGCCGCCGCAGCATCCAGGGCGCCATCACGACTGAGCGAGCGGACATCATTGATCAGCCCGGCGCCAAGCCTGGCCGACTCGCGAATAACCGCCGGTGTCGAGGTATCGACCGAAATGACGACATCCAGTTCCCGATTGATCGCTTCGACCATGGGCGCGACCCGCTCGAGCTCCTCGAGCGCGGAGACCGCCCTGGCGCCAGGTCGAGTGGACTCGCCACCGATATCGATCAGGGTAGCGCCGGCCGCGACCATCGCCTCGGCGTGGCGCAGTGCAGCATCACGCTGATTGAAGCGACCGCCATCGGAGAAGGAATCGGGGGTGATATTGAGAATACCCATGACATGGGTACGGGACAAATCAAGAACCCGGTTGCCGCAAGGCAACCGGGTCGGGTACTGCTGTGAGGTCATAGAAGCCCTTAGATTTGCGCCGCCGGGCCGCCGATCGGCGATTCCGGACGATCACCCTGCTGCGCAGTGGTGCTGCCCGATCCACCTTCCCAGTCACGCGGCTCGCGTGGAGTGCGACCGGCCATGATGTCGTCGATCTGCTCGGCATCGATGGTCTCGTACTTCATCAGCGCATCGGCCATGGCGTCGAGTTTGTCGCGGTTATCGGTAAGGATCTGCTTGGCAGTGGCGTAGCACTGGTCGATGATGCTGCGCACCTCGGAGTCGATCAGCTTGGCCGTTTCGCCGGAGACACTGGCGTGCTGACTGCCGGCACTGCGACCCAGGAACACTTCGCCCTCTTCCTCGGCGTACATCAAAGGACCGAGTTTTTCCGACAGGCCCCACTTGGTGACCATGTTCCGGGCAATCTGGCTGGCGCGCATGATGTCGTTGGAGGCACCGGTGGTCACGCCATCGAAGCCCAGGGTCATTTCCTCGGCGATACGGCCGCCGTACAGCGAGCAGATCTGGCTGATCAGCGCGCGCTTGGACAGGCTGTAACGATCTTCTTCAGGCAGGAACATGGTGACACCCAGGGCACGACCACGGGGAATGATCGATACCTTGTAGACCGGATCGTGCTCAGGCACGACACGACCGACGATGGCATGACCCGCTTCGTGATAGGCGGTGTTCTGCTTCTCTTTCTCGGACATGACCATGGTCTTGCGCTCGGCGCCCATCATGATCTTGTCTTTGGCCAGTTCGAATTCCTTCATCTCGACCGTACGCTTGCCACCACGGGCCGCGAACAGCGAAGCCTCGTTGACCAGGTTGGCGAGGTCCGCACCGGAGAAGCCCGGGGTACCACGGGCAATGACCGCCGGGTTGACGTTCTCGCCGATCGGCACCTTGCGCATGTGCACCTTGAGGATCTGCTCACGACCACGGATATCCGGCAGGCCAACTACCACCTGGCGGTCGAAACGACCGGGACGCAGCAGCGCCGGGTCGAGCACGTCCGGACGGTTGGTCGCGGCGATGACGATGATGCCATCGTTCATTTCAAAGCCGTCCATCTCCACCAGCAACTGGTTGAGGGTCTGCTCGCGCTCGTCGTGACCGCCGCCCATGCCGGCACCACGATGGCGACCGACGGCATCGATCTCGTCGATGAAGATGATGCAGGGTGCGTGTTTCTTGGCCTGTTCGAACATGTCGCGAACACGGCTGGCACCGACGCCGACGAACATTTCGACGAAGTCGGAACCGGAGATGGTGAAGAACGGCACCTTGGCTTCGCCGGCAATGGCCTTGGCCAGCAGGGTCTTACCGGTACCGGGCGGGCCGACCATCAGCACGCCACGTGGAATACGGCCGCCCAGGCGCTGGAACTTGCCCGGATCGCGCAGGAACTCGACCAGCTCGCCCACTTCTTCCTTGGCTTCGTCGCAACCTGCGACGTCGGCCAGGGTGGTCTTGACCTGGTCTTCGGACAGCAGGCGCGCCTTGCTCTTGCCGAAGCTCATCGGCCCGCCCTTGCCACCGGCACCACCTTGCATCTGGCGCATGAAGAACATGAACACGGCGATGATGACCAGGATCGGGAAGCTGGCAACCAGCAACTGGGTCCAGATCGACTGCTGCTCAGGCTGCTTGCCTTCGACCACGACGTGGTTGTCGACCAGGTCGCCGATCAGCCCGTTGTCCTGGATGGCCGGACGGATGGTCTTGAAGCTGTCGCCATCGGTGCGCTTGCCGGTGATGACATAGCCGTCGACCGCTACGCGCTCGACCTTGCCATCCTTGACCTGCTGAATGAAGTCGGAATAGTTGAGGGTCTGCGGCTCATTCGGGCTGGAGAAGTTGTTCATCACTGTCACCAGGACAGCCGCGATGATCAACCACAGGATCAAGTTCTTTGCCATGTCGTTCAATTAACTACCCTCTGAAGCCGGCTGACGGCGCAGCCGTGCCTCGCATGATATTCACCGGCTTAACTTACTACATAACCTACACATCTGCAGGCGCCGTCTGTAACCCTTTGTGAAACCTAGACTACACGATGTTCATCCAGGTCAGGCAGGATTGCCGATTGGAAAAAACTATCGGACACCCTGGAAGCCGCCGGCCTGACGCCTCACTCGCCGCGATAACCCCTCGCCAGCAAGTACTGTTCGCGGGAACTGTCCCGTGAAGAGTCAGGTTTGAACATCTGGACCTTGTCGAATTTCTGACGAGCGTCCTTCAGATAAACATCAAACCCTTCGCCCTGGAAGATCTTGATCAGGAAATCACCGCCCGGCTTGAGTACCCGGGTGGCCAGATCGAGCGCCAGTTCGCACAGGAACATGGCTTTGGGGATATCCACGGCAGGCGTTCCACTCATATTGGGGGCCATGTCGGAAATCACAAGGTCTACGTGCGAATTACCTACCGCCTCGAGGATCTGCGCCAGCACTGCGTCCTGGGTAAAGTCACCCTGGATGAAGGTAACGTCGGGAATGCTGTCCATTTCCAGGATGTCCGAGGCGATCAGGCGGCCCTGACCGCCGATCAGACGACTGGTCACCTGCGACCAGCCACCCGGGGCCGCGCCGAGGTCGACGACGCTCATGCCAGGGCGGATCAGCTTGTATTTTTCCTGGACTTCCAGAAGCTTGTAGCTCGCACGCGAGCGGTAACCGTCCTTCTGTGCCTGCTTCACATAGGGATCGCTGACATGTCTTTCCAGCCACTTTTTGCTTGTCTTGGAGCGTGCCATGGGGTGCCTCGATGATAAGGGTCGTGATTTGTTGGGCGGATCCACGGGCCCTCGGGTAAAATGGCCGCCATTTTTACAGAATCCAGACGAAAGGGTCAGATTATGCCGCTCAATAACGAGCAGAAGAAACAATTCAAATCCATTGGTCACGACCTGAAGCCGGTCCTGATGGTGGCAGGCAACGGCCTGACCGAAGGCGTGCTCGCGGAGCTCGAGCGCGCACTGGTTGATCATGAACTGATCAAGGTGCAGGTCAAACTCGAAGATCGCGACGATCGTCGCGCAGTCATGGACGAATTGGCCAAGGTCGGCCGGGCCGAGCAGGTGCAGATCATCGGCAAGATGGTGCTGCTGTACCGCAAGAACCCGCAGCCGAACAAGCAACTGTCCAACATCCACCGCTACAAGTAACGGTGACTCCGGTCAGCGGCGCGGCTCGCGCGCCCTGGTCGGGACTGGCTGGGCTGCCAGTACGATACCGCTGATCCCCAGGATCACGAAGCAGAACATCTGCCAACGCTCTCCCACGGAAATGCCGTAGCGCAGGGTGTAGTAGCCGACGCAGGCGGTGAAACCCACCAGCAGCATCTGGCCGCTGAAGCTCCGCCACCAGGCCGCCGTCCCCTGCAACCTTGCCAGGACCGCCAGCTGGGTCAGCAGGCCGACTGCCGCCACGCCGATCAACCAGCGGTCGATCTGCACGGCAACGTCCTGCACCAGCAGCGGCGCCAGGCCACTGACCTTGAGCGCCGGCACCAACCCCACGTGAAACACCCACAGGCCGCCGACCCAGAAGACCTGGGCCAGCTGCCAGAGGATCCCTTCGAGGGTTGGCGCCCGCAGGCGCCGGTCAGATGTGCTTGACTTCGACAATCTCGTACTCGACGGTGCCACTTGGCGTCTTGACGACGACGGTGTCACCTTCTTCCTTGCCGATGATGGCACGGGCAATCGGCGCACTGGCCGAGAGCTTGCCCTTCTTGATGTCAGCCTCGTCCTCGCCAACGATCTGGTAAGTCACCTGATCGCCGGTCTCGGTGTTCTCCAGGTCCACGGTGGTACCGAAGATGACCTTGCCGGTGTGGGCAATGGTGGTCACGTCGATCACGACCGAGTTCTGCAGACGGCCTTCGATATCGCGGATACGCGCCTCGACCATGCCCTGCTCCTCGCGGGCGGCATGGTATTCGGCGTTTTCCTTGAGATCGCCCAGCTCGCGGGCTTCACCGATCGCCTGGCTCAGGCGCGGACGCTCGGTCTTGCTCAGGAAAAGGTGCTCTTCCTCCAGGGCGCGAGCGCCCTGGACGGTCATCGGGTACTTGGTAATGCTCATGCTTTGAGTCCTGCATGCAGATCCTGCAAGCGACGAACGGTCTTTTCAGGGCCGAATTTCAGCGCTTCACAGATGGCTTCACCGGCCGCAATGGTGGTGGTGCAGTAGATCTTGTGCTGCAACGCATTGCGACGAATCGAGTAGGAGTCAGCGATCGACTGACGACCTTCGGTGGTGTTGATGATCAGCGACACTTCGTCGTTCTTGATCATGTCGACCACGTGCGGACGACCTTCGGTCACCTTGTTCACGCGACGCACTTTCAGGCCAGCCGCTTCGATGACCTTGGCGGTACCGACGGTGGCGACCACTTCGAAGCCCAGGGCGATCAGGTCGCGAGCAACGCCAGCCACTTGTGGCTTGTCGTCGTCACGCACGCTGATGAACGCAGTACCGCCGGTCGGCAGCACTTCGCTGGCACCCATCTGGGCCTTGGCGAAGGCTTCACCGAAGCTGTCGCCCACGCCCATGACTTCACCGGTGGATTTCATCTCAGGGCCGAGGATCGGGTCAACACCCGGGAACTTGGCGAACGGGAAGACGGCTTCCTTGACGCTGTAGAAGTTCGGGATGATTTCCTTGGTGAAGCCCAGCTCTTTCAAGGTCTTGCCGGCCATGACACGGGCCGCGATCATCGCCAGGGAGGTGCCGATGCACTTGGAGACGAACGGTACGGTACGCGAGGCGCGCGGGTTGACTTCGATCACGTAGATCTTGTCGCCCTGCAGGGCCAGCTGCACGTTCATCAGGCCGACAACGCCCAGCTCCAGGGCCATTTTCTTGACCTGGTCGCGGACTTCGTCCTGCACGTGGGCCGGCAGCGAGTACGGTGGCAGCGAGCACGCCGAGTCACCGGAGTGAACACCGGCCTGTTCGATGTGCTGCATGATCGCGCCGATCACCACGTCGGTGCCATCGCAGACCGCATCCACGTCCATCTCGATGGCGCAGTTGAGGAAGTGGTCGAGCAGTACCGGGCTGTCGTTGGACACTTGTACCGCTTCACGCAGGTAGCGCTTGAGCTCGTCCAGCTCGTAGACGATCTCCATGGCGCGGCCGCCCAGTACGTAGGACGGGCGAACCACCAGCGGGTAGCCGATGCTGCCGGCGGCGCGGATGGCTTCGTCTTCGCTGCGCACGGTAGCGTTTGGCGGCTGCAGCAGGTTCAGGCGCTGGACCATCTGCTGGAAGCGCTCGCGGTCTTCGGCGCGGTCGATGGCGTCAGGGCTGGTACCGATGATCGGTACGCCGGCTTCTTCCAGGGCACGAGCCAGCTTCAGCGGGGTCTGGCCACCGTAGTGGACGATCACGCCCTTCGGCTTCTCGACGCGTACCACTTCCAGCACGTCTTCCAGGGTCAGCGGCTCGAAGTACAGGCGGTCGGAGGTATCGTAGTCGGTGGAGACGGTTTCCGGGTTGCAGTTGACCATGATGGTCTCGTAACCGTCTTCACGCAGGGCCAGTGCCGCATGTACGCAGCAATAGTCGAACTCGATGCCCTGGCCGATACGGTTAGGACCGCCACCCAGGATCATGATCTTGTCGCGGGTCGACGGGTTGGCCTCGCACTCTTCCTCGTAGGTGGAGTACAGGTAGGCGGTGTCGGTGGCGAACTCGGCGGCGCAGGTGTCGACGCGCTTGTAGACCGGGAACACTTCCAGCTTGTGGCGGTGACGACGCAGGTTCTTGTCGGTGATGCCCAGCAGCTTGGCCAGACGCTGGTCGGAGAAGCCCTTGCGCTTCAGACGCAGCATCATGCCCTTGTCGATGGCGGACAGGGCCAGGGTCTTGACCTTCTCTTCTTCCTTGATCAGGTCTTCCATCTGCACCAGGAACCAGTGGTCGATACCGGTCAGGGCGAAGATTTCGTCGCAGGTCATGCCCGAGCGCATGGCGTCGGCCACGTACCAGATGCGCTCGGCGCCCGGTACGGTCAGCTCGCGCTTGAGGATGCTGGCAGCGTCAGGGCTGGCCAGGTCGACTTTCGGGTCCAGGCCGCAAACACCGACTTCCAGGCCGCGCAGGGCTTTCTGCAGCGACTCCTGGAAGGTCCGGCCGATGGCCATGACTTCACCCACGGATTTCATCTGGGTGGTCAGGCGGGCGTCGGCTTTCGGGAATTTCTCGAAGGCGAAGCGTGGCAGCTTGGTGACGACGTAGTCGATCGACGGCTCGAAGGACGCCGGGGTGCGACCGCCGGTGATGTCGTTCTGCAGCTCGTCCAGGGTGTAGCCGACAGCCAGCTTGGCGGCGATCTTGGCGATCGGGAAGCCGGTAGCCTTCGACGCCAGGGCCGAGGAACGGGAAACCCGCGGGTTCATTTCGATCACGACCATGCGGCCGGTGTTCGGGCAGATACCGAACTGCACGTTGGAACCGCCGGTCTCGACACCGATTTCACGCAGCACCGCCAGGGAGGCGTTGCGCATGATCTGGTATTCCTTGTCGGTCAGGGTCTGCGCAGGAGCGACAGTGATCGAGTCGCCGGTGTGCACGCCCATCGGGTCGAAGTTTTCAATCGAGCAGACGATGATGCAGTTGTCCTTTTTGTCGCGGACCACTTCCATCTCGTACTCTTTCCAACCGATCAGCGATTCGTCGATCAGCAGTTCCTTGGTCGGCGACAGGTCCAGACCACGGGCGCAGATTTCTTCGAATTCTTCACGGTTGTAGGCGATACCGCCACCGGTGCCGCCCATGGTGAAGGACGGACGGATGATGCACGGGAAGCCCAGGCGCTCGAGGACGGCGTTGGCTTCTTCCATGCTGTGGGCGATACCGGAGCGCGGGCACTCCAGACCAATGTCCTTCATCGCCTTGTCAAAGCGCGAACGGTCTTCGGCCTTGTCGATGGTGTCGGCGTTGGCACCGATCATTTCCACGCCGAACTTTTCCAGGACGCCTTCGCGCTCCAGGTCCAGGGCGCAGTTCAGGGCAGTCTGGCCACCCATGGTCGGCAGCAGCGCGTCAGGACGCTCTTTCTCGATGATCTTGGCCACCGATTGCCACTTGATCGGCTCGATGTAGGTGGCGTCGGCCATGGCCGGGTCGGTCATGATGGTGGCCGGGTTGGAGTTCACCAGGATGACGCGGAAACCTTCCTCGCGCAGGGCTTTGCACGCCTGGGCGCCGGAGTAGTCGAATTCGCAGGCCTGGCCGATCACGATCGGGCCAGCGCCGAGAATCAGGATGCTTTTAATGTCTGTACGTTTTGGCATGGGTTGTCACTCAATTCCGCAGGTCAGTCGGCAAGCCGCATTGAACAATCGTGGGGGCGGCACCTGAACGCGGCTTGCACCGGTCCAGGGCCTTCTCGCCAGGTGCTCAGCGGCGCTTGGCCATGGCATCGATGAAACGGTCGAACAGTGGCGCGACGTCGGTCGGGCCCGGGCTGGCTTCAGGGTGGCCCTGGAAGCTGAAGGCGCTCTTGTCGGTGCGCTCGATGCCCTGCAGGGTACCGTCGAACAGCGACTTGTGGATGGCGCGCACGTTACCCGGCAGGGTCGCTTCGTCAACCGCAAAGCCGTGGTTCTGGCTGGTGATCATCACAACGCCGGTATCCAGGTCCTGGACCGGGTGGTTGGCGCCGTGGTGGCCATGACCCATCTTCACGGTCTTGGCACCGGAGGCCAGGGCCAGCAGCTGGTGACCCAGGCAGATACCGAACACCGGGATCTCGGTTTCGAGGATGTCCTTGATCGCCTGGATCGCGTAGTCGCATGGCTCCGGATCGCCAGGGCCGTTGGACAGGAACACGCCATCGGGGTTGAGCGCCAGGACTTCGCTGGCCGGGGTTTGCGCCGGCACCACGGTCAGGCGGCAGCCGCGGGCAACCAGCATGCGCAGGATGTTCAGCTTGACGCCGAAGTCGTAGGCAACCACGTGGTAAGGCAGCTGGGCGGCGTCGATGGTCGCGTGGCTGTCGGTCTTCAGCTCCCAGACGCTGGAGTTCCACTCGTAGCTGTTCTTGGTGCTGACGACCTTCGCCAGGTCCATGCCCTTCAGGCCAGGGAAACCGCGAGCGGCGGCGATTGCTGCTTCTTCGCTGATGTTGTCGCCAGCCAGGATGCAACCGTTCTGCGCGCCCTTCTCACGCAGGATGCGCGTCAGGCGACGGGTGTCGATACCGGCGATCGCCACCACGTTGTTGGCCTTGAGGTAATCAGGCAGGGACTGCTTGTTACGCCAGTTGCTCGCAATCAGGGGCAGATCGCGAATCACCAGGCCGGCCGACCAGACGCGGTCGGATTCGGCATCTTCCGGGGTGGTGCCGGTGTTGCCGATGTGCGGGTAAGTCAGGGTAACGATTTGCTGCGCATAGGAAGGGTCAGTCAGGATTTCCTGATAGCCGGTCATTGCGGTGTTGAACACCACCTCACCAACGGTCTGACCGTCGGCTCCAATGGCTTCACCGCGAAAAATGCTGCCATCGGCAAGGGCGAGTATGGCTGGCTTAGTCAAGAAGACCTCCCGTAAATCAAGCCTGAAGGGGCGATCGCAGGTTGCAAAAAAGCGGAATGACGTATAGACACGTCACCCCGCTTTCTTCGTCGAATTATCTGCGCGCTTTTAGTGGACACACTAAAGCTGTAGCTTACAGAAAAACGCTTTTTTGGTCTACCACTGATGTGCCTGAAAGGCGCAGGAATGCGACAGAGCGCATGGGGAGGGCTCTGTGGGAGCGGGCTTGCCCCGCGATTGCGATGTGCCTGGTACACCGCAATCGCGGGGCAAGCCCGCCCCCACAGGGGTGTTGCAATCAACGCAGGTCGAGCACGTCCTGCATGTCGTACAGGCCAGGCTCGCGCCCGTCCAGCCACAGCGCGGCACGCACCGCACCCTTGGCGAAGGTCATGCGACTGGAGGCCTTGTGGGTAATCTCCAGGCGCTCGCCCTCGGCGGCAAACAGCACGGTGTGATCACCGACCACATCGCCGGCACGCACGGTGGCGAAACCGATGGTCTGACGATCACGCGCACCGGTCTGGCCTTCGCGACCGTAGACCGCCACTTCCTCCAGGTCGCGACCCAGCGCATTGGCAACCACCTCACCCATGCGCAGTGCGGTACCCGACGGCGCATCGACCTTGTGCCGATGGTGGGCCTCGATGATCTCGATGTCCACGTCATCGCCAAGCACCCGCGCCGCCATGTCCAGCAGCTTCAGGCTGAGGTTGACGCCGACGCTGAAGTTGGCGGCGAAGACGATCGGGATTTCCTTGCCCGCCTCGACCAGCAGTTGCTTCTCTTCAACACTGAAACCCGTGGTGCCGATAACCATGGCCTTGCCCGCCTTGCGGCAGAACGCCAGGTTCTTCAGGGTCACCGAAGGGTGGGTGAAGTCGATCAGCACGTCGAACTCGTCGGCCACCTTGGCCAGATCGTCGGACAACAGCACGCCAATCCGGCCCAGCGCCGCCAGCTCGCCCGCATCAGCCCCCACCAGGGAGCTGTCCGGACGATCGATCGCTGCCGTGAGACCAGCGCCCGGCGCCTGCTGCACCGCTTCGATCAGGGTCTTGCCCATGCGCCCTGCCGCGCCCATTACCGCTATACGTCGCATGCCCTATTCCTTCTTACAAGTCGCCGAAGAAGCGTTTCACACCCTCGAACCAGCCACTGGCCTTGGGCGAATGGGAACTGTCGCCTTCCAGCGAATCGCGCAGCTCTTCAAGCAGCTCGCGCTGGCGACGACTGAGGTTGACCGGGGTTTCGACCGCCACCCGGCACATCAGGTCACCGGCACCACCGCCGCGAACCGGGGCCACGCCCTTGCCGCGCAGACGGAACTGCTTGCCGGTCTGGGTGCCTTCCGGGATCTTCAGCTTGACCCGACCGTCGAGGGTCGGCACTTCCAGCTCGCCACCCAGGGCGGCATCGGTGTAGCTGATCGGCACTTCGCAGTACAGATGCTTGCCATCACGCTGGAAGATCGGGTGTTCGCGCACGTTGATCACAACGTACAGGTCACCGGTCGGCCCGCCGTGGGAGCCCGCCTCGCCCTCGCCGGACAGACGAATGCGGTCGCCGGTATCGACGCCAGCCGGCACCTTGACCGACAGGGTCTTGTACTCTTCGACACGGCCCTCGCCATGGCAGGAGCTGCACGGGTCGGTGATGATCTTGCCCTGGCCGTGGCAACGGGGGCAGGTCTGCTGGACCGAGAAAAAGCCCTGCTGCATGCGCACCTGACCGATACCGCCACAGGTCGGGCAGGTCGATGGCGACGAGCCTTGCTTGGCTCCGGAGCCGTCGCACGGCTTGCAGTTGACCAGCGTCGGCACACGGATATTTACCGTGGTGCCGCGCACAGCTTCTTCCAGGTTCAGCTCCAGGGTGTAGCGCAGGTCGCTGCCACGTTGGGCACCACCGCGCGAGCCGCCCCGGCCGCCACCGAAGAAGTCGCTGAAGACGTCACCGAAAATATCGGAGAAGTTCGCACCACCAAAGCCCGCACCGCCACCACCCATGCTCGGGTCGACGCCGGCATGACCGTACTGGTCGTAGGCGGCACGCTTGCTGGCATCGGAAAGAACTTCGTAAGCCTCGTTGGCTTCCTTGAATTTCTCTTCCGACTCTTTGTCATCAGGATTACGGTCCGGGTGATGCTTCATCGCCAGACGGCGATAGGCCTTCTTCAGGTCCGATTCACTGGAGCCGCGCTCAACTCCCAGAACTTCGTAATAGTCACGCTTTGCCATAAGTCTTTGCACTCTTGAGGACGTTCGGCAAACCTCTGCGCATATCGCGCGGTGCCGCCAGCACCTGCCTCACCCCCTCCAGGAAGCACGACAAATGCTGTAAAAATTCGGGTATTCCAGACACGCCAACGCGGGAGCAAGCCCCCGCGCGGCGACATCCTACCAGCCAACCACTAGAAAGCAGTCAACCGGCCGACAACCTGTAGCAATTACTTGTTGTCTTTGACTTCTTCGAACTCGGCGTCGACGACGTCGTCGTGCTTCGCTTCTTCAGCGTGCTGCTGGGCACCACCCTGAGGCTGCTCGGCTTGCTGCTCGGCGTACATCTTCTGGGCAACCGGAGCCGATACTTTCGACAGCTCTTCGACCTTGGCGTCGATGGCAGCCTTGTCGTCGCCTTTTACAGCGACTTCCAGCGCAACGACGGCAGCTTCGATCGCGGCCTTCTCTTCGGCAGTGACCTTGTCACCGGCGTCAGCGACCATCTTGCGAGTCGAGTGAACCAGTGCATCACCCTGGTTACGGGCAGCGGCCAGCTCTTCGAACTTGCGGTCTTCTTCCGAGTTCGCTTCGGCGTCGCGGATCATCTGTTGAATTTCTTCGTCAGACAGACCGGAGTTGGCCTTGATCACGATCGACTGGGTCTTGCCGGTGGCCTTGTCCTTGGCGCCTACGTGCAGGATGCCGTTGGCGTCGATGTCGAAGGTCACTTCGATTTGTGGCACGCCACGTGGTGCTGGTGGAATCTCGGCCAGGTCGAACTTGCCCAGGGACTTGTTCTGCGAAGCCTGCTTGCGCTCACCCTGCAGCACGTGAATGGTCACAGCGCTCTGGTTGTCATCGGCAGTCGAGAACACCTGCGACTTCTTGGTCGGGATGGTGGTGTTCTTCTCGATCAGCGCAGTCATCACGCCGCCCATGGTTTCGATACCCAGGGTCAGCGGGCTGACGTCCAGCAGCAGTACGTCTTTCACGTCACCGGCCAGTACCGCGCCCTGGATGGCAGCACCCATGGCAACCGCTTCGTCCGGGTTGACGTCCTTGCGTGCTTCCTTGCCGAAGAAGTCGGCAACAGCCTTCTGCACCATTGGCATACGGGTCTGGCCACCGACCAGGATCACGTCGTCGATCTTGCTGACGTCGATACCGGCGTCCTTCATGGCGATGCGGCATGGCTCGATGGTGCGCTGAACCAGGTCTTCGACCAGCGATTCCAGCTTGGCGCGGGAGATCTTCACGTTCAGGTGCTTCGGACCGGTGGCATCTGCAGTGATGTACGGCAGGTTGACGTCGGTCTGCTGGCTCGAGGACAGCTCGATCTTGGCCTTCTCAGCGGCTTCTTTCAGGCGCTGCATGGCCAGCGGGTCACCCTTGAGGTTCATGCCGCTTTCTTTCTTGAACTCGTCGACGAGGTAGTCGATCAGACGGATGTCGAAGTCTTCACCACCGAGGAAGGTGTCACCGTTGGTGGCCAGTACTTCGAACTGGTGCTCGCCGTCGACTTCAGCGATCTCGATCACCGACACGTCGAAGGTACCGCCACCCAGGTCGTAAACGATCACAGTGTGATCGCCCTTGGCCTTGTCCATGCCGTAGGCCAGTGCGGCTGCGGTTGGCTCGTTGATGATGCGCTTGACGTCCAGACCGGCGATGCGACCGGCATCCTTGGTGGCCTGGCGCTGGCTGTCGTTGAAGTAGGCCGGAACGGTGATGACCGCTTCGGTGACAGGCTCGCCGAGGTAGTCTTCGGCGGTCTTCTTCATCTTCTTCAGGATCTCGGCGGAGATCTGTGGCGGTGCCATTTTCTGGCCGTTTACTTCGACCCAGGCGTCGCTGTTGTCAGCCTTGACGATCTTGTACGGAACCATCTGGATGTCTTTCTGCACGACGTCTTCGTCGAAGCGACGGCCGATCAGACGTTTTACCGCGTACAGGGTGTTGTGCGGGTTGGTGACGGCCTGACGCTTGGCCGACTGGCCAACCAGGATCTCGCCATCGTTGGCGTACGCGATGATCGACGGCGTGGTGCGCGCGCCTTCGGCGTTTTCGATGACCTTGACGTTGCCGTTTTCCAGGATCGAGACGCAGGAGTTGGTAGTCCCCAGGTCGATACCGATGATTTTGCCCATGTTAACTCTCCCGAAACTTGAATTTGGTTGCCGCAGCAGTGGTGGCTAACTGCGGTAATACTTGAATGCTTGACACCTAGATGGGGACGCCTGAAGCGATTTCAAGCCTGCTCGTCAATCGACGGCGAAACCGCTGCTGGCGCCTTGCTGACCACGACCATCGCCGGGCGCAGCAGGCGACCGTTGAGCTGGTAGCCCTTCTGGAACACCTTGAGCACGCTGTTGGGCTCGACCTCGGCGCTTTCCTGCATGGCCATGGCCTGGTGGTGCTCGGCGTTGAACGGTTCGCCGTGCGGGTCGATGGCCTCGAGGTTGTAGCGCTTGAGGGTGTCGTGGAACATCTTCAGGGTCAGCTCGATACCTTCGCGCATCGGGCGGATGCTCTCGTCTTCGGCGCTGGACAGTTCCAGGCCACGCTCGAGGCTGTCGATGACCGGCAGCAGGTCACCGGCGAATTTTTCCAGGGCGAACTTGTGTGCCTTTTCCACGTCCTGTTCGGCGCGACGGCGCACGTTCTGCAGGTCGGCCGCAGTGCGCAGGGATTGATCCTGGGCCGCCGCCAGCTGCTCTTCGAGCACCTGCACGCGGGCGCTCAGCTCTTGCGCGCCAGTGGCTTCGGCGTTCAGATTCTGTTCATCCAGCTGTTCGTCAGCCATAAAATCTCTCCTCTCGAATAATGTCAGCGAGGCGTACTCGCGCTTCTGCCGGCTATATGGGGTCGCAAAACCCAGGTTCAAGGGGTAGAAAGCGCGGCGTGCAGATTCGTTCATAACCCATCGCGATCAGCACCCCACCCTGATAACCGAATCGAACTAAGCGCAGCCATTGTCAGCGGATTTGAAAACACTGTATAAATAACCAGACTTCACGCCTGGGAGCCGCCCCAATGCTGGTGCACCTGTCCGTACACAACTACGCCATCGTCGAACACCTGGACCTCGAACTCGCCCGCGGGATGAGCGTCATCACCGGTGAAACCGGGGCCGGCAAATCGATCATGCTCGACGCCCTGGGCCTGACCCTGGGCGATCGCGCCGACAGCGGCGTGGTACGCCCGGGCGCCGACAAGGCCGACATCCTCGCCACCTTCGACCTCGCCGACATTCCCGAGGCCCGTGCCTGGCTGGCCGAACGCGACCTGGACAACGACGGCCCGTGCATCCTGCGCCGGGTGATCACCGCCGAAGGCCGCAGCCGCGGCTACATCAACGGCACGCCCTGCCCGCTCGGCGACCTCAAGGCCGTCGGCGAACTGCTGATCGATATCCACAGCCAGCACGAGCACCAGTCGCTGCTGAAAACCGACACCCACCGCCGCCTGCTCGACGAGTATGCCGGCGCCACCGACCTGGCCCGCCAGGTCCAGCTCGCTGCCCAGCGCTGGCGCCAGACCCGCCAGGAACTGGAAAGGCTGTCCAATTCCGGCGACGAGCAGCGGGCGCAGCACCAGTTGCTCAGCTACCAGCTCGAAGAGCTCGACAACCTCGGCCTGGGCGACAACGAACTGGAACAGCTGGAGCAGGAACACAAGAACCTGACCAACGCCGAGGCCCTGTTCGGCATCTGCCGCCAGGTGATCGACCACTGCAGCGAAAGCGATTCGGGCAACGTGCTCAACGCCCTGACCGCCAGCCTCAATCGCCTGACCGCGGTGCAGAATGCCCCCAGGGCACTGGGCGAGGCCGCCAACATGATCGCCAGCGCGCAGATCCAGGTCGAAGAAGCCGTGGGCGAGCTCAACCGCTTCCTCGATCACTTCGACGCCGACCCGGCGCGCCTGCAGCAACTCGAAGAGCGCCTCGACAGCATCTATACCCTGGCCCGCAAGCACCGTGTCCACCCGACCGAGCTGGCCAACCTGCAACAACGCCTGATGGAAGAGCTCGAAGGCCTCAATGCCAATGACGAGTCGATCGAGCGCCTGGGTGAAGAACTGGCCGCCTTTGCCCGTCATTACCAGGACAAGGCCGGCGAACTCAGCGCCCTGCGCCAGCAGGCCGCCAGCCAGCTGGCCGGCGCGGTCGAGCAGGAGATCCAGCGCCTGGGCATGCCGGGCGGGCGCTTGCGCATCGAGCTGCACCGCAATGAGGGCGACGACCTGTCACCCCACGGACTGGAACAGGTAGAGCTGCTGGTCAGCGCCAACCCGGGCCAACCGCTCAAGGGCCTGGCCAAGGTCGCCTCCGGTGGCGAGCTGTCGCGCATCAGCCTGGCGATCCAGGTCATCACCGCCCAGACCTCGCGCATTCCGACGCTGGTCTTCGACGAAGTGGACGTGGGTATCGGCGGCCCTACCGCCGAAATCGTCGGCCAGTTGCTGCGCCGCCTGGGCGAGCGCGGACAGGTACTGACGGTCACTCACCTGCCCCAGGTAGCTGCACAAGGCCATCACCACCTGTTCGTGCACAAGGTGCGCAACAGCGACGCCACCCACACGGCCGTGGCCAGCCTGGGCAAACGCGAGCGGGTAGAAGAAGTGGCACGCATGCTGGGCGGCATCGACCTGACCAAGGAGTCCCTGGCCCACGCCCGCAAGATGGTCGTCACCAACAAGGCCTGACGCCCACCCCGCCGCCATAAAGCACAAAGGCGACCCCAGGGTCGCCTTTGATGCTGCGCAGCAAGAAAGTGTTGCTTACTTTTTCTTGCGTACGTACAGGACCAGATTATGGTCAACCAGTTCGAAACCGTGCTGGGCAACGATTTCCTTCTGACGCTTCTCAATCTCCACGTCGAAGAATTCGATGACTTCACCGGAGTCCACGTTGACCATATGGTCGTGGTGGCCGCCGTCGGCCAGTTCGAATACGGCGTGACCGCCGTCGAAGTTGTGGCGCACGACCAGACCTGCGGCTTCGAACTGGGTCAGAACACGGTAGACCGTGGCCAGACCTACGTCCTCGCCTGCCTCCATCAGCGCCTTGTAGACATCCTCGGCACTCATGTGACGCTGCTCGGTAGAGTCGAGCATCTGTAGAATCTTGACTCGAGGCAGGGTCACCTTGAGACCGGCTTTGCGCAGTTCGCTATTTTCAACCATGGTCAGCTTTCTCGCCGATGCTGCTTCGCAGCTTCTCTGAATACGGGTATGATCGGGGTTTACGTTGTCCAGCCAAGATAGTGGAAGTCGCCCACCGATGCAAAACACCAAGCTCTTGCTAACCAGCCTCACGCTCGTGGGACTGCTCGCACTCGCCGGTTGCTCGTTTCCCGGGGTTTACAAAATTGACATCCAGCAGGGCAATGTCGTTACGCAAGATATGATAGACCAATTACGCCCCGGAATGACCCGTCGGCAAGTACGGTTTATCATGGGCAACCCACTGATTCAGGATACCTTCCACACCAATCGCTGGGATTACCTGTACAGCCTGCAGCCTGGTGGTGGCCAGCGCCAGCAGGAGCGCATGAGCATCTTCTTCAACGACAACGACCAACTGGTCAGCCTGTCCGGCGACTTCATGCCGGGCGTCAGCCGCGACCAGGAAATCCTTGGCGGCAGCGGCGACACCAGCGTTACCCCGGCCCAGCCAGGCACCGCCGAAGCGGTCCAGCCAGTCGAGCCTGCCCCGGAAAAGCCGGCCAAGCCTGGCTCCCTGGAAGACAAGATCCAGAAGGAAGTCGATACCATCGAAACCATCCCGGTACCGACCCCTGCCCCACTGGAAACCTCGCCGTAACACCCAGGCGACAGGCAAAGAAAAGCCCGGAGATTCCGGGCTTTTTTGTATCTGCGCGCTACCGCTTGGCCTTCTTGAACACTCGCGCCACTTTGGCGGCGCGCTGCTTGCGCACCTCCTTCGGATCGACCAGCAAAGGCCGGTACAGCTCGATCCGGTCGCCTTCACTCACCGCCTGTTGCTCGGCGTCGCTGACGACCTTGCCGAAGATCCCCAGGGGGCAGGCTTCCACATCCAGGCCCGGCACCTGCCCGGCGATCCCCGACAAGCGCACCGCCTCGCGCAACGTTGTGCCCGGGGCGACGTCAAGCGCCAGCAGCCACTGCTGCTCGGCGGTGGCGTAGACCACTTCAACCGGCAATCTGCGCTCAGACATTGAGCTGCTTGGCCCGTTGGCAGAAAGCGTCGACCAGGGTGTTGGCGGCCTGGTTGAACAGCGGACCGAGGGTCGCCCGCACCAGTGGCCCGGCATAATCGAAGGACAGGTCCAGGCTGATCTTGCAGGCCTTCTCGCCCAGGGGCTTGAAGATCCAAAGGCCATGCAGTTGATTGAACGGCCCTTCTTCCAGGTTCATCTCGATGGATTGCCCGGGCACCAGGGCATTGCGGGTGACGAACTTCTGACTCATGCCACCCTTGGCCACTTCCAGGCTGGCACGCATCTGCGTGTCGCTGGCCTCCAGCACGGTGCTGGACGAGCACCAGGGCAGGAACTCCGGATACCGCGCAACATCGTTGACCAGGTCATACAGCGCCTGGGCGGGATAAGGCAGCAGGGCCGAACGTTGAATATGGGTAGTCATCCAGGCGTCACTTCCAAAGCTGAGCGGCAAATACAACCAGAATGCCGAGGGGCGCCGCATGGCGCATCAAGAAAAATCAGCGCGCATTGTCCGGGATTCACCGCAACGGCTCAAGCGCACTGCAACCCCGTAGCCGACAGCGCAACGACTGCCTATAATGCCGCCCCTATGGCCAAACAAACGAAACATCCGACAGGGACCATCGCGCAGAATAAAAAGGCGCGTCACGATTACTTCATCGAGCACAAGTTCGAGGCCGGATTGGTCCTGTCCGGTTGGGAAGTAAAAAGTCTGCGTGCCGGCAAGGCGCACCTGACCGACAGTTACGTGGTGCTCAAGGACGGCGAGGCCTGGCTGATGGGCAGCCATATCACGCCGCTGACCACCGCCAGCACTCACGTCATTGCCGACCCGACACGCACCCGCAAACTGCTGCTCAATCGTCGCGAGCTGGAGCGTCTGCACGCTTCCGTCCAGCAGAAGGGCTACACCTGTGTGGCCTTGTCGATCTATTGGAGCAAGCACCTGATCAAGTGCGAAATCGCGCTGGGCAAGGGTAAGAAGGAATACGACAAGCGCGACACCCAGCGCGAGCGTGATTCCGATCGCGAATTGCAGCGCGCGGTTCGCAACAAGGGCCGCGAAGACTGACTTCAGTCTGAAGCGACGCTATCGCGGGGCAAGCCCGCTCCTACGGGGTTATCGCCAACCTTGTAGGAGCGGGCTTGCCCCGCGATCCGTTCAACGCCCGCTGCGCCGCTCCGCCCGCGCCGTGCGCTGCACTTCCTCACGCACTTCATCGAGCACTTCCTGCACATACAGAATGTGCCGACTGGAGACTTCGCGCGCGTCGTCGGCGCGACCTTCGACAATCGCCAGGTACAGCTCGCGGTGCTGGTTGATCAGCATGTCGCGGGTTTCCGCACGCTGCTTGTACATCCCGCCGATGTTGGTCACCACGTTGCGCTTGAGCAGGTCGAACAGGCCCCGGATGGTGTGCAGCAACACGGCATTGTGGCTGGCCTCGGCAATCGCCAGGTGAAAGCGCGCATCGGCCGCGCCCTCCTCGGCCCGATCCACCTCGCCGCAGCGGGTGTAGCAGTCCTGCAAGGTATCGAACGCCGCCTTGAGCCTCAGGCGATCCGGCTCGGTGGCGCGGATGGCGGCGTAGTAGGCGCAGGACGCTTCCAGGGTATGGCGAAACTCCAGCAGGTCGCGCTGGGCCTCCGGATTGCTTTCAAGCAGTTTCAGCAGCGGATCGCTGAAGGTCGAACCCAGTGACTCGGCCACATAGTTGCCGCCGCCCTGGCGACTGACCAGCAAGCCCTTGGCCACCAGTTTCTGGATCGCTTCGCGCAGCGACGGTCGCGACACCCCGAACTGCTCGGCCAGCGTCCGTTCGGCAGGCAGCCGCTGACCGGCAGTCAGGGTGCCTTCGAGAATCATCCCCTCTAGCCGCTCGACGATATCGTCGGACAAACGGCGTTGGCGGACCTGATCAAAAACCATCACATGCTCTCCACGATCCCGAGTGCGTTCGGGGCGGTCTATTCTGGCCTATCCGCCCCCTGCCGACACCCATCAGTTGGCAAATTTCCCTGCTACCCAGCCCCCTTCGCCCGCCACGCACCCGACAAAAGTTTTGCCGGGACAAATTGACACACCCACAAAGAGGCTTTTAACCTAGCGCCTCGACATTGTAAATTGGTCTTACCAATTATCCAATGCCAGTGCTCTGACCAACAACAATTAGGGGCCACCCCATATGCAAACCTGGCAACAGCTCTACAGTCCGCTTGGTAGTCTTGGCCTGTCCGCACTCGCGGCAGTCATCCCGATCGTCTTCTTCTTCCTCGCCCTGGCGGTGTTCCGCCTCAAGGGGCACGTCGCCGGCAGCATCACCCTCGGCCTGTCGATCCTGGTGGCGATCTTCGCGTTCCAGATGCCTGCCGACATGGCCTTCGCCGCCGCCGGTTACGGTTTTGCCTATGGCCTGTGGCCTATCGCCTGGATCATCGTTGCCGCGGTGTTCCTGTACAAACTCACGGTCAAGAGCGGCCAGTTCGAAGTGATCCGCAGCTCGGTGCTGTCGATCACCGATGACCAGCGCCTGCAGGTGCTGCTGATCGGCTTCTGCTTCGGTGCCTTCCTCGAAGGTGCGGCCGGTTTCGGCGCCCCGGTGGCCATCACCGCCGCCCTGCTGGTGGGCCTGGGCTTCAACCCGCTGTACGCCGCCGGCCTGTGCCTGATCGCCAACACCGCACCGGTGGCCTTCGGCGCCCTGGGCATCCCGATCATCGTCGCGGGCCAGGTGACCGGCATCGACGCCTTCCACATCGGCGCCATGACCGGCCGCCAGCTGCCGCTGCTGTCGCTGTTCGTGCCGTTCTGGCTGGTGTTCATGATGGACGGCCTGCGTGGCGTCAAAGAGACCTGGCCAGCCGCCCTGGTAGCCGGCCTGAGCTTTGCCGTGACCCAGTACTTCACCTCGAACTTCATCGGCCCGGAGCTGCCGGACATCACCTCGGCCCTGGCCAGCCTGGTTTCCCTGACCCTGTTCCTCAAGGTCTGGCAGCCCAAGCATTCGTTCGCCAGCGCCAAGGGCAGCGTCGGTGCCGCTATGGTCAGTGGCGGTGGCAGCCACCCTTCGCCGTACAGCCTGGGCCAGATCTTCAAGGCCTGGTCGCCATTCCTGATCCTCACCGTGCTGGTCACCATCTGGACCCTCAAGCCGTTCAAGGCGATGTTCGCCGCCGGTGGCTCGATGTACAGCTGGGTGTTCAACTTCGCCATCCCGCACCTGGATCAACTGGTGATCAAGTCCGCGCCGATCGTCGCCACTCCGACCGCGATCCCGGCCGTGTTCAAGCTTGACCCGATTTCCGCCACCGGCACCGCGATCTTCTTCTCGGCGCTGCTGTCCATGCTGGTACTGAACATCAATCTCAAAACTGGTCTGACCACTTTGAAGGAGACCTTCTACGAGCTGCGCTGGCCGATCCTGTCCATCGGCATGGTGCTGGCCTTCGCCTTTGTCACCAACTACTCGGGCATGTCCTCGACCATGGCCCTGGTCCTGGCCGGCACTGGCGCCGCGTTCCCGTTCTTCTCGCCGTTCCTCGGCTGGCTGGGCGTGTTCCTGACCGGTTCCGACACCTCGTCCAACGCCCTGTTCAGCTCGCTGCAAGCCACCACCGCGCACCAGATCGGGGTCAACGACACCCTGCTGGTCGCCGCCAACACCAGCGGTGGCGTGACCGGCAAGATGATTTCGCCGCAATCCATCGCCGTGGCCTGCGCGGCCACCGGCCTGGTCGGCAAGGAATCGGACCTGTTCCGCTTCACCCTCAAGCACAGCCTGTTCTTCGCCACCATCGTCGGCTTGATCACCCTGATCCAGGCCTATTGGCTGACCGGCATGCTGGTTCATCACTAAAGTGACTGAGGCCGGGCGCGTAGCAATGCGCCCGGCTACTGTCTCCTCTCACCTGACGCTGCGAGAGCTCATGATCATTTCTGCCTCTACCGACTACCGCGCAGCAGCCCAACGCAAGCTGCCGCCGTTCCTGTTCCATTACGCCGACGGTGGTGCCTATGCCGAGTACACGCTGCGGCACAACGTCGAAGACCTGGCCGGCATCGCCCTGCGCCAGCGCGTGCTGAAGAACATGTCCGAGCTGAGCCTCGAGACCACGCTGTTCAACGAGACCCTGAGCATGCCGGTGGCCCTGGCACCGGTTGGCCTGACCGGCATGTATGCCCGTCGCGGTGAAGTCCAGGCCGCCCGCGCCGCCGCGGCCAAGGGCATTCCCTTCACCCTGTCGACGGTGTCGGTGTGCCCGATCGAGGAAGTCGCCCCGGCCATCGACCGGCCCATGTGGTTCCAGCTCTACGTGCTCAAGGACCGTGGCTTCATGCGCAACGCCCTGGAGCGCGCCAAGGCCGCCGGCGTCACTACCCTGGTGTTCACCGTCGACATGCCGGTACCCGGCGCTCGCTACCGTGACGCCCACTCCGGCATGAGCGGCCCGAACGCGCCACTGCGTCGCGTCTGGCAGGCCATGACCCATCCACAGTGGGCGCTGGACGTCGGCTTGCTGGGCAGGCCCCACGACCTGGGCAACATCTCCAAGTACCGTGGCAACCCCACCGGCCTTGCCGACTACATCGGCTGGCTGGGCGCCAACTTCGACCCGTCGATTTCCTGGAAGGACCTGGAGTGGATCCGTGACTTCTGGGACGGTCCCATGGTGATCAAGGGCATCCTCGATCCGCAGGACGCCAAGGACGCCGTGAAGTTCGGCGCCGACGGCATCGTGGTATCCAACCACGGCGGTCGCCAGCTCGACGGCGTGTTGTCCAGCGCCCGCGCCCTGCCGGCCATCGCCGATGCGGTCAAAGGCGACCTGAAGATCCTCGCCGACTCCGGCATCCGCAGCGGCCTGGATGTGGTGCGCATGATCGCCCTGGGCGCCGACACCGTGCTGATCGGTCGCGCCTTTCTCTACGCCCTCGCCACCGCTGGCGAAGCCGGGGTGAAGAACCTGCTGGAGCTGTTCGAGAAGGAAATGCGCGTGGCCATGGTGCTCACCGGCGCCAAGTCCATCAGCGAGATCACCCGCGATTCGTTGGTACGCGAACTGGGCGCCTGATAGCGCGCCCGCACGAACACCGCCTGATTGACCGGGGCACAGGGCGCGTCAGATGCCAGGCCCCGCGAGGAGATTGCATGAGTCTGCCTGCCGCGTTCCTCGACACGGTTGAACACCTGATTCCCCGCGAGCGGCGTTTCGACGACCCGCTCTCGACCCTGGCCTTCGGCACCGACGCCAGCTTCTACCGCCTGATTCCCAAGCTGGTGATCCGCGTCGAGAGCGAAGAGGAAGTCGCCACCCTGCTCAAGGCGGCCCACGCCCAGCAGGTCGCCGTGACCTTCCGCGCCGCCGGCACCAGCCTGTCCGGCCAGGCCGTCAGTGACTCGGTACTGCTGGTGCTGGGCGATAACTGGAACGGTCGCGACATCCGCAACGACGGTACGCAGATCCGCCTGCAGCCCGGCGTCATCGGCGCCCAGGCCAATGCCTGGCTGGCACCGTTCGGGCGCAAGATCGGCCCGGACCCGGCCTCGATCAATGCCTGCAAGATCGGCGGCATCGTCGCCAACAACGCCAGCGGCATGTGCTGCGGCACCGCGCAGAACAGCTACCACACCCTCGCCGGCATGCGCCTGCTGCTGGCCGACGGCACCCTGCTCGACAGCGAACGCCCCGAGACTGTCAGCGCTTTTCGCTACAGCCACGGCGAACTGCTCGAACAACTCGGCGAACTGGGGCGCCAGACCCGCGCCAATACCGAACTGGCCGCCAGGATCCGGCATAAGTACCGGCTGAAAAACACCACCGGGCTGTCCCTGAATGCGCTGATCGACTATGACGAGCCGCTGGATATCCTCACCCACCTGATGGTCGGTTCCGAAGGCACCCTGGGCTTCATCAGCGCGGTGACCTACAACACCGTGCCGGACCATCCGCACAAGGCCAGTGCGCTGATCGTCTTCCCCGATGTCGAGACCTGCTGCAAGGCGGTACCGGTGCTCAAGCAGCAGCCGGTCTCGGCGGTCGAGCTGCTCGATCGTCGCAGCCTGCGCTCGGTGGAGAACATGCAGGGCATGCCGGTGTGGGTGAAAAGCCTGTCCGCCAGTGCCTGTGCGCTGCTGATCGAATCCCGCGCGGCCAGCCAGTCGCTGCTGCATGAACAACTGGCCCAGATCAGCGCCTCCATCGCCGGCTTCCCGGTGGAAAAACAGGTGGATTTCAGCGAAGACCCGCTGGTCTACAACCAGCTCTGGCGCATCCGCAAGGACACCTTCCCGGCGGTCGGCGCCGTGCGCGAGACCGGCACCACGGTGATCATCGAAGACGTCACCTTCCCGGTGGAGAAACTGGCCGAGGGCGTGAACCGCCTGATCGCGCTGTTCGACAAGCATGGCTACGACGAGGCGATCCTGTTCGGCCATGCCCTGGAAGGCAACCTGCACTTCGTCTTCACCCAGGGCTTCGACTCGCCTGAACAGGTGGCGCGCTACTCCGCCTTCATGGACGACGTCGCGCAGCTGGTGGCCGTGGAATATGGCGGCTCGCTGAAGGCCGAGCACGGCACCGGGCGCAACATGGCACCCTTCGTCGAGCTGGAATGGGGCAGCGATGCCTATCAACTGATGTGGCAACTCAAGCGCCTGCTCGACCCCGCCGGGATCCTCAACCCGGGTGTAGTGCTGACCGACGATCCACAGCTACACCTGAAGAACCTCAAGCCGCTGCCGGCCGCCGACGAGATCGTCGACAAGTGCATCGAGTGCGGCTTCTGCGAACCGGTGTGCCCTTCCAAGGGCCTGACCCTGAGCCCGCGCCAGCGCATCGTCATGTGGCGCGATATCCAGGCGAAGAAGCGTGCCGGCAGCGACACTCGCCAGCTCGAACGTGACTACCAGTACCAGGGCATCGACACCTGTGCCGCCACCGGCTTGTGTGCCCAGCGCTGCCCGGTCGGCATCAACACCGGCGAGCTGGTGAAGAAGCTGCGTGGCCAGGCGGCCGCCCATGGGAAAACCGCCGACTGGCTGGCCGAGAATTTCCACACTGCGCTCAGTGGTGCGCGATTCACCTTGAGTGCAGCCAATAGCGCGCGCAAGCTGCTCGGCGCACCGCGCCTGAGCCGCCTCAGCGCCAGCGTCAACCGCCTCAGCCACGGCCGCGTGCCGCAGTGGACGGCGGCCATGCCGCAACCACTGAAGGCGCTCAATCTGACGTCCGCCAGCCATGACGCACGCCCCCGGGTGGTGTACCTGGCCGCCTGCGTCTCGCGGGTGATGGGCCCGGCCGCCGCCGACCGCGAGCAGACCTCACTGCTGGACAAGACCCGCGCCCTGCTGGAAAAGGCCGGCTACCAGGTGGTGTTCCCGGACAACGCCGACAGTCTCTGCTGCGGCCAGCCCTTCGCCTCCAATGGCTATGCCGAGCAGGCCGAACACAAGCGCCAGGAACTGATCAACGCCCTGCTGCATGCCAGCCGCGGCGGCCTCGATCCGATCTACTGCGACACCAGCCCCTGCACCTTGCGCCTGGTCCAGGACCTGGCCGAAACCCGCCTGGACCTCTACGACCCGGTACGTTTCATCCGCACCCACCTGCTCGACAAACTGGAGTTCACGCCCCAGGACGAACCCATCGCCGTGCACGTGACCTGCAGCACCCAGCACCTGGGCGAGAGCCAGGCGCTGATCGACCTGGCCCGGCGCTGCAGCAAGCAGGTGGTGATCCCGGAGGGTATCCACTGCTGCGGCTTTGCCGGCGACAAGGGCTTTACAACGCCGGAGCTCAACGCCCACTCGCTGCGCAGCCTCAAGGAGGCGGTGCAGTACTGCAGCGAAGGGATCTCCACCAGCCGCACTTGTGAGATCGGTCTGTCGAATCATGGCGGGATCGATTATCACGGTCTAGTTTATCTGGTGGACCGCGTGACCCGGCCTCGGAGTCTTTGAACACCGATCGCGGGGCAAGCCCGCTCCTACAGGATTGGTAGGAGCGGGCTTGCCCCGCGAAGAGGCCACCAGATCTGCCTCCCGGCAAGCATCGCAGTCCATCCGCTAAGCCCCTTTCCCAAGGCCATCGCGCCAAGGAGATTTACATGAAGCGAACTGCGATTTCCGGACTGTTCATTGCCGCTGCGTTGCTTGCCTCACCTGTGTTTGCGGCTGACGACCTGTGTGCCGACAACCTGAAGAAGATCAACGATGCCATGGCCATGGCCGGCGCGACCTCCGAAGGTTTTGACGATGCGATCAAAAAGAACGTCGAGGAGGCCAAGAACGCACAGGCAAGCGGCGATGACAAATCCTGTATTGCCATCACCAGCAAGGTCTTGGAGCGCCTGGCCAAAATCGAAAAAGGCGGCCAGTAACGAATTCATCGGGCGACGGGAACCGCAGTCGACGTCGCCCGAGCGATGACGTATACTGGGCTCAAGCGTTGAAAAACGCTGCTAGAGCAATACATGGGGCCGATTAGGATTCGACGCCGGTAGTGAAACTCTAGGTGCATGCCGAGTTGGTAACAGAACTCGTAAATCCACTGTTGCAACTTTCTATAGTTGCCAATGACGAAAACTACGAGGGCTACGCTCTCGCTGCGTAAGCAGCTGAGCCCGCTCTTCTGGTAGCTTCGGCTCCAGCAATCATCAGGGGATGCCTGTAAACCCGAAATGATTGTCATACAGAACAGGATCGCCGCGTAGTACGTTGTGGACGAAGTGGCTAAAACTTACACAACTCGTCCAAAGCACCCTGCCCGTCGGGCGGCTGCGGATTAACTCAATAGACACGGCTAAGCATGTAGGACCGACAGCGGAGCACTGGCGGACGGGGGTTCAAATCCCCCCGGTTCCACCAAACACGCAAAACAGAAAAGGCACTTGGCGAATCTCGCAAGTGCCTTTTTTGTGCCTGTTCGATTTGTCCTGGCCGGGAGGTGCCCGCGATGTGGATGCGCCACACCGCGAGCCCCACGCCTACCCGCCTGCCACTACCCGGTTACCAGAGCGCCAGGGTGTAGCTGAGGATCAGACGGTTCTCATCGATGTCGCTGGTGAAGCTGGTGCGATAGGTCGCATTGCGCCATTTGATCCCGACGTTCTTCAGCGGGCCACTCTGGATCACGTAGCCGATGTCGGTGTTGCGTTCCCACTCCTTGCCCTCGCCTGGCGCGGCGCCCAGGTTGACGTTGTCGCCTTTGACGTAACGGGTCATGAAGGTCAGGCCGGGAATACCGATACCAGCGAAGTTGAAGTCGTAACGCGCCTGCCAGGAGCGTTCATCCTGGTTGGCGAAGTCGTTGATCTGCACCAGGTTGACCAGGTACGGATCGGCGCCGTTGACGTTGGCAAAGCCGGTATCACCGCTCATCTTCTGATAGGTCACACCGAACGCATGGGCACCCAGCGAGTAGGTAAACATCGCGCCGAGCATGCGGTTGTCGACGTTGCTGTTACCGTCATCGTCCGCGCTGGACCAGCGCAGGTCGGTCTTGAGCGACTGGCCCTCGGCCACCGGCCAGAGGTGGGTGAGTGTCAGGAAGTGCTGCTTGTACAGCTCGTCCAGGTGCGCATAGTGATAGCCGGTGGTCAGCGCGCTGGTCCACTTGTAATCGGCACCGATGAAGTCGAACTGGTCGGTGGTGGCATTGGCCCCAGTGACGATGTTGCGTCGCGGGCCTTTCATCAGCGTCATGTCTTCGCGGTTCGACGAGTTGCGCTGGCTGACTTGGGTCAGGCGACCGGCGTTGAAGCTCAGGTTGTCGAGTTCCATCGAGTTCAATTGCCCGCCCTGGAAGGTCTGCGGCAACAGGCGTGATTCGTTGGGCTGCAAGACCGGCAACTTGGGCGCCAGGGTGCCCACCTTGAGGGTCGACTTGGAGACCCGCAGCTTGCCGGTCAGGCCCAGTTCGCTGTAGTCATCCGGCGCGCGCTTGGATTGCGGCCCCTGGGGCAGCAGGCCGGTGACCCCGGCGCGATCGGGGCTGGAGTCGAGCTTGATGCCCAGTTGCCCCAGGGCATCGATACCCACGCCCACCGGCCCCTCGGTGTAACCCGACTCCATGCGCAGGATGAAACCCTGCGCCCATTCCTCACCTTTGCTTTGTGGCGCGCCGGCCTGGCGGAAGTCGCGGTTCATGTAGAAGTTACGCGCCTCCACACTGGCTTTGCTGTCCGCCACGAACGCAGCCGACGCTGGCGCGCTGACCCCGATAACCCCGGCGATACCAGTCAATTGAACAACTCGGGCAAAACGTATGGCGTGCATAAAACTCTCTTTTTTATTGTTGTGGTCAAGCCCACCCACGCAGACCACGCGGGCTCCCGACAGCGATGGTTACGAATCAGTTGTGGAAGTTGCGCCGGCTGAGCTTGAGTACCCAGCCGACGATGCCGACCCGGAACAGCAAGACGCAGAGGACGAAGATCAGCCCCAGGATCACGTGCACCCATTCCCCCAGCGGGCCGTTGGACAGGTAGCTTTGCAGCGTCACCACGACCGTGGCGCCGACCAGGGGCCCCAGCACCGTGCCCACGCCGCCGAGCAGGGTCATCAGGATCACTTCGCCAGACATGTGCCAGTGCGCGTCGGTCAACGACGCCAGCTGGAACACCACGGTCTTGGTCGAGCCGGCAAGGCCGGTCAGCGCCGCCGAGATGACGAACGCCAGCAGCTTGTGGGCATCGACGTTGTAGCCCAGGGAAATGGCCCGTGGCTCATTCTCACGAATGGCCTTGAGCACCTGGCCATAGGGTGAGTGGATGGTGCGCTGGATGACCGCGTAGCCGAACACGAACACCGCCAGCACGAAGTAGTACAGGGTCAGGTTGTTACTCAGGTCGAACACACCGAACAAGGTGCCGCGCGGCACACCGTGCAGGCCGTTCTCGCCGCCGGTGAACGGGGCCTGGACGTAGATGAAGAACACCAGCTGGGCCAGGGCCAGGGTGATCATGGCGAAGTAGATGCCCTGCCGGCGGATCGCCAGAAGCCCGAACACCAGGCCGAGCGCGGCCGATGCCAGGGTGCCGGCGAGAATCCCCAGCTCCGTGCCCAGGCCAGTGTAGTGACTGAGCAAAAAGCCGGTGACATAGCCGCCGGTTGCCAGGAATGCCGCATGCCCGAAGGACAGCAAGCCGGCATACCCCAACAGCAGGTTGAAGGCGCAGGCGAACAGGGCAAAGCACAGCAACTTCATCAGGAACACCGGGTAGATCGCCATGGGCGCCACCAGGGCAACGGCAAACAGTGCCAGGTAGAAGCCACGCTTGCGGCGACTGGCCGCCTGTTGCCGCTCCAGCACCACCTGGGGTTGCAGGCGTGCAGCGGCCGGTTTGATTTGCAGACTCGTCATCGTCACGCCTCCTTTCCGAACAGCCCGGCCGGACGCACGAGCAGCACCAGCACCATTACCAAAAACACCACCGTGTTGGACGCTTCGGGGTAGAACACCTTGGTCAGCCCTTCGATCAGGCCCATGGCCAGCCCCGTGACGATGGCGCCCATGATCGAGCCCATGCCGCCGATCACCACCACGGCAAACACCACGATCAGCAGGTTGGCGCCCATGGTCGGCGTCACCGAATAGACCGGCGCCGCCAGCACCCCGGCGAAGGCGGCCAGGGCGGCGCCGTAGCCATAGGTCAGAGTGATCAGCAGCGGCACGTTGATGCCGAAGGCCTGCATCAGTTTCGGGTTCTCGGTACCGGCGCGCAGGTAGGAGCCCAGGCGCGTGCGTTCGATCATGAACCAGGTCAGCAGGCACACCGCCAGCGCGGCGACGATGACCCAGGCGCGATAGGTCGGCAGGAACATGAAGCCCAGGTTGTAGCCGCCCTTGAGTTGCTCCGGCATCGGGTAGGACATGCCGGACACCCCGAACAGCTTGACGAACGAACCTTCGAAAATCAGGGCCAGGCCGAAGGTCAGCAGCAGGCCGTAGAGGTGATCCTCACCGGCGATGCGGCGCAACAGAAAGCGCTCGATGATTACCCCGACGACGCCCACCAGCAGCGGCGCCAGCACCAGCGCAACCCAATAGTTGACGCCCAGGTAGTTGAGCCCCAGCACCGCCGCGAACGCTCCCAGCATGTACTGTGCGCCATGGGCGAAGTTGATGATGCGCAGCAGGCCGAAAATGATCGCCAGGCCAAGGCTGAGCAAGGCATAGAAGGCACCGTTGATCAGCCCCAGGAGCAACTGCCCCGACATGACGCTCAGGGGTATACCGAATATCAAAGTCATGATTCACCACCCGCAGAAAGTCCGTGACGCCCGGCTGACAGCAACCGGGCAAGCAACATCAGTCACGCTTGGCCAATTCCTTGGTCAGCAACTGGCACTTGCTTTCGGATGCCGGGCGGTACGCCTCGTCACCGGGGATGGTGCGGACGATCTTGTACAGGTCCCACTCGCCCTTGGACTCAGCGGGCGTCTTGACCTGGGCCAGGTACATGTCATGGACCATGCGGCCATCGGCGCGCACCTTGCCGTTCTTGGCGAACATGTCGTTGACCGGTGTCGCCATCATCTGCGTGCGTACGGTCTGCGCCTCGTCACTGCCGGTGGCCTTGATCGCGTTGAGGTAGTTCATGGTCGCCGAGTAGATGCCTGCTGGCACCATGCCCGGCATTTTGCCGAAGCGTTTGTGGTAGCGCTGGGCCCAGGCGCGGCTCTCGTCATTCATGTCCCAGTACCAGCCGGTGGTCAGCATCAGGTTCTGGGTCACGTCCAGCCCCATGGCGTGGATATCGTTGAGAAACACCACCATGCCGGCCAGCTTCTGCCCGGACTGGGCCACGCCGAACTGGCTGGCGGTCATCAGCGAGTTGACGGTATCGGCACCGGCGTTGGCAAAGGCGATCACGTCCGCACCGGAGCCCTGGGCCTGAAGGATGTAGGAGGAGAAATCGCTGCTCGGGAACGGGTGGCGGGCCTTGCCGACCACCTGGCCGCCATCGGCTTCGACGACCTTGGTGATGTCCGCTTCCATCGCGTGGCCGAAGGCGTAGTCGGCGGTGAGAATGAACCACTTCTTGCCGCCGCTGGCCAGCACCGACTTGGCGGTGCCGTTGGCCAGCGCGTAGGAGTCGTAGGTCCAGTGGATGTGGTTGGGCGAGCAGTATTCGTTGGTCAGGCTGGAAGCGGCGGCACCGGAGATCAGCGCCAGCTTGCCGGACTGCTCGACCACCTTGCTCGCCGCCAGCACCACCGAGGAGGCCACCATGCCGGTGACCATGTCGACGTTGCGCTCATCGACCCACTGGCGCACGGTGTTGGCGCCGACATCCGGCTTGTTCAGGTCATCGGCACTGAACACGACGATCTTCTTGCCATTGACCTGTCCGCCGAAATCTTCGACGGCCATGTTCAGGGCCTCCAGGCCACCCGGGCCGGAAAGATCGCGGTAAGTCCCGGACATGTCCGCCAGGTAACCGATGCGGATCTCGTCGTCACTGATCTGGGCCTGGGCCGCGCCGGCGATCAGGCTGGATACGAGGATGGCGCTTGCTGTGTGCTGAAAAAACTTCATGACATTCCCCCACTGTCCAACGTTATTTTTATTGTTCCAGGCAAAGCGACCCCGGGTCGTCAGGCTCTCTGGCCACGGCGACCTGCATAGTGCACGGGGTAAAACGGGGTTCAGACGCCCAGGCAGCGGTGCAAAAGATCTTGCTTGGCGTCCAGTTCAGCGGCGCTGATTTGCTCCACGATCTGACCGTGGTCCAGCACGTAATGGCGGTCGGCCAACGGTGCGGCGAAGCGGAAATTCTGCTCCACCAGGACGATGGTCAGGCCCTTGTTCTTGAGCTTGATCAGCACCTGCGCCAGCTTCTGCACAATCACCGGGGCCAGGCCTTCGGTGATCTCGTCGAGCAGCAACAGGTTGGCGCCGGCGCGCAGGATCCGCGCCATGGCCAGCATCTGTTGCTCACCGCCAGACAGGCGCGTGCCCTGGCTGAAACGGCGTTCGTAGAGATTGGGGAACATCTCGTAGATTTCATCGAGGCTCATGCCGTCACTGCGCACCGTTGGCGGCAGCAACAGGTTTTCCTCGACATTGAGGCTGGCGAATATGCCCCGCTCTTCCGGGCAAAAGCCAACGCCCAGGCGCGGGATCAGGTGGGCAGCCAGGCCGATGGTCTCGGTGCCGTTGACCATGATCGAGCCGGTGCGGCGGCCCACCATGTTCATGATCGCCCGCAGCGTCGTGGAGCGGCCGGAGCCGTTGCGCCCGAGCAAGGTCACCAGTTCGCCACGGCGCACTTGCAGGTCGATGCCGTGCAGGATGTGCGATTCGCCGTAGAAGGCATGCAGGTCGCAAACCCGCAGCTGTTCAAATTCAGGGGCGTGCAGGCTGCTCATGCGTGCACCTCTTCAGCCATCGCCGCTTCGCTGCCCAGGTAAGCCTCGCGCACCTGCGGGTCGGCGGAAACACTGGCGTAGTCGCCTTCAGCGAGAATCGCCCCGCGGGCCAGTACGGTGATGCGGTCGGACAACTCGCTGACCACACTCAGGTTGTGTTCGACCATCAATACCGTGCGCCCGACCGCTGCACGGCGCACCAGTTCGATGACCATGTTCACATCCTCATGCCCCATGCCCTGGGTCGGCTCGTCGAGCAGCAGGACACTGGGCTCCAGTGCCAGGGTGGTGGCCAACTCCAGCGCACGCTTACGACCGTAGGGCAGTTCGATGGTCTGGATGTGGGCGTAATCGACCAGGCCGACCTCGTCGAGCATCTGCATGGCCCGTTCGTTGAGGGCATCGAGGCCGCGCTCGGGTTTCCAGAAATGGTACGAATTGCCCTGCTTGCGTTGCAGCGCCACGCGCACGTTTTCCAGCACGCTCATGTGGCCGAACACCGCCGAAATCTGAAACGAGCGCACCAGCCCCTGGCGAGCCACTTCGTTGGGCTTGAGCTGGGTGATCGGTTTGCCTTGGTAGAGGATCTCGCCACGGGTTGGCGGGAGGAATTTGGTGAGAAGATTGAAAACGGTGGTCTTGCCGGCCCCGTTGGGACCGATCAATGCGTGGATGTGTCCCTTCTGCACACGCAGATCGACCGAGTCAACGGCGGTAAAGCCGCGAAACTCCTTGGTCAGCCCGCGTGTTTCCAACACAAACTCTGGTGACATGTGGAGCCCTCTAACCTTGATTGTTTTTATTGGTTATGGCGCTGCTGACACACTTGCTTGGTTACTTACGTTTACGTAAACGTGACGAAATATACAAAAGCCCTACAAAGACTAAAGGAACAACTTGTAACAAAATGTTTCAGTAATGGCGCATAGCCACGCAACGCGCTCAAGCCCGGGCATTAGCGGCGCACAGGCGGGGTAAAAAAACGTTCAAACGCCCGTGTGAACCGCTCACTTAGCGGCCCTGGGCAGGCGTCCCATCAGGTAAAACTCGGGATTGGGCGGCGTCCCGGCCAACGACACCAGGCGATTGGACAAGCTGAAGAATGCGGTCACCGCGCCGATGTCCCAGATGTCATCGAGGCTGAACCCAACCGCCTGCAGTCGCTCACGCCACGCCTCATCCAGGGCGCCACCGGCAAAGCTGAGGTGGAAGGCAAAGTCGAGCATCACCCGCTGCCGCTCACCGATGGGAGCGGTGCGATGGTTGACCGCCACCTGATCGGCCAACAGCGGGTCCTTGCTGTAGATACGCAAAATGGCGCCATGGGCCACGACGCAGTACAGGCAGCCGTGGCGCGCGCTGGTGGCGACCACGATCATCTCCTTCTCTGCTGCCGTCAGGCTGTCGGACTCACGCGCCATCAGGGCATCGTGATAGTCGAAAAAGGCCCTGAACTCTGCCGGGCGGTGCGCCAGCATGAGGAATACATTGGGCACGAACCCGGCCTTTTCCTGCACCGCCGCGATGCGCTCGCGCAGGTCCACAGGCAGGTCTTCAAGGGTTTCGGGAAGCGGGAAATGGCTGATGCTTGAGTGCATGGGACGTCCTTGAGCAAAGTTCACAGAGGGTGAATTCAAGCTTACGTTAACGTTAACGTAAATAGCAAAAAGCAACAAATCCTGCCACTGGACAAGGGGCATCACGTTCAACTACCGAAAAATGAGCGACGCAGGCAAAAACACAAAAGGCATCGTGCGCCAGGCGCACGATGCCTTTTTTTGCCTTGATCCTTGAACAAGGTGCACCAGGCCTGCCGCAGCGGGCCTGGCTCACGCCGGCATTACCAGCCGCCCGGCAACCAGCCCAGGGCGCTGGCAATGGCATAGGCCATGCTGCACAGGTAAAGGATTACCACCAGGACCTGGATTGCGGGATGGGCGATCCAGCCGCACTGCCAGGCCGGGACGATATCGCCGTGCTTGCGCGCCGAACGCAGCATCAGGATCGGCATGATCGACAGGATCACGCCGCTGAACACGCCGGCAAAGTACAGCGCGTTGACGAAGCCGACCATGCCGCTATAGGCCAGGATGAACGGCGGTACGCAGACGATCGCCAGCACCACCAGACGGTTCTTCGGGTTGCTTTCCGAGCCCAGGCGCTTGAACTTGTCGAAGATGTTGGTCAGGAAGCTGCCACCCAGGCCCCAGTAGGAGGTCATCATGGCGCACAGGGCAAAGGTGTTGGCGGTGTAGAAAGCCCACTGCCCCAGCGCCTGGCCCCAGGCCAGGGTGGCCACTTCGGTCTGGTTTTCCAGGCCGTTGAGGGCAATCACCGACATCGGCACGACGGCCAGCAGAATGAAGGTGATGACCATGCCGGTGATCACCGCAACCGGCAGGCGCTTGGGATCATGACTGAAGCCGCGGGCCATTTCCGGTACGACGTACTGCGCCGAGAAGCAGAACACGGCAATGTTGAACACCGGAATCATGTAGACCCAGCTGCCATCGAGCAGGTTGGCAAAGTCGGTTCTTTCGTTGATCAAGGTTGCCGCGACCAGCACCAGGGTCATCGAAACCATGCCGATGCTGATGAACTTCTCACCCTTGCCGATGGCTTTCAGGCCCAGGTACAGCACCAGTGCTGCCGGCAGGAAAAACAACAAGCTGCCCAGCGCCGGACTGATACCGAAGAACTCGCTGAGGATCTTGCCGCTGCCGCTCATGTAGGCGGTCAGTGCGCCGATGCTGTTGACCGCCACCGACAGGAAGATCGCCCAGGCGCCGAAGGAGCCGACATAGCGCTGTGCCAGGCCACTCAACTGGTGGTGACTGCGGGTGCGCAAGGTGGTTTCCGAGACATAGAGCATGGAAATGGTGGTGAAGACACCGGCCACGGCCAGCCACAACAGCAGCGGCATGTAACCGGCCAGGCGGCTGGCATAGGCCATCGACAGCACGCCGGCACCGATATTGGTGCCCACGATCATCGCCACGGCCTCGACGAAGGTCAGGCGTTTGACCTCCAGGCCCGATGAATCGGATACGGACGCGTCAGCACCGCCGAAGGCGGTGTTGGGTTTTGCACTCATGATCACACTCACTGCGTATTTGTATTTATTACCGGAAGCACCTGAAACGATGCGTCACTGGCCCATCGTGATGAGGGGCGCTGTTCCATGGATTTTTCGAGCGACGGGCAAAATATCACACGGAGCGTTCGAAATAACATTCACACTAGGCAATGAGGTGTTACACGATTTTTCGTGAAAAAGTTATTTAAAATCAGATAGTTATGCTGGTTTAAAGAGAGCAGGATCAAGGTCAAGCCCGACCAAGGTCGGGCCACCTTGTAGGTGAAAAGATCAGAATTCCAGACAGATCTTGCCGAAATGTCGGTTACTTTCCTGATAACGGAAGGCCTCGACGATCTGCTCCAGGGCGAAGGTCTTGTCGATCACCGGCTTCAGGCCATTGGCATCGATCGCCCGGATCATCGCCTGCTGCTGGGCCCGGCTGCCAACCAGCACGCCCTGCAGGCGGATCTGCCGGACCAGGGCCTGCACCAGCGGCAGTTGCCCGGCGACGCCGGTGAGGATACCGATCAGCGAGACATGGCCGCCGATGCGCGCGGCGATCATCGATTGCTCCAGGGTGGCCGGCCCGCCCACTTCGATCACATGATCGACACCGCGGTTGTTGGTGAGCTGGCGCACGGTTTCGCCCCAGGCCGGGGTCTTGCGGTAGTTGATCAGGTGATCGGCGCCCATGGCCTTGAGCCGTTCGAGCTTCTCGTCACTGGACGAGGTGGCGATCACCGTGGCGCCAGCCAGCTTGGCGAACTGCAGGGCGAAGATCGACACGCCCCCGGTGCCTTGCACCAGCACGGTATCGCCGGGCTTGAGCGAATCATCGACCATCAGCGCCCGCCAGGCGGTCAACCCCGCAGTGGTCAGGGTCGCTGCTTCGGCATGGCTGTAACCCTTGGGGGCATGGGTGAAGGAAGTGGCACGGGCGGTCACCTGCTCGCGGGCATAGCCGTCGATACCGTCGCCCGGCACCGTGGCGAAGCCTTCCACCAGCGCCTGACCGTCCAGCCAGTCGGGGAAGAAGGTGCTGACCACCGCATCGCCTACGGCGAACTCGCTGACGCCAGCGCCGACAGCGGTCACCACCCCTGCTCCGTCGGCCATGGGAATGCGCGATTCGCTCGGCCCCCACGCGCCGCTGACCACGGCGAAGTCGTGATAGTTGAGCGAGTTGGCGTGCAGGCGCACGGTGATTTCGCCCGCCTTGGGTGCTGCGGCCTCGCAGGTGCCGACCTGCACCTTGTCGTAACCACCGCCCGCCTGGACGTAGATAGCCTTGCTGGTCATGGGAATCTCCTGATTCGATCCGACAAATAGCTCATCAGTCTTTGCCGGGCACAGGCGCAGGTCAAGCGACCGCACTTGCGAAACATCCAGACAAACCACGATAATGCGAGTAATTATCAATTACCAACGGGTCGCACCGCTCATGCCCGCCCCCGATCACACCGCCCTGCATGCGCTTTACAGTGAACACAACGGTTGGTTGAAGAACTGGCTGCGCGCTCGCCTGGGCAATGCCAGCGATGCCGCGGACCTGGCCCAGGACACCTTTATCCGGGTACTGACCGCACGCAATGTCGAGAGCATTCGCGAGCCGCGCAGCTACCTGGGCGCCATCGCCCATGCGCTGATGGTCGACAAGTTCCGCCGCAAGGCGCTGGAACAGGCCTACCTGGCCGAACTGGCGAGCCGGCCGGAGCGCATGGCCGATTCGCCGGAAACCCGTCTGCTGATCCTTGAAACCCTGGTGGCCGTGGACACCCTGCTCGACGGGCTTGGAGAACGCACCCGGCAGATCTTCCTGGCGGTGCAACTGGAAGGCTTGAGCTATGTGGCCACCGCCGAGCGCCTCGGGGTTTCGGTTACCACGGTGAAAAAACACCTGATCCGCGCCATGACCCACTGCCTGTTGCTGACGGATGACTGAATGGCCCAGCCCCCCGATTACCGCACCCTGGAAGCGGCGGCCACCTGGTTCGTCCAGCTCAACGCCGCCAAGCCCAGCGATGCCCAACTGCAGGCCTGGCAGGAATGGCTGGGCAAAAGCCAGGCCCATGCCCAGGCCTGGGCGCGGGTGGAAAAGCTGCAACGGCAACTGGGCAGCCTGCCCGCCGATGTCGCCCTACCGACCCTGGCCGGCGTACGTGCCCGTCGTCGCGCCGTGCTCAAGACCCTGGCCATGCTCCTGGCGGTGGGCACCAGCGGCTGGGTTTTGCGTGAAAGCCATCCGGGCCAGGCGCTGATGGCCGAACTGCGCACCGGCAAGGGCCAGCGCCACAAGCTCAGGCTCAGCGACGGCAGCCAGCTTGAGCTCAATACCGACAGTGCCGTGGACATCCACTTTGACCACCGGCAGCGGCAGATTCGCCTGTACCAGGGTGAAATCATGGTACAGACCGCCAGCGACCCAGCCGCCCGCCCCTTCCTGGTACAGACGGCCGAAGGCAGCGTTCGTGCCCTGGGCACGCAATTCAGCGTGCGCAGCGACAACGGCGTAAGCCGGGTCAGCGTGCTGCAACACGCCGTGGAGCTACACCCGGTGGATCAGCCGCAGCTGATGCTGCGCCTGGATGCCGGCCAGTCAGCCAGCTTCGATCACCGCCACATTGCCCCGGCCAGCACCCTCGCCCCCGGTGCCGACGCCTGGACACAGGGCATGCTGACGGTGATCGAGTGGCGCCTGGCCGACTTCATCAACGAACTGCATCGCTATCGCCCAGGCGTCCTGCGCTGCGCCGAGGGGGTCGCTGACCTGCGCCTGTCCGGTGCATTTCGCATCGACGATACCGACACCATCCTGGAAAACCTCGCCGCTTCCCTACCCGTCAAGGTGAAGTACCTGACGCGCTACTGGGTGAGCATCGAGGCGGCCTGATTATTTTCAAGAGCAGGGTTGCCGATTTTCATTCTCATTCGGCTACGCAGGTAGAGCAGCCCATCCAACTGCCCCCTCTGCCCAGCCAATCGAAGGAAAACCTGCATGACCCGCATTTGCCCACGGGCGCCCCGCCCCTTGGTTCGCGCCGTTCACCTGGCGTTGTTCGGCCTGACCCTGGCCCCGGTGCCCCTGCTGGCATTGCTGCCCACCCCTGCCCTGGCCCAGAGCGCCAGCCCCCACTTCCAGATTGCCCCGGGCCCGCTGGGCACCAACCTGAGCCTGTTCGCCACTCGCGCCAACATCACCCTGTCCTTCGATGCCCGCCAGACCCAGGGCCGGCAATCAGCCGGCCTGCAGGGCAACTACTCGGTGGAGGAAGGCCTGGCGCGTCTGCTCCAGGGCAGCGGCCTGCAGGCCCAGCGCCAGAGCAACGGCGGCTATGTGCTGGTGACGACGACCAGCGATGGCACGGTAGAACTGGGTGCGACCAGCATCAACGGCCAGCTGCTGGGCGAAACCACGGAAAACACCGGCTCCTACACCACCGGCGCGTCACGGACCGCGACCAAGCTGCCACTGTCGATCCGTGAAACACCGCAGTCGATCACCGTGATGACCCGCCAACTGATGGACGACCAGGGTGCCCAGAGCATCTCCGATGTGCTGCGCAATACCCCCGGCGTTTCCGCCCAGACCTATGACAGCGACCGCACCGAGTTCTCCAGCCGCGGTCTGGTGATCACCAACTACCAGTACGACGGGGTCAACACCATCTACGACGGTGTCTACGGCGAAGGCACCGCCCATGTCGACATGGCCATCTATGACCGCGTCGAAGTGCTCAAGGGCGCCACCGGCCTGATGACCGGCTCCGGCGATCCGTCGGCCACCGTCAACCTGATCCGCAAGAAACCCACCGCGCAGTTCCAGGCTTCGCTCAGCGGCAGTGCCGGCAGCTGGGACGACTACCGCGGCGAAGGCGATGTCTCCGGGCCGCTGAACAGCAGCGGCACCCTGCGTGGACGCTTCGTCGGTGCGCAGCAGGACAGGCAGGGCTACCAGGACCACTACCAGCAGAAGAAAGAGGTGTACTACGGCATCCTCGAAGCCGACCTCACCCCCGATACCCTGCTGACCGTTGGCATGGACCAGCAGGACACCACCCCGCGCGGCACCTCCTGGACCGGCAACCCGGTGTACTACAGCGATGGCGGTCGTACCGATTTCTCCCGCTCGTTCAACCCGGGCGCCGACTGGAGCCGTCGCGACTTCCAGAACCGCACCTACTTCGCCTCCCTCGAACAGGCCCTGGCCAACGACTGGTCGCTCAAGCTCAGCCTCAACCAGTTGCAGAGCGACCACGACACCCGCCTGGCGTCTGCCAGCGGCGGCTCACCGGACCGCGCCGGCGAAGGCATGTTTTTCTATTGGGGCCGCTGGGAAGGCCATCGGGTGCAGAACAGCGCCGATCTGAATCTCTCCGGCCCGTTCAGCCTGTTCGGCCGCCAGCATGACCTGGTGGTCGGTTACAACGCCTCCTACTCGCGCCAGACCGGCAGCACCTGGGACACCAGCGAATTCGGCTTGGTGCCGGGCAGCATCTTCGACTGGAAGGGCCACATCGGTGTGCCGGACTTCCCGAAGAACGGCAAGTACGAACAGAAGAAGAGCCAGACCGGTGCCTACATCGCCACCCGCCTGCGCCCTACCGACGAACTCTCGGTGATCCTCGGCAGCCGGGTCAGCACCTTCAAGTACCACGACGACTACGACTATGACGGCCTGAACCCGAACTTCCAGGACAACTCGGCCAGCTACAAACAGCACGGCGTGGTCACCCCCTACGCCGGTGTCGTGTATGACCTGGACGACACCTACTCGGTGTACACCAGCTACACCTCGATCTATCAGCCGCAGAGCAACAAGGACGCCAACGGCTCCACCCTCGACCCGGTCGAAGGCGACAGCTACGAAGCCGGCCTGAAGGCGGCCTACTTCGACGGCCGACTCAATGCCAGCCTGGCGGTGTTCCGCATCGAACAGGACAACGTGGCCGAATCGGTCGGCACCAACCCGATCACCAACGAAGGCATCTACAAGGCCGTCAGCGGGGCGACCACCAAAGGCGTGGAGCTGGAAATCGCCGGCGAATTGCAAGAAGGCTGGAACCTCTCGGCCGGCTACACCTACGCCCGTACCCGCGATGCCGACGAGCAACGCATGTATGGCTTCCCCATGAGTACCAGCAAGCCTGAACACCTGGTGCGGCTGTTTACCACTTACCGCCTGCCGGGCATGCTCGACAAGGTCACGGTCGGTGGCGGGGTGAACTGGCAGAGCGCGTTCTACGGCAAGATCTACAGCGGTGCGGTGAACGACTACACCTACATCAAGCAAGGCGGCTACACCCTGGTCGACCTGATGAGCCGCTACCAGTATGACCAGCACCTGAGCTTCACCCTCAACGCCAACAATATCTTCGACAAACGCTACCTGACCGGGCTGGGCAACTTCGATACCACCTATTACGGTGAGCCGCGTAACCTGATGCTGACCACGCGCTGGGATTTCTGAGACCGCTTCGCGGGGCAAGCCCGCTCCCACAGGCCAGTGTGGGAGCGGGCTTGCCCCGCGATGATTTCAAATCACCCCTGAAGCAACACCCGCAACGCCCGGCAGTCCGCCGCATGCCAGTCCGCCAGCTCCGGCCAGGGGTTGTCCGGCAGGTTGACCAGGATGGTCCGGGCACCCGCCGCCCGGCCGCAGTCGAGGTCGAAGCGGTAGTCGCCGACCATGACCATCTCCCCGGGCGCCACCGCCCAGGCGTCGGCCAGTTTCAGCAGGCCACCGGGGTGCGGCTTGGGCGGTGCTTCGTCGCGCCCCAGCACGTACTGCTCGGCAAAGCAGTCCGCCAGGCCAATGGCTTCGAGCGTGACATGGGCCAGTTCGCGGGCATTGCGGGTGAGGATGCCCAGTTGGCAACCACGGGCAACCAGCTCACGCACCAGCTCCACCGCCCCGACTGCCGCCGTCGAACCGATCGCCAGATCGCGTTCGTGCTCCAGCAACCAGGCGTGCTTGGCCGCAGCCTCTGCCGCGGGCAAGGCGGCCAGGTGGGTGAGGATGTCGTGGTCAGGTGGGATCTCCAGCGCCTCGCGGATGGCGGCGAAGTCATGCACCGCCACCGTCAGGGTGCCATCCATGTCGAACACCCAGTGACGGATATCCTTGAGGCTCATGCCCAGTCCTTGCGCTGACGGATCAGGCCTTCCTGGCAGGACGACGCCACCAGTTGCCCGGCCTGGTTGTAGATATTGCCGCGGGAGAAGCCGCGGGCATTGCCGGCCCAGGGGCTGTCCATGGCATACAGCAGCCACTCATCGGCGCGCAGGTTGCCGTGGAACCACAGGGCATGGTCGAGGCTGGCGACCTGCATGTCTTTTTCCCACACCGATTTGCCGTGGGGCAGCAGCGAGGTGGTCAGCAGGCCGAAGTCCGAGGCGTAGGCCAGCATGTATTTGTGCAGTGCCGGCACGTCCGGCAGGTTGCCATCGGCGCGGAACCAGATGTACTTCACCGGATCGCCCACCTTGGGGTTGAACGGGTCTTCCTCGGTCACCGGGCGCATCTCGATCGGCTTGGCGCACAGCATCTTGTCGCGGATCGATTCGGGCAGGCGGTCGGCCATGCGCTGGGCCAGTTCCACTTCCGACGGCAGGTTTTCCGGCCCCACCACCTTCGGCATCTGGGTCTGGTGTTCGAAGCCTTCTTCGTCGTACTGGAACGAGGCACTGCAGGTAAAGATCGGCTGGCCCTTCTGGATCGCCGTCACCCGCCGGGTGCTGAAACTTCCGCCGTCGCGCACGCGATCAACCGAGTAGACCACCGGCATCGCCGCATCGCCCGGGCGCAGGAAATAGCCGTGCAGGGAATGCACGTGACGCGCCTCTTCGACCGTCTGGCTGGCGGCCGACAGCGATTGTCCCAGTACCTGACCACCGTACAGCTGGCGAAAGCCCAGGTCCTGGCTTCGCCCGCGAAACAGGTTTTCCTCGATGGCTTCCAGACTCAACAGGTCGACCAGATCGTCCAACACGTGGCTCATTCAAGATTCTCCAAAGCGATGCGCACCTGGGCAAATAATACAGGGTTTGTCATCGCTCACCCCTATGTTGTGCCATTCAGCCACGCAGGGTCTGTTGCCACTGGGCACGAGAGATGCGGTACAGCACATGGGCACGCAGCGGATGCCCCTCGGGCAGTTTCGGGTGCATGAAGCTGCCCTCGATGTCCTGCTGCATGCCGATGGCCTGCATGACTTTCTGCGACGGCAGGTTGCTCTCGCTGGTGAACGACACTACCTGCTCCAGGCCCAGCTGGGCGAAGGCGCAACGCAGGCTGGTCCAGGCCGCCTCGCTGGCAAACCCCAGCCCCCAGTGCCGGCGCGCCAGGCGCCAGCCGATCTCCACCGCCGGGGTGAAGTCGGCCTCGAAACTGACATTGAGCAGGCCGGTCATGCCGATGAAGGCGCCGCTGTCCTTGCGCTCCAGGGCCCACAGGCCGAAACCGTATTCGTTGAAATGGCCACGGATGCGGCCGATCAGGGCGGCGCTTTCCAGGCGTGTCATGGGCGCTGGGAAGTAGCGCATGACCTGGGGATCGGCACACATGGCCGCGAACTCGGCAAGATCGTCGTCCTGCCATTGGCGCAGCACCAGTCGTGCGCTCTCCAGTTCAAGTGGGGGGATCATCGCCTGCTCCTCAGTCCATCACCGGAATGATTACAGAGTAGGCAGGTGCCGGAAAGCCAGCGCTCCGACCGGAGGGAATCGGCGAAGATTTTTTTCACATCCACTTCACCTGCTCTCCACGGCTCGGCCCCTAGAGTGCCGCCACCTCGTAGTGCCTGCCCCGCCCGGCAGCCACCCGATTCGATTCCGCGTCATGGAGTAGCAGTATGTTGCCAAGCGAAGCTCACACCACCCCGCCAACACCCGAGCGACGACGCCAACTGACTGGCAAAACCAAACTTATTGGCCTGTGCGCCTTGCTGGTACTGGCTTCCCTCACCACATGGGCCTCAACGAGAACGCGCATCGTGGACCTGAGCAGCGACACGCAAATGCACAGCCGTGGGGTCTACAAGGAATGGGCCAAGGGGTCGGTGATCGTGCTGATCCGTCACGCCGAACGCTGCGACCGGTCGAGCAACCCGTGCCTGGGTGATCCGACGGGTATTACCGTGGCCGGCAGCCAGGCCGCACGGGATGTCGGCACGGGGCTGCAAACACTGGGCCTCGAAGACGCCGATCTGCTCAGCAGCCCGCAAGTCAGGACCCGCCAGACCGCGCACTTCATCTTCGGTAAAGCCATCGCCACGCAAGACTGGGTGCAAGCCTGTGACCAGGACTTCGCCGACGAAACCCTGGCCCACAAGGCGCCCGCGCATAACCTGGTGCTGGTGACCCACAGCGGCTGTATCGACCATATGGAGCGCCAGCTGAACGTCCCCGGCGCCCTGCGCGCCAGCGACTATGCCAGCGCCCTGTTCATTTCGGTGGCCGCCAACGGCAAACCGCGAATCCTCGGCCAGATGAACGCCAGCGAATGGCAAAAACTCCTGGACAGCACAAGGACGTGAGTATGCACGGCACTTCACGCAAGGCCTTCTACCTGGTCAACCTGGGTATCCCGCTGTTGCTCGCGGCTGTCGTGTTCCTGATGTTCGACCTGACGCACCTGGACCGCTGGATCAGCAACCTGCTGCTCGATCCGGCCAGCGGCCAGTTCCCGCTGCTGCACGACCAGTGGTTCGAGAAGGTCACCCACAAATGGCCGCGGCTCCTGCCGAACTGGACCGGTGAGGCGGCCATCATCGGCTCGCTGCTGTCGTTCATCTGGCCACGCCTGGCCGGGTATCCGCGGCTCGCCCACAGCCCCCTGCTGGAGAAATCGCGGATTGCCCCGCTGCTGCGCTTCAGCACCCGGCATCGGCGTGATTTTCTTTTCGTGGTCGTGGCCTTCGCCCTGTGCACCACGGTGATTCACTACCTCAAGAGCCACACCAGCGTGTACTGCCCGGTGGAAACCACCCTGTACGGCGGCCCGCAACTGCGCAGCGAGTGGTTCGAGCACTTCTCCTGGTTCGAAAAGGCCGGGGACGGTCGCTGCTGGCCAGGCGGCCACGCTTCCAGTGGTTTTACCCTGCTGGCCCTGTACTTCGTCGCCCGTCGTCATCGCTGGCAATACGCGCGTCCCCTGCTGATCGCAATCCTGCTGCTGGGCTTCGTCTACGGCACCACCCGCGTACTGCAGGGCTGGCACTACATGTCGCACACCTTCTGGGCCGGTATTTTCGTCTGGCTGACCACCTGGCTGACCGCGCTGTGCTTCTACGGGCGACAGGCCTTACAAGCACCCGTCAGGCGCGTTACACGCGCATCGCAGGCACCCGCCGTCAGCGCCATGCCAGCAGCACTACGCCCAGAGTGACCAGGCTGATGCCCGCCCACTGGCGCAGGTCGAGCTTCTCGCCGAGCAGGGTCACCCCGAGCACGGCGACCAGCACCACGCTGAGTTTATCCACAGGGGCGACCTGGGAGGCCTGCCCCAGTTGCAGTGCGCGGAAGTAACAGATCCAGGAAGCACCGGTGGCCAGCCCGGAGAGCACCAGGAACAGGTAGCTGCGCGCCGGGATCTCGCGCAGCGACTGGTACTGGCCGGTGGCATACAGAATCAATGCCAGGCTGACCAGCACCACCACGGTGCGCAACAAGGTGGCGAAGTCGGAATTGATACCACTGATGCCGACCTTGGCGAAGATCGCAGTCAGCGCGGCAAACACCGCAGAAAGCACGGCCCAGAATGTCCAGGAAGCCAGCATCGTCAGTTCGCCCGTGGTTGAGGTCGTCGATCTGTTTACAAGGTAGCGCAAGGGCCGCGGCAACTGGCAAGATCGTCTTCTGTCCCGGCCAAGAACCTGCCATGCCCCTGCCGCTGATCTATCACGATGACTACAGCCCGGCGTTTCCTGCCGAGCACCGCTTTCCGATGGACAAGTTCCGCCTGTTGCGCGACCACCTGGTCGACAGCGGCCTGACCACCGACCAGGCCCTGCTGCGCCCGGAAATCTGCCCCAACGATATCCTCGCCCTGGCCCATGACCGCGATTACATCGAGCGGTACATGAACGGTGAACTGTCGCGCGAAGACCAGCGACGCCTCGGCCTGCCCTGGAGCGAAGCCCTGGCGCGACGCACCGTGCGCGCGGTTGGCGGCTCGTTGCTGGCCGCCGAGCAAGCGCTGCAACATGGCATCGCCTGCCACCTGGCCGGCGGCACCCATCATGCCCACTACGATCATCCGGCCGGCTTCTGCATCTTCAATGACCTGGCGGTGATCAGCCATTACCTGCTGGAGGCCGGCCGGGTGCACAAGGTGCTGATCTTCGATTGCGACGTCCACCAGGGCGACGGCACCGCACGCATCCTCCACGACACCCCGGACGCGATCACCGTGTCGTTGCACTGCGAACAAAACTTTCCGGCGCGCAAGGCCCAGAGCGACTGGGACATTCCCCTGCCGCGCGGCATGGGCGACCAGGCCTACCTGAAGGTGGTCGAAGACACCCTGAACTACCTGCTGCCCTTGTACCGACCCGACCTGGTGCTCTATGACGCCGGCGTCGATGTGCACAAGGACGACGCCCTGGGCTACCTGCAATTGACCGACGAAGGGCTCGCCGCCCGTGACGAGCACGTGCTGCGCCAGTGCCTGGGCCGGGACATCCCGGTGGTCGGGGTGATCGGTGGCGGCTACAGCAAGGACCGCCAGGCCCTGGCCCGTCGCCATGGCATCCTCCATCACAGCGCCAGCCGGGTACTGGGTTACTCACAATGACTGTGGAGCCGCCTGTGGATAACCTGCGCGAAAGCCACTCCAGGCCTTTGTTTACCTGGCGTTGAGAGGACTGCTCATTTTTTGTTCAGTGTTTCCGGGCCTCTCGCTGGGGTAGAATGCCGGCTCTTTTTTCCAGCTTGCAGCCGACCATGACCGACACCCGCTCCGCCGACCGCCCACACGTTGCCATTATCGGAGGCGGGCCGGCCGGGTTGATGGCCGCCGAAGTGCTGAGCCAGGCCGGGCTTGCCGTGGACCTGTACGACGCGATGCCGTCGGTGGGACGCAAATTCCTCCTGGCCGGGGTCGGCGGCATGAACATCACCCACTCCGAGCCCTACCCTGCCTTCATTTCACGCTATGCCGAGCGCGCGGGTGAAATCGCCGGCCTGCTTGAAGGGTTCGACGCCGATGCCTTGCGCCAGTGGATTCACGACCTGGGCATCGAAACCTTTGTCGGCAGTTCCGGTCGGGTCTTCCCGCGCGACATGAAAGCCGCGCCGCTGCTGCGCGCCTGGCTCAAGCGCCTGCGCGATGCCGGGGTAGTTATCCACACCCGTCACCGCTGGCTTGGCTGGAATGCCGATGGCAGCCTGCGGATCGGTTATCCACAGGGCGAACTGGCATTCAACCCGGCAGCCACGGTACTGGCCCTGGGTGGCGGCAGCTGGGCGCGCCTGGGTTCCGATGCGGCGTGGCTGCCCTGGCTTGTGGATAAAAACGTGCAGGTCGCGCCCTTGCAGGCGGCCAACAGCGGTTTCGAGGTGCAGGCCTGGAGCGACCTGCTCAAGGACAAGTTTGCCGGCGCCCCGCTGAAGAACATCGCCTTGAGCCTTGCCGGCCAGGCGCCGCGCCTGGGTGAATGCATCGTCACCGCCCAGGGCCTGGAGGGCAGCCTGGTGTATGCCTGGTCGGCGCAGATCCGTGAAACCATCAACCGCACCGGCAGCGCCACCGTGCTGCTCGACCTGCTGCCCAACCGGGCTGTGGATAACATCGAAAAAGCCCTGGCCAGGCCACGCGGCTCGCGCTCGATGGCCAAGCACCTGCACAGCCAACTGGGCCTGGATGGGGTCAAGGCGGCCCTGCTGCGCGAGTTGACCGATGCACCGACCTTCGCTGATCCTGCCTTGCTGGCCCGGGCGATCAAGGCGCTGCCGATCGAACTGCTGCGCCCTCGCCCGCTGGATGAAGCGATCAGCAGTGCCGGTGGCGTGGTCTTCGAGGCGCTGGACCAGCACCTGATGCTCAAGGCCATGCCGGGGGTGTTCTGCGCTGGGGAGATGCTCGACTGGGAAGCGCCAACCGGCGGCTACCTGCTGACTGCCTGTTTTGCCAGTGGCCGCAAGGCGGGGTTCGGGGTGCTGGAGTGGCTCAAGCCGTAAGGAATGCGGTGTATTCATCGCAGGCTTCGCCAGCTCCCACAACCATTGAATCATCACTGATCCCTGTGGGAGCTGGCGAAGCCTGCGATGGGCCGCACAGCGGCCCCGACTGAATCAAGGCTTGCGCTTGCGCGGCCCGGTATTGAAGGTCGGCACCTTGCGCACCGGCTTGGCCGCCGGTGCCGGCGCCGAGGTCTCGGCACTGTCCATCCAGCGCCCGAGGCTGCGCTTGCTGCTGCTCTCTTTGGGCTTCTTGGGTTTCTTCGGCTTCTTCAGCACCTGGCCATTGGCATCGGTCATCGGCACCCGGTGGTCGGGGATGAAATCCGGTTCCTCATGCCGCGGCAGGGTTTTGCGGGTCAGGGTTTCGATGGCCGACAGCAATTGCACTTCATCGGCACACACCAGCGAGATCGCCTCGCCGCTGTTACCGGCACGACCGGTACGGCCGATGCGGTGGATATAGTCCTCGGCCACGATCGGCAGGTCGAAGTTGACCACCAGCGGCAGGTCGTCGATGTCCAGGCCACGCGCCGCCACGTCGGTGGCTACCAGGATCTGGATCTCGCGGGCCTTGAAACTGTCCAGGGCGCGCTGGCGGGTAGCCTGGGGCTTGTCGCCATGAATGCCGTCGGCGTTCACACCCTGGCCACGCAGGCGCTCGACCAGTTGATCGACGCCGTTGCGGGTCTTGGCGAACACCAGCACCTGCTTCCAGCGTTGCTTGCGCAGCAGGTGGCTGAACAGCTCCGGCTTGCGCTTCTTGTCCACCGGCACGATCCACTGCTTGACCGTGCTGGCGGTGACGTTGCGCGGGCTGACTTCGATGCTCAGCGGGTCGTTGAGGGTCTGCCCGGCCAGCATGCGGATCTCGTCGGAGAAGGTGGCCGAGAACAGCAAGGTCTGCCGGCGTGCCGGCAAGGCGGCATAGACCGAACGCAGTTCCTCGGCAAAACCCAGGTCGAGCATGCGGTCGGCTTCGTCGAGCACCAGGGCCTGCAACTGGTTGAACTTCACCGCGTTCTGGCGGAACAGGTCGAGCAGGCGCCCGGGCGTGGCCACCAGCAGGTCGATGCCCTTGCGCAGCTTCATCATCTGCGGGTTGATGCTGACCCCGCCGTACACCGCATAGGTGCGCAACGGCAGGTGCTCGGCGTATTCACGAATGTTGTTGTGCACCTGCTCGGCCAGTTCGCGGGTCGGCACCAGCACCAGGGCGCGGACCGAGTTGCTGGCGACCTGGGCGCCTTCCAGGGTCAGGCGCTGCAGCAGCGGCAAGGCGAAACCTGCAGTCTTGCCGGTACCGGTCTGGGCCGCGGCCATCAGGTCACGGCCGGCCAGCACGGCAGGAATCGCCTGGGCCTGGACCGGCGTCGGAGTGTTGTAGTCCAGGCGCTCGAGCGCGCGCAGCAAGGGTTCAATCAGGCCGAGTTTGGCGAATGTCATGGCAATACCGTCAGGGGATTTCAGCAATGGCGGCAGTTTACCTTGTTCCGCCTGCGCCTTCCTGACAAACCTCCTTCACCGCCTGCTTGTGCGCCTTGCGTGCTTCGCGCACCTGCGGCTCTTCATTTTTGCCAGGTTCGCTGGTCGGCTTGCGCCACTGCGGCAGGCCGATCAGCACCACCGCGCCGATGATGACCGCCATGGCCACGCACTCCTCGAAACCGATCTGCTCGCCGGCAAACAGGATGCCCAGCAACACCGCGACCGCCGGGTTGACGTAGGCATAGCTGGTGGCCGCCGCCGGGCGCACATGCTTGAGCAGGTACATATAGGCGCTGAACGCCAGGATCGAACCGAAGAACACCAGGTAGGCCAACGCGCCCCAGCCGGCCGCCGTGGGCATCTGGGTCATGCGTTCGCCACTCAGGGCGCTGCCCAGCAACAGGGCGACGCCACCGACGAGCATTTCCGCGGCACTGGCCATCGGCCCCTGGGGCAGCGGCAGGCTCTTGCTCCAGACCGAGCCGAAGGCCCAGGAGGCCGCAGCGAACAGAATCAATGCCGCGCCCATGGGGCTGGCCTGCAGGTTGGAACCCAGGTTGAGCAGGGCAATGCCGATCAGCCCGAGGAAGATCCCGGCCCATTCCAGGCGGGTGTTGCGCTGGCCCCAGAACAGCCCGAACAACAGGGTGAACAGCGGCACCGTCGCCACCGCCAGGGCGGCAACGCCAGAGGCCACGCCGGCATGTTCGGCCAGGGTCACGCCACCGTTGCCACAACTGAGCAGCAAGATGCCGATGATGCCGGCGGCACGCCATTGCCGCCAGGTCGGCGCCGGCACGCCGCGCCAGCGCAGGAAGCCGTACAACAGGGTACCGGCGATGACAAAGCGCACCCCGGCCATCAACAACGGCGGCCAGGATTCGACACCAATGCGAATGACCAGGTAGGTCGAGCCCCAGACCAGGTACAACGCCAGGAAGGCGCCGATCAATACCAAAGGAAAGCGACGAGAGGCAGGCATGGCAGGCTCGAATTCTGATTGTCGGGGGGATTAGTTTAGAAAGGCAGGCGCGTAAACATAAGTTACAAAACCTGTTTAAATGAACCGTATACTTTTGAAAGCACGGTTTTTCACATCCCGAACCTTTGATTGCAAACCCACCACCGGTAGCCCATGGACAAGTACGATCGCATGCTCCTCAGCGCCCTGCTGGAAAACGGCCGCGCTTCCTTCGCTGAACTCGCGCGCAAGGTCAACCTGTCGGCCCCTGCCGTTGCCGAACGGGTCGCCAAGCTTGAAGCCAGTGGGGTCATCACCGGCTACCAGGCCAAGGTCGACCTGGACAAGATCGGCCTGCCGATCCAGTGCGTGATCGAGTTGCGCCTGGCCAGCCACGGCAACCAGCAAACCTATGAAGAACTCACCCAGATCCCGCAACTGACCGAATGCCATCGGGTCACCGGCGACCCCTGCGTGATCATGCAGGCAGCGGTGGGTTCGATGCCGGAACTGGAAGAGCTGATCAACCGGGTCGCCCAGTTCGGTTTCAGCAAGACCTCGATCATTCTCTCCAGCGCCGTGGAGCGGCGTCTGCCGCTGGGCCACCTGGAGCACAACGGCAAGAAGGCCTAGCGGTAGGCCTTGAGCGCTTCGCCGATCTTCGCCGCGGGGACTTTCTGCAGGCTGCAGAACAGTTGGTGGGACACCCCGTTGACGCCCTGCTCGCGCAAGCGCCCGGCCAGGTGCTGGGCCAGGTTGGCGGCCATTTCCGCATCGGCCATGGCCCGGTGCGCGGTGCCGGTGTCCGGCAGGCCGGCCCAGCGGGTCAGGGTGCCCAGCTTGTGGTTGGGCGCAGCCGGCAACAGGCGCCGGGCCAGCAGCATCGAGCAGGCGAAACGCTGGCTGCGGCTGCGGCCGATTTGCGCCAGCTCGAAGTCCCAGAACTTCTGGTCGAACGAGGCGTTGTGCGCCAGCAACGGGGTATCGCCGACAAAGTCGGCCACCTCGTTCATCACCTGGGCAATCGGCGGCGCGCTGCGCAGCATGGCCGTGGTGATGCCGGTCAGGCCGGCGACGAAGGCCGGCACCGGCAGCCCGGCGTTCATCAGGCTCTGGTAGCGATCGACAATGCGTCCGCGTTCGAGCATGACCACCGCCACTTCGGTGGCCCGGCAGCCGGTGCCCGGCGAGATGCCGGTGGTTTCAAAGTCGATGACCGCTATACGTTCCACAACATAACCTCGATAAAACCTAGTGCTTGAGCAGCAAGCCGCCCTCGATGGGCACGTAGCGGCTGGCGGCGCGAATCAGTGAATTGGCGGTCAGGCCCGGCACCCCGTAGGCCACCGCTTCGATGCCATGGCGGCTGATGACCCGTTCCAACAGCAGGTCGAAGTCACCGTCGCCGGAGGCCAGCACCACCTCGTCGACCCGGGCGGCGGCATCGATCACATCCAGGGTGATGCCCACGTCCCAGTCGCCCTTGGCCGAGCCGTCGCTGCGCTGGATATAGGGCTTGAGTTTGACCGTGAAACCGAGGTTGCGCAGGATCTGCTGGAACTGCTGTTGCTTGCTGTCGCCACGGTCGATGGCGTAGGCCACCGCTTCGACGATCTGCCCGCGCTGGCTGATATCGGCCCACAGCGCCGCATAGTTGAAGTGACAGCCGTAGGCCTGGCGCACGGTGTAGTAGAGGTTCTGCACATCGGCGAATACCGCGATCTTCTTCACCGCTCGTCCTCTTGGCGCCGGGGCGCTGTTGCCGGCCGCCGCACACCGGGGCCGTTTCGGCGCCCAGTATGCCAGCCTGGAGGCGGTGCGGGTATGCGCGCTCAGACGAAGGTGTCGTCGCCGTCGAAGAAGCCGCCGTCGTCGCTGCCGTAGTCGGCGTCCATGAAACCGCCCTGGTCGTAGCCGTTGTCGGCGGTCAGGCGCTGCTCGTCGTTGCCACCCCAGCCACCGCTGCTGTCGCTGGCCGGTGCCGGCTCTTCCTTGATCACCTCAGCCACTTCTTCAGGTTGCGAGTGATGGTTGAACAGGCTGCTGATGCCCTGGGCGAGCATCACCCCACCGGCCACGCCTGCGGCCGTCTGCAAGGCGCCGCCGAGAAAACCGCTGGCGCCACCGCGCGCCGCCGGCGCCGGTGCGGCGTTGAAGCCTTGCGCCGGGGCTGCACCCGGTTGATTGAACGAACGGGCAGGCTCGCGCCAGCCTCCGCCTGTCGATGCCGGTGGATTTTGCACCGGTTGCGGGTCACGGCTGGCGCCGCCGAAGATACTCGAAAGAAAGCCACCGCCCGTGCCCGGCGCGCTGGCCGGTGCCTGGGCCCTGGCTTGTTTCAGCTGCTCTTGCAGTTGCTTGTTCTGCTCATCCAGGCGCTTGAGTGCGGCCTCCTGGACCAGGATCGCCTGGGCCATGTAATAGGGTGCCGACGGCTGTTGCTGCAGGTGCTCGGCGATGCGCGCCTGGGCCTGGGCATCACGGGGGACGGCCGGGTCATCGGCTTGCTTGAGTCGGCCGAACAGGCCATCGATCAGGGTTTGTTCTTCACTGTTCATTGCAACCTCATTCACAGCCGGAAAAATCGGGTCTACTGAAAATGGGGCGTCTGGCCCGCGGATTCAACACAAGGCCGGATGAAACTTTCTTCAGCTTGGGTGACGGCTGGGCTAAAGTTACGCCCTGCTTTTTTCACTATGAAATCGACCGATGAATCCGCTCAGTGTTCTGCGTGACTCCCTGTACTTCTTCCGCCGCCACCTGTTGAGCATCGCTCAGCTGTGCCTGCCGCTGGTGGTGCTCGAAGCGCTCGTCTCCCAATTGCTCTACCAGCAACTGGGCAAGGACGCGTCGCAAGCCTACGGCATGCTCGCCAGCCTGCTGTTCTACCCGCTGTACAGCGCCGCCCTGATTCTCTACCTCGATACCCGCACCAACGGCTACACCCCGCTCAAGCGCAACCTGCTGGCCATGGCCCTGCGCCTGTGGCCATCGTTTGCCCTGATGGTGATGCTCAGCTCGCTGCTGATCATGGCCGGCGCGGCGCTGTTCATCCTTCCGGGGATCTGGGTGATGGTCAACCTGGTGTTCGCCGAGTACCTGCTGGTGCTGCGCGGCCTGCCGCCGCTGGCAGCCATGCGCGAAAGCTTCCAGATGACTACCGGCAACTTCTGGCGGATCCTCACCTGCATCCTCGGCGTGCTGGCGCCGCTGTGGTTGATCGACGGCCTGACCCAGATGCTGCTGCCCGAGCCGTCGCCGCTGGTGCAACTGGCCATCGACAGCTTCAACGGCTTCCTGCAACTGTTCAGCACAGTGGTGATGTTCCGCCTGTACATGCTGGTCACTGAGGCTGCCGCCGTGCCTCCGGCGCCTTGAGCCACACGGGAAATCCTTCGACCTCCAATCGCTGTTCACCGGGTTTGACAATGCACGCGTGGTAGCCCCGCGCTGCCACCGCTAAAACCCGGTAACTGAAAGGATAAGGAAATTCCCCATGACCGAAGCACAGAACGAAACCCTGTACGCTGAAGAAATCTCCTCGTTTCGAGGCAGGATCTACATGCTTAAGGCGGGACGCGAAATCCCGCTTCGCCTCAGTCACTCGACGGACAAATGGACATGGGGTTTTACCCCTGAAAACGACTGGATCCAGGCAGGCGGCAATAAGGAGTCGCCCCTGTTCAACTTCATCTTCCATTCGCAGACCGAAGATCGCCTGCATTTCAATATCTTCGGTACCGGGCGAAAAGCGACGAAGAAACTCGGTATCAGCCTCAATGGCTACCTGGGACTCTACAAAGTGGCAGAGGTGACCGACTACTGGAAACTTGAACCACTGGCCTGGACGGAAAAAGGACTGGTCTGCCGCTGGCGCGACCATCAGGGGCATGAAGTCAAGGCGATCCAGGACTATCCCCATCGCCAGCCGGGCAAGTTCTTCCACTTGAACGTCTCGGAAGGCACCCCCCATGAGTTCCTGGTCGAGCGAATCGACTGAATGCTTCAGGTACCCCTTGGTTTCGCCCGCGCAGTCGCTTCGGCCACCAGCGGATCATCCGGCCAGTAGTGTTTCGGATAACGTCCCTTGAGGTCCTTCTTCACCTCGGCGTAGGTGGTGCGCCAGAAGTTGGCCAGGTCCTGGGTCACCTGTACCGGACGACGCGCCGGTGACAGCAGGTGCAACAGCACCTGCTGGCGACCCTGGGCGATGCGCGGGGTGTCGGCCAGGCCGAACAGTTCCTGCAGGCGCACGGCTAGGATCGGTGGCGTTTCACTGTAGTCCAGGCGGATGTTCGAACCCGAGGGTACGCTCAGGTGCACCGGCGCCCACTCATCCAGGCGCTGGGGCAACGGCCAGGGCAGCAAGTTGCGCAGGATCGAGGCCAGGTCGAGCTGGGCGAAATGGCTCAGGCGGGTGACTTTGCCCAGGTAAGGTAGCAGCCAGTCCTGCAGCGTCGCCAACAAGGCGGCATCGCTCAGGTCCGGCCATTCACTGCTATTGCCCGCCATCAGATCCAGCTGACGCAGCAATGCCACCCGCGCCTGCCACTGGCGCAGTTCCGGGGTCCAGGTCAGCAGCGCCAGCCCCTTGCGCCGGACCAGCTCCAGCAAGGCCCGGGCGCGGGCGTCCTCGTCCAGGCCGGTCATGGGTTCACGGCTGAGCACCAGCTCACCGACCTTGCGCTGGCGTTCGGCGCGCAGCACGTTTTCGCGTTCGTCCCAGTCCAGCACGTCAAGATTGCGCACCTGTTCGGCCAGCACGCCGTCGAACAGGGCCGGATCGAATTCAGCTGCCAGATAGATCCGTTCTTCGCGCTGGCCCTGGCGACTGCCCAGGTCGGCGATCACCAGCCACGGGCATTTCATCAAGGCATCGGGCTCGCCGAACTGCGCCGCGCGACCATTGGCCAGGCGGTACTCGCCGCCACCGGCACGGCGCTGCTGGGCCACCCGGTCCGGATAGGCCAGCGCCAGCAAGGCGCCCAGCCAGCGCGGATGATCGGGATCGGCCACTGCCGAAGCGGGTTTGCCACGCAACTGGCCGCGATACTGCCGGGCCAGTTGCCGGGCGCGCTGCACCCCACCCTGCCCGCCCCGGGCCGCGCGGCTCTCGCCGCTGAGCAAGGCCAGGCGACTGTGCAGGTCGGCGCCGCCGCCACGCAGGATATCGCGCTCGCCGAGCAAGGCGGCGACGTCACAGGCCATGTCCGCCAGCCCCAGGTCCTGGCCGCGCAACAGCAAGTGGGCGATGCGTGGATGCGCGGGCAGTTCGGCCATCGCCTGGCCATGGGCCGTCAGGCTGTCACGACTGTCGGGCTTGAACGCCCCTAGGCGCTGCAACAGGTCCAGCGCCTGGGCATAGGCCGCCGACGGTGGCTGGTCGAGCCAGTTCAATTGCTCCGGTGTCACGCCCCAGCGGGCCAGTTGCAGGGCCAGCCCGGCGAGGTCGGCCTGGAGGATCTCGGCGGTGCCATAGGCGGCCAGTTGTTCATGCTGGGCCTCGGACCACAGGCGATAGCACACCCCCGGTTCCAGCCGCCCGGCCCGGCCGGCGCGTTGGGTGGCGCTGGCGCGGGAAATACGCTGGGTGTCCAGGCGGGTCATGCCGCTACCCGGATCGAAGCGCGGCACCCGCGCCAGCCCGGCATCGACCACCACACGCACGCCATCGATGGTCAGGCTGGTTTCGGCGATATTGGTCGCCAGTACCACCTTGCGCTTGCCGACCGGCGCCGGGTCGATGGCCGCACGCTGGGCGTTGAGGTCCAGCTCGCCATGCAAGGGGCACAAAAGAATATCCGCACGCTCGCCTACCACGTCCTGCAACGACTGGTGCACCCGACGGATCTCGGCCTGGCCGGGGAGGAACACCAGCAGGCTGCCGGACTCATCGGCAATGGCCTGCAACACGCAATCGACCACCCGCGGCTCGATGTACTCGCCCGGCTGGAAGGGGCGTCCCCAGCGGATGTCGACCGGGTACATGCGCCCTTCGCTGCTGACCACCGGCGCATCGTCGAGCAGGTTCGACAGGCGCTCGCCTTCCAGGGTCGCCGACATCAGCAGGATCTTCAGTGGCGGCTCGTCACGCAGCAGTTCACGACCATTGAGGCTCAGCGCCAAGGCCAGGTCGGCATCCAGGCTGCGCTCGTGAAATTCGTCGAAAATCAGCAGCCCCACGCCTTCCAGCGCAGGATCTGCCTGCAGGCGCCGGGTCAGGATGCCTTCGGTGACCACTTCGATGCGGGTGTCGGGGCCGACCTTGCTGTCCAGGCGAATGCGATAACCGACGGTCTGCCCCACTGATTCGCCCAGCTCGCTGGCCAGCCGCTCGGCCGCCGCGCGTGCGGCCAGCCGGCGTGGTTCGAGCATCAGGATCTTCTGGCCCTGCAGCCACGGCTCATCAAGCAGTGCCAATGGCACACGGGTGGTCTTGCCGGCGCCCGGAGGCGCCTCCAACACCGCCTCGTGGCGCTGATTCAAGGCGTGGCGCAAGGCTGGCAGTACGGCATCGATCGGTAACGAAATCATGGTGGCCCTCAAACAATGCGCCGAGTATAACGGCGAACCGAGCCTGCTCTATCATGGTCTTAGCTGTAGATACCGGCTCTTTGCCTGTATCGTTGTGGCCTTCATACCGGAGATTTCCATGCGCATTCCTTCCCGCATCATCGGCGGCGTTCTGGTTACCACCCTGCTGACCCAACTGACGGCCTGCGGCACTATTTTCTTCCCTGACCGGCGCGGCCAGATCGAAGGCAAGGTCGACCCGGTGGTCGCGGCCCTCGATGCCATCGGCATCCTGTTCTACGTCATTCCGGGGCTGATCGCCTTTGCCGTCGACTTCGCCACCGGCGCCATCTACCTGCCGGGCGGCACCACGGCACAGGTCGCGCCGGAGAAACTCAACGAAGCGATCAGCGCCGACGGCAAGGTCGACAACGGCAAGCTGCAGGCTATCCTCGAAAGCGAACTGGGCCAGCGCCTGCCGCTGAACGACCCGCGCCTGATCCAGCACAAGGGCAGCGTCGAACAGTTGGCGATGTACGGCATCAAGCCCGCCGCCTGACCTTGCACAGGACGCTCCCGGCAGCATGATCCCTTCGGCCGAACATCAACGCCTGCTGCGCCTGGCCACCCGCGCTTCGCTGGCGGTGGCCAGTATCCTGATCCTGGCCAAGGCCCTGGCCTGGTGGCTCAGCGGTTCGGTGAGCCTGTTGGCCGGCCTGACCGACTCGGCGCTGGACGGCGTCGCCTCGTTCCTCAACCTGCTGGCGGTGCACTACGCCCTGCGCCCGGCCGATGAAGATCACCGCTATGGCCACGGCAAGGCCGAAGCCATGGCCGGCATGGCCCAGGCACTGTTCATCGGCGTCAGTGCAGTGTTGATCGGAGTGCAGGCGGTGGAGCGCATGCAGCATCCACAGCCGCTGGGCGATACCGCCATCGGCATTGCAGTGATGTTGCTGTCGCTGGGGCTGACGGTAGCCTTGTTGATGCTCCAGGCCCGGGTGATCCGCATCACCGGCTCCACGGCGGTGCGGGCCGATTCCCTGCACTACCGCTCCGACCTGCTGCTCAACGGCAGCATCCTGGTTGCCCTGGTGCTGGCCCGGGTCGGCTGGCCGCAGCTGGATGCGGTCTTCGGCCTGGGCATTGCCCTGTACATTCTCTGGAGTGCCCTGCAGATCGCCCGGGAAAGTTCGGCGATCCTGATGGACCAGGAACTGCCGGGCGACATCAGCGAGCAGATGCTGGCGCTGGCCTGCAGCGTGCCCGGCGTTCGCGGCGCCCATGACCTGCGCACGCGGGTGTCGGGCAGCCACTGGTTCGTGCAACTGCACCTGGAACTGCCCGGCGACCTGCCACTGACCCAGGCCCATGCCTTATGCGACCAGGCTGCGGCGGCGATTCGCGGCAAGTTTCCGCGAGCCGAGGTACTGGTGCATGCCGACCCGGCACCTTGATCACCCTGTGGGAGCGGGCTTGCCCCGCGATTGCATGCCCAGGTTTCCTACATGACGCTATAACCCCGGCCATTCAGACAAGCCCCCTGGGCCCGCCGATAGTTGTCCAGCACCTGCGCCGCCGGCGCATAACGTGCCGACTCGGGGTCGAAACCGCTCTGCCGGACCGCCCAGCGCTGGCACTCATAGCGGTCACGCTCCAGTTGCCCTGGACTCTGCCCGGAAACCGGATACACCATCAGCTCATAGGGCGGCGTCACCTCCACATAGCGCGGGCCTTGCGGGCGATACCAGTAGCCGTTGGAATAGAAGTACTCCTGCCCGCCATAGGGCACCCGCCAGTACGGATCGGCAAATCGATCGATGACATGCCCCGGCCGGTAGCCAGGGCCACGCCGGGGAATATCCTCGTAGTAACCGATGCGCGGCGGCTGGGTCTGGCGTACTTCGTCGGGACGCGACTGCAGGGGCGAACCGCCCTGCCCGTCGGCCAGTACCTGCCCGTTGGCACCAGCGCAGAGCAAACCCATGGCGACCAGACGCCAGATGCGCGACTTCATGCTGTTTCTCCAGGACCCTTGAATGACCGCAGGTTATCGGCAGCAAAATGAAAAATCGCAGGCAATAAAAAAGGGAGACCAGTGGTCTCCCTTCGAGAATTTTGTCCTTGCTCGGCGCTTGTGACGCCGGCTCACCTCACGCTGTCGGGTAGACAGTGTGTAGCCCGGGGGCCGAGCACAACCCTGTTGGGTTGCTGGCCGCAGCTGCCCTGATTGGGCCAGCTGCAGTGGACTGATGTCCGGGCAGTGATTCTGGGTATAAGCATACGTCTGCAGCGACGACAGATGATTGCTAAGATTGCTCATTCAAATAGCACTTGCGCAATTTTTACCTACGGATCGATAATTCAACGCAATCGAAACAGAAAAGGCATGATCCATGAGCAAACTGGACCGTTACGACCTGAGCATTCTGGCCGAATTGCAGCGCGACGCGCGCATCTCCAACCAGGAACTGGCCGAACGCATCGGCCTGTCACCTTCGCCCTGTTCGCGCCGGGTCAAACAGCTGGAAGACGATGGCTACATCGCACGCCAGGTCGCCCTGCTCGACCGCAAGAAGCTGGGCCTGAGCCTCACCGCCTATGTGCTGATCGGCATGGACCGCCACACCCCCGAGCGCTTCGAGACCTTCGAGGCCGCGATCCGCAGCCTGCCCCAGGTGCTGGAGTGCAGCCTGGTCACCGGGATGGACGCCGACTATCAGCTCAAGGTCGTGGTGCCGGACATGGACCACTACCAGAAGCTGCTGCTGGGGCACCTGACCCGCATCGAAGGGGTGACCAGCGTGCGTTCCAGCTTCGTGCTCAACCAGGTACTGGCCAGCACCGAACTACCGTTGACGCACCTGCGTTAGTCAGACCGGCAAGTGGGGCGTATAATCGCGCGCCTCAACTTTGCCGGAGAAAATCGATGGATCCTGCGTTGTTCGAAGAGTGGATGATGACCATCCTGGTCACCATCCTGATTGGTTTCATGGGCTTCATCGTCTGGGACCTGGCGAAGAAATCCAAGGCCGGCAAGTTCGGCACCTTCATTCTGTTTTTCGTCCTCGGCCTGGGCGTGCTCGCCTTCGTCATCAAGAGCGTGGTGATCGGCTATATCGAAGGCGTCTAGCGCCTGGCCGGCACTTCACGCCACTGCCCCTGCTCAAGGCCGTCCAGCGTCCAGTCGCCGATCCGCACCCGTACCAGGCGCAGGGTCGGCAGGCCGACGGCGGCGGTCATGCGCCGCACCTGGCGGTTGCGCCCCTCCTTGATCACCAGCTCCAGCCAACTGGTCGGCACGCTTTTGCGAAAGCGCACCGGCGGGTTGCGCGGCCACAGCTGCGGCTCGTCGAGCTGACGGGCCTGGGCTGGCAGCGTGGGGCCATCGTTGAGTTCGACACCGTCGCGCAGGCGCTGCAACTGCTCGGGCGTCGGCTCGCCTTCGACCTGCACCCAATAGGTTTTTGCCAGCTTGTGCTTGGGATCGGCAATACGCGCCTGCAGCTGGCCGTCGTTGGTCAGCAACAGCAGGCCTTCGCTGTCACGGTCCAGGCGCCCGGCCGGGTAGACACCGGGAATGTCGATGAAGTCCTTGAGGGTCGCGCGCCCCTCGCCATCGCTGAACTGGGTCAGGACATCGAAGGGCTTGTTGAACAGGATCAACCGCGGCTCGGCCGGCGGCGCCTTGGGCTGGCGACGCGGACCGGCGGGTTTTGCCGCGGGACGACGCGGCGTGGAGCGTGGGGGTAAGGGCATGGGGCCTCAGCGGAACGGCGGCTCATCGAAACTGCGCAGTTTACGCGAGTGCAGCGAATGAAGTTCGGTGCGCAGCAGGTCCAGTGCGGCGATACCGATCTTCAGGTGCTGGCTGACCGCCCGGTTGTAGAAGGCGTTGGCCGCCCCCGGCAGCTTGATTTCGCTGTGCAGCGGCTTGTCCGAAACGCAGAGCAAGGTGCCGTATGGCACGCGCAGGCGATAACCCTGGGCGGCGATGGTGCCACTTTCCATGTCCACCGCCACGGCCCGTGACAGGTTGATCAGCGGACGCTCCTGGGCCCAGCGCAACTCCCAGTTACGGTCGTCGTAGGTCAGCACGGTGCCGGTGCGCAGGCGCTTTTTCAGCTCGTCGCCACGCTCGCCGGTAATCTGCGCCGCCGCTTCCTGCAAGGCCAGCTGCACCTCGGCCAGGGCCGGAATCGGGATGTGCGGCGGTACCACGCGGTCAAGAATGCCATCGCGGCGCATGTAGGCGTGGGCCAGTACATAGTCACCGATGGTCTGCGACTGACGCAGGCCGCCACAGTGACCGATCATCAGCCAGCAATGCGGACGCAGCACCGCCAGGTGGTCGGTGATGTTCTTGGCGTTGGACGGGCCGACGCCGATGTTGACCAGGGTGATGCCATCGCCATCGGCGGCGATCAGGTGATAGGCCGGCATCTGGTAACGGTGCCAGACCACACCGGCCACCAGGGCCTGGGCCTCGCCATTGTCCATGCCCTTGTCGATGATGACGTTGCCGGGCAGGACCATGCGCACGAAACGCGGATCTTCGCGCAGTTGCTCCAGGCCGTGGGTGACGAACTGGTCGACATAGCGATGGTAGTTGGTCAGCAGGATCCAAGGCTGCACATGGCGCCAGTCGCTGCCGGTGTAATGCACCAGGCGGCGCAGGGAGAAATCCACCCGCGCGGCGTCGAACAGGGCCAGCGGCAGGGGATCGGCGTTGGCCCAGTCATGCAGGCCATCGGCGATGCCGTCGGTGGCCGCCGACAGGTCGGTGCTGGGGAACACCCGCGCCAGCGCGGCGGCGGTGATACCGCTGCCGGCCAGTTCGTCGCCCTGCTCGACCACATAGGGGTACGGAATGTTCTGCTCGCTGACGCCCACTTCCACCGTCACGGTGAAATCACGCATCAGCGGCTTGAGCTGTTCGAGCAGGTAGGCACGAAACGCCGCCGGCTGGGTCACGGTGACGCTGTAGGTACCCGGCAGTTGCACCTTGGCATAGGCACGGGTGATGGCCGGCACTTCACCGTGATACTGGTAGGTCAGGCGCAGTTCCGGGTAGCGAAACAAGGCCCGCTCCTGGGCATCGGGCTCGGTGCGGTCCTTGAGGTAACGCTTGAGCGCCAGGCTCAGGGCGGCGGTGGCTTTTTCGTGCAGGCTCGCCAGGCGATCGACGGCCTGCTCGGCGGTTTCTACGACAACGAAGGCTTCATCAGTACGGCTCACAATGTACTTCCTGTCTGAACATGCATGCCTCCATCTTGCCTATATATTCAGGCAAAGGCACGCACGTTAGAGCGGCCAGTTCGGCGTCGAACGTGCCACCAGTTCGCCAACATCGATGCCCCGCGGCAGTACCCCATAGACCCGGCCACTGCCGCCCAGGCGGCTGCCGATAAAGGCATCGCTGACCGTGGCGTTGCCCGCTTCGAGCAGTAGCTTGGCCTGCAGGCCCAGGGCAATGTCTTCGGTGAGCTGGCGGGCGCGGTACTGGATATCGCCGGTGTCGGCAAACGCCGCCTTGAGGTTGCCGATGTGCGTCGCCAGCCGAGGGTCGCCATGGCCATCGCCCAGTTCGTCGAACAGCGCCTCGAGCACGCCCGGCTCCTTGGACAGGGCCCGCAGCACATCCAGGCACTGGACGTTGCCCGAGCCTTCCCAGGTCGAGTTGACCGGCGCTTCGCGGTACAGGCGCGGCAGGATGCTGTCTTCGACATAGCCGGCGCCGCCCATGCACTCGGCGGCTTCGTTGATCATCGCCGGGGCCCGCTTGCAGATCCAGTACTTGCCCACCGCCGTGACCAGGCGGGCGAAGCGCGCTTGCTGGGCATCGTCCGGCTGGTCCAGGGCATGGCCCATGCGCAGGCTCAGGGCCAGCGCCGCTTCGCTTTCCAGGGCCAGGTCGGCCAGCACGTTCTGCATCAGCGGCTGTTCGGCCAGCAGCCGTCCGCTCACCTGGCGGTGGGCGCAATGATGGGCGGCCTGGGTCAGGGCCTGGCGCATCAGGGCGCTGGAGCCGACCATGCAGTCGAAGCGGGTCATGGCGACCATTTCGATGATGGTCGGCACGCCGCGCCCCTCCTCGCCGATCATCCAGGCCAGGGCGCCACGGAACTCCACTTCGCTGGAGGCGTTGGAGCAATTGCCCAGTTTGTTCTTCAGGCGCTGGATGTAGAACTGGTTGCGGCTGTCATCCGGGCGATGGCGCGGCAGCAGGAAACAGCTCAGGCCCTTGTCGGTCTGGGCCAGAGTCAGGAAGGCGTCGCACATCGGCGCCGAACAGAACCACTTGTGCCCGACCAGTTCGTAGGCATGGCCCGGCCCCGGCGCGCCCACCGGGTAAGCGCGGGTAGTGTTGGCGCGCACGTCAGTGCCGCCCTGTTTCTCGGTCATGGCCATGCCCAGGGTCACGCCGACCTTGTGCCGGTCGCCGATATTGCGCGGGTCGTACTCGGTGGCGAGGACCTTGGGCAACCAGTATTCGGCCAGGTCCGGCTGCAACTTGAGCGCCGGCACCGCGGCGAAGGTCATGGTCAACGGGCAACCACTGCCGGCTTCGGCCTGGCTGTGCAGGTAGGTCATGGAGGCCCGGGCGACATGGGCGCCCGCACGGGGATCGGTCCACGGCAGCGACGGCAGGCCGTGCTCGATGGCCGTTTGCATCAGTTGGTGATACGCCGGATGAAACTCCACCAGGTCGATACGATGGCCATAGCGATCATGGCTGCTGAACTGCGGCTTGTGCTGGTTGGCGAGGAAACCTGCGGTCATCAGCGGCCCACCTGCCAGTGCCCCGTACGCATCGATCCGCGCCTCGGCCCAGCCCGCCCCATAGTGCCGCGACCATTGCTGCAGGGGCAGGTCGATGCGGTAGAGATTGGCCCCGTCCAGCGACGGCGGCTGGTTGGTGACCTCATGGGTTTCAGCGTACTGGTGCAGGTTCATCGGGGGCCTCCTGGATCCGGACGTGACTGAAATTTCAGTGAATCACGCCCCGCCCCCCGGTCAAAGTGACAAATACGCCTAACTAGCCGCGATTTAGCCCTTGCCAGGCCCTGGCCTGCGGCTGGCTCAACGCCAGGCTCAAGCCCAGTTCGAAACGACTGCCCAGCCCCGGATTGGACTCATGCTGCAGGCGCGCGCCCATCAGCTCGGCCAGGCGCCGGCAGATCGCCAGGCCGATGCCCAGGCCACCGTACTGGCGGGTCATCGAACCGTCGACCTGGAAGAAGCGCTGGTACAGGTTGGCGTCGTCCAGGCTGTCGAAACCGATGCCGCTGTCGCTGACACTGATGGTCAGGCCGAGCAGGTCCGGCCCCAGCAGACGCCCCCTGACCTGCAGCATGACCCCGCCCTGGCGGGTGAACTTGATACCGTTGTCGAGCAGGTAGCTGATACACATCGCCAGCTTGTGCCGATCGCCAACCAGCATCTCGGGGAGGTCGGCCGGGGTATCCAGGCTCAGGTACAGGCCCTTGGCCTGGGCGCACGTGGCGTACTTGCCGCGCAATTCCTGCAGCAGCATGCGCAAGCCGAAGGGCGCGTTCTGCGCACTCAGGCGCCCTGCCTGCAGCTCGGTGAGGATGAGGATGTCGTCGACCATGCGCATCATGTCCTGGGCCGCCGCACTGGCGGTGTGCTGGTACTGAGCCAGTTCCGGCTCCAGCGCCAGCGTCTGCATTAACTCCAGCGAGCCGATCACCCCGTTCATCGGCGTGCGCAGCTCATGGGTCACGGTGGCGAGGAACTCATCCTTCAAACGGTTACTGTTGGCCAGTTGCTGGTTGAGCCGCTCCAGGGTCTGCCCGGTTTCGCGCAGGGCCTGAGCCTGCTGCTCGCGCATGCTGTTGATACGGTCGGCCAGGGCCAGCGACAGCAGGCACACCTCAAGGGCCGAACCGATCTGGCTGGCGTACATGGTCAGGAACACATTGGGCAGGTACCCCAGGACCATCAGGGTGTTGACCAGACCGCCGAGCAGGAAGGCCGACCAGGCAATGATGAAATAGCGCGCCACGCGCAGGCCGCGACGCCAGGCGAACAAGCCGGCGGCGAAGATGCTCACGGTGAACAGCAGGGCCAGGGCCGTGGCCAGGCGCAAGGCGATGCCGTAGCTGCTGGTCAGCGCCAGCAGCATGACCACCAGGCCACCGGCCATCAGCGCCTTGAGCAGCCTGTCGAAGCCGCGGCTGGTCAGCGACAGTTGCAGGAAACTGCGGGCGAACTGACAACCGAACAGCCCCGCGGCACCGATGAACAGGGGCGTGGCGGCATTGGCCCACCAGGGGTTGTCCGGCCAGAAATAAGCCACCCCGGCACCATTGACCGTCACCTGGTACAGGCCGAACGAAGCGATGTAGAGGATGTAGTAGAGGTAGCTGGTGTCGCGCACGCTGAGGTAGATGAACAGGTTGTAGACCAGCATCCCCAGCAGCACGCCGTAGATCAGGCCCAGCACATAAAGGCGGGTCGGCTGGGCTTCCAGGTAGGCCTCGGTGGACCACAGGGTCAGGGGCGCCTGGACCGAGCCCTGGCTATGCAGGCGCAGGTAGGCGGTGGTGGTCTTCCCCGGGGTGAAGGGCAGTTCGAACAGGTAGTTGTTCTGCTCGATCTCGCGGCTGGAATAGGGCAAGGCATCGCCGGTGCGCTGGGCCAGGCGGAAGGTGCCGGAGGCGTCGGCCAGGTAGAGCTCCAGATGATCCAGCGGCGGATAGGCCAGTTCCAGCAGCCAGCTGCGTGGCGCTGCCGAAGGCAGGGCGGTGTAGTGCAGGTCGAGGCGGATCCAGAACACCGAGGTCGAGTAACCGGCATTGAGCACGTCGGCCTGGTGCGGGTGAAAATGTTCGCTGAAGGCAGGTGCGCTCACCTGGGCAATGCTGGCATTGCCGTCACGGTCCTCGTATACCTGCATCAGCCGCCCCAGGGGCAGACTGCGGGTCGAGTCGTCGAAATCGACCGCCTGGGCCAACAGTGGCAACCAGCTCAGCACAACAATCAGCAAATAGCGCATACAGCCCCAGCATGGCCTGTCCCGGCTGTGTCGCGGTGGCCCCCTATCCGTTTGAGACGACGCAATCCGGCAGTAACCCTTATCGGTTTGTTCGAGCACTCTAGCATAGCTTTTCAGGGCTGCCAGAAGCCACTTAAAATTTCGAAGAAACAGCTCTAGCACGGTGCTTTCAAGGCACCGCACAAACACTTCCTGACCATTTGATCAAAAAACCTCGACTCAGGGGCCGTCCCGACAAAAGCGATTGGTGGTAAGCTCGCGCACCATGAATACCTACAGCTCCCGCCCCGTTGTCCTCTGTCTCTCCGGCCACGACCCCAGTGGCGGCGCCGGCTTGCAGGCAGATATCGAAGCCCTGATCGCCCAAGGTTGCCACGCCGCTCCCGCCGTGACCGCCCTGACCGTCCAGGATACCGTCAATGTCAGTGACTTCCGCGTGCTCGACCGCGAGTGGGTACTGGCCCAGGCCAATGCCGTGCTTGCCGATTCCACGGTAGCGGCGGTCAAGCTGGGCATGCTCGGCTCGCTGGAAATGGTCGACACCGTCGTCGAACTGCTCAGTGCCCACCCACACCTGCCGCTGGTCTGCGACCCGGTGTTGCGTGCCGGCGGCGGTGGCCGCCTGGGCAAGGATGAAGTCGGCTATGCCATGCGCGAGCGGTTGCTGCCGCTGGCGACCATCGCCACCCCCAACCTGCCTGAAGCCCGCATCCTGGCCGAACTGCCCGAGGGCAGCGCGGACGAGTGCGCAGAAAAACTATTGCCCTTCGTCAGACACTTGCTGATCACCGGCGGTCACGGTGACGAACACGAAATTCACAACCGCCTGTACAGCCGCGACGGCCAGCGCCACACCTGGACCTGCCAGCGCCTGCCCGGCAGCTACCACGGTTCGGGCTGCACCCTGGCCAGCGCCCTGGCCGGCCGCCTGGCCCTGGGCGAGCAACTGCACAGCGCCGTACGTTCGGCACTGGACTACACCTGGCGCACCCTGCGCGATGCCGAACAACTGGGTAAAGGCCAGTATGTGCCGCGTCGCCTCCCCCTGGATTTCTGTTCCTGAGCCCGAGGCCCCGAGATGAAGCTACGCGGTCTGTATGCCATCACCGACAGCCAGCTGTTGGCCGGCAAATTCCTGCCCTGGGTCGAGGCGGCCCTCGAGGGCGGCGTGACCTTGTTGCAATACCGTGACAAAAGCCAGGACCAGGCCCGCCGCCTGCGCGAGGCCGAAGCCCTGGCCGAGCTCTGCAGCCGCTACCAGACCCGCCTGATCATCAACGACGATGCCGAGCTCGCCGCGCGCCTGGGTGTCGGCGTGCACCTGGGCCAGACCGACGGTCCGTTGACCCCGGCACGCGCCCTGCTCGGCCGCCAGGCGATCATCGGCTCCACCTGCCATGCCCAGCTGGAGCTGGCCGAACAGGCCGCCCGCGAAGGTGCCAGCTATGTCGCCTTCGGCCGCTTCTTCAATTCCGTGACCAAGCCGGGCGCCCCGGCGGCCGACGTCGCCTTGCTGGAGCAAGCGCGCACCCGGCTCACGTTGCCGATCTGCGTGATCGGCGGCATCACCCTGGACAACGCCGCCCCGCTGGTCGCCCACGGCGCCGACCTGCTGGCGGTGATTCACGGCCTGTTCGGCGCCGACAGCACGCAGGAAGTCACCCGCCGTGCCCGCGCCTTCAACGCCCTGTTCGCATCTGCCTGATTGAGAGAGTCCACCATGTCTCGTTCCGAAACCCTGTTTGCCAACGCCCAGAAACACATCCCCGGTGGCGTCAACTCGCCGGTGCGGGCGTTCAAGAGCGTTGGCGGCACGCCGCTGTTCTTCAAGCACGCCGAAGGCGCCTATGTCACCGACGAAGATGACAAGCGCTACGTCGACTATGTCGGCTCCTGGGGCCCGATGATCCTCGGCCACAGCCACCCCGAGGTACTGGCCTCGGTGCGCAAACAGCTGGAGCACGGCCTGTCCTACGGCGCGCCGACCGCGATGGAAACCGAGATGGCCGACCTGGTCTGCTCGATCGTGCCGTCGATGGAGATGGTACGCATGGTCAGCTCCGGCACCGAAGCGACCATGAGCGCCATTCGCCTGGCCCGCGGCTACACCGGCCGTGACAGCATCATCAAGTTCGAAGGCTGCTACCACGGCCACTCCGACAGCCTGCTGGTCAAGGCCGGCTCCGGCCTGCTGACCCAGGGCGTGCCAAGCTCGGCCGGCGTGCCGGCGGCCTTCGCCAAGCACACCCTGACCCTGCCGTTCAACGACATCGACGCCGTGGCAAAAATGCTCGCAGACGTCGGCCAGGACGTGGCCTGCATCATCGTCGAGCCTGTGGCCGGCAACATGAACTGCGTACCACCGGCCCCGGGCTTCCTCGAAGGCCTGCGCGCGCTGTGCGACCAGCATGGCGTGGTCCTGATCTTCGACGAAGTGATGACCGGTTTCCGCGTGGCCCTGGGCGGCGCCCAGGCGCACTACGGCGTCACCCCGGACCTGTCGACCTTCGGCAAGATCGTCGGCGGCGGCATGCCAGTAGGCTGCTTCGGCGGCAAGCGCACGATCATGGAACAGATCGCGCCACTGGGCCCGGTCTACCAGGCCGGCACCCTGTCCGGCAACCCGCTGGCCATGGCCGCCGGCCTGACCACCCTGAAGCTGATCAGCCGCCCGGGCTTCCATGACGAGCTCAGCGCCTACACCAGCCGCCTGCTCGACGGCCTGCAGCAGCGCGCCGATGCCGCCGGCATCCCGTTCGTCACCACCCAGGCCGGTGGCATGTTCGGCCTGTACTTCACCGGTGCCGACGACATCGTCACCTTCGATGACGTGATGGCCAGCGATGCCGAGCGCTTCAAGCGCTTCTTCCACCTGATGCTCGAAGGCGGCGTATACCTGGCGCCAAGCGCCTTCGAGGCCGGCTTCACCTCGATCGCCCACGGCGAAACCGAGCTGAAGATCACCCTGGATGCCGCCGAGCGGGCGTTCGCCAAGCTCAAGTGATGGCAATCATCGCGGGGCAAGCCCGCTCCCACATTGCCCCTGTGGGAGCGGGCTTGCCCCGCGATAAGCAGAAAATCGAGTAAAGACTTTGTAAGGTGGGCGCTGCTTATCCCATAATGTGCCACCAGACACTTTGGCCGCAGCTTTGCAGAGGTAAGTCGATCCCCATGAACCGCACCGGCCGCGCCCTCGCCCTGGGCTGCCTGTTGCTTCTTCAGCCCCTGCTGGCCTCGGCAGGCGGTAACTCGTTGCTGATTCCGGCAACGGGCCGCTGCACCCTCAATTCCCAACCCGAAGACCTGCCCCAGGCCCTGGCGGCGTGCCAGCAGGCAGCGGCGTCCGGTGATGCCCAGGCGCAGTACGAACTGGGCGAGTTCTACTACGAAGGCAGCAACACCCCGCGCGACCTCAAGCAGGCCCTGACCTACTTCGAGCAGGCCTCGCTGCAAGGCCATGCCGAGGCGCAATACCGCCTGGGGAGCATGTTCTCCAAAGGGGAAGGTGTCGCCGCCAACAATGTACAGGCGTATATCTTGCTGAAAATGGCGGCGGTCAATGGCGCCGAAGACGCCCTGGACATGGCCGACGAAGTGTCGGCGCAAATGCCCCGCGACGAACTGGAAACGGCAACCCAGGTACTGGGCCAGATCTTCCGCAAATACCTGCTCGAACTGCAGACTGCCGAAGGCCGCACGCCCTTCGCGCCACTGCCCTGATCCGGCTTACTTTTCCGGCATCGGCATCGGAAACGGCATTACATTGCCAACGCCACGGGCCTCGCTGATTTTCGGCGTCCCCAGACGCTCCACCTCATCGATGCGCACGATCGAATGCATCGGCACGAAACTGCGCACCACCCCTTCGAACTGGGCCTTGAGCTTTTCCTCGCTGGGGTCGACCACGACCTGGGTGCGCTCGCCGAAGACAAACTCTTCTATTTCCAGGAAGCCCCACAGATCGCTCTGGTAGATCTGCTTGGCATACATCTCGAACACCTGGCCCTGGTTGAGAAAGATCACTTTGTAGATAGGCGCTTCACGTTTGCTCATTTCGGCGAGGACAGTCACAGGTTGTAAAGAAAGCGCAAACTATAACATAGGCCCTGAACCGACAACGCTAGGATCCACCGCCCTGCGCCCTTATAATATGCGGTTCTTCGAATTACCTGATGATCTCCCATGGCCAAGAAGCTCTATATCGAAACCCACGGTTGCCAGATGAACGAGTACGACAGCTCGCGCATGGTCGACCTGCTGGGAGAACATCAGGCCCTTGAGGTCACCGAGCGCGCCGAAGACGCCGACGTGATCCTGCTCAACACCTGCTCGATCCGCGAGCGCGCCCAGGACCGGGTGTACTCCCAGCTGGGCCGCTGGCGCGAGCTGAAGGACCAGAACCCGGAGATGGTCATCGCCGTGGGCGGCTGCGTGGCCAGCCAGGAAGGCGAGTCGATCCGCAAGCGGGCGCCCTACGTCGACGTGGTGTTCGGCCCGCAGACCCTGCACCGCCTGCCGGAAATGATCGATGCCGCACGCACCACGCGCCTGCCCCAGGTCGACGTGTCGTTCCCGGAAATCGAAAAGTTCGACCACCTGCCCGAGCCGCGCATCGACGGGCCGACCGCCTATGTGTCGGTCATGGAGGGCTGCAGCAAGTACTGCACCTTCTGCGTAGTGCCCTACACCCGCGGCGAAGAAGTCAGCCGGCCGTTCGACGATGTGCTGAGCGAAGTCATCCACCTGGCCGAAAACGGCGTGCGCGAGATCACCCTGCTGGGCCAGAACGTCAATGGCTACCGGGGCCAGACCCACGATGGCCGCCTGGCCGACCTCGCCGAACTGATCCGCGTGGTAGCGGCGGTGGATGGCATCGAGCGCATCCGCTACACCACCTCGCACCCGCTGGAGTTTTCCGACAGCCTGATCCAGGCCCACGCCGAAGTCCCGGAGCTGGTCAAACACCTGCACCTGCCGGTGCAATCGGGCTCCGACCGGGTGCTGGCGGCGATGAAGCGCAACCACACCATCCTCGAGTACAAGTCCAAGCTGCGCAAACTCAAGGCCGCCGTGCCGGGCATCTGCATCAGCTCGGACTTCATCGTCGGCTTCCCGGGTGAAACCGAGAAAGACTTCGAACAGACCATGAAGCTGGTGGCCGATGTCGGCTTCGACTTCTCCTACTCCTTCGTCTATAGCCAGCGCCCGGGCACCCCGGCGGCCGACCTGCCCGACGACACCCCGGAAGAAGTGAAAAAGGAGCGGCTCAAGGCCCTGCAACATCGCCTCGACACCCAGGGCTTCGAAATCAGCCGACAAATGGTCGGCACGGTGCAGCGCATCCTCGTCACCGACTACTCGCGCCGCGACCCCGGCCAGTTGCAGGGGCGCACCGAGAATAACCGTATCGTCAACTTCCGCTGCGACAATCCGAAGCTGATCGGCCAGTTCGTCGACATCCACATCGACGACGCGCGCCCGCATTCGCTGTTCGGTTCGCTGGCGCACTGACCTGTCCGGCCGGGCCGCAACACTGGCCCGGCGACCCTTGATCGTTTCAGCGCTTTCGCCCTGCAGCGGCTGGGGTTATCCTTGAGTCCATATCCACTGCCGTTGGGCGGCTGAAAAACGACCTTGAACGCACCCATAGAACCCCATCGTTTCATCCTCGAACCTTTCGAGGCCCATCGCTTCGCCAATCTGTGCGGGCAGTTCGACGAGCATCTGCGCCTGATCGAACAGCGTCTTGCCATTGAAATCCGCAACCGCGGCAATCAGTTCGAACTGATCGGCGAACCCAGGCACACCTCCTCTGCCGAGCAACTGCTGCGCCGTCTCTATCGCGAGACCAAGGCCACCGAGCTGTCGCCGGAAATGGTCCACCTGTTCCTGCAGGAATCGGCGGTCCAGGAACTGGAAAACCCGGCCGTCAACGAAGTCAGTGTCTCCCTGCGCACGCGCAAGGGCATGATTCGTCCTCGCGGGCTGAACCAGCAGCGCTATGTGAAGGAGATCCTCGGCAACGACATCAACTTCGGCATCGGTCCGGCCGGTACCGGCAAGACCTACCTGGCCGTAGCCTGCGCCGTCGATGCCCTGGAGCGCGAGCAGGTTCGACGCATCCTGCTGGTGCGCCCGGCGGTCGAAGCCGGCGAGAAGCTCGGCTTCCTGCCTGGCGACCTGGCCCAGAAGATCGACCCGTACCTGCGTCCGCTGTACGACGCGCTGTACGAGATGCTCGGCTTCGAACACGTGGCCAAGCTGATCGAACGCCAGGTGATCGAGATCGCCCCGCTGGCCTACATGCGCGGTCGCACCCTGAACAACAGCTTCATCATCCTCGACGAGAGCCAGAACACCACGGTCGAGCAGATGAAGATGTTCCTGACCCGTATCGGCTTCGGCTCCACGGCGGTGATCACCGGTGACATCACCCAGGTCGACCTGCCGCGCGGCACCAAGTCGGGCCTTTCCCATGTGATCGAAGTGCTCAAGGATGTACCGGGCATCAGTTTCACCCATTTCCAGCCCAAGGACGTCGTGCGCCACCCCCTGGTTCAGCGCATCGTCGAAGCCTACGAGCGCTTCGACAGCCGTCAACAGGACACCAGCGAAGGCAACCGTCGCGATGCTTGAACTCGACCTGCAACGGGCCACGGATGCCGCTGCCCCTGATGACGCCCACTTTCGCCGCTGGTGCGAGCTGGCCCTGCGCCAGCGCAGCGCCGATTCGGAAATGACCATCCGCCTGGTGGACGAAGCCGAAGGCCGTGAGCTCAATCACACCTACCGGCACAAGGACTACGCCACCAACGTGCTGTCCTTCCCGGCCGACGTCCCCGACGACCTGCTCGACATTCCCCTGCTCGGCGATCTGGTGATCTGCGTGGCGGTGGTCGAGCGCGAGGCTGCCGAACAGGGCAAGTCCCTGGAAGCCCACTGGGCCCACCTGGTGATCCACGGCTGCCTGCACCTGCTGGGCTACGACCACATCGAAGACGATGAGGCCGAGGAAATGGAAGCCTTGGAACGAGAGTTGCTAGCTGAACTGGGTCATCCGGACCCGTACGCCGACGACGAAATCGGCGACATCCAACACTGATATCTGCAAGGATCACGAGTAACCGCCATGAGCGAAGATCGATCGAGCAACGGGCAAAAGTCCTGGCTGGGCAAACTGACCCAGGCTTTTGCCCACGAGCCGAAAAGCCGCCAGGAGCTGCTTGAGCTGCTGCGCGAAGCCCACCAGAACAAACTGCTCGACAGCGAGGCGCTGACCATCGTCGAAGGCGCCATCCAGGTGGCAGACCTGCAAGTGCGTGACATCATGGTGCCGCGTTCGCAGATGATCAGTATCAAAGCCACGCAGTCGCCGCGCGAATTCCTGCCAGCGGTGATCGACGCTGCGCACTCGCGCTACCCGGTGGTCGGCGAAAGCCACGACGACGTGCTCGGTGTGTTGCTGGCCAAGGACCTGCTGCCGCTGATCCTCAAGGAGAACGGCGACAGCTTCAACATCAAGGACCTGCTGCGCCCGGCCACTTTCGTGCCGGAGTCCAAGCGCCTGAACGTGTTGCTGCGTGAATTCCGTGCCAACCACAACCACATGGCCATCGTCATCGATGAGTACGGCGGCGTGGCGGGCCTGGTGACCATCGAAGACGTGCTCGAGCAGATCGTCGGCGACATCGAGGACGAGCACGACGTCGAGGAAGACAGCTACATCAAGCCGCTACCCAGTGGCGACTTCCTGATCAAGGCGCTGACCCCGATCGAGAATTTCAACGAATTCTTCGACAGCCAGTTCTCCGACGACGAGTTCGACACTGTCGGCGGCCTGGTCATGAGCGCCTTCGGTCATCTGCCCAAGCGTAACGAGACCACCGAAATCGGCCCGTATCGCTTCCGCATCCTCAATGCCGACAGCCGCCGGATACACCTGCTGCGTCTGACCCCTATCACCCGTTAAGGACAACCATGCGCTGGATCACCCGTCCCGGCTGGCCCGGTAACCTGCTGGCCGTGGCGGCTGGCGCAATCACCACCCTGGCCCTGGCGCCCTTCGACATCTGGCCGCTGGCCCTGCTGGCAGCCGGCCTGTTCTACCTCGGCCTGCGCGAACTGAGCCCGCGCCAGGCCCTGGGCCGCGGCTGGTGCTTCGGCTTCGGCCTGTATGGCGCCGGCACCAGCTGGATCTACGTCAGTATCAACACCTACGGTGGCGCGACACCGGTGCTGGCCACCGGCCTGTTGCTGGCGTTCTTCGCCGCCATCGCCTGGTTCCTGGCCCTGCCCGCCTGGCTCTGGGCGCGCTGGCTGCGCCGCAACGAAGCGCCGCTGGCCGACGCCCTGTGCTTCGCCGCCCTGTGGGTCGGCCAGGAAGCCTTCCGCGGCTGGTTCCTCACCGGTTTTCCGTGGATGTACTCCGGCTACAGCCAGCTGGACGGCCCGCTGTCGGGCCTGGCTCCAGTAGGTGGCATGTGGCTGATCTCGTTCTGCCTGGCGCTGTGCGCGGCCTTGCTGTGCAACCTGCCGCGCCTGCGCGAGCGCAAGTCGTTCCTGGCTGTTGCGGTGGCGCTGATCCTGGCCCCCTGGGCCGTCGGCCTGGCCCTGAAGGACCATGCCTGGACCGAGCCTGCCGGCAAGCCCCTGACCGTCGCCGCCCTGCAAGGCAACGTCGAGCAGGAGCTGAAATGGAACCCCGAACACGTCAACGCCCAGCTGGCCCTGTACCGCGACATGAGCTTCAGCTCCAAGCCGGTCGACTTGCTGGTGTGGCCGGAAACCGCCGTGCCGATCCTCAAGGACCAGGCCCAGGGTTACCTGGACATGATGGGCAACTTTGCCGCCGAGCGTAATTCGGCGCTGATCACCGGCCTGCCGGTGCGCGAAGTGGTGCACCAGCAACGGCGCTACTACAACGGCATCACCGTCACCGGCGAGGGCGACGGCACCTACCTGAAGCAGAAGCTGGTGCCTTTCGGCGAATACGTGCCGCTACAGGACATGCTGCGCGGCCTGATCGCCTTCTTCGACCTGCCGATGTCGGACTTTGCCCGAGGCCCTGCGGACCAGCCGCTGCTGCAGGCCAAGGGCTATCAGATCGCGCCGTACATCTGCTACGAAGTGGTCTATCCGGAGTTCGCTGCCAGCCTGGCCGCGCGCAGCGACATTCTCCTGACCATCAGCAACGACACCTGGTTCGGCACCTCCATCGGCCCCCTGCAGCACTTGCAGATGGCCCAAATGCGCGCCCTGGAAGCCGGACGCTGGATGATCCGCGCCACCAACAACGGCGTCACCGGCCTGATCGACCCGTTCGGCCGCATCACCGCGCAGATTCCGCAGTTCGAACGCGGGGTCCTCTACGGTGAAGTGGTGCCGATGCAGAAGCTCACCCCTTACCTGCAGTGGCGTTCCTGGCCGCTGGTGATCCTGTGTGCGCTACTGCTGGGCTGGGCCCTGCTGGCCAGCCGGATTGCCAAGACGGTTTAGTAGAACAGGCGATAACCGAGCAGGCCAACGGCTTCATTGAGCAGTTGGCCGCTCTGCCAGATGGATTTGCTCTCCGGCAACCAGCCACCATAGGGCCGGCCATGCTCGCGACCGAGAAAGCCCATTGGCGCCGGCACCACCTCGAACCCGGCCTGCTCGAAGCTCCAGCGCGAGCGTTGCATATGCCAGGCCTGGGTCACCACCACCACGCGCTTTATCCCCTGCGGCAAGAGCATCTCGGCGCTCATCTGGGCATTTTCCCAGGTGGTGCGGCTGCGCTCTTCCTTCCAGCGCACATCGACCCCCAGGTCGCGCTGCAGGGCGTCAGCCATCAGTTGCGCCTCACTGGGCGGCGAGCCGAAGTGCAAGCCCCCCGTGGTCAGCACCGGCAAGCCCGACGCCCTGGCCAGTTGCGCGGCATAGCGCATGCGCTCCATGGCCACCCCGGTGGGCTGGTCGAGCTGGTCCCAGGCAGGATCCCCGCGCTCACGTCCGGCACCGAGGATGACGATGGCATCGGCCCGGGTGGCCAACTGCGCCCACTGCTCGCGGCTCAGCGCCGGCTCGGTTTCCAGCAGGCGCGCCGAGCGTTCGACGACAATCGGCAGGCTCATCGCCCACAACCCGCCCAGCCCCAGGACAAAGCACAGGGCAGACAGTCGCGGCCAGGAACGGCGCAGCCACCAGGCGGCAATCAGCAGCAGGAACAGGATGCCGGGCGGCAGGATCATTTGCTTGATGAGATAGCGAATCGGCACAGGACACCTCCATGGAGGTGTGCAGCCTAGAATGATCGGTACCCGGCAACAATGGTCAGGCACCGATCATCTGATTTTTTCGAAGCTGGCGCACTCCGTATTGCGCCTGGTAATCCGAACGGCTATCTGAATTGCAGCGTCCTGGATTTTGCCGTGGTGGTGGAGCGTGCCTTGTCCTTGAGCCAGACGACTCTGGCCGAAGAAGGCGGCTCCGTTGTGAGCTGTGCGCCGGCGCGTCCATGCCAGCCCTCCGGAAGGGAGTCCAGATAGGCTTTGATCACATCGAATTCAGCGCGGCTCAGACCACGCAACTCCAATTCAGCAGGCACTTCATCGCGTAACCGAACGGCGGTTCTGGCGACCTCCAGGGCCAACCCCAGACGATCGATCAGCCGTTCGTAAAGCTCCGGTTTCGTTGCTTGTAGCTGCGACTCTCCCATCCGTTCACCTCATTGAAGATAAATATATCTCCCCCATTGATGAGCTTAGCGTCACTCGCAGAAGCGGCCGGGCGCCGCGACCAACGGCCCACGGCGGCGAATGCGGTGCAATCAGGGTTTCCCACGGTGGACAGCGCTCATGTATGCTAGGGCGTTCACCATTTTGACCCCGGATTGCCGATGCAGCGGTTTTCCCGCTGCCTGGATAAGGTCTCCCATTTCTCAGCGCAAAGTAGCCATGCACGAACTCTATCAGCCCCGCGAAATCGAAGCAGCCGCCCAGTCGTACTGGAACGAGCAAAAGTCTTTTGAAGTCAGTGAACAGCCAGGCAAGGACACCTATTACTGCCTGTCGATGTTCCCGTACCCGAGCGGCAAGCTACACATGGGCCACGTGCGCAACTACACCATCGGTGACGTGATTGCCCGCTACCAGCGCATGCTGGGCAAGAACGTCCTGCAGCCGATGGGCTGGGACGCCTTCGGCATGCCGGCGGAAAACGCCGCGATGAAGAACAACGTCGCGCCGGCCAAGTGGACCTACGAAAACATCGAATACATGAAGACCCAGCTCAAGAGCCTGGGCCTGGCCTTCGACTGGTCGCGCGAAGTCACCACCTGCAAGCCAGACTACTACCGCTGGGAGCAGTGGCTGTTCACCCGCCTGTTCGAAAAAGGCGTGATCTACCGCAAGAACGGTACCGTGAACTGGGACCCGGCCGACCAGACCGTACTGGCCAACGAGCAGGTCATCGACGGCCGCGGCTGGCGTTCGGGCGCGCTGATCGAGAAGCGCGAAATCCCGATGTACTACTTCAAGATCACCGACTATGCCGACGAGCTGCTGGAAAGCCTCGACGAGCTGCCGGGCTGGCCCGAGCAGGTCAAGACCATGCAGCGCAACTGGATCGGCAAGTCCCGTGGCATGGAAGTGCAGTTCCCCTACGACCAGGCCAGCATCGGCCACGCCGGGGCACTGAAAGTCTTCACCACCCGTCCGGACACCCTGATGGGCGCCACCTACGTGGCCGTTGCCGCCGAGCACCCGCTGGCCACCCAGGCCGCCCAGGGCAACCCCGAGCTGCAAGCCTTCATCGATGAATGCAAGAGCGGCAGCGTCGCCGAAGCCGATGTCGCCACCCAGGAGAAGAAGGGCCTGGCCACTTCCCTGTTCGTCGAGCACCCGCTGACCGGCGAAAAACTGCCGGTGTGGGTCGCCAACTACGTGCTGATGCACTATGGCGACGGCGCAGTAATGGCCGTACCGGCCCACGACGAGCGCGACTTCGAATTCGCCAAGAAGTACAACCTGCCGTTCAAGGCCGTGATTCGCACCCGCCTGGGTGACGACGTCGCGACCGAGTGGGACGCCGCCTGCGGCGAATACGGCGAGCTGATCAACTCCGGCGAATTCGACGGCCTGGATTTCGCTGGTGCCTTCGACGCCATCGAAGTCGCCCTGATCAAGAAGGAACTCGGCAAGTCGCGCACCCAGTTCCGCCTGCGTGACTGGGGTATCAGCCGCCAGCGTTACTGGGGCTGCCCGATCCCGATCATCCACTGCCCATCTTGCGGCGATGTGCCAGTACCTGAGGACCAGCTGCCGGTCACCCTGCCCGAGGACGTGGTTCCCGATGGCGCCGGCTCGCCGCTGGCGCGCATGCCCGAATTCTACGCGTGCACCTGCCCGAAATGCGGCACTGCGGCCAAGCGCGAAACCGACACCATGGACACCTTCGTCGAGTCGTCCTGGTACTTCGCCCGCTACGCCTCGCCGAACTATGAAGGCGGCCTGGTCGACCCGAAAGCAGCCAACCACTGGCTGCCGGTTGACCAGTACATCGGTGGCATCGAGCACGCCATCCTGCACCTGCTGTACGCGCGCTTCTTCCACAAGCTGATGCGCGACGAAGGCCTGGTCACCTCCAACGAGCCGTTCAAGAACCTGCTGACCCAGGGCATGGTCGTCGCCGAGACCTACTACCGCGTTGCCAGCAACGGCGGCAAGGACTGGTTCAACCCGGCCGACGTCGAAGTCGAGCGCGATGCCAAGGCCAAGATCATCGGCGCCCGCCTGAAAACCGACGGCCTGCCGGTCGAGATCGGCGGCACCGAGAAGATGTCCAAGTCCAAGAACAACGGCGTTGACCCCCAGGCGATGATCGAAGCCTACGGTGCCGACACCTGCCGCCTGTTCATGATGTTCGCCTCGCCGCCCGACATGAGCCTGGAATGGTCCGACTCCGGCGTCGAAGGTGCCAGCCGCTTCCTGCGTCGTGTCTGGCGCCTGGCCCAGGCCCATGTCACCCAGGGCCTGCCTGGCAAGCTCGACATCGCCACCCTGGACGATGCACAGAAAGCGATCCGCCGTGCCACCCACGCCGCGATCAAGCAGGCCAGCACCGACGTCGGCCAGTTCCACAAGTTCAACACCGCCATCGCCCAGGTGATGACCCTGATGAACGTGCTGGAAAAAGCCCCGCAAGCCACCGAGCAGGACCGTGCCCTGCTGCAGGAAGGCCTGGAAGCGGTGGTGCTGCTGCTGTCGCCGATCACCCCGCACATCAGCCATGAACTGTGGCATCGCCTGGGTCACCAGGAAGCGGTCATCGACGCCGGCTGGCCGGCAGTGGATGAAAGCGCCCTGGTCCAGGACAGCATCGTCCTGGTCGTCCAGGTCAACGGCAAGCTGCGCGGCCAGATCGAAATGCCGGCCGCCGCCAGCCGCGAAGAGATCGAAGCCGCTGCCCGCAGCAACGACAACGTGCTGCGTTTCATCGACGGCCTGAGCATCCGCAAGGTCATCGTGGTACCGGGCAAGCTGGTCAATATCGTCGCCAACTGACAGGAACACGGGCCCGCCTCCGCGGCGGGCCCGCGAACAGATTCGGCCCTCAAGGGAGCAACAAGATGATCAAACGCAATCTGCTGGTGATGGGCCTGGCTGTCATGCTCAGCGCCTGCGGCTTCCAGCTGCGCGGCACCGGCCAGACCGAGCTTGCGATCAAGGAACTCGACCTGGACGCACGCAACGCCTACGGCGAGACCGTCACCCAGCTGCGCCAGGCCCTGCAGAGCAACGGCGTCAACGTGCATGCCGGCGCGCCGTACAAGCTGATCCTGACCAACGAAGCCGAGACGCAGCGTGCAGCCACCTATTCCGGCGGCTCGGGCCGCACTGCCGAGTATGAGCTGAGCACGGTGCTGAGCTACACCATCGGTGGCCACGACAACACCAACCTGCTCAGCGACAAGCTCGAAGTGCGCGATACCTACATGCATGACGGCAACAACATCGCCGGCTCGCAACAGGAAGCCCTGCAGGCCCGCAAGGAAATGCGCCGCGAGCTGGTGCAGAACATGCTGGTGCGCCTGCAACTGCTGACCCCGACCCAGCTGGAACTGTTGCAACAGAAAGCCGACGAGCGCGCCAAGGCCGAAGCACAGGCCCTGGAAGCGGCCCGCCGCGCCCAGGAAGCAACCCCTCAGCAGTCGCCCCTGCAACTGCCGGCCAACTGAGCCTGAACGGGGCACTTCGGTGCCCCGCCTGCGATCATGAAACTCGCCCCCGCCCAACTCAACAAGCACCTGCAAGGCAGCCTCGCACCGGTCTACGTGATCAGTGGCGATGACCCGCTGCTGTGCCAGGAAGCCGCCGATGCGGTGCGTGCCGCCGCACGCCAGCAAGGCTTCGACGAACGCCAGGTGTTCAGCGCCGACGCCAACTTCGACTGGGGCACCCTGCTCCAGGCCGGGGCCAGCCTGTCGCTGTTCGCCCAGCGCCGCCTGCTGGAACTGCGCCTGCCTTCGGGCAAGCCGGGCGACAAGGGCGCGGCTGCACTGATCGAGTATTGCTCCCGCCCCGCCGAAGACACCCTGCTGCTGATCAGCCTGCCCAAGCTCGATGGCAGCGCGCAGAAGACCAAATGGGGCAAGGCGTTGATCGAGGGGACACAGGTTCAGTTCATCCAGATCTGGCCGGTCGACACCCAGCAACTCCCCCAGTGGATCAACCAGCGCCTTTCCCAGGCGGGCTTGTCGGCCCAGCGTGATGCCGTCGACCTGATCGCCGCCCGGGTGGAGGGCAACCTGCTGGCCGCGGCCCAGGAAATCGAAAAGCTCAAGCTGTTGGCCGAAGGCAACCAGATCACGGTGGAAACCGTGCAGGCCGCGGTGGCCGACAGCGCCCGCTTCGATGTGTTCGGCCTGGTCGATGCCATCCTCAATGGCGAAGCCGCCCACGCCTTGCGCATGCTTGAAGGCTTGCGTGGCGAGGGCGTCGAACCACCGGTGATTCTCTGGGCCCTGGCCCGGGAGTTGCGCGTGCTGGCGGGTCTGGCCCAGCAATACAGCCAGGGCGTGCCCCTGGACAAGGCCTTCAGCCAGGCCCGGCCACCGGTCTGGGACAAGCGCAAGCCACTGATGAGCAAAGCCCTGCAACGCCACTCAGCGCAACGCTGGAGCCAGTTGCTGCAGGACGCCCAGCGCATCGACGCGCAGATCAAGGGGCAGGCCCAGGGCTCGCCCTGGACCAGCCTGGCGCGCTTGTCGCTGTTGATGGCCGGCCAGCGTCTGGCCTTGCCAGCAGAATAACGGCCATCGCGGGGCAAGCCCGCTCCTACAGCAGTTTTCTGTGGGAGCGGGCTTGCCCCGCGAAGGCTGCCCCCCTATATTCGCCCCCACACCCACTCCACAGGATCGCCTGCCATGAGCAAGAAACCCGCGAAACCCGGGCCCAACAAGGCCAAGTCAATCATCGCCCAGCCCCTGTTCCGTTGCCGCCAGGAACGAGCAGGCAAAGGCAAGGGCAGCTACCGCCGCGAAGCCTTCCAATCGAGAGATTGGGAGGCTTCGTTCTTTCGGGCCGCATAAAAGCAAGAATTCGACAGGCATGGTATGGTCAGCACCTGACCTGAAATACCTGGAACTGTGCATGCCCTTTTGTCTTACCCATCGTTGGCAACCTCGCCAACTGATCGCTGCCTCCAGCCTGATCCTGCTCGTTGCCTGCGCGGAGAAACCCACCGCCGCCGACGCGCTGCCGCTGGCCCCTGCCCAGCCGGCCCCGGTGGTCACCCTGCCGAACCCCGCCGTCGACACCAGCAGCGAAATCCAGCCGCTGCAATCCTTTGCCCAATGGCAGGCAGGTTTCCGCCAGCAAGCCCTGCAAGCGGGCATCAACGCCGGTACTTTCGACCGCGCATTCCTCGGCGTCACGCCGGACATGGACGTGGTCAAGGCCGATCGCAGCCAACCCGAATTCACCCGCCCGGTCTGGGAATACCTCGACGGCGCGCTGTCGCCCCTGCGCGTTCGCAATGGCAAGGCGCTGCTGGAGAAACATGCCGAGCTGCTCACCCAGATCGAACAGCGCTATGGCGTCGACCGCCAGGTACTGGTCTCGGTCTGGGGCATGGAAAGCAACTTTGGCCAGTTCCAGGGCAACAAGTCGGTAATCCGCTCCCTGGCGACCCTGGCCTATGAAGGCCGCCGTCCGGCATTCGCCCAGGCGCAGCTGATCGCGGCCCTGCAGATCCTGCAGAACGGCGATATCCAGCCCGACGCCATGCGCGGTTCCTGGGCCGGCGCCATGGGCCAGACCCAGTTCATCCCGACCACCTACAACACCCATGCGGTGGACTTCGACGGCGACGGTCGCCGGGATATCTGGAACAGCTCAGCCGACGCCCTGGCCTCGACCGCCCATTACCTGCAGAGCTCCGGCTGGAAGCGTGGCGAACCCTGGGGCTTCGAGGTGCAACTGGCACCCGGCTTCGACTACTGGCTGGCCGATGGCAGCCAGCGCAAGAGCGTGGCCGAATGGCTGCAACTGGGCCTGAAGCTGCCAACCGGCGTGCGCCTGCCAGCCGGCAGCGAGCAACTGTCCGCCGCCCTGCTGCTGCCGGCCGGTTATCGCGGCCCGGCGTTCCTGGTGCTGGATAACTTCCGCGCCATCCTCAAGTACAACAACTCCTCGTCCTACGCCATGGCCGTGGGCCTGTTGGGTGACCGCTTCTATGGCTCCGGCTTCATTGCCGGCAGCTGGCCCAAGGATGACCTGCCCCTGAGCCGCAGCGAGCGCGTCGAACTGCAGACCCTGCTCAGCGCCAGGAACTACGACGCCGGCGCGGCCGACGGCATTATCGGTGCCAACACCCGCAAGGCCATTCGCAGTGCGCAACAGGCGCTGGGATGGCCGGCTGATGGCTATCCGACCCACAAGCTGCTGGACAGCCTGCGCCAGCGCTGAGGCCGGGCCATGTTCGCGGGGCAAGTCGAGTCGTCGCACCGCCGCTCCTACCTGTAGGAGCGGGCTTGCCCCGCGATGGCATCAGAACAGATCTTCCTGTAACACCAATTGCTGGCAATCCGCATCCAGCCGCACCTGCGCGCCCAGGGGCAAGCTCAGGTTGGGATCGCAATGGCCGCTGCACCAGCCGGCCAGCACCGGAATGCGCAAGGGCTCGAACATCTCGCGCAGCAGCGGTGTCAGGGCTTGCACGGTCAGGCCGACGAAATCGCCGACCAGCACACCCCGCAGGCCTTCGAACTTGCCCGCCAGGCGCAGTTGGGTCAGCAGCCGGTCGATGCGGTACAACGGCTCGTTGACATCCTCGATAAACAGAATGCCATCCTGGCTGCACAGTTCCGCCGCAGTCCCCAGGGTTGCACCGAGCATCGCCAAGTTGCCGCCCACCAGGCGCCCTGTCGCCGCACCAGGAACGATTGTGCTCAACGGGTAGGCCTGTGGATGCGCCAGTGTGTCGCCGCGCCCCAGCTTGCCGCTGAGCAGCGCGAACAGCGAGGACACCGTCGGCTCCTGCTTGTCGGCCAGCAACTCGGACTTGAGCATGGCTCCGTGGAAGGTCACGAACCCCGCCTGCCGGGCAATCGCGCCATGCAACGCGGTGATGTCGCTATAACCCACCAGGGGCTTGGGGTGGTTGCGCAACAAGGCGTAGTCGATGCCGTCGAGCAGGCGCATGCTGCCGTAGCCGCCGCGCAGGCAGATAATGGCGTCGACATCGCTGGCAGCGAAGGCCGCATGCAGGTCAGCCAGGCGCTGCGCATCGCTACCGGCCAGGTAACCGTCGGACTCGCTGACCCCGGGATAGACCCGGCATTGATAGCCCCGGGCCTCGAACCAGTGGATCGCCTTGAGCGTGTCGAGGCGGGCCGGCCCGGCTGGAGCAATGATTGCGATGCGGCCATTTTCCGGCAGCGGCTTGGGCAAGCGCCGGCAGGCAGGCTGCACCTCTGGCGGATGATCGAAGGGAGGATTCATCCAGACGACTCCTTGTATGGACCTGGCCGGTGATCCTGGCGCCATGGGCAAGCACATGGCGCCCGGAAAACCTGCCACAAATAAAAATGCCGATGTCGCCGGCAAGCGGACATCGGCATCGGACTACGCCATCGATCAGAGCTTGATCTTGGCCTCGTGAGCCTGCTGGTCGGCGTGGTACGAGGAACGCACCAGCGGGCCGGAAGCCACGTTCTTGAAGCCCATCTTGTAGCCTTCCTCGGCGAACCAGGCGAAGGTGTCCGGGTGCACGAAGCGCTGTACCGGCAAGTGGCTGCGCGATGGCTGCAGGTACTGGCCCAGGGTCAGCATGTCGATGTTGTGCTCGCGCATGCGGTGCATCACTTCGATCACTTCTTCGTCGGTCTCGCCCAGGCCCAGCATCAGGCCGGACTTGGTCGGCACGTGCGGCACCAGTTCCTTGAACTTCTGCAGCAGGGTCAGCGACCACTGGTAGTCCGAACCCGGACGCGCAGCCTTGTACAGGCGCGGTACGGTTTCCAGGTTGTGGTTGAACACGTCTGGCGGAGTCTGTGCGGTGATTTCCAGGGCCACGTCCATGCGTCCACGGTAATCCGGCACCAGGGTCTCGAGCTGCACGCCCGGCGACAGGGCACGGATCTCGCGGATGCAGTCGGCAAAGTGCTGGGCACCGCCGTCACGCAGGTCGTCGCGGTCCACCGAGGTGATCACCACGTACTTCAGGCGCAGGTCGGCGATGGCCACGGCCAGGTTCTTCGGCTCGTCGACATCCAGCGGCTTCGGCCGGCCGTGACCGACGTCGCAGAACGGGCAACGACGGGTGCAGATGTCACCCATGATCATGAAGGTCGCGGTACCGCCGGAGAAGCACTCGCCCAGGTTCGGGCAGGACGCCTCTTCACAGACGCTGTGCAGCTTGTGCTTGCGCAGCAGTTGCTTGATGCGGTCGACTTCCGGCGAAACCGGGATGCGCACGCGGATCCAGTCGGGCTTCTTCGGCAGTTCGTCGGTGGGGATGATCTTTACCGGGATACGCGCGACTTTCTCCGCGCCCCGCAGCTTGACGCCCGCCTCGACCTTGGGCCGTGGCGTCGGAGTCACGCTTTGCACTGGATCTTGCACAACAGTAGTCATATTCAGAAGATTCCGCCCGTAAGGGTCGTCTGCTCAGCATAGTCGAGGTGCTTGACCAGCTGCCCGCGCAGCCTTGCCCTGACCTCGGAGAGTTCGATCGGGCCTGCCTGATCGCGCAGCTGGGTCATGGCCAGCCCCGCATACCCGCAGGGGTTAATCCGGCGGAATGGCCCAAGGTCCATGTCCACGTTCAAGGCAAGGCCATGGAAAGAACAGCCATTGCGAATCCGCAAGCCGAGCGAGGCGATCTTCGCCCCGTCGACATAGACGCCCGGTGCATCGGCCTTGGCGGCCGCCTCGACGCCGTAGCTGGCGAGCAGCTCGATCAGCGAGCGCTCGATGCGGCTGACCAGCTCGCGCACGCCAAAGCCCAGGCGACGCACATCGAGCAACAGGTAGGCCACCAGCTGGCCCGGGCCGTGATAGGTCACCTGGCCACCACGGTCAGTCTGCACCACCGGGATATCCCCCGGCACCAGCAGGTGCTCGGCCTTGCCCGCCTGGCCCTGGGTGAACACCGGTGGGTGTTCAACCAGCCACACCTCGTCGGCGGTATCCGGGCCACGCTGGTCGGTAAACCGACGCATGGCCTCCAGCACCGGCTCGTAGGGCAGCAGGCCGAGGTCGCGCACACCGAGGCTGGCCGGCATCAGAGCACCATTTTCACGATGCCGGTAGCACGCAGGGCGCTGTTGATGTCGTGCAGCTGGTCTTCGCCGGTGGCGACGATGTGCAGTTGCACCGTGGTGTACTTGCCTTCCTTGCTCTGGCGCTCGGCCAGGGTCTTGAGATCGACTTCGGCGTACTTCTTGAGGATCTCGATCACCGTGTCCTTGAAATTGACCACGGTGTCGCCGATGACCTTGATCGGGTAATCGGCGCAGGGGAATTCGATTTTGTGCGACTTGACGTCAGGTTCAGTCATGGCGGTAACGGCCTCGTAAGCCGTGGCAACAACAACGCCCCCGCGTGAATGCGCGGGGGCGTGGCAGGTCACGATATCAGTTGAACAACCCGTAGAAGAATAGACGAATGCTATCCCACACCCGGCCGAAGAAACCAGCTTCCTCGACAGCGTCCAGCGCGATCAGGTCGGCGCTGTGGACTACCTTGTCATCCAGTTTGACTTCCACTTTACCGATCACGTCACCTTTGGCGATCGGAGCGGTCAGTTGCGGGTTCATGGTCATGCTTGCCGCCAGGCGTTTCAATTGGCCTTTAGGCAAAGTCATGCTCAGGTCGTTGGCCAGACCGGCCTTGACCTGGCTGGCGGTACCTTTCCAGACCGGAGCCTGGGCCAGTTCGGTGCCCTTCTGGTAGAAGGTCTGGGTTTCGAAGAAGCGGAAACCGTAGGTCAGCAGCTTCTGGGTCTCGGCGGCGCGGGACTGCTCGCTGTTGGTACCGAAGACCACCGCGATCAGGCGCATGCCATCACGTACGGCCGAAGACACCATGCAGTAGCCGGCTTCGTCGGTGTGACCGGTTTTCAGGCCGTCGACGGTCTTGTCGCGCCACAGCAGCAGGTTGCGGTTAGGCTGCTTGATGTTGTTCCAGAAGAACTCCTTCTGCGAGTAGATCGCGTAGTGGGCAGGGTCTTCGTGGATGATCGCACGGGCCAGCACCGCCATGTCGTGGGCCGAGGAGTAGTGCTCCGGGTTCGGCAGACCGGTCGGGTTCATGAAGTGGCTGTTGGTCATGCCCAGGTCGGCGGCAGTCTTGTTCATCATGTCGGCGAAGGCGTCTTCGCTGCCGGCGATGTGCTCGGCCAGGGCGACACTGGCGTCGTTGCCCGACTGGATGATGATGCCGTGCAGCAGGTCGCTGACGCTGACCTGGGTGCCGACCTTGATGAACATCCGCGAACCACCGGTACGCCAGGCGTTTTCGCTGACGGTCACCGGATCGTTCTCGCCGATCTGGCCACGGCGGATGTCCAGGGTCGCGATGTAGGCGGTCATCAGCTTGGTCAGGCTGGCCGGCGGCAGACGCTCGTCACCATTGTTCTCGACCAGGACGTTACCGCTGGATGCTTCCATGAGCACGTAGGACTTGGCTGCCAGTTGCGGCGGCGACGGCATCATCTGCTCTGCCGCGAAGGCGGCAGGGGTGATCATCAGCGGAACTAGCAGGCAAAGGCGTTTGGCAAAGGTGGTGATGTTCATCCGTCTCTCGAAATGGCTAATGGGCTCATGCCCTCATGGGCAAAACGTTTTTTGGCGCTAGGCCTTGCGAGCAAAACCGCCATTGTACATGGCCGCAATGCCCGCTTGCATGACAAACCGACCAGTCCCCCCGGTCAGTCCGCCGTGACGACTTTCGCCTGGCCGAGGTTGGCCAGGCGCACACTGTCCTGCATTTTCTGGGCTTCACCCTGGCTGTTGATCGGCCCCATGCGTACCCGGTGCAGGGTCTGCTGGTTGCGCACGATCGAACTGATGAAGACCGGCGCGCTGACCATGCCGCTAAGCTTGGAGCGCAGCAATTCGGCCGCATCCGGGTTGGCGAAAGCGCCGACCTGCAAGTAAAGACCATTGCTGGCCAGGCCACTGTTGCTGGCGACCTGCACGGGCACGGCCGCGGCGGCATGCTGCTGCGGTGGCGGGGTCCACTGCTCGACCGCACCGGTGCTGGCAGAGAACGTCTGGGTCTGGGCGACCTGCGGCTGCTCCAGCACCATCGGCGCCGGCTGGCCACGCTGGGCCCACCATTGTTTCGGGTCGATCCCCTCGACGCGCACCCGTGCCGTGCCGGTTTCGGCATAACCCAGTTTTTTCGCCGCCGCATAGGACAGGTCGATGATGCGGTCCGAGTAGAACGGTCCACGGTCGTTGACCCGCAGGATCACGCTGCGATGATTGTCCAGGTTGGTGACCTTGACGTAGGCCGGCAGCGGCAGGGTCTTGTGCGCCGCGCTCATGCCGTAGAGGTCATAGACCTCGCCATTGGCTGTGTTCTGGCCATGGAATTTGGTGCCGTACCACGACGCCGTACCTTCGGCGCGGTAGTTGCGCGAATCCTGGATCGGGAAGTAGGTCTTGCCCAGCACGGTGTAGGGGTTGGCCTTGTAGTTACCGGTGTGCACGGTCGGCGTAGCGTCCGGGATCTTCGTGACATCGACGTCCCACCACGGTGCGCCGTCCTTGTGCGCCCGGTTGATATCCAGGCCCGGCTTGGCCTTGACCGTGTTGCCGCTTTGCTGTGCCGGACGGCTCGAAGAACAGCTGACCAGCATCAGGCCCAGGGCCGCGCAGCCGATCAGTTTGAGAGATGTGTCAGAAAACAAAACGCGCATTACTTGGCGCCCCGTGCTTGAACCAGCAGGTCCGATAGCTGATGTACCGCCATGGCGTACATCACGCTGCGGTTGTAGCGAGTGATCGCGTAGAAGTTTTTCAGGCCCAGCCAGTATTCGGGACCGTTGTCGCCTTCGAGCCGGAAAGCGGTGACCGGCAGATCATCGCGCAACGCATCATGACTTGACCAGCCCAGTGCCCGCAACTGCGCGACCGTCTTGACCGCGTCGATGCCGGGGCTCAGCCCTTCGTCGACCCGGTTGCCGCTGACCGTGGCGCGGCTGACCACCTGCTCGCCGGCGACCCAGCCGTGACGCTTGAAGTAGCTGGCCACGCTGCCGATGGCATCGTCCGGGTTGTTCCAGATATTGATATGGCCGTCGCCATCGAAGTCCACGGCGTAGGCGCGAAAGCTGCTGGGCATGAACTGCGGCAGGCCCATGGCCCCGGCGTAGGAGCCCTTGAGCACCAGCGGATCGACCTGCTCTTCGCGGGCCAGGAGCAGGAACTCGCGCAATTCCTTGCGGAAGAACTCGGCCCGTGGCGGGTAATCGAAGCCCAGGGTCGACAGCGCGTCGATCACCCGGTAGTTGCCGGTGTTGCGGCCAAAGAAGGTCTCGACGCCGATGATCGAGACAATCACCTGGGCCGGTACGCCATATTCCTGCTCGGCACGGGCCAAGGTGGCTTCATGCTGGCGCCAGAAATCCACGCCACGGGCGACCCGGGCGTCGGTGAGGAACATCGGGCGATAGTCCTTCCACGGTTTTACCCGCTCGGCCGGGCGGGAAATGGCATCGAGGATCGACTGCTTGCGCTGTACCTCGCGAAACACATCCATCAACTGCTCACTGGCAAAGCCGTAATCGCGAGTCATTTCGCTGACGAATTCGGCCACCTGGGGCGAACCGTCGTAGTCGCTGGCGGCTGCCTGCTGCGCCCCCCCGAGCAGGCCGACCAGGCCGACCCAGGGCGCACAACGGGCGGCCCAGCCACGCATTGCTTGCATGTAATTCTTCACCTTATTCAAACCTGTGCAATCCATTTGCGATGCGTGTGGATCGACATGAGAACCCCAAACGCTGACAGCAGCGTCACCAACGAAGTTCCGCCATAACTAATGAAGGGCAGCGGCACGCCCACCACGGGCAACAGGCCGCTGACCATACCGATATTGACGAACACATATACGAAGAAGGTCATGGTCAGGCTGCCGGCCAGCAGCTTGCCGTAGAGTGTCTGCGCCTGGGCGGTGATCACCAGGCCGCGACCGATCAGCAGCAGGTAGATCAGCAACAGGGCGCAAATGCCGACCAGGCCGAACTCCTCGCCCATGACGGCGATGATGAAGTCGGTATGACTTTCCGGCAAAAAGTCCAGGTGCGACTGGGTGCCCAGCAACCAGCCCTTGCCGAACACGCCGCCGGAACCGATCGCTGCCTTGGACTGGATGATGTTCCAGCCAGTGCCCAGTGGGTCGCTTTCCGGATCGAGAAAGGTCAGTACCCGCTGTTTCTGGTAGTCATGCATGACGAAGAACCACATGGCCACCGCCACCGGCACGGCGGCGGCGATCACGCTGAGGATCCAGCGCCAGCGCAGGCCGCCCATGAACAGCACGAACGCGCCCGAGGCCAGGATCAGCAGCGCCGTGCCCAGGTCCGGCTGGCGCACGATGAGAATGAACGGCACACCGATCATGATCAGGCTGATCATCACATGCTTGAGGTGCGGCGGCAGCGATCGCTTGGCCAGGTACCAGGCGATGGTCGCCGGCATGATGATCTTCATGAATTCCGAGGGCTGGAAGCGGATCACCCCGGGAATGTTGATCCAGCGCGTGGCGCCCATGGCGTTGTGGCCCATGACGTCCACCACCACCAGCAGGATCACCCCGCCGACGTAGGCAAGCGGCACCCAGCGCGCCATGAAGCGCGGCTCCAGCTGGGCGATGATGAACATCGACACCAGGCCGATGCCGAAGGAACTGGCCTGCTTGAGCAGCAGGTCCCAGTTCTTGCCGCTGGCCGAATAGAGAACGAACAGGCTGCCGGCCGCCAGGGTCAGCAGCAGGATCAGCAAGGGGCCATCGATGTGGATGCGCTGCAGGAAGCTGGCCCGGCGGCGCATGACATCCTCGCTGGAGAGCATGCGATCGAAATTACTCATCACGGCGCCGATTCCTGGGCAATGGAAGGGTTGGCAAATTCAGGCTTGAGGCGCCCGTCGGGGCCGAGCAACCAGGCGTCCATGACCTGGCGCACCACAGGGGCGGCCACGCCGGAGCCGGACTCGCCGTTCTCGACCATCACCGACACCACGATCTTCGGGTTGTCGGCCGGGGCGAAGCCGACGAACAAGGCGTGGTCGCGATGGCGTTCCTGCAACTTGTTGCGGTCGTACTTCTCACCCTGCTTGATCGCCACCACCTGGGCGGTACCACTCTTGCCGGCGATCCGGTACTGGGCACCGATGGAGGCTTTGCGCGCGGTGCCGCGGGCACCGTGCATCACCTGCTCCATGCCGTGAGTGACCTTGTTCCAGTCGGACTTGTCACGCAGGACGATATCCTCCATCGGGTTTTCGTCCACCGGCGGCAGGCCTTCGATGGTCTTGGCCAGGTGCGGGCGGTTCCACTTGCCCTTGTTGGCGATCAGCGCGGTGGCCTGGGCCAGCTGCAAGGGCGTGGCCTGCATGTAGCCCTGGCCGATACCGAGGATCAGGGTCTCGCCCGGGAACCAGGCCTGGCGCCGGGTGGCGCGCTTCCACTCGCGCGACGGCATCAGGCCCGGCGACTCCTCGAACATGTCCAGCGAGACCTTCTGGCCGATGCCGAAGCGGTTCATGTAGCTGGACAGGCGGTCGATGCCCATCTTGTGCGCCAGGTCGTAGAAGTAGGTGTCGTTGGAACGCATGATTGCCGTGTCGAGGTCGACCCAGCCATCACCGGTGCGGTTCCAGTTACGGTACTTGTGGTCGTAGTTGGGCAACTGGTAGTAGCCCGGGTCGAACACCCGGCTTGTCGCCGTCACCACGCCACTGTCGAGGCCGGCGATGGCCACTGCCGGCTTGATGGTCGAGCCCGGCGGGTACAGGCCACGCAGCACGCGGTTGAACAGCGGCCGGTCGATGGAATCACGCAGCTCGGCATAGGCCTTGAAGCTGATACCGGTGACGAACAGGTTGGGATCGAAGCTCGGCTGGCTGACCATCGCCAGGACTTCGCCGGTGTTCGGATCAAGCGCGACAATGGCACCACGACGCCCGGCCAGGGCCGCCTCGGCAGCCTCCTGCAGCTTGATGTCGAGGCTCAGGACGATGTCCTTGCCAGGGCTTGGGTCGGTGCGCTTGAGCACCCGCAATACCCGGCCACGGGCGTTGGTCTCGACTTCTTCATAACCGACCTGGCCGTGCAGCTCAGGCTCGTAGAAGCGTTCGATACCGGTCTTGCCGATATGGTGAGTGCCACTGTAGTTGACCGGATCGAGGGTCTTGAGCTCTTTTTCGTTGATCCGCCCGACATAGCCGACCGAATGAGCGAAGTGCGCGCCCTGCGGGTAATGGCGCACCAACTGGGCCACCACTTCCACCCCGGGCAGGCGGAACTGGTTCACCGCGATCCTTGCAATCTGCTCTTCGGTCAGCTCGAACAGGATCGGCACCGGCTCGAACGGCCGGCGCCCCTGGCGCATGCGTTTTTCGAACAGGGTGCGGTCGTCCGGGGTCAGCTCCAGCACTTCGACGATCACGTCGAGCACCTGCTGCCAGTTACCGGAGCGCTCGCGGGTCATGCTCAGGCTGAAGCTCGGCCGGTTGTCGGCGATGATCACTCCGTTGCGGTCGAAGATCAGGCCACGGGTCGGCGGAATCGGCTGCACATGCACCCGGTTGTTTTCCGACAGCGTCGAGTGATAGTCGTACTGGATCACCTGCAGGTAATACAGGCGAGCGATCAGCACGCAGATCAGCAGGACGATCGCCACGGCACCGACCACGACGCGACTGCGCACCAAACGGGCGTCTTTCTCGTGATCCTTGAGGCGAATCGGCTGCGTCATTGAAAGGCTTACAGGTTCATTTATGGTAAGGATGCCCGGACAGCACGGTCCAGGCGCGGTACAGCTGCTCGCCGATCAGTATCCTTACCAACGGGTGCGGCAGGGTCAGCGGCGACAGCGACCAGCGTTGCTCGGCGCGCGCGCAGACTTCCGGCGCCAGCCCTTCCGGGCCGCCGACCATGAAGTTCACGGTACGCGAGTCCAGCCGCCAGCGATCCAGCTCGACCGCCAGTTGCTCGGTACTCCAGGGCTTGCCATGGACCTCCAGGGTGACGATCCGTTCCCCTGGCTGGACCTTGGCCAGCATGGCCTCGCCCTCCTGACGGATCAGGCGGGCGACATCGGCATTCTTGCCCCGGGTATTGAGCGGAATTTCCACCAGCTCCAGCGACAGCTCCGAAGGCAGGCGCTTGGCATACTCATGCCAACCGTCCTCGACCCACTTGGGCATGCGCGAGCCGACCGCGATCAGACGCAGACGCACGACGCTTCCTTATTCCCGGTCTTTGAGCTTGTCAGCGTAGTCGTGGGTGTTTTCCGGGCTGTGGTGTTTGCCATCGTGCGCGCGGCTCTGCTCGGCGCCCAGCCACAGGCGCTCCAGGTCGTAGAACTGACGGGCAGCGGCGGTCATCATGTGAACGATGACGTCGTTCAGGTCGAGCAGCACCCAGTCGCTATCGCCCTTGCCTTCTTCGCCCAGCGGCTGCGCGCCCTTGGCCTTGACCGCTTCGCGGACCTTTTCCAGCATGGCGTTGATCTGGCGGTTGGAGGTACCGGTGGCGATGATCATGTAGTCGGTCAGGCTGTGCTTGTCGCGCACGTCGATGACCTGGATGTCCTGGGCCTTGACGTCCTCCAGGGCTGCCTTGGTCAGTTCGACCAGTTCTTCGCCATTGATGGCACTGATTTTTTGCTTGGTCATATAAAACTCATTCAACTCGTAAAGTAGGGGGCGCTTGCAGCACCCTCAGTTCGGCGCACGGTAGAGGTTGTGCGCATCGATATAGGCCAGTACTGCGTCCGGCACCAGAAACCGCACCGACTTGCCGCTGGCCAGCAGCTGTCGGATCTGCGTGGCAGACACCGCAAGCGGCGTCTGCCAGACGAATGCAATATGTCCCGCCGGCCCGACCAGGGCCTGCGGGTCACTGACTGAGCGTGCTGCCAACAGGTTGCGCAGGGCATCCGGTGGCTCGACGTCGGCATCCGGGCGTTGCAGCACCAGGATGTGGCAGTGTTGCAGCAATTCTTCCCAGCGATGCCAGCTGGGCAGGCCGCAGAAGGCATCCCAGCCCAGCAGCAGGAACAACTGGTCCGAGGCGGCCATTTCGGCGCGCATCAGTTCCAGCGTTTCGATGGTGTACGACGGCGTGTCGCGCAACAGCTCGCGGGCATCGACCGACAGCGTCGGCACGCCCTCGACCGCGCAGCGCACCATCGCCAGGCGATCCTCGGCCGACACCTGCGGGGTGTCGCGGTGCGGCGGACGGGCATTGGGCATCAGCCGCAGCTCGTCCAGCGCCAGCACTTCGGCCACCTCCAGCGCGCTGCGCAGGTGTCCGATGTGCACCGGGTCGAATGTCCCGCCGAGCACGCCGATGCGCCGGGCGGGCGACATCGTCATGACAGGGGCGAGCGGTGTGCGCTCGGCCAAGTCAGAGCGACTCCTGTCCGCGCAGTTGACCGTCGCCGATCACCACGTATTTTTCGCAGGTCAGGCCTTCCAGGCCGACCGGGCCGCGGGCGTGCAGCTTGTCGGTGGAAATACCGATCTCGGCGCCCAGGCCGTACTCGAAACCGTCGGCAAAGCAGGTCGGGGTGTTGATCATCACCGAGGACGAATCGACCTCGGCCATGAACCGCCGGGCCTGGCCCTGGTGTTCGGTAACGATGGAGTCGGTGTGGTGCGAGCCATACCGGTTGATGTGTTCGATGGCCTGCTCCAGGCCGTCGACCACGCGGATCGAGAGGATCGCCGCGAGGTATTCGGTGTTCCAGTCCGCTTCCGTGGCCGGCACTGCCTCGATGATCTGCCGGGTACGCTCGCAACCGCGCAGTTCGACGCCTTTTTCCCGGAATTGGCCGGCCATTTCCGGCAGGAACGCCGCCGCTACCGACTGATCGACCAGCAGGGTTTCCATCGCCCCGCAGATGCCGTAACGGTAGGTCTTGGCGTTGAATGCAATGCGCCGGGCCTTGTCCAGTTCGGCATGCTCGGCCACATACACGTGGCAGATGCCGTCCAGGTGCTTGATCACCGGTACCCGGGCGTCACGGCTGATGCGCTCGATCAGGCCCTTGCCACCACGCGGGACGATCACATCGACGTACTCGGGCATGCTGATCAGCGCGCCCACGGCTTCGCGGTCGGTGGTTTCCACCACCTGGACCACTGCCGCCGGCAAGCCTGCCTCGGCCAGGCCACGCTGGATGCAGGCGGCGATGGCACGGTTGGAATGAATGGCCTCGGAACCACCGCGCAGGATCGTCGCGTTACCCGACTTCAGGCACAGGCTGGCGGCATCGATGGTCACGTTCGGACGCGACTCGTAGATGATCCCGATCACCCCCAGCGGCACGCGCATCTTGCCGACCTGGATACCCGACGGCCGATAACTCATGTCGCGAATCGCACCCACTGGGTCCGGCAGGCTGGCCACCTGGCGCAGGCCGACGATCATGCCGTCGATGCGCGCCGGGGTCAGCGCCAGGCGCTCGAGCATGGCCGGTTCCAGGCCATTGGCGCGGCCGGCGGCCAGGTCCAGCTCGTTGGCGGCGGACAGCTCGGTGCGCGCCGCGTCCAGGGCATTGGCGGCAGCCTGCAGCGCGCGGTTCTTCTGCGCGGTACTGGCGCGGGCGATGACGCGGGCAGCCTCACGGGCGGCGCGACCCAGGCGGGTCATGTAGTCAAGAACGGACTCAGTCATGGGCTCAGTGTCTTGGCGGAGGGGAAATCGGCTGATTATAACTGGCAGGCCGCCCCACGCCCAGCGGTGACAGGCGGATGGTCGAAAACAGTGCCCCTGATGTCCCACAACCCCTGTAGGAGCGGCGGTGCGACGACTCGACTTGCCCCGCGATACGATGTGTCTGGTGGATTGCAATCGCGGGGCAAGCCCGCTCCTACAGTGAGCCGTTCAGCCTTGATTAAGCGATTAGTTGCTATCATCGCCCACCTGACCAATGCGAATCCGCCAGCATGCCCGACACCGCCCCCTGCCCGTCCCGGGCCTTGCCCGACAGTTTTTTCGACCGCGACGCCCAGGAACTGGCCAAGGCCCTGCTGGGCAAGATCATCCGCCACCGCCACGGCCCCTACTGGCTGGCGGCACGAATCATCGAGACCGAGGCTTACTACTGCAGCGACAAGGGCAGCCATGCCTCCCTCGGCTATACGGAAAAACGCAAGGCGCTGTTCCTCGACGGCGGGCATATCTACATGTACTACGCCCGTGGCGGCGACTCGCTGAACTTCAGCGCCCAGGGCCCAGGCAACGCGGTGCTGATCAAGTCCGCCTACCCCTTCGTCGACGCCATTTCCGACGCCAACAGCCTGGCGCAAATGCAGCTGAACAACCCCGACGCCAGCGGCCAGCCCCGGACCATCGAGCGCCTGTGCGCCGGCCAGACCCTGCTGTGCAAGGCCATGGGCCTGAAAGTGCCGCACTGGGACGCCAAGCGCTTCGACCCTGACCGACTGTTTGTCGAAGACTGCGGAATCAATGTGAAACACATTATTCAAAGCACCCGTCTGGGAATCCCTACGGGCCGCGACGAACATCTGCCCTACCGTTTCGTCGACGCCGACTTCGCCCGCCACTGCACCCGCAACCCGCTGCGCCGGGGTCAGGTCGAAGGCCGGGACTATTTTTTACTGACACAAGGAAACTGACACGATGGGCCAATGGCTCGACAGCCTGACCGGTTGGCTTGGTGCCAACCCGCAATGGCTTGGCTTGGCGATTTTTCTGGTGGCCTGCGTGGAATGCCTGGCCATCGCCGGGATCATCGTACCCGGCACCGTTCTGCTGTTCGGCGTCGCCGTGCTGGCCGGCAGTGGCGCCCTGTCGCTGGGCGAAACCCTGCTGCTGGGTTTCTTCGGCGGCCTGCTGGGCGATGCCATCTCCTACACCCTGGGGCGCAAGTTTCACCAGAACATCCGGCGCCTGCCCCTGCTGCGTCATCACCCGGAGTGGATCGGTGGCGCCGAGACCTATTTCCAGCGCTACGGCATCGCCAGCCTGCTGGTCGGCCGCTTCATCGGCCCGCTACGGCCCATGCTGCCGATGGTCGCCGGCATGTTCGACATGCCCCTGCCACGCTTCATCGCCGTGAGCCTGATTGCCGGTGCCGGCTGGTCGGTGGCCTATCTGCTACCCGGCTGGGCAACCGGCGCGGCCATGCGCCTGCCACTGCCGGAAGGCTTCTGGATGGATGCGGGGATAATCGCTGCGGGCCTGGCGCTGCTGATCGGTGTCAGCATCAGTTGCAGCCTGCGCAGCATGCGCCGCGGCACCAAAGTGATCGCCGGGCTCAGCCTGCTGGCCCTGGCGGGTGTGTTTCTGGGCTGGCCCTACCTGCATGAATTCGACCAGGGCCTGATGACCCTGATCCAGGAACATCGCAGCAATGTCATCGATGGCAGCGTGGTGCTGATCACCCGCATGGGCGATTTTCGTACCCAGTTTATCCTCGGCGGGCTGCTGACCGGGCTGTTGATGCTGGCGCGCCAATGGCGTCCGGCGCTGTTTGCCGGCGCTACCCTGGTCGGCACCGCCCTGGCCAATGGCAGTCTGAAATGGCTATTCGCCCGCGCCCGCCCGGAAGTCCTGAGCGACCCGCTGACCTCGTACAGCATGCCCAGCGGCCACAGCTCGGCGGCTTTCGCCTTCTTTCTGGTGCTGGCGGTGCTCGCCGGACGTGGCCAGCCGGCGCGCATGCGCCTGACCTGGATCCTGCTGGGCTGCCTGCCGGCCCTGGCGATTGCCCTGTCGCGGGTCTACCTGGGCGCGCACTGGCCGACCGACATCCTCGCCGGCGCCCTGCTCGCCTGCTGCATCTGTGCCACCAGCCTGACCCTGGTCCAGCATCGCCAACCGCTCACGGCCCTGCCGCTGAAGGTCTGGTGGCTGATCCTGCCGGCCTGCGTGGCGGTGCTGGCCTTCTTCAGCCTGCATTCGCTGCCACACGCCCTGCTGCGCTACCAGTATTGAGGGCTCAGGCGAACAATTCGCCCTGGAGCCGGTCGAGCAGCGCCTGGATCTTGTCCAGGCGCTGGCGTGGCGAGTCGATCGCCAACAGTTCGAGCTTGTCGTCTTCGACGAACGGCAGCAGGTAGGCCAACTGATTGGCCAATGACTGCTGACCCGTGACCTCCCTCGGCATACCCAGGGCCTCCACCATCGGATGCTCGCCCAACGCCACGAGCAAGGCCAGCAGGTCACTGTCGGCTTCGCTCAAGGGGGCGTCCGGCGCTTCTGCCAGCCACTGCACATCGGCCACCAGCAACTGGTCCTTCTGCACCTCGAAGGGCCCGACGTGAAAGCGCCGTATGCCTTCGACTCGGATGCCGAGCAAGCCGTTGTCCTGCTGCTGGAAGTCGCGAATCACCGCTTCGCAACCCAGCAGCGAAAAGCCCGCCGGCACCGTGCCGACCTGATCGCCTTCGAGGATGCAGACCACGCCGAAGCCGCCGTTCTTCTTCATGCAGCGACCGATCATGTCCAGGTAGCGCGCCTCGAAGATCTGCAGATCGAGGTAGCAGCCTGGAAACAACACGGTATTGAGCGGAAACAGGGGTAGCGTCATCGCAATTCCTCAAACAACCAGGCTGACCGCCAAGGGCAGGAATACTGCCGTGGCAACCCCCATCAGGCTCATCGCCAGGGCCGCGAAAGCCCCGCATTCATCACTTTCCTGCAGCGCCACCGAAGTGCCTACCGCGTGGGCGGTCACTCCCAGGGCCATGCCCCGCGCCTCGGCACTGTGCACACCGCAGCGCGACAACAGCGCCGGGCCGAAGATCGCCCCGATTACCCCGGTGATCAGCACGAACACCGCTGCCAGTGCCGCCACACCGCCGATCTGCTCGGCCACCAGCATGGCAATGGGCGAGGTTACCGACTTGGGCGCCATGGTCATCAGGATCATGTGCTCGGCACCGAACCACCAACCCAGCAGCAGGCAGGCGCCCGTGGCGAACACCCCTCCGATTACCAGCGTAGTAAAAGTCGGCCAGAACAGCTGGCGAATGCGCCGCAGATTCAGGTACAGCGGCACCGCCAGGGCCACGGTGGCCGGCCCCAGCAGGGTGTTCATGATCTCGGTGCTTTTGCGGTATTCGCTGTAGGTCAGGCCACAGGCGAGCAGTACGCCAATGACCACCAGCATCGACACCAGCACCGGTTGCAGGAAAATCCAGCGGGTTTTCTCGAAGGCTGCCAGTACCAACTGGTAGGCACCCAGGGTGATACCGATGCCAAACAGCGGATGGTGAATCACAGCGTCGAGCGCGCCACTCCAGTCCAGGCTCATGGCTGCTCCTCACGCTTGCCCTGGCGGGAGATGAGCCTTTGCATCAGCACACCGACAAAGGCCAGGGTGATCAATGCCGACAGCACCAGGGCGCCGACGATGGCCCAGAAGTCAGCGGCGATATCGGCGGCGTAGACCATCACCCCCACCGCCGGCGGCACCAGCAGCAACGGCAGGTAGCGCAACAGGCTGCTGGCCGCTTCGTTCAGGGGCGCGCCTACTTCGCCGCGCACCATCAGGAACACCAGCAGCAGCAAGAGGCCGATGATCGGCCCGGGCAGGATGGGCACGAACAGATGATTGATCGCCGTCCCAAGCAATTGGAACAACACCAGCCAGGTCAATCCACGCAACAGCATAACGCTCTCCTTCGGGCCAGGGCGGCATTATAAGCACGCTAACGACCTGTCTATAACCTGATATTCGCCGAAAATATGCCGACTTGACCACTTGGGACTAGCGTGCTGATCTTAAGGCCTTGAATCTGCCGTAGTCATAAGAAAACCAAAGACAATCTGGAGAGTCACGATGCCCCAAGTACCTGTTGCAGAGCTTTCGCAGTACGTTGGAAAGGAACTGGGACGTTCCGACTGGATGACCATCGATCAAGACCGCATCAACCTCTTCGCCGAGGCCACTGGCGACTTTCAGTTCATTCACGTCGACCCGGTGCAGGCGGCAAAAACGCCATTTGGCAGCACTATTGCGCATGGTTTTCTCAGCCTGTCGCTGATCCCCAAGTTGATGGAAGACATCATGGTCGTCCCCGAGGGCAACAAGATGGTGGTCAACTATGGCCTGGACAGCGTGCGCTTCATCCAGCCGGTGAAGGTCAACAGCCGGGTCCGCCTCAAGGTCGACATGGCCCAGGCGACCGAGAAGAAGCCTGGCCAGTGGCTGATCAAGCTCACTGCCACCCTGGAAATCGAAGGCGAGGAAAAGCCGGCCTATATCGCCGAGCCGCTGACACTCTGCTTCGTCTGACCCCACCTCCTGCTGAAACAGCTCCCGTGGCTGTTTCAGCCAGTGCGTTGTGCGGCATACTCGGGGCCTCACCCGTCCGGACCCCGTCATGCGCCCACTCGTTCCGCTTGCCCTGACCCTGCTGCTCGCCGCGTGTGGCGACGGCGAACCGCTGTCTCCACCCGACGCCCGCCTGCCCGATGGCGGCCGCTTCCGGGGCCAGGTGGTCGATGGCCTGCTGCAAGGTGAAGGGCGCATCGACTATCCCAATGGCAGCTGGTACGCCGGCAACTTTCTCAATGGCCAGTGGCACGGCCAGGGCGAATGGCACGGCAGCAATGGCGAGGTCTACCGCGGCCAGTTCCAGCAGGGTCTGTTCCATGGTTCGGGCACACTGAAAACCCCGGGCAGCAGCTATGCCGGCACGTTCAAGCTGGGCCGCCGCGATGGTGAAGGCACGCTGAAGGAGAACGGCCAGCAGTATCGCGGCCAGTTCAAGGACGACCAGTACAACGGTGCAGGCCTGCTGCAACTGGCCGACGGCAGCCAGTACCAGGGCCTGTTCGCCCGCGGCAAGCCCAATGGCGAAGGCATCCGCAGCGATGCCGATGGCAATCAGTTCAGCGGCCAGTTCCGCAACGGCCAACTCGAAGGCAGCGGCACCTTCAACAGTGCCGAAGGCGACCAGTACATCGGCGCCTTTCGCGACAACCGCCTCGAAGGCCGGGGCCGCTACGAGAGCGCCGAGGGCGATGTGTGGATCGGCCAGTTCAAGGACGGCACACTCAATGGCAAGGGCGAACTGATCGGCAGCGACGGCAGCCACTACAAGGGCAACTTCCGCGACTGGCGCTTTTCCGGCAAGGGCCGCCTGCAATTGGCCGACGGCAGCCTGTACGTAGGCAGCTTCGACAATGACACCTACCAGGGCCAGGGCCGCCTGACCCTGGTCGATGGCAGCAGCCAGAGCGGCTGGTGGATCAACGGCCAGCGTGTGCGCGACGAACAGGGTCGCCTGTTGCCCGACCCGCTGGAACTGGCCCTGCTCAATCAAGGCGCGCTGCTGGACAAGGCACTGGCCAGCGTTCCCCCCTCGACGCCACAGATCGAACTGTACAGCCTGACCCTGGCCGGCGATGGCAAGCAGAGCGTATTCATGCGCGAAGCCGACTATGTCAGCGGCATGCTCAAGAGCCGCTTCGGCGCTGTGGGCCAGGTCAACCTGGTCAACCACCGCGACCACCTCGACGACCGCTTGATGGCCACCCGCGAGAACCTTGCCCACGCCGTGCGCACCCTGGCCGCACGCACCGGTCCCGAGGACCTGGTGTTCATCTACCTGACCAGCCACGGCAGCGCCGAGCACGAACTGGTCCTGGACCAACCGCGACTGCAACTGGCCGACCTGCCGGCCGACGCCCTGGCTACCACCCTGGCGCCACTGAAGGAGCGCGACAAGGTCATTGTCATCTCGGCCTGCTATTCAGGGGGCTACATCGATGCGCTCAAGGACAACAAGACCCTGGTCATGACCGCCTCGCGCGCCGACCGGGTGTCATTCGGCTGCTCCGAGGAGGCCGATTTCACCTACTTCGGCGACGCCCTGTTCGCCCAGGCCCTGAACCAGACCGACGACCTGCAGCAGGCCTTCGACCTGGCCCGCGCCAGCGTGGCCGAGCGTGAGGGCGAGGAAGGATTCGATCCCTCGGAGCCACAGATCTGGGCACCCAAGGAGGTGCTGGCGCACTGGCAGCGGCTGCGCCAGCAGCAGGCCAGCAAGGCCTTGCAGAGCAGTGACAGAAATTCGGCGGAACATGCAAAAAGCGCCAGCAACCACTAAGCTGACTGTATCAAGGGAGAGACATCATGTACTTGACGCCTCAGCATATCCTGCTTGCCGGAGCCACCGGTCTCACCGGTGAACATCTACTTGATCGGTTGCTCAACGAGCCTACCATCAGCCGGGTGCTGGCCCCTACGCGCCGGCCCCTTGCCGAACATCCGCACCTGGAAAACCCGGTAGGCGACCCGGCGATCTTCCTTCCACAACTGGCAGGACGCGTGGACATCGCCTTCTGCTGCCTGGGCACCACCATCAAGCAGGCCGGCTCCGAACCTGCCTTCCGCGCCGTCGACCTGGACATGGTCGTGGCCTTCGGCAAGCGCGCCCGGGAGCTGGGTGCGCGACATCTGCTGGTGATCAGTGCCCTGGGCGCCGATCCGAAATCACCGATCTTCTACAACCGGGTCAAGGGCGAAATGGAAGAAGCCCTCAAGGCCCAGGACTGGCCGCAGCTGACCATTGCCCGTCCTTCGCTGTTGCTGGGTGACCGGCCCGAGCCGCGCCTGGCCGAACGGGTGGCCGGCCCGCTGTCCAGACTGATTCCGGGCAAGTTCCGTGGCATCGAGGCCTGCCAACTGGCTCGCGCACTGTGGCGTCTGGCCCTGGAAGAGCAGGACGGGATTCGTATCGTCGAGTCCGACGAGCTGCGCAGGCTGGGCAAGTAACCCTCCGCTGTAGGAGCGGGCTTGCCCCGCGATACGATGCGACTGACAGCACGCGATCGCGGGGCAAGCCCGCTCCTACAGGTAATCGATCGAGCCTTGTTCCTCGGCGAGACCGGCAGTCACAACCCGCCTGTTGCCTGGAATCCTATCCCCAGCGCCGTCAACACCGACAACGGCAGCAACAAGGTGTCGAGCAGCAAACTGCCCGGCAGGTCCAGCCCCGGATAATCCGGTGCCTCAGCGCCAAAACGGTCCATGGCACAACAGCCACCCTGCATGGCATAGAGGTCCAGGCGTGTACCGCTATAGACCAACGGCGCCCCCGGCTTGTTCGCATCCAGCGTGCGTACGCTGGCGCAGCCACTGGCCAGCAGGCACAGCAGCACGACCCCACCCAGACGCTTCATTCATCCGCGCCAGAATGATGCTCGCCCCAACGCGGCAGCATGTCCTGGGGGATATTCAGCAGATTCAGGATCCGCGCCACGACAAAGTCGATCAGGTCGTCGATGGTCTGCGGCTGATGGTAGAAGCCCGGCGCCGCCGGCAGGATCACCGCGCCCATGTTCGACAGCTTGAGCATGTTCTCCAGGTGGATAGTGGAGAACGGCGCCTCACGCGGCACCAGGATCAGTTGGCGACGCTCCTTGAGGGTGACGTCGGCGGCACGTTCGATCAGGTTGTTGCAGGCACCGGTGGCAATGGCCGACAGCGTCCCGGTGGAACAGGGCACCACCACCATCGCCGCTGGCGCACCGGAGCCCGAGGCCACCGGTGACATCCAGTCTTCCTTGCCGTACACGCGGATCTGCCCATCGGCAGCCCCGGTGTACTCGGTGAGAAACGCTTGCATCGCTTGCGGCTTGGCCGGCAGCACCACATCGGTCTCGGTAGACATCACCAGTTGCGCGGCCTTGGAGATCAGAAAATGCACCTCGCGGTCCTCGCGCACCAGGCAATCGAGCAGGCGCAGCCCATACTGCGCCCCCGAAGCCCCGGTCATGGCCAGGGTGATGCGTTCCGGCCCGTTCATTTCAGGGCCTCGGCCAGCTTGCCATGCAGCCCGCCAAAGCCGCCGTTGCTCATGATCACCACCTGGGTGCCGGGCTTGGCCAGGCCCTTGACCCGCTCAATGATCGCTTCGAGGCTGTCGGCGACCACCGCAGGCACCTTGCACTCGGCGGCGGTGGCGCCCAGGTCCCAGCCCAGGTTCGGTGGCGCGTACCAGATCACCTGGTCGGCATCGTTGACGCTTTCCGGCAGGCCATCGCGGTGGGCCCCGAGCTTCATCGAGTTGGAGCGCGGTTCGATCACCGCAATCAGCGGCGCATCGCCGACACGCTTGCGCAGGCCGTCGAGGGTGGTGGCAATGGCGGTCGGGTGGTGGGCGAAGTCGTCATAGATGGTGACGCCCTGCACTTCGGCGACCTTCTCCATGCGCCGCTTGACGCTCTTGAAGGCGCTGAGCGCGGCGATGCCCATGGCCGGCACCACGCCGACATGGCGAGCTGCAGCCAGGGTGGCCAGGGCATTGGCGACGTTGTGCTGGCCGGTCAGTTCCCACTCGACCACACCCTGGCTTTCGCCGTCGAAGCTGACTTCGAACCGCGAGCCGTCGGCGCTGAGCAGTTTGACCTGCCACAACCCACCTTCGCCGGTGGTCTGCACCGGGGTCCAGCAACCCATCTTGATCACTCGCTCGATCGCAGGCTCGGTGGTCGGGTGAATGACCAGGCCTTCGCTCGGAATAGTGCGCACCAGATGGTGGAACTGCCGCTCGATCGCTGCCAAGTCAGGGAAGATATCCGCATGATCGAACTCAAGGTTATTGAGGATCGCAGTCCGTGGACGGTAGTGGACGAACTTCGAGCGCTTGTCGAAGAAGGCGCTGTCGTATTCGTCGGCCTCGACCACAAAGAACGGTGTGCCGCCCAGGCGCGCCGATACCGAGAAGTTCTGCGGCACGCCGCCGATCAAGAAGCCCGGGCTCATGCCGGCATGCTCCAGGACCCAGGCCAGCATGCTGCTGGTGGTGGTCTTGCCGTGGGTACCGGCGACCGCCAGCACCCAGCGCCCCTGCAGGACGTGATCGGCCAGCCACTGCGGGCCGGACACATAGGGCAGGCCCTTGTTGAGCACGTACTCGACCGCCGGGTTGCCACGCGACAGGGCGTTGCCGATCACCACCAGATCAGGTGCCGGATCCAGCTGGGCGGCGTCATAGCCCTGGGTCAGCTCGATGCCCTGGGCTTCGAGCTGCGTGCTCATGGGCGGATAGACATTGGCGTCGGAGCCCGTGACGCGATGACCAAGCTCTTTGGCCAGCACCGCCAGCGAACCCATGAAAGTGCCGCAAATACCGAGAATATGAATGTGCATGTTCGACCTCGCAAAACGTCGAGGCAGGGTAGCCCAGGGCGCGGGAAATCGCACCCTGTGATTCGCTCAAGCGTCGCGAGCGATGCCGTGTTTGCGAAGTTTTCGATACAAGGTATTACGACTGACCCCCAGTTGCGCCGCGACATGAGTCATGTGCCAGCGCTGCTGCTCCAGTACGGCCAGCAAGGTGCTGCGCTCGGCATCCGCCAACGGTGGGACTTGTGGGGGCAACTGTCTTTGTGGGAGCGGGCTTGTCCCGCGATGCGATGTAGCTGACCCACTGCAATCGCGGGGCAAGCCCGCTCCTACACGAATGATGGCTGGAAGGTCGCAGAGCGTGATACAGCCGTCGTCACACAGCGCGACCACTGTCCGCAACACATTTCGCAACTGGCGCACGTTGCCCGGCCAGGCAAACGCCAGCAGGGCATTGCGGGCGGCGGGCTCCAGGCTGACCGCCTGGTTGCCGGCCTCTTCAGCCAGGATGAAATCCAGCAACTGGGATTTGTCACTGCGTTCGCGCAGCGCCGGCAACTCGATTTCCAGGCCATTGAGGCGGTAATACAGGTCTTCGCGGAAACTGCCATCCGCAACCCGCTCAAGCAGGTTGCGGTGCGTGGCGCTGATGATGCGCACGTTGACCGCCTGCGGCTCGCCACCGATCGGCACCACCATGCGATCTTCGAGCACGCGCAGCAGGCGTGTCTGCAAGGCCAGCGGCATGTCACCGATTTCATCCAGCAACAGCGTGCCGCCATCGGCCTGCTGCAGCTTGCCGCGCATGCCGTCCTTGCGTGCACCGGTAAAACTGCCGCCACGGTAGCCGAACAGTTCGCTCTCGATCAGGCTTTCGGGGATAGAAGCGCAGTTGAGCGCGACAAAGGCCTTGCCGCTACGTTGACTGGCCTGGTGCACTGCCTTGGCGAAGGCCTCCTTGCCGCAGCCGGTCTCGCCATTGAGCAACAGCGGCACATCGCGCTCGAACACCCGCACGGCACGACGAAAATCGTTCTGCAGGGCCGGGTCGACCAGGCAGATCGCCCCGGCCCGCGGTGTCGCCGGCACCGGCACCACCGGCGCCACCCCGGGCGACGGCAGTGAGCGCGCCTGGCCGCGCAGGCTGGCAAACAACAGCCGTCCGTCACGGGTGCGCAGCGGCCAGCTGGTGCTGGCCTGGGACGTAGCACGGCTGAACAGCTCATCCTGGGAACAATCGAAAAACATATCCACAGGCTTGCCCAGCACGCCGCCACGGATGGTGCCCAGCAGGTTCAACGCGCCCTGGTTGACGGCACAGATGCGCCCGTCACCGTCAAACGCCAGCAACCCTTCGCTGAACAACCCGACCGACTCGGCCTGCAGGTGGAAACGCAGCAGGAACTGGTTCTCGAAATAACGCAGGAAATAGCAGCTCTCGATCATCTTCGCCGAGAGGTTGACCAGGGCCATGGTGTGGAACTGGCTCTGGCGCGACACATCCGGGCGGGCCGAGGACACATCCAGCACCGCCAGAAGCTCGCCATGGGGGTCGAACACCGGACTGGCCGAACAGGTCAGGCCCGTGTGCCGGCCACGGAAATGTTCATCCTGATGGATGGTCAGGGCCTGGCGCTCGACCAGGCAGGTACCGATGCCGTTAGTGCCTTCGCGGGCCTCGCTCCAGTCGGCGCCCAACCACAGCCCGGCGCGCTCGAAGATGCGCCGCTCGGTCGGCGCGGTGACGCAGTTGAGGATCACCCCGCGGGCGTCGGTCAGCAGTACCGCATGCCCGGCGCCGGACAACTGCTGGTGCAGGCTGTTCATCTCGCTGCCGGCGATCTGCAGCACCTGCTGCAGGCGCTCGCGGCTCTCCAGCACACGGCCATGTTCGAGCACGGTCGGCGCCACGCTCAAGGCCGGGTCCAGGTGGTAGTCCTCCAGGCACCGCAACCAGGAGCGGGCAATCGAGGGATCGCTGCCCGGCCCGTGCATCTGCGCCTTGCCTTGGGTCACCGTGAGCACTTGCCGGGCGTGCCGGCTGAGATGAGTGTTCTGCACTTTTTATTGTTCTCCGCAGACGAGATGGCCCCAGCATCCTCCACCCGCCTGCGCATTGCAATGCTGGCTTGACCCATGGGTCACAGCCTGTGCCGATAACGGTACAAAGTGTCACCCCTGCTGTACCAGCGCCGCCACAGCGCACCCGGCAACAACCTGGAAAAACCTCGCAACCCCTTGATTTATCTGACCCTGGCAACACTGGCCCAACCCTTGCTCTATGCTTCATATCCTCCCCAACAAGCACAATAGCCAGGAGACACACCATGCGTTATGCACATCCCGGTACCGAAGGCGCCAAGGTTTCCTTCAAGAGCCGTTATGGGAACTACATTGGTGGCGAATTCGTTGCGCCGGTCAAAGGGCAATATTTCGAAAACACCTCGCCGGTCAACGGCCAGCTGATTGCCGAATTCCCGCGCTCCACCGCCGAAGACGTAGAGAAGGCCCTGGACGCTGCCCACGCCGCCGCTGACGCCTGGGGTAGCACCTCGGCCCAGGCGCGCTCGCTGATCCTGCTGAAAATCGCCGACCGCATCGAACAGAACCTCGAACTGCTGGCCATCACCGAAACCTGGGACAACGGCAAGGCCATCCGCGAAACCCTCAACGCCGACATCCCACTGGCCGCCGATCACTTCCGCTACTTCGCCGGCTGCCTGCGCGCCCAGGAAGGCGGTGCCGCGGAAATCGACGGCAACACCGTGGCCTACCACCTGCATGAACCCCTGGGTGTGGTCGGCCAGATCATCCCGTGGAACTTCCCGATCCTGATGGCCGCCTGGAAACTCGCCCCGGCCCTGGCCGCCGGCAACTGCGTGGTGCTCAAACCGGCCGAGCAGACCCCGCTGGGCATCAGCGTGCTGCTGGAAGTGATCGGCGACCTGCTGCCACCCGGCGTGCTCAACGTGGTGCAGGGCTATGGCCGCGAAGCCGGTGAAGCGCTGGCCACCAGCAAGCGCATCGCCAAGATCGCCTTCACCGGTTCCACCCCGGTGGGCTCGCACATCATGAAGTGCGCTGCCGAAAACATCATTCCGTCGACCGTGGAGCTGGGTGGCAAATCGCCGAACATCTTCTTCGAAGACATCATGCAGGCTGAACCTGCGTTCATCGAAAAAGCCGCCGAGGGCCTGGTACTGGCCTTCTTCAACCAGGGTGAAGTCTGCACCTGCCCGTCGCGCGCCCTGGTGCAAGAGTCGATCTACCCGGCGTTCATGCAAGAGGTGATGAAGAAGATCAAGCAGATCAAGCGCGGCGACCCGCTGGACACCGACACCATGGTCGGCGCCCAGGCGTCCGAGCAACAGTTCGACAAGATCCTCTCGTACCTGGAAATCGCCGAGAAGGAAGGCGCCGAGTTGCTCACCGGCGGCAAGGTGGAAAAACTCGAGGGCAGCCTGTCGACCGGCTATTACATCCAGCCGACCCTGCTCAAGGGCACCAACCAGATGCGCGTGTTCCAGGAAGAAATCTTCGGCCCGGTGGTGAGCATCACCACCTTCAAGGATGAAGCCGAAGCCCTGGCCATTGCCAACGACACCGAGTTCGGCCTCGGTGCCGGCGTCTGGACCCGCGACATCAACCGTGCCTACCGCATGGGCCGCGGCATCAAGGCCGGCCGCGTATGGACCAACTGCTACCACCTGTACCCGGCCCACGCCGCGTTCGGTGGCTACAAGAAGTCCGGCGTTGGCCGTGAAACTCACAAGATGATGCTCGACCACTACCAGCAGACCAAGAACCTGCTGGTCAGCTACGACATCAATCCGCTGGGCTTCTTCTAACCCCGCAACCGAGCGGCCCCAACCCCGGGGCCGCTCTGGCTCGCTTCCTGCAAGACCCTCACCACAGGCCGGCATCCGCTGGCGACGATAAAAAAAACAGGTGACTCCTATGCCAAGCGATCACACCGGCAGCGTGCCGGCCGGCTCTTCTGTCGACTTTGAAAAGGTCGGCTCCGACTATTTCCAACAACGTGAACTGAAAAAGGGCGCGGCAGGCTGGGTGCTGCTGGTAGGCCTGGGCGTCGCCTACGTGATTTCCGGCGACTACGCCGGCTGGAACTTCGGCCTGGCCCAGGGCGGCTGGGGCGGCATGTTCCTGGCCACATTGCTGATGGCCACCATGTACCTGTGCATGTGCTTTTCCCTGGCCGAACTTTCGTCGATGATTCCCACCGCAGGCGGCGGCTACGGCTTCGCCCGCAGCGCCTTCGGGCCCTGGGGCGGGTTTCTCACCGGCACCGCGATCCTCATCGAATATGCCATCGCCCCGGCGGCGATTGCCGTGTTCATCGGCGCCTACTGCCAGTCGTTGTTCGGTATCGGCGGCTGGATGATCTACCTGGCCTTCTACATCATCTTCATCGGCATCCATATTTTCGGCGTCGGTGAAGCGCTCAAGCTGATGTTCATCATCACCGCCATTGCCGCCATCGCCCTGGGTGTATTCCTGGTAGCCATGGTCCCGCATTTCAGTGTCGACAACCTGTTCGACATTGCCCAGACCGATGCGGTCGGCGCCAGCAGCTTCCTGCCCTTCGGCTATGTCGGCGTGTGGGCGGCGATTCCCTATGCGATCTGGTTCTTCCTTGCCGTCGAAGGCGTGCCGCTGGCTGCCGAAGAGACCAAGAATCCGAAACGCGACCTGCCCCGCGGCCTGATCGGCGCCATGCTGGTGCTGCTGGCCTTCGCCCTGCTGATCTTGGTGGTCGGCCCCGGCGGCGCTGGCGCCGAAGCCCTCAAGGCTTCCGGCAACCCGCTGGTCGAAGCACTGGCCAAGGCCTACGGCGGTTCCACCTGGATGGGCAGCTTCGTCAACCTGGTGGGCCTGGCCGGTCTGATCGCCAGTTTCTTCTCGATTATCTACGCCTATTCGCGGCAGATTTTCGCCCTGTCCCGCGCTGGCTACCTGCCGCGCAAGCTCTCGGAAACCAACAAGAGCAAAGCACCGGTGCTGGCCCTGGTGATCCCGGGCATCATCGGCTTCGCCCTGTCGCTTACCGGCCAGGGCGACCTGCTGATCCTGGTGGCGGTGTTCGGCGCTACGCTGTCTTATGTACTGATGATGGCCGCGCATATCACCCTGCGCATCCGCCGCCCCAAAATGGAGCGTCCGTACCGCACGCCGGGCGGCATCTTCACCTCCGGCGTGGCCCTGGTGCTGGCCTGCATCGCTGTGGTCGCGGGTTTCCTGGTCGACCCACGGGTGGTGATTGGCGCGGCGGTGATCTATGGGGTACTGATCGCCTACTTTGCGTTCTACAGCCGGCATCACCTGGTCGCCGGCACACCGGAAGAAGAATTCGCCGCGATCCAGAAGGCCGAAGAGGCCCTGCACTGATCCGCGCCACCCTCCGCCGCAGGCCTGGCCTGCGGCATTCTGGAGATTGTGTATGGCAAGTTTCGTTCACACGGCAGGCCAGCAGACCTACCGTTTCGACAGCCTCAAAGAGGTCATGGCCAAGGCCAGCCCCGCCCGCTCCGGCGACTATCTCGCCGGAGTGGCCGCCAGCAACGATGGCGAACGGGTCGCCGCGCAGATGGCCCTGGCCGACATCCCGCTCAAGCACTTTCTGAGCGAGGCGCTGATTCCCTATGAAGACGACGAAGTCACCCGGCTGATCATCGACACCCACGATGCCCAGGCCTTCGCTGCGGTCAGCCACCTGACCGTTGGCGGCCTGCGCGACTGGCTGCTCAGCGAACAGGCCGACGAAGACAGCCTGCGCGCCCTGGCCCCGGGCCTGACCCCGGAAATGGCCGCCGCCGTGTCGAAGATCATGCGCGTGCAGGACCTGGTGCTGGTGGCGCAGAAAATCCGCGTGGTCACCCGCTTTCGCGGCACCCTGGGCCTGCGCGGGCGTCTTTCGACCCGCCTGCAACCCAACCACCCCACCGACGAGCCGGCCGGCATCGCCGCGAGCATCCTCGACGGTCTGCTCTACGGCAACGGCGATGCCATGATCGGCATCAACCCGGCCACCGACAGCATCGCCTCGATCTGCGCCTTGCTGGAAATGCTCGACGCCATCATCCAGCGCTACGACATTCCCACCCAGGCCTGTGTGCTGACCCACGTCACCACCTCGATCGAAGCGATCAACCGGGGCGTGCCGCTGGACCTGGTGTTCCAGTCGATCGCCGGCACCGAAGCCGCCAACGCCAGCTTCGGCATCAACCTCAATGTCCTCAAGGAAGGCTACGAGGCGGGCCTGAGCCTCAAGCGCGGCACCCTGGGGCAAAACCTGATGTACTTCGAGACCGGCCAGGGCAGCGCCCTGTCGGCCAACGCCCACCACGGCGTCGACCAGCAGACCTGCGAAACCCGCGCCTACGCCGTGGCTCGCCACTTCAAGCCGTTCCTGGTCAACACCGTGGTCGGTTTCATCGGCCCGGAGTACCTCTACAACGGCAAGCAGATCATCCGCGCCGGCCTTGAGGACCACTTCTGCGGCAAGCTGCTGGGCGTGCCCATGGGCTGCGACATCTGCTACACCAACCATGCCGAAGCCGACCAGGACGACATGGACATGCTCCTGACCCTGCTGGGGGTAGCCGGGATCAACTTCATCATGGGCATCCCCGGCTCCGACGACATCATGCTCAACTATCAGACCACCTCGTTTCACGACGCCCTCTACGCCCGCCAGACCCTGGGCCTGAAGCCGGCACCCGAGTTCGAGGCCTGGCTGGCGCGCATGGGCATCTTTACCCAGGCCGACGGCCGGGTGCGTTTCGGTGACAACCTGCCACCGGCCTTTCGCCAGGCCCTGGCGCAACTGGGATGAGCGAGCCGACCATGGACAACGCCCCACAACACGACAACAGCAGCAATCCCTGGCTGGAACTGCGCCGCCTGACCCCGGCGCGCATCGCCCTGGGCCGCACCGGCACCAGCCTACCGACCGGCGCCCAGCTGGACTTCCAGTTCGCCCATGCCCAGGCCCGCGACGCCGTGCACCTGGCCTTCGATCACCAGGGCCTGCGCAGCCAGCTCGCCGAACGTGGCCGCGACAGCCTGCTGCTGCACAGTGCCGCCGCCGACCGTGACAGCTACCTGCAGCGCCCGGACCTGGGCCGGCGCCTGCACCCGGACTCGGCCGCGCAGCTGCGCGAGCATGCCCAGGCCACTCCGGGCGGCGTCGACCTGGCCATTGTGGTCGCCGATGGCCTTTCTGCCCTGGCCGTGCACCGCCATACCCTGCCGTTTCTCACCCGCTTTGAAGAACAATCGGCCGCCGACGGCTGGTCGACGTCACCGGTCATCCTGGTGCAACAAGGCCGTGTGGCAGTGGCGGACGAAGTCGGCGAGCTGCTCGGCGCGAAAATGACCGTGATCCTGATCGGTGAACGCCCGGGCCTGAGCTCGCCGGACAGTCTCGGCCTGTACTTCACCTACAACCCCAAGGTCGGCCTGACCGACGCCTACCGCAACTGCATTTCCAACGTGCGCCTGGAAGGGCTGAGCTACGGCATGGCCGCTCACCGCCTGCTGTACCTGATGCGCGAGGCATGCCGGCGCCAGCTTTCAGGGGTCAACCTGAAGGATGAAGCCCAGGTTCATGCCCTGGAATCAGACGAGAAAACGACCACACAGGGAAATTTCCTGCTAGGCAGCTGAGCGCATTTTCGTAGATTGCGCTTTCTAACTTTTTTCAGGCAGCATCGAACCGCTGCCGGCGATTCGCCGCAAACTTCCATGGACCCTGAGGCCTGCTTATGCGAATCATCAAAGCAACCCTGGAACATCTGGACCTGCTTGCCCCGCTGTTCGTCCGCTACCGCGAGTTCTACGGACAACTGCCCTACCCCGATTCCTCGCGCAAATTCCTGAAAAATCGCCTGGAGCGCGGCGAGTCGGTGATCTACCTGGCCCTGCCGGACGATGACGACAGCAAGCTCATGGGCTTCTGCCAGCTCTACCCGAGCTTTTCGTCGCTGTCGCTCAAGCGCGTGTGGATCCTCAACGACATTTTCGTCGCCGAAGACTCCCGGCGCATGCTGGTGGCCGACCACCTGATGCGTGAAGCCAAGAAAATGGCCAAGGATACCAACGCCGTGCGCCTGCGGGTGTCCACCAGCAGCAACAACGAAGTGGCGATGAAGACCTACGAATCCATCGGTTTTCGTGAAGACCACGAGTTCAAGAACTACATCCTGCCGATCAACTCGGATTGATCTGCCCCCAGTGGGAGCGGGCTTGCCCCGCGATGCGGTGTGACTGACACATTGCAATCGCGGGGCAAGCCCGCCCCTACCATTCCAACCTGGGCTCGCTTAGAAATCCGCCGCTACAAACTGCGCAGGCACAATCCCGTTGTCGCCGTATAATGCGCCCCCTCAATATGTGTGAAACTTTACCTATCTCAGGGGAAGCGTCCTGACGTTTTCGCCTACCCCGTCATCGCCAGCCCGTTGCCCGGCTCAAGAACACAGGTGCTGTACATGGACTTCAACCCGCTGGACCTTATTCTGCATCTCGATGCCTACCTGGACTTGCTGGTCAACAACTATGGCCCGTGGATCTATGCAATCCTGTTCCTGGTGATCTTCTGCGAGACCGGTCTGGTGGTCATGCCGTTCCTGCCGGGCGACTCCCTGCTGTTCATCGCCGGCGCCGTGGCGGCCGGTGGCGGCATGGACCCGATACTGCTGGCCGGCCTGTTGATGGCGGCGGCGATCATGGGCGACAGCACCAATTACGTGATTGGCCGAACCGCGGGTGAACGGCTGTTCCGCAACCCCAATTCGAAGATTTTCCGCCGCGACTACCTGCAGCAGACCCACGATTTCTACGAGCGCCATGGTGGCAAGACCGTGACCCTGGCGCGCTTCCTGCCGATCCTGCGTACCTTTGCGCCGTTCGTCGCCGGAATCGCGAAAATGGAATACCCGCGTTTCCTCGGCTTCAGCGTCGCCGGCACCGTGCTCTGGGTCGGTGGCCTGGTCACCCTCGGCTACTTCTTCGGCAACGTACCGTTCATCAAGCAGAACCTGTCGCTGATGATCGTCGCGATCATCCTGCTGTCGCTGGTGCCGATGATCGTCGGCGTGGTGCGCAGCCGCATGCACCGCCCGGCCAAGGTCCAGTAAGCCCTGGCCATGTGGTCCCTGAGCGCCTGGCGCCGTCGCCGCACCCTGGCCCGCCACCCCGTTGATGCGCAGCGCTGGCAGCGGGTGCGCGAGCGCCTGCCGATGCTCGACGGCATCAGTGCCGACGAAGACCGCTGGCTGCGCGAGGCCTGTGTGCTGTTTCTTGACGACAAGCACCTGAGCGCCCTGCCCGGCGTCGAGCTGGATGGTGAACAACGGCTGTTTCTAGCGGCCCAGGCCCAGCTGCCGCTGATGCACCTGGGCGAGCTGAACTGGTACCAGGGCTTTCACGAGATCATTCTCTACCCCGACGATTTCCTCAGCCCACAACGCCATCGCGATGCCAGTGGCGTGGAACACGAGTGGGATGCCGAGCACAGTGGTGAAGCCTGGCAACAGGGGCCGGTGATCCTGGCCTGGCCCGGCGTACTGGCCAGCGGTGGCTGGGAAGGCTATAACCTGGTCATCCACGAACTGGCGCACAAGCTCGACATGCTCAACGGCGACGCCAACGGCCTGCCGCCCCTGCACAGCGACATGCGCGTCAGCGACTGGGCCCAGGCCATGCAGCAGGCCTACGACGACCTCAACCGCCAGCTCGACCACAACCCGGACGCCGAGACCGCCATCGACCCCTACGCCGCGGAAAACCCCGCGGAGTTCTTTGCCGTCACCAGCGAATACTTCTTCAGCGCCCCGGACCTGCTCAACGACGCCTACCCCGCGGTGTACCGGCAATTGTGCGGTTTCTACCGCCAGGATCCGCTGGCGCGCCTGCAGCATCTGCAGCACAACCACCCGCATTACCGGCAGGCGCAGGACTGACGCAGCCGGACATCCGGGCACCCGTGGCAAGCCCCGCGGAATGTGCCTATAATCGCGACCAATTTTTGGCCAAACATGGGGGCAATGCCCAATGAGCTACAGCAAGATTCCGGCTGGCAAAGACCTGCCGAACGACATCTACGTCGCCATCGAGATTCCAGCCAACCACGCGCCGATCAAGTACGAGATCGACAAGGACAGCGATTGCCTGTTCGTTGACCGCTTCATGGCCACCCCGATGTTCTACCCAGCCAACTACGGCTACATCCCGAACACCCTGGCCGACGACGGTGATCCGCTGGACGTGCTGGTCGTTACTCCGTACCCGGTTGCTCCAGGCTCGGTGATCCGTGCCCGTCCGGTCGGCATCCTGAACATGACCGACGACGGCGGCGGCGACGCCAAGGTCGTCGCCGTACCGCACGACAAGCTGTCGCAGCTGTACGTCGACGTCAAGGAATACACCGACCTGCCAGCCCTGCTGATCCAGCAGATCGAGCACTTCTTCGAGAACTACAAGGATCTCGAGAAAGGCAAGTGGGTCAAGATCGAAGGCTGGGAAGGCGCCGACGCCGCCCGCGCTGCGATCACCAAGTCGGTTGCTGCCTACAAAGGCTAAGCACAGCGCCCGACAAAAGCCCCGCCCCGGCGGGGCTTTTTATTGCCTGTAGGAGCGGCGGTGCGACGACTCGACTTGTCCCGCGATTGCGCCTCACGAGGGGTACAATCGCGGGACAAGCCCGCTCCTACATAGTCCTAAGTCAACATCTGTAAAACAGCCGCTAACTCCCGCTAAAACTGAACACCCCGTTTATATCCCCGCCCCGCCAAGCCCACTACACTCGGGCTCATGAATACCTCCGGTGATCGCCTCAAAGCCCTCCTGCAGGAGTGCAACCTATCCCCTTCCGATTTTGCCGCCCAGCGCAAGATCACGCCGCAGCACGTCAACAACTGGTTCAAGCGTGGCGTACCGCTGGCGCGTCTCGACGAAATCGCCGAGCTACTGTGTGTGCGCAGCAAATGGCTGCGCAGTGGCGAGGGCCCCAAGCACCCCAACCCCCTGCCCCGCCTGAACGCCTCGGCGCGCCAGCCCGACACGGCACTGGCTGAGCCAAGCCTGCTCGCGGCCCATGGCAGCGACGACGTCCAGTTGCCGTTCTTCAGCATCCAGTCCAGGCAACTGATGCCCATTACCGACCGCTACCTGCGCCTGCCTGTCCGCGCCCTGGATGCGCTGGGCGTCGACCCCGGCCAGGCCCTGTGCCTGAACATGCCAGCAGGCAACATGAGCCCCCTGCTGCCGCGCGGCACCACCCTGGCCATCGACTGCGGCCTGACCCAGGTGGTCGAAGGCGAGCTCTATGCCCTGTTGCATAACGGTCGCCTGCGGGTCCACAGCCTCAGCCAACTGGCCAATGGCGCCTTGCGCCTTCACAGCCACGCCAATGACGAACACCCCACCGAAACCTACAGCCCGGCCCAGCTCAAGAACCAGAAGCTGAGTGTGCTTGGCTGGGTGTTCTGGTGGGGTCATTTGCGCGATAGCCGCCCGGTTTGAGTGCACGCTGGTAATTTTTGCTGGGCATGGCGCGTCATACCCAGTATGCTACGCCGCACATTTAGCCCCGGCTGCCTAGCACGCCTGCGGGCCTGGCGAGGCTACACACAGCCTGTCCGCCACCTCCCGGCCCGAGCGCCGGCGCAACGATTTTAAGGCGGTTGCGGCTTACCATAAATTAGCCAAGACCGTCCCCTAGAAGCCGGCCACAAGCCGGCTTTTTAATGCCTGCGATTTGAGCCCCGTCGGTTCTCAGCCCTTCACACACACCACCTGCCGCAAGGTATGCACCACCTCCACCAGCTCACGCTGCGCCTGCATCACCGCATCGATATCCTTGTAGGCCATGGGAATCTCGTCAATCACGTCCTTGTCCTTGCGACACTCCACATGGGCGGTGGCGCGGCGCTGGTCTTCGATGGTGAACTGCTTTTTCGCCCGGGTCCGGCTCATGGTGCGCCCGGCGCCATGGCTGCAGGAGCAGAATGACTCCTCGTTGCCCAGGCCGCGGACGATGAAGCTCTTCGCCCCCATGGAGCCGGGAATGATCCCCAGCTGGCCCTTCTGCGCCGACACCGCGCCCTTGCGGGTGACCAGGATGTCGTGGCCGAAGTGGCGCTCGCGCTGCACGTAGTTGTGGTGGCAGTTCACCGCTTCGAGGTCGGCCTCGAAGGGACGACCGAGCACCTGCCGGGCGGCGGCGATCACCGCGTGCATCATCAGCGCACGGTTCTGCCGGGCATAATCCTGAGCCCATTCGACCGCTTCGACATAATCGGCAAAGTGCCGGCTGCCTTCTTCGAAGTAGGCCAGGTCCTTGTCCGGCAGGTTGGCGATGTGCTGGCGCATGTCGGCCTGGGCCAGTTCGATGAACAGGTTGCCGATGGCGTTGCCCACACCGCGTGATCCACTGTGGAGCATGAACCAGACGCGGTCGGCTTCATCCAGGCAGACTTCGATGAAATGGTTGCCGCCTCCCAGGGTGCCCAGGTGATGGCGGTTGTTGGTTTTTTCCAGCTTCGGGTATTTGTCGGTGATGGCCACAAAGCGCGCGGCCAGGTCCTGCCAGGCACGGTCGGCCAGCGCCGGTACCTTGTCCCAGGCCCCCTGGTCATGGCGGCCGAAGGTCTTGCCATGGGGCACGGCCTGTTCGATGGCCGTGCGCAGGCGATGGAGGTTGTCGGGCAGGTCGCGGGCGCGCAGTGACGTACGGGCGGCGATCATGCCGCAGCCGATATCCACCCCCACCGCCGCCGGAATGATCGCGCCGAGGGTCGGAATCACGCTGCCGATGGTCGAGCCCTTGCCCAGGTGAACATCCGGCATCACCGCCAGGTGCTTGAAGATGAACGGCATCTTCGCGGTGTTCAGCAACTGCTGGCGCGCCTCGTCTTCCACCGGCACCCCTTGGGTCCAGAGTTTGATCGGTTTGCCGCCCGCCACTTCCAGCACGTTCATGTCTTACCTCTGGGCGTAACACCCTGACACATCTTCTGTTCGACAAATTTTACAGTACAACAGACAGCGTCTAAGGTGTATTTCAGAGGACCGAATCGCGGCGGGCCAAACACCCGCCGGCATTTGCTGAGCAGGTGCCCCAGGGCATCTGGATTTGCCTCTTTACGAGAGCGGAGGACGGCTCCCAAGGGGCCCCGCAAGCCATCCCGGAGCCGTCCCCGTTTCTCCTTTTCCTACCCTGGCTGCCTGCGCTTCTACATCAGATACCCCGGTTTCGGTGCGCGCCATCGATCAACCCGTGCTTATTTGTGCACAGGGGTGCGACGAAAGATCCACCCCGACGATTTGCTCCCCCCGCCCTGCTCTGCTAGTGTCGCGCCGTTTATACCGCCACCGAGACAGCCGCCATGGCCCGAAAAAAAACCTCCATTGATTTCGAGCAATCCCTCGCCGACCTGCAGACCCTGGTCGAGCGCCTGGAGAACGGTGAGCTGTCGCTGGAAGACTCGCTGGCCGCTTTCGAGCAAGGCATCAGCCTGACCCGCGACTGCCAGAGCGCCCTGGCCCAGGCCGAGCAGAAGGTCCAGGTGTTGCTGGAGCGTGACGGCGAACTGGCTGCCGAACCCTTCGATGCGGACCAGGCCCAATGATCGCCCGCTATCAGGCCAGCTGTCAGGCCCGGGTCGATGCGGCCCTCGAGCAGTTGTTCGTCGCGCCTTCGCCGGAGTTGACCCGCCTCTACGCCGCCATGCGCTACAGCGTGATGAACGGCGGCAAGCGCGTGCGCCCGCTGTTGGCCTATGCCGCCTGCGAAGCCCTCGGTGCCGCGCCCGAGCAGGCTAATGGCGCGGCCTGCGCGGTCGAGTTGATCCACGCCTACTCGCTGGTGCATGACGACCTGCCGGCCATGGACGATGACGACCTGCGTCGCGGCCAGCCGACCACCCACAAAGCCTTCGACGAAGCCTGCGCGATCCTCGCCGGCGACGGTCTACAGAGCCTGGCCTTCAGCGCCTTGCTCGACCCCCGCTTGAGCCCGCAGGCCGACAGCATCCGCCTGGCCATGGTCCAGGCGCTGGCACTGGCCGCAGGGCCGGCCGGCATGGTCGGTGGCCAGGCCATCGACCTGGGCTCGGTGGGCCTGAAGCTTGACCAGACGGCCCTCGAGTTCATGCACCGGCACAAGACCGGCGCGCTGATCGAAGCCAGTGTGCGCCTCGGTGCCCTGGCCAGTGCCCGTGCCGACCAGCACCAGCTGCAGGCCCTGCAAACCTACGCCCAGGCCATCGGCCTGGCGTTCCAGGTGCAGGACGACATCCTCGATGTCGAAAGCGACACCGAAACCCTGGGCAAACGCCAGGGCGCCGATATCGCCCGGGACAAACCGACCTACCCGGCGCTGCTCGGCCTGGAAGCCGCCAAGGCGTACGCCCTGGAGCTGCGCGACCAGGCGCTGCACGCCCTGCGCCCGTTCGACGCGGCGGCCGAGCCGCTGCGCGAGCTGGCCCGTTATATCGTCGAGCGCCGCAATTAATAGCCGCCATCGCGGGGCAAGCCCGCTCCTACAGGTGTGGGAGCGGGCTTGCCCCGCGAAGCGCGCAAATGGGCAGCCAATACCGCAATAAGGTAAACTGCCGCCACTTCACACCTATAACGATTCGCCTGATGCCCACGACGTTTCAAGAGATCCCCCGCGAACGCCCGGTCACGCCGCTGCTTGACCGTGCCGATACGCCCGCCGGCCTGCGCCGGCTGGCTGAAGCCGACCTGGAGAACCTGGCCGACGAACTGCGCCAGGAACTGCTCTATACCGTTGGTCAGACCGGCGGGCATTTCGGTGCCGGCCTGGGCGTCATCGAGCTGACGATTGCCCTGCACTACGTCTTCGACACCCCGGACGACCGTCTGGTGTGGGACGTCGGTCACCAGGCCTATCCGCACAAGATCCTCACCGGTCGCCGCCAGCGCATGCACACCCTGCGCCAGAAGGACGGCCTGGCCGCCTTCCCGCGCCGCGCCGAGAGCGAGTACGACACCTTCGGCGTCGGCCACTCCAGCACCTCGATCAGTGCGGCGCTGGGCATGGCCATCGCCGCCCGCCTGCAGAACGATCCGCGCAAGTCCATCGCCGTGATCGGCGACGGTGCGCTGACTGCCGGCATGGCCTTCGAGGCGTTGAACCACGCCCAGGAAGTCGATGCCGACATGCTGGTGATCCTCAACGACAACGACATGTCGATCTCGCGCAATGTCGGCGGCCTGTCCAACTACCTGGCCAAGATCCTCTCCAGCCGCACCTATTCGAGCATGCGCGAGGGCAGCAAGAAGGTCCTCTCGCGCCTGCCCGGCGCCTGGGAAATCGCCCGGCGTACCGAAGAGTACGCCAAGGGCATGCTGGTACCCGGCACCCTGTTCGAAGAGCTGGGCTGGAACTACATCGGCCCGATCGACGGCCACGACCTGCCGACCCTGGTCACCACCCTGCGCAATATGCGTGACCTCAAGGGCCCGCAGTTCCTGCACGTAGTGACCAAGAAGGGCAAGGGCTTCGCCCCGGCCGAGGTCGACCCGATCGGCTACCACGCGATCACCAAGCTCGAGCCCGTCGACGCACCGGCAGCCGCGCCGAAAAAGGCCGGCGGACCGAAGTACTCGGCCGTGTTCGGCCAGTGGCTGTGCGACATGGCCGCGGCTGACGAGCGTCTGGTCGGGATCACCCCGGCCATGAAGGAAGGCTCCGACCTGGTGGCCTTCAGCGAACGCTACCCTGATCGTTATTTCGACGTGGCCATCGCCGAGCAACACGCGGTGACCCTGGCCGCCGGCATGGCCTGCGAAGGCAGCAAGCCGGTGGTGGCGATCTACTCGACCTTCCTGCAGCGCGCCTACGATCAGCTGATCCATGACGTTGCGGTGCAGAACCTCGACGTGCTGTTCGCCATCGACCGCGCCGGCCTGGTCGGCGAAGACGGCCCGACCCACGCGGGCAGCTTCGACCTGTCGTTCCTGCGCTGCATCCCCGGCATGCTGGTGATGACCCCGAGCGACGAGAACGAACTGCGCAAGATGCTCAGCACCGGTCACCTGTACAACGGCCCGGCAGCCGTGCGCTACCCGCGCGGCAGCGGCCCGAACGCGACCATCGAGAACAACCTCGAAGCGCTGGAAATCGGCAAGGGCGTGGTTCGCCGCCAGGGCAGCAACGTGGCCCTGCTGGTGTTCGGCGTGCAGTTGAGCGAAGCGCTGAAGGTTGCCGAAACCCTCGACGCGACCGTGGTCGACATGCGTTTCGTCAAGCCGCTGGACGAGGCACTGGTACGCGAACTGGCCGCCAGCCATGAGCTGCTGGTGACCATCGAAGAAAACGCCATCATGGGCGGTGCCGGTGCGGCCGTCAGCGAGTTCCTCGCTCGCGAAGCCGTGCTCAAGCCGATCCTGCACCTGGGCTTGCCGGACATCTACGTCGAGCATGCCAAGCCTGCGCAAATGCTGGCCGAGTGCGGCCTGGATGCCGCCGGGATCGAGGCCTCCGTACGTCAGCGGATGCAACTGCTCGGTCTTTGATCTTTTGCCGGCCCCTGGGCCCCTATCGCAGGCTACGCCAGCTCCCACACCCCGTGGGAGCTGGCGTAGCCTGCGATAGCGCTGGAACTGTCGATGAAACCCGCTTACCTTGCCCCGCTCCTGCTGTGCCTGCCCACCACCCTGCTGGCCGATGACCGCGACAACGCCCTGAAGCTGCCCGACACCTTTATCAGCGCCAACCGCCAGGTCGAGGACCGCACCCAGACCAGCGCGGCCAATTCCGTGTTCACCCGCGCCGACATCGACCGCTTGCAGCCTTCCAGCGTCACCGACCTGCTGACCCGCGTCCCCGGCGTGCAGGTCGCGCCGACCGGTGGACGGGGCAGCGTGCCGGGCATCTACATCCGTGGCAGCAAGACCGCCCAGAGCCTGGTGCTGGTGGACGGTGTGCGCATCGCCAATGCCACCTCCGGCGACAGCGGCCTGCAGTTTCTCGACATCGACCAGATCGAGCGGGTCGAAGTGCTGCGCGGCTCGCGCTCGGCGGTCTATGGCAGCGACGCCATCGGCGGGGTGATCCAGATCTTCACCCGCCGCAGCGCCGAGCAGGGCCTGCAGCCCCGCCTGCGCCTGGGCGCCGGTAGCAACCAGACCTGGCAGCGCAGCCTCGGGCTTTCCGGGGGCGATCAGAACACACGCTTCAACCTGGGCGCGAGCCTGGATGAAAGCGCCGGTATCGACTGGAGCCACACTTCCTACCCCAGCGATGGCGACCACGACGCGCTGCGCAACAAATCGCTGAACCTGAGCCTGAGCCACAGCTTCAACGACACGCTCGAAGCCGGCCTCAACCTGCTCGACAGCCGTGGCCGCAGCGAATACGACAACCCCTACGGGCGCTTCGACCCAGGTACCTCCCAGATCTTCGGCCAGGCGCCCTACACCGACTTCAGCGTCAGCAGCCTGGGCACCTACCTGGGCGCCCAGCTCAACGACCACTGGTATTCGCGCCTGGAACTGAGCCACAGCGAAAACCGCGACAGCAAGCGCGACAAACTCAGCGACGACAGCAGCGACTTCAACACCTACCGCGACTCGGCCAGCTGGCAGAACGACCTGACCGTCAATGAGCAGCACAGCCTGATGCTCGGCGCCGACGGGTACCAGGACCGCGTGCACGGCAGCACCGACTTCGACGAAGACAGCCGCTGGAACCGCGCCGCCTTTGTCCAGCACCGTTTCAAGGGTGAGTGGTTTTCCACCGAAGTGGGCCTGCGTCGCGACCAGAACCAGCAGTTCGGCGGCCAGAACAGCTGGAGCGGCAGCCTGACCCTGCCGGTCGATGCGCGCAACGATGTGCTGCTGTCGTACACCGAAGGTTTCCGCGCCCCGACCTTCAACGACCTGTACTACCCCCAGTACAGCAACCCCGACCTCAAGCCCGAACGCTCGAAAAGCTATGAATTGCAGTGGCGCAGCCAACTGAGTGACGACAGCCGCCTGGAAACCTCGCTCTATCGCACCGACCTGCGCGACGCGATCATCTTCGGCGCCGGTTCCATCCCGCAGAACGTCGCTTCAGCCCGGATCAACGGCTTCGAGGCGGCCCTGCATCAGCAGTGGTTCGGCTGGCAGAGCAGCCTGGGGCTGGCGCTGATCGACCCACGGGATCGCGACAGCGGCCATACCCTGGCCCGTCGCGCGCGGCGCACCCTGAACCTGGACCTGGACCGCCAGTTCGACCGGCTAGGCCTGGGAGCCAGCTGGCAGGCGGTCAGCAGCAGCTACGACGATGAAGCCAATCGTAAAGCGTTGGGCGGTTATGGCTTGCTCGGGCTGCGCAGCAGCTGGACGCTGAACTCGGAGATAACCCTGGACCTGAAGGTGGACAACCTGCTGGACAAGGATTATTCCCGCGCCCTCTACAGCTATGAAGGCGCCAGCTACGGCTACCGCGAAGAGGGCCGGACCTGGCTGCTGGGCATCACCTGGACACCGGCGCTTTAGCCGCAAGCAACTGGCACAGGCGCGCGGTCGCCTCGATCATCTGGCCACTGGGCCGTTCCAGGCCTTTATCCGGCACCCGCAACAAGCGCCCGTTGCGTACGGCGTCGACCTGCGGCCAGGCTTTCCAGGCATCGAGCTGACGCTGGTCGCCGGCCAGGATCACCTGCGGATTGCGCAGCAATACCGCCTCCAGGCTGATCTGTGGCGCGGGCAGCGAGAGGTCGGCAAACACATTGTGGGCGCCGCACACGGCCAGGGCATCGCTGACGATCTGGCCGCCGCCGACGGTGTACAGCGGCTTGTCCCAGACCTGATAGAACACCTGCAAAGGCGCTTCGCGATGATAGTGCGTGCGCAGCGCCTGCACCTGCTCGCGTAACTGCTGTGCACGTGCCCGCCCCTGCTCGGCGCATCCCAGTTGAATACCGATGGCCTCGATCTGCTCGATCAACTCATCGATACCCCGGGGTTCGGCCGTGTAGGTAGCGATGCCCAGGCGCTTGAGCTGGTCGCGCTGGGCGGCCGGCACGCTACCCGGCCACAGCAGCAGTAGATCGGGCTTGAGACTGAGCAGGCGCTCCATGTCGATCTGGCCATGGCGCCCCACCGAGGGCACGGCGGCCAGCACAGCCGGGCGCTCACCGCCATCGAGCAGGCCCACCAGCAGATCGGCGGCCTGCAGCTCGACGACGATTTCCGTCAGCGAAGGCGCCAGGCTGACCACCCGCGGCGCCGCACACAGCGGCATGCCGAACGCCAGCAACACCAGCAGCAGAAGGCTGCGCATCAACCCAACTGACGCGGGATACGGTAGAGGTAGAGCAGCACCAGGCTGGAAATGGCCAGCAGGATCTGCGGCACGGCTTCCAGGCCGACGAACACCGACAGGGCCGAGATCCAGGCCGGCAGGCAGGCGAACAACATGCCCAGGCGTCGCACCCGGGCCAGTTCGATCCAGGCGGCCGGCTCTTCAGCGCTGTCCAGGGACTTCTGCGTGGCGATCAGCCCGCGCTTATAGGCGCCGAAGCGCGGCAGGCTGAGGAACATCGACGCCACACCGGCGATGAACACCGGCATGGCCAGGATCGGGATCAGCGCCTGGCCGGCGTCGAAAGCCCAGGCGAACACCAGCAACGGCGCCAGCGCCACGGCCAGGTATTGCCACCAGGCCAGCTCCAGCCGGCGACGCACCTGGGAGCGGGTCACGCCCGACCGGCCTCGCCCTGGTGCTCGTTACCCATCATGTGGCCGAGCTTGCCGGCCTTGGTCGCCAGGTAGTGTTTGTTGTGCGGGTTATGGCCGGTGTGCAGCGGCACGCGCTCGGCCACCGGAATGCCCATGGCGGTCAGCGCCTTGACCTTGCGCGGGTTGTTGGTCATCAGGCGCAGCGACTTGACGCCCAGGTGCTCGAGCATCGGCTGGCACATGCCATAGTCACGCTGGTCGGCGGCAAAGCCCAGGCGCTCGTTGGCCTCGACCGTATCGGCGCCGCCATCTTGCAGCTCGTAGGCACGGATCTTGTTCAACAGGCCGATGCCACGGCCTTCCTGGCGCAGGTACAGCAGCACGCCACGGCCTTCGCGGGCGATGGCCTGCAAGGCGGCTTCGAGTTGGGAGCCACAGTCGCAACGCTGGCTGAACAAGGCATCGCCGGTCAGGCATTCGGAATGCAGGCGCCCCAGTACCGGTTGCCCATCGGCCACATCACCCAGGCTGAGCACGACGTGCTCGCGGCCGGTGGCTTCGTCGAGAAAACCATGCATGGTGAAAGTCGCAAACGGGGTAGGCAGCTTGGAAGCGGCAACAAAGACGACGGGCACGTTGTGCTCCTGATCAGTAACTTGAAAATAGACGTGGGGCGATTGTATCAGCAGCGCCGCAGCGCTGCTTAGGCTGAATTATTGGGCAAACAGATCGACAGGTTCGATATCACCTAGCGCGAGGTGCTCGCCTCGTCGAACGGGTAAGGCTGCTGCCAGCGCTTGAAGATCTCGCGCAACTCACCACTGGCCACCAGCTTGCCCATGCGCTGGTCGAACACGTGCTGCAGCGCATGGCCTTCGCGGGTTCGGGCAAACGCCAGGTACAGCGGCAGTTCGATCAGGTGCGTGCGACGGAAGGCTTCAGGTTTCGGCGCCTGGTCGAGCACATAGTCGACCTCGGTCAGGGCGTCGATGTAGAAATCGACTCGATCATGCTCAAGCATCGGCAGGATGCCTTCGCGACGCTGGATCTCGCGGAAGTGACCGACATGGGGCAGATAGTCCTTGAAGTCGTAGCCCCGCACCCAGGCCAGGCGGAACTGCCCCAGGTTTTCCAGGGTCGGTACGGGCTGGCTGGCCAGGCCCAGGGCATAGATATGGTCGAGGTCGAAATGCCAGTGCGGATAGAGGTTGTCCGCATTTTCCTCTTTATAGGAACCGACCCAGGCATCGGCTTCGCCGCGCTTGACCAGGCCGATCGCCCGGCTGTAGGGCACGCTCTGGGTACGCACCTTGACCCCGGCCGGCTCGAACACCTTGCGCAGAACGTCCCAGGCCAGGCCACTGCCATCGGCGTTGGTGTAATCGAGCCATTCCTCGCTGGCCAGGCGGATCTGGGCAGGAATCGCCGGCGGCGGCTCCGCCGCTTGTACAGTGCCTGCCAGCAGGGCCAATACCAAGAGTCCGAGTCGCCATCCAGTCATCGTCCTACTCCCTTAGGTAAAACTCCATACCAGAACCTGCATGCCCAACCAGGCGAACACACCCGCCAGCACGTCGTCGAGCATGATCCCGACACCGCCATGTACATGCCGGTCGACCCAGCGGATCGGCCAGGGCTTGAGAATATCGAAGAAGCGGAACATCAGGAAACCCGCCAACAACCAGTGCCAGCCCTCGGGCACCAGCCACAAGGTAATCCACATGCCGACCATCTCGTCCCAGACGATGCCTTCATGGTCATGCACGCGCAAGTCATCGGCGACTTTTCCGCACAGCCAGAAACCGAACAGCATGGTCAGGCCGAGCATCAGCCAGTAGCCCCAGTCGGGCAGCATCTGCCACAAGGGGATGAACGGCAAGGCTACCAGCGAGCCCCAGGTTCCCGGCGCCTTGGGCAAGGTCCCGGAGCCGAAGCCGAAGGCGAGAAAATGCCAAGGATTACGCCAGACCGACGGCGGAACGTTCTCCGCAGGCACCTGGTTGGGGTGATCGGTCACGGTTGCTCCCTAAAATGTTGATAGCCCCGGGTAACCGGGGTGATGTCCCTGCCCTGGCCGTCCACCAGGCTGACGCCGGCACCGCTGGCCACCCGGCCGACCACGTGAACCGGCCAGCCGGCCGCGTGCAGGGGCGCAAGCTGCGCCTCGGGCAGGGTGAATGCCAGGACATAATCGTCGCCGCCCGCCAGGGCCGCCTGCCGGGCGCCTTCCAAGCCGAAGAACGCCTGCAGCGCGGCCGAGATCGGCAAGCGCTCCAGCTCGACCTGCAGGGCCACTTGCGAGGCTTTGGCGATATGCCCGCAGTCGGCCAGCAGGCCGTCGGAAATATCCAGCGCCGATGTGGCTTTGCCGCGCAGGGCCTGGCCCAGGGCGAACTGTGGCGACGGCGACCAGTAATGGGCCAGCAAGGGCTCGGCGACGGCAGGCGCCGCCTGGCGCTCGGCCAGCACCAGCGGCAAGGCGCCGGCGGCATTGCCCAGTTCACCGCCCACACACAGCAGGTCACCGGCGCGGGCACCGCTGCGGGTCAGCGCCATTCCTTGGGGCACCCGGCCAAACACGGTCATGGTCAGGCTCAAGGGGCCGCGGGTGGTGTCGCCACCGATCAGACTCAGGCGGCAGGCCTGGGCCATCTGGTTCAGGCCACGGGCATAGGCTTGCAGCCAGTCCGCATTCACGTCCGGCAGGGTCAGGGCAAGGGTAAAGCCGATGGGGGCAGCCCCCATGGCAGCCAGGTCACTGGCGGCAACGGCCAGCGAACGCTGACCGAGCAGAAATGGATCGCAGACGGCCGGGAAATGCACCCCGGCCACCAGCGTGTCGGTGGAGATCGCCAGCTGCTCGCCGGCCGCCACGCTGAGCAAGGCGCAATCGTCGCCAATGCCCAGCGCAACCGCTTCGCCGCCCTGCGCACAGGGCGCGGCGGCGAAGTAATGGCGAATCAGTTCGAACTCACCCATCGGCAGGAAGCGCCAGGATCAGCGCTTGAATGCCTTGACTTCGGCTTCACGAAGCCGTGGTGCCAGCTTGTCGAGCACGCCGTTGACGAACTTGTGACCGTCGGTGGCACCGAAGATCTTGGCCAGTTCGACGCCTTCGTTGATCACCACGCGGTACGGTACGTCGACACGCTTGATGAACTCCCAGGTGGACAGGCGCAGGACCGCCAGCTCAACCGGGTCGAGTTCTTCAAGGGCCAGGTCCAGGCAGGGCGCCAGGGCCTTGTCGATTTCCTGCACCATCACCGGAACCCCGTGGAGGATTTCGCGGAAATAGGCACCGTCGACATCGGTGAAATCGTTATCGACCCGGAACTGCGCTTCGATCTCGTTCAGCGACTGCCGAGCCATGTGCCATTGATACAGGGCCTGGGTCGCGAGCTGACGGGCTTCGCGACGCTTGGCGCTCTTCGATGGCTTGCCAGCATCCGCAGGTTTTGGATCGCGCGGGTTGAAACGATCGTGCTCGTCGCTAATCACTTGGCCTCCAACTGCGCCAGCAGGCTGACCATTTCCAGGGCGGACAGGGCCGCTTCGGCGCCCTTGTTGCCGGCCTTGGTGCCGGAGCGCTCGATGGCCTGTTCGATCGAATCGACGGTCAGGACACCGAATGCAACCGGTACGCCGAACTCCATGGACACCTGGGCCAGGCCCTTGGTGCACTCGCCCGCCACGTATTCGAAGTGCGGGGTACCGCCACGGATCACTGCGCCCAGGGCGATGATCGCGGCATATTCGCTTTGCTGGGCGACTTTCTGTGCCACCAGCGGAATCTCGAACGCACCCGGGGCACGGATGATGGTGATGTCGCTTTCGCTGACACCGTGGCGAACCAGGGCGTCAACGGCACCGCTTACCAGGCTTTCGACGACGAAGCTGTTGAAGCGGCCAACCACCAAAGCATAGCGACCTTTGGGGGCGATGAAGGTACCTTCGATGGTCTTCAGGGTCATACCGGAGTTCTCATCTTAAAGAGCCAGGCCGCAAATTGGCGGCCTGTAGGGGTTTGGGACACGAATGGCAGCGCGACAAACCGCCTGCTTTATTCGGAGGGCACGTATTCTACAACTTCCAGATCGAATCCGGATATCGCATTGAACTTCATTGGCGAACTCATCAGGCGCATTTTGCGTACGCCCAGGTCGCGCAGAATCTGCGAACCGGCACCGACGGTGCTGTAGGTGGTCGGGGTTTTCACCGGTGCAGCGTCGGCGCTTTCGCGGATATGCGCCAGCAGCACGTCGCCTTCCAGCGGGTGACCGAGCAGCAGCACGACACCGCTACCGGCCTCGGCAACCGCGCTCATGGCGGCGCGCAGGCTCCAGCGGCCCGGTTGCTTGACCATCAGCAGGTCGCGCAACGGGTCCATGTTGTGCACCCGCACCAGGGTCGGTTCTTCGGCGCAGATGTTGCCCAGGGTCAGGGCCATGTGCACGTCGCCTTCGACCGAATCACGGTAGGTGACCAGGTTGAAATGACCCAGCTCGCTGTCCAGCGGCTGCTCGGAAACCCGCTGAACGGTACGTTCGTGGATCATCCGGTAGTGGATCAGGTCGGCGATGGTACCGATCTTGATGTCGTGCTCGGCGGCGAAGGCTTCCAGCTCCGGGCGACGGGACATGGTGCCGTCGTCGTTCATCACCTCGCAGATCACCCCGCTCGGCTCGAAACCGGCCATGCGCGCCAGGTCGCACGCCGCTTCGGTGTGGCCTGCACGGGCCAGGGTGCCGCCTGGCTGGGCCATCAGCGGGAAGATGTGACCGGGGCTGACGATGTCTTCGGCCTTGGCGTCGCGGGCGGCTGCAGCCTGGACGGTGCGGGCACGGTCGGCGGCGGAGATGCCGGTGGTGACGCCTTCGGCCGCCTCGATCGAGACGGTGAACTTGGTGCCGAAGCCCGAGCCATTGCGCGGTGCCATCAGCGGCAGCTTGAGCGTTTCGCAACGCTCGCGCGACATCGGCATGCAGATCAGGCCGCGGGCATGCTTGGCCATGAAGTTGATGTGTTCGGCCTTGCAGCACTCGGCGGCCATGATCAGGTCGCCTTCGTTCTCGCGGTCTTCGTCATCCATCAGGATGACCATTTTGCCCTGGCGGATGTCTTCGACCAGTTCTTCGATGCTGTTGAGCGCCACGCGGCACCCCCTTTCAAATCAGGATTTCAGGTAGCCGTTGGCGGCCAGGAAACTTTCGGTAATGCCGCTGCCTTTGCTCGGCTCGGCGGCTTTGTCACCCAGCAGCAGACGCTCCAGGTAACGGGCCAGCAGGTCGACCTCAAGGTTGACCCGACGACCGGGACGGTAGTCGGCCATGATGGTTTCGGCCAGTGTATGCGGAACGATGGTCAGCTCGAACTCGGCGCCATCGACCAGGTTCACCGTCAGGCTGGTGCCGTCGACGGTGATCGAGCCCTTGTGGGCAATGTACTTGGCCAGCTCCTTGGGTGCACGGATGCGGAACTGGATGGCGCGGGCGTTATCGCTGCGCGAGACCACTTCGCCGACACCGTCGACATGGCCGCTGACCAGGTGGCCGCCCAGGCGGGTGGTCGGGGTCAGGGCCTTTTCCAGGTTGACCCGGCTGCCGCTCTTGAGGTCGTCGAAGGCGGTGCATTCCAGGGTTTCGCGGCTGACGTCGGCCCAGAAGCCATCGCCAGGCAGCTCGACCGCGGTCAGGCACACACCGTTGACGGCAATGCTGTCGCCGAGTTTGACGTCGCCAAGGTCCAGCTTGCCGGTTTCGACATACACCCGCACGTCGCCGCCTTTGGGGGTCAGGGTGCGGATGCTGCCTATGGATTCGATGATGCCGGTGAACATGAGTCCTCCTCGAGAACAGGGCTGCGCAGGGCTAGCCTGGAATTATACGCCGGGCGCCGGCACAGGGATCGCAGTGACTCGCCAGTCATCGCCCACCGCGCGCATTTCAGTGATTTTCAGCGGTGCCGCTTCGCTCATGCGCTCCAGCGGCCAGTCCAGCAAAGGCCGGGCACTGGAGCCAAGGAACTTGGCGGCGACAAAGATCTGGTATTCGTCGATCAGCCCGCTTTGGGCAAAGGCACCGACCAGGCCGGCCCCGGCTTCGAGCAGCACTTCGCTGGCGCCACGGGCCGCCAGCTCGCGCAACAGGGCGTGCAGGTCGACCCGACCGCCCTCGCCCGGCAGGCTCAGCAGTTCGTGGCCGGCCTCGGCGTAGCGACTGTCGACGGCAGCGGCCGTTACTACCAGGGCAGGCCCGGCCAAGAAGAACGGCGCATCCAACGGCAGGCGCAGGCGCCCGTCGATCAGCACGCGCAGGGGCGGGCGCGCCAGGGCCAGGGCCGTGGTCTGCGGGTCGAGGCCCAGCTCATCAGCACGCACGGTCATCCGCGCGTTGTCGGCCAGTACGCTCTGGGCACTGGTCAGCACCACGCTGGAGCGGGCCCGCAAGCGCTGTACGGCGCTACGCGCGGCAGGGCCTGTGATCCACTGGCTTTCGCCGCTGGCCATGGCGGTGCGGCCATCCAGGCTCATCGCCAGCTTGGCGCGAACGAACGGCAGGCCGAACTCCATGCGCTTCAAAAAGCCCGGGTTGAGCGCCCGCGCTTCGGCTTCGAGCACGCCGCTGGCAACCTCGATACCGGCATCGGCCAGGCGCTTGAGGCCCTGCCCCGCCACTTGCGGGTTGGGGTCCTGCATGGCGGCGACCACGCGCGCCACACCGGCCTTGACCAGCGCCTCGGCACAGGGCGGCGTGCGCCCGTGGTGGCTGCAGGGTTCAAGGGTGACGTAGGCGCAGGCGCCACGGGCCAGCTCACCGGCCTGGCGCAGGGCATGCACTTCGGCATGCGGCTCGCCGGCGCGCACGTGCCAGCCTTCGCCGACCACCTGGCCGTCCTTGACGATCACGCAACCGACGCGCGGGTTCGGGTGGGTCGAATACAGGCCCTTGCGGGCCAGTTCCAGGGCCCGGGCCATGTAATGGGCATCGAGTACCGCGCGTTCGCTGGACATGTTCACTCTTTAGCCGGCTCACGGGCCAGGCGGTCGATTTCTTCACGGAACTCGTCGAGGTCCTGGAAGCGCCGGTATACCGAGGCAAAGCGGATATAGGCCACTTCATCGAGCTTCTGCAGCTCGGTCATGACCATCTCGCCGACGACCAGCGACTTGACCTCGCGCTCACCGGTGGCCCGCAGCTTGTGCTTGATGTGTGCCAGCGCCGCTTCCAGGCGCTCGACACTGACCGGGCGTTTTTCCAGGGCGCGCTGCATGCCGGCGCGCAGCTTCTCTTCGTCGAAGGGCTGGCGGCTGCCGTCCTGCTTGATCAGCCGGGGCAGGACCAGCTCGGCGGTTTCGAAAGTAGTAAAGCGCTCACCGCAGGCGACGCATTCGCGCCGACGGCGCACTTGCTCGCCCTCGGCAACCAGTCGAGAGTCGATGACCTTGGTGTCGTTGGCACCGCAGAAGGGACAGTGCATGGTGGCAGGCAACAAAAAAAGGGAGGGCCATGGTAGCGCATCCCACTGGCAAGACAAGCCAAAGGGTTTACCATCCACAGTGGAAAAAATGCCGCGAAGGAATTCCCCATGCCATTTCGAGCGCTCGTTGTGCTCAGTTTTGCCGCCTTGCTGGTGGCCTGCAGCAGCGACAAACCCCAGCCTGCACCGGCCCCGAAAGCCCCGGTGGCGAGCAAGACCGCCAAGGACCTGGGTCCTTTGCCGGCCTATCAACGCGAATTGAGCGGCACCTTGCTCAACATTCCGGCCGGCGCCGAAGTCGAGCTGGCCCTGCTGGTCATCGATGAACGCGGCCGTCCGCAGCAATTGCTGGCCAGCAGCACCCTGAGCGGCAACGGCCTGGACCTACCCTACCAACTGCGCTTCAGCCCCGAGGCCTTCCCGGCCGGTGCCCGGGTCGAGCTGCGCGGACGCGCCAGCCAGTCCGGCCAGCTGATCCTGCATTTGTCGCCGGTACGCATCAACCAGGCCCAGACCCAGGCCACCGGCCCCCTGCGCTTTGTAAAGGCGCCATGATGGCGCCAGCACCGCTGCAACAGGCATTGGGGGAGCTGCTGGGCGATGCCCGGCTGGTGGTCAGCGACCTGCCCGACTGCGCGCTCAAGCTGTGGCTGATCGATGCGCAGAACATGGACCGCGAATTCACCCCCGATGAAACCCGGCGCATCCTCCACGAGCCACCGTACTGGAGCTTCTGCTGGGCCAGCGGCCTGGCCATGGCCCGCTACCTGGACGAACAGCGTCACTGGGTCGAAGGCAAGCGCGTGCTGGATTTTGGCGCAGGCTCCGGCATTGCCGGAATCGCCGCCGCCCGCGCTGGCGCCCTCGAAGTGGTGGCCTGCGACCTCGATCCCCTGGCCCTGCAGGCTTGCCAGGCCAACGCCGAACTCAATGGCGTGGAACTGAGCTACTCCAGCGACTTTTTCCAGGAGGCCGACCGTTTCGACCTGATCCTGGTGGCCGACGTACTCTACGACCGGGCCAACCTGCCGCTGCTCGACGAATTCCTCAGCCGTGGTCGCCAGGCCCTGGTGGCCGACTCGCGGGTGCGCGACTTCAGCCACCCGCTGTACCAGCCCCTGGGCGTGCTCGAAGCCCTGACCCTGCCGGATCTGGCCGAGCCCCACGAATTCCGCCGGGTCAGCCTGTACCACGCCAGCCGCCAGCCTTTATAGTGATGTCATTCACGGATTTTCGAGAGTCGCGATGAGCCCTGCTACCCCGTATATTTTCGACGCAACTGCCGCCGACTTCGATCAGTCGGTCATCCAGAATTCCTTTCACAAACCGGTGCTGGTCGACTTCTGGGCCGAATGGTGCGCCCCCTGCAAGGCACTGATGCCGCTGCTGGCGCAAATCACCGAGAGCTACCAGGGCGAGCTGCTGCTGGCCAAGGTCAACTGCGATATCGAACAGGACATCGTCGCCCGCTTCGGCATCCGCAGCCTGCCGACCGTGGTGCTGTTCAAGGATGGCCAGCCGGTCGACGGCTTTGCCGGTGCCCAGCCGGAGTCGGCCATCCGCACCCTGCTCGAACCTCATGTGCAGATGCCGCCACCGGCTGCCGCCGCCCCCCTGGAAGTCGCCCAGGCGCAGTTTGCCGAAGGCCGCTTCAGCGAAGCCGAAGCCACCCTCAAGGCCCTGCTGAGCGAAGACAACAGCAACGCCGCGGCACTGATCCTGTATGCCCGCTGCCTGGCCGAACGCGGTGAGCTGGGCGAGGCCCAGGTCGTGCTCGATGCGGTCAAGACCGATGAGCACAAGGCGGCCCTGGCCGGTGCCAAGGCCCAACTGACCTTCCTGCGCCAGGCCGCCAGCCTGCCGGAAGTCGCCGACCTCAAGACGCGCCTGGCGCAGAATGGCGAAGACGACGAGGCTGCCTACCAGCTGTGCATCCAGCAGCTGTCGCGCCAGCAGTACGAGGCCGCGCTGGACGGCTTGCTCAAGCTGTTCAGCCGCAACCGCGGCTACGAAGGCGGCTTGCCACACAAGACCTTGCTGCAAGTGTTCGACCTGCTGGGCAACGATCATCCGCTGGTGGGGACCTACCGGCGCAAGTTGTTCGCTGCCTTGTATTGAGTTCATCGCGGGGCAAGCCCGCGCCGAAAAGCCCGGTAGGAGCGGGGGTGGCCCCCCAAAGCTGCCCCACCAAAAACCCCACCCCGAGAGACAACCCCCC
>NZ_JALRNF010000079.1 GCF_030272895.1 Pseudomonas sp. BGr12 | reverse complement strand
TCTTCGTAGTTACCACCCGAAACGTCCTTGATGGCGTTGGTCAGATCGAGGTTGGTGCTGTGCACGTTGTCCGGTGCAGTGAACTGCACGGTGCCGCTGCTCTGGCCGACCGCGATGACGATCTGCTGGCCATTGGTGAGGTTGATCACCAATGGGGTACCGGTGACCGGCGCGCTGACAGTAGCGGTGTAGGTGATCACGCCACCTTCGCCGATAGTACTGACATCAGCGGTCAACTTGACGGTCGACGGGTCGATGGTGTCGTTGACCTCGGTGACGGCCGCCGACGGGTCGACGTTGAGGTTTTCGAAGTCGCCGCCGGACGTACCGGTGATGGTTGCCTCGACCTGGCCAGCGTCGATGTACACGTCGTCGTCCGGTGCCGCGACAGTCACGCTGCCCGAAGTCTCACCGGCCGCAATGGTGATGCTTTCACCATTGCTGAGGGTGATGGTCATGGCGGTGCCGGCCGGGTTGGTCAGCGTCGCGGTGTAGGTGATCTCGCCACCTTCGTTGACCGACGGGGTCGCGGTCAGCTTCAGACCGGTAGTGTCTTCGGTGCCTGGACCGTCGGTGACGGTCACAGTGGTGGTGCCCGAGGCAGTCAGGTCCTCGTAGTTACCGCCACTGACGTCCTTGATGCTGTTGGTCAGGTCGAGGTTGGTGCTGTGCACGTTGTCTGGCGCGGTGAACTGCACGGTGCCAGTGCTCTGGCCGACGCCAATGACGATCTGCTGGCCATTGGTGAGGTTGATCACCAATGGGGTGCCGCTCACCGGGGCGCTGACGGTAGCGGTGTAGGTGATCACGCCACCTTCACCGATGGTGCTGACATCGGCAGTGAGTTTCACCGTCGATGGATCGATGGTGTCGTTGACTTCAGTCACAGCCGCCGACGGGTCGACGTGGAGGTTTTCAAAGTCGCCACCGGACGTGCCGGTGATGGTTGCTTCGACCTGGCCGGCATCGATGTACACGTCATCGTCCGGCGCGGCGACAGTCACGCTGCCGCTGGTTTCACCCGCCGCAATGGTGATCGATTCACCATTGCTGAGGGTAATTGTCATGGCAGTGCCGGCCGGGTTGGTCAGGGTGGCGGTGTAGGTGATTTCACCGCCTTCGTTGACCGATGGGGTGGCGGTCAGCTTCAGACCGGTGGTGTCTTCAGTGCCTGGACCATCGGTGACGGTGACGGTGGTTTCACCGGAAGCCGTCAGGTCTTCGTAATTACCGCCCGAGACGTCCTTGATGCTGTTGGTCAGGTCCAGGTTGGTGTTGTGCACGTTGTCTGGCGCAGTGAACTGCACGGTGCCAGTGCTCTGACCGACCGCGATGACGATCTGCTGGCCATTGGTCAGGTTGATCACCAGTGGCGTGCCGGTGACCGGCGCGCTGACGGTAGCGGTGTAGGTGATCACGCCACCTTCGCCGATAGTGCTGACATCAGCGGTCAACTTGACGGTCGACGGATCGAGGGTGTCGTTGACCTCGGTTACGGCCGCCGACGGGTCGACGTTGAGGTTTTCGAAGTCGCCACCGGAGGTGCCGGTGATAGTCGCTTCGACCTGGCCAGCGTCGATATAGACGTCATCATCCGGCGCGGCGACAGTCACGCTGCCCGAAGTCTCACCGGCAGCGATGGTGATGCTTTCACCATTGCTGAGGGTGATGGTCATGGCCGTGCCAGCCGGGTTGGTCAGGGTCGCGGTGTAGGTGATCTCGCCGCCTTCGTTGACCGATGGGGTCGCGGTCAGCTTCAGGCCAGTTTCATCCTGGGTGCCCGGGCCGTCAGTAACGGTGACGGTGGTTTCACCGGAAGCGGTCAGTTCCTCGTAGTTGCCGCCACTCACGTCCTTGATGCTGTTGGTCAGGTCCAGGTTGCTGTTGTGCACGTTGTCCGGTGCAGTGAACTGCACGGTGCCAGTGCTCTGACCGACCGCGATGACGATCTGCTGGCCATTGGTCAGGTTGATCACCAGCGGGGTGCCGGTCACCGGGGCGCTGACGGTGGCGGTGTAGGTAATCACACCACCTTCACCGATGGTGCTGACGTCGGCGGTCAATTTGACGGTCGACGGGTCGAGGGTGTCGTTGACCTCGGTGACGGCCGGGGTGTTATCCACCGCCAGGTTTTCGAAGTCGCCACCGGTGGTACCGGTGATGGTCGCCTCGACCTGACCAGCATCGATATAGACGTCGTCGTCCGGCGCGGCCACGGTCACGCTGCCGCTGGTTTCGCCCGCCGCGATGGTGATGCTCTCACCATTGCTGAGGGTGATGCTCATGGCGGTGCCAGCCGGGTTGGTCAGGGTGGCGGTGTAGGTGATCTCGCCACCTTCGTTGACCGATGGGGTCGCGGTCAGCTTCAGGCCGGTAGTGTCTTCAGTGCCTGGACCATCGGTGACGGTCACGGTGGTCTCACCGGAAGCAGTCAGCTCCTCGTAGTTGCCGCCCGAAACGTCCTTGATCGCGTTGGTCAGATCGAGGTTGCTGCTGTGCACGTTGTCTGGCGCGGTGAACTGCACGGTGCCCGTGCTCTGGCCGACGCCGATGACGATCTGCTGGCCGTTG
>NZ_JALRNF010000078.1 GCF_030272895.1 Pseudomonas sp. BGr12 | reverse complement strand
CGCTCTTTAACAATCGAATCAAGCAATTCGTGTGGGTGCTTGTGAAATCAGACTGATAGTCACAAAGATTATCAGCATCACAAGTGACTACATGAGCAATCATATAGTTCATTTTGAGATTGCTGAGCCAAGTTTAGGGTTTCTTAAAAACCCAAGCAGTATTGAACTGAAGAGTTTGATCATGGCTCAGATTGAACGCTGGCGGCAGGCCTAACACATGCAAGTCGAGCGGATGAGAAGAGCTTGCTCTTCGATTCAGCGGCGGACGGGTGAGTAATGCCTAGGAATCTGCCTGGTAGTGGGGGACAACGTTTCGAAAGGAACGCTAATACCGCATACGTCCTACGGGAGAAAGCAGGGGACCTTCGGGCCTTGCGCTATCAGATGAGCCTAGGTCGGATTAGCTAGTTGGTGAGGTAATGGCTCACCAAGGCGACGATCCGTAACTGGTCTGAGAGGATGATCAGTCACACTGGAACTGAGACACGGTCCAGACTCCTACGGGAGGCAGCAGTGGGGAATATTGGACAATGGGCGAAAGCCTGATCCAGCCATGCCGCGTGTGTGAAGAAGGTCTTCGGATTGTAAAGCACTTTAAGTTGGGAGGAAGGGCAGTAAGTTAATACCTTGCTGTTTTGACGTTACCAACAGAATAAGCACCGGCTAACTCTGTGCCAGCAGCCGCGGTAATACAGAGGGTGCAAGCGTTAATCGGAATTACTGGGCGTAAAGCGCGCGTAGGTGGTTCGTTAAGTTGGATGTGAAATCCCCGGGCTCAACCTGGGAACTGCATCCAAAACTGGCGAGCTAGAGTAGGGCAGAGGGTGGTGGAATTTCCTGTGTAGCGGTGAAATGCGTAGATATAGGAAGGAACACCAGTGGCGAAGGCGACCACCTGGGCTCATACTGACACTGAGGTGCGAAAGCGTGGGGAGCAAACAGGATTAGATACCCTGGTAGTCCACGCCGTAAACGATGTCAACTAGCCGTTGGAATCCTTGAGATTTTAGTGGCGCAGCTAACGCATTAAGTTGACCGCCTGGGGAGTACGGCCGCAAGGTTAAAACTCAAATGAATTGACGGGGGCCCGCACAAGCGGTGGAGCATGTGGTTTAATTCGAAGCAACGCGAAGAACCTTACCAGGCCTTGACATGCAGAGAACTTTCCAGAGATGGATTGGTGCCTTCGGGAACTCTGACACAGGTGCTGCATGGCTGTCGTCAGCTCGTGTCGTGAGATGTTGGGTTAAGTCCCGTAACGAGCGCAACCCTTGTCCTTAGTTACCAGCACGTTATGGTGGGCACTCTAAGGAGACTGCCGGTGACAAACCGGAGGAAGGTGGGGATGACGTCAAGTCATCATGGCCCTTACGGCCTGGGCTACACACGTGCTACAATGGTCGGTACAGAGGGTTGCCAAGCCGCGAGGTGGAGCTAATCTCACAAAACCGATCGTAGTCCGGATCGCAGTCTGCAACTCGACTGCGTGAAGTCGGAATCGCTAGTAATCGCGAATCAGAATGTCGCGGTGAATACGTTCCCGGGCCTTGTACACACCGCCCGTCACACCATGGGAGTGGGTTGCACCAGAAGTAGCTAGTCTAACCTTCGGGAGGACGGTTACCACGGTGTGATTCATGACTGGGGTGAAGTCGTAACAAGGTAGCCGTAGGGGAACCTGCGGCTGGATCACCTCCTTAATCGACGACATCAGCTGCTTCATAAGCTCCCACACGAATTGCTTGATTCATTGAAGAAGACGATCAAGACCCTATATAGGTCTGTAGCTCAGTTGGTTAGAGCGCACCCCTGATAAGGGTGAGGTCGGCAGTTCAAATCTGCCCAGACCTACCAATATGCGGGGCCATAGCTCAGCTGGGAGAGCGCCTGCCTTGCACGCAGGAGGTCAGCGGTTCGATCCCGCTTGGCTCCACCACTCTGCAGTACCTTGATCAAACTCAGAAATGAGCATTCGCGTCGAATGTTGATTTCTGGCTTTTGTCAGATCGTTCTTTAAAAATTTGGATATGTGATAGATATAGACTGAACACCAGTTTCACTGCTGGTGGATCAGGCTAAGGTAAAATTTGTGAGTGTCTCTTAAGACTTTAAGAGTATTGCGAATTTTCGGCGAATGTCGTCTTCACAGTATAACCAGATTGCTTGGGGTTATATGGTCAAGTGAAGAAGCGCATACGGTGGATGCCTTGGCAGTCAGAGGCGATGAAAGACGTGGTAGCCTGCGATAAGCTTCGGGGAGTCGGCAAACAGACTTTGATCCGGAGATCTCTGAATGGGGGAACCCACTCAGCATAAGCTGAGTATCTTGTACTGAATACATAGGTACAAGAGGCGAACCAGGGGAACTGAAACATCTAAGTACCCTGAGGAAAAGAAATCAACCGAGATTCCCTTAGTAGTGGCGAGCGAACGGGGACTAGCCCTTAAGTGGCTTTGAGATTAGCGGAACGCTCTGGAAAGTGCGGCCATAGTGGGTGATAGCCCTGTACGCGAAAATCTCTTAGTCATGAAATCGAGTAGGACGGAGCACGAGAAACTTTGTCTGAATATGGGGGGACCATCCTCCAAGGCTAAATACTACTGACTGACCGATAGTGAACCAGTACCGTGAGGGAAAGGCGAAAAGAACCCCGGAGAGGGGAGTGAAATAGAACCTGAAACCGTATGCGTACAAGCAGTGGGAGCCTACTT
>NZ_JALRNF010000077.1 GCF_030272895.1 Pseudomonas sp. BGr12 | reverse complement strand
GCCGATGGTAGTGTGGGGTTTCCCCATGTGAGAGTAGGTCATCGTCAAGATTAAATTCCGAAACCCCTATCTGCGCACGCAGGTAGGGGTTTTGTCTTTCTGGCTGCCCATTCCTGCAGTCAATGGCCCCCTGTGGGAGCGGCGGTGCGGCGATCCGACTTGCCCCGCGATGCGATGTGTCCTGCAGACCGCGATCGCGGGGCAAGCCCGCTCCCACCGCCGCTCCTACAGGTCGAACGCAGCCAATATCCAGCCCGCTGTTTTCTATGCAATCCCCACCTGCCTAGCTATCATGCCAACCTCATTATGAGTCGAGATTGGCATGCTGAAGTTGTTGAAGCTCCTCAAGGATGGTCGGTTCCATTCCGGGCAGGACCTGGGGACCGCCCTTGGCGTAAGTCGCAGTGCTGTCTGGAAGCAGCTACAGCACCTTGAGGCTGAGCTGAATCTGCCTATTCACAAAGTGCGTGGCCGCGGCTACCAGTTGGCCGCGCCGTTGTCGTTGCTGGAAGAGGCGGCAATCGCCGAGTCCTCCCTGGGCGAGCACTGGCCCGTATCGATCCACGATTCCATTGACTCGACCAATGCCCAGGCGTTGCGTGCCATTGGCGATGGGCAGGCTGCGCCGTTCCTGGTGCTGGCCGAGCGCCAGACGGCCGGTCGTGGCCGGCGAGGCCGCCAGTGGGTCAGTCCTTTCGCTGAAAACCTCTATTACAGCCTGGTGCTGCGCATAGAGGGTGGCATGCGCCAGCTTGAAGGCCTGAGCCTGGTCGTCGGCCTTGCGGTCTTGCGCACATTGCAGTCATTTGGCGTTGCAGAGGCCGGCCTGAAATGGCCAAACGATGTATTGGTCAATAATCAGAAGATCGCCGGCATTCTCCTGGAGCTGGTGGGCGACCCTGCGGATGTCTGTCATGTCGTGCTGGGGATCGGCATCAATGTGAACATGCAGGTCGCCAGCGAGGTCGATCAGCTGTGGACATCGGTGCGCCGGGAAACAGGTGTGAATATCGATCGCAACCTGATGGTCGCCAGGCTCAACCACAACCTGCAGATCGATCTCGAGCGCCATCGCCTGGAGGGCTTTGCCGCCTTCCAGGTTGAATGGGAGCAGGCGCACCTATGGCAGGGTAGGGCGGTATCACTGATCGCCGGGGTCAACAGGATCGATGGCGTAGTGTTGGGTATCGATGGTCAGGGCGCATTGCGTCTTGAGGTCGATGGTGAAGAAAAGAGCTTCAGCGGTGGTGAGCTCAGTTTGAGGTTGCGTGATGATTCTTGAGCTCGATTGCGGTAACAGCTTCATCAAGTGGCGGATCGTTCGCAGTGCCTTCGCGACCCTCGTCGTCGGCGGCGTGGTCGATTCCGACCAGGCGCTGGTGACGGCGATCAAAGCGTTGGCTGTGCCGCCTGAGCGCTGTCGCCTGGTCAGCGTGCGAAGCGAAGAGGAAACCGCCAGCCTCTGCGCGCTGCTGGCCCAATGCTTCGGTCTTGAGGTGATGGTTGCACAACCGGCCCGGGAGGTGGGCGGGGTGCGCAATGGTTATGAGGACTACCAGCGCCTCGGCCTGGACCGCTGGCTTGCTGTGCTGGGTGGCTATCACCTGGCCAAGGGCGCCTGCCTGGTCATGGACTTCGGTACGGCGGCCAAGGCCGATTTCGTCGCGGCCGATGGCGAGCACCTGGGCGGCTTCATTTGTCCGGGTATGCCGCTGATGCGCAGCCAGTTGCGTACCCACACCCGGCGTATCCGTTACGACGACGCTTCGGCTGAGCGGGCGCTGTCGAGCATGGCCCCGGGACGTTCTACGGTCGAAGCGGTCGAGCGTGGTTGTGTGCATATGCTGCAGGGCTTCGTCGGTTCCCAGCTTGCCCATGCAAAGGCACTGTGGGGGAATGATTTCGTGGTGCTGCTGACCGGAGGGGATGCACCTCTGGTGCAAGAAGCCGCGCCGAGCGCCCTTGTCGTACCTGACCTGGTATTCGTTGGCCTGGCTCTGGCCTGTCCCCTGGATTGAGGTGGCTATGCGTTGGTTGTTTCTGTTGTTAGTGGTGCTCAATGGCGTCTATTACGTCTGGCACCAGCAGGAGGCACCGCTGAAGGCCAAGGAAGTGGCGCCGTTGTCGTTGTACAAGGGGAATCAGCAGGGGATTCGCTTGCTGAGTGAGTCCCAGAGCGGCAAACAGGCCCCTGAGCGTGGCCAGGAATGCCTGTATGTAGGTGGCCTGAGCAGCAAGGAGCAGCTTGCGGCCTTGCGCCAACGGCTGCTGACCCTTGATGTAGGGGCTGTTCCGGTGGTTGGGCGGCTGGGTGATGCAGCCGGTTTGTGGTTGCAGATTGCGCCGCAAAGCCAGCGTTTGCTGGACCAAACCGTGCTCGGAACACTTTCTAGGGATTTCAAAGACTTAAAACATAAAATAATGTTGTGCGAGGGTATTGCAACTGGTGAATAGCCTGTTAGAATGGCGCCCGCTCCACAGCGATAACCACTAAGTGGTAACGAAGTGAAGCAGTTGTCAAAGTAGCTAACCTCAAGATTTTAATGAGAAAAAGCTTGACAACAGGACGGCAAGAGATTAAGATGCCGCCCACGTTCAGGAGGGGTTCCCGAGCGGCCAAAGGGATCAGACTGTAAATCTGACGTCTACGACTTCGAAGGTTCGAATCCTTCCCCCTCCACCAGTTTAGCGAGAGCCGCAAGCTCCGCGGGTATAGTTTAGTGGTAGAACCTCAGCCTTCCAAGCTGATGATGCGGGTTCGATTCCCGCTACCCGCTCCAGGTTTGCTGTTTTTGCACAGTGTTACGCTCTTGTAGCTCAGTTGGTAGAGCACACCCTTGGTAAGGGTGAGGTCAGCGGTTCAAATCCGCTCAAGAGCTCCATATAACAAGGCAGATATGAAAATATCTGCCTTTGTTTTAATGGTCGTATTCACTTGCTTCTTTCTTCTTGCTGAGGATTTTCTCGATGGCTAAGGAAAAGTTTGATCGTAGTCTGCCGCACGTGAACGTCGGCACCATTGGTCACGTTGACCATGGCAAGACCACGCTGACCGCAGCGCTGACTCGCGTTTGCTCCGAAGTTTTCGGCTCGGCCGTTGTTGAATTCGACAAGATCGACAGCGCTCCGGAAGAAAAAGCTCGCGGTATCACCATTAACACCGCTCACGTCGAGTACAACTCGAACATTCGTCACTACGCTCACGTTGACTGCCCAGGTCACGCTGACTACGTGAAGAACAT
>NZ_JALRNF010000076.1 GCF_030272895.1 Pseudomonas sp. BGr12 | reverse complement strand
CCCAGTTCGGCGTCATCCAGCAGCTCGACCAGGGTGGCGATGTTGTAGCCGCCCTGCATGGTGCCCAGCAGTTCGGTGGCGCGCTTGCGGTCGATCAGCGGGGACTTGGCTTCGCCCTTGGCGACAGCGGAGAGGAAACCGGCCTTGACGTAGGCGGCTTCGTCCACTCCTGGCGGAACGCGGTTGGTGATCAGGTCGACGAGGACGGCTTCTTCGCCAGCAGGGGGATTCTTCAGCAGCTCGACCAGGCCTGCAGTTTGTTCGGCGTTAAGCGGCTGGGGCACGATGCCCAGGGCGGCACGCTCTTCGATGTGTTTGCGGTAGGCTTCAAGCACAGTTATTACCCTCATCAGTGGTCCCAAATGGGTGTCCGGGACGCTCATCCAGAAATTCCGGCACCCATGCGCAATACGGCTTTTTGAGCCGAGTAGCCAGGGTTGCAGGAAATCCTTACAGAAGCTGCTTTCAAAGTTTTACGCCTGTAGAACGGAGGCTGATGAGGGCTGGCGCGGGACAGGAGTGGATGCCTGTACCGAGCCAACGCCGTTCTACCGGATGAACTGTGCTCGTGACGCTTTGAAAACAGCTTCTAACGGACATTGCTGCCTTAAAAAGGCGGGATGATTCTACGGTAAAAACTGGATTAAGGTAAGGCGCGCTTGATGACTTTAGCGGGTGACCCCCGTTAGACAAAGGGCTAACATGACAGGCTGTTCCATCGCCCAACTGCCATTTTTTTCATGTCCAATCAGTCAATTAAAACGCCTTGTGTTGGCCTCTGCTCCACGGTTTACGGGGACTTGGTGTGCCGCGGCTGCAAGCGTTTCCACCATGAAGTGATCAACTGGAACGGCTACAACGACGATGAAAAACGTGCGGTGTGGCTGCGTCTGGAGCATTTGCTGGTGCAGGTCATGGTGGCCAAACTCGAGGTCTTTGATGCCAGCCTGCTGCGCCAGCAGCTGGAGCAGCGCAAGATCCGCTTCGTGCCGCATCAGTCCGAATACTGCTGGGCCTACCAGTTGATCGCCCGCGGGGCACGGGTGATCCGCGACCTGGAGGCCTACGGGATGGTGTTGTTGCCGGAGTTTCGCGACTGGGAACTGCCCCAGGTGCGCGATGCCATCGACCGGGAGTTCTTCCTGCTCTCCGAGGCCCACTACCAGCGCTACATCGCGCCGGGGTTTCTCAGGGATGCCCTGGGTTAGGCGGTGAATGCATCGCGGGGCAAGCCCGCTCCCACAGTGGTCACCTGTGGGAGCGGGCTTGCCCCGCGATCAGCTGCTTAGCCTTGCGCCAGCTCAGTCAGATGCACCCGCGCTTCCTCGCTCTTGAGCACCAGCACATCGCTTTCCAGCGAGTCGAGCACCACCTCGGCGGTATTGCCGATCAGCGCCCCGGAAATCCCGGTGCGGGCTACCGTGCCGATCACCGTCACTACCGCATCGTACTTGTTGGCGGTGTAGGGGATCAGCACATCCGCCGGGCCTTCGGCGACGTGCAGGCGTTCATCCTTGATATCGAACTCGGCCTGGAACGCTGCGCACTCCTCGCGATACTTCTGTTCGATGGTTTCTTTCAATTGATAGACCGGATCGGCCGCCGACAACATCGGTGACGGATGGGCGCTGATCACGTGCAGGTCGCCCTTGGCCAGGTTGGCGATCTCATAACCGTGGTCGATGATGTTCTTGTGCAGCAGGCGGTGCGCTTCGTCGTGGTTGCCGACGTCCACGGCGGCAAGGATCACTCCACCGGCCCAAGGGCGTTCGGTCTTGACCATCAGCACCGCGCAGGGGCACTGGCGCAGCAGCTTCCAGTCGCTGGGCGTGAGCAGGGCCTTTTTCAGCGGGTTGTCCGGGCGGTGCTCCTTGATCACCAGCTCGCACCCTTCGGCTTGCTGCACGTCGATGATCGATTCGTGCAAGGTGTCGTGCCAGGCCTGCTCGTGAGTCACATTGACGAACCCGTCATCGCGCAACTGGCTGGCAAGCAGGCTGAGCAGGGCGCTGTGGTCGTGTTTCTTGTCGCACATCAACAGGTGCAGGCGGGCGCCAGTGGCGCCGGCGATCAGTTTGGCCCGGGTCAGGGCGCGGCTGTGGGCATGTTCGGGGTCGAGTACCACCAGGATGCTGCGAACGGCTTGCATGAGCGTGAACTCCCTATCAGAAATGGCGACCGATGTCTGACTATAGTCGGCGCCAAGTGCAATGGGCGTTGATATGTATCAAGCATAGTTCACTGGTGATCGCCGCCGCTGCCGGTATAATCGCCGGTCTTGCCGTTGCCCTGCCTGTTTTGTGAGCCTATGCACCTAATTCCCGAAATCGATGCGTTCCTTGGTTGCCGTACTCCCGATGCCTGGGTCCAGGCGGCCCTTGCCGACCAGGAAACCCTGCTGATCGATCACAAGAACTGCGAGTTCAAGGCCGCCAGCACCGCGCTGAGCCTGATGGCCAAGTACAACACGCACCTGGACCTGATCAACATGATGTCGCGCCTGGCCCGTGAGGAGCTGGTGCACCACGAGCAGGTGCTGCGCCTGATGAAGCGGCGCAAGATCGCCCTGCGCCCGGTTTCAGCCGGGCGCTACGCCTCGGGGCTGCGCCGTGTGGTGCGCGCCCATGAGCCGGTCAAGCTGGTCGACACCCTGGTGGTCGGCGCTTTCATCGAGGCGCGCAGCTGCGAGCGCTTTGCCGCGCTGGTGCCGCACCTGGACGAAGAGCTCGGCAAGTTCTACCACGGCCTGCTCAAGAGCGAGGCCCGGCACTACCAGGGTTACCTGAAGCTGGCCCATCAATATGGTGAAGCGGCGGATATCGAGCGGGTGGTGGAGAAGGTCAGGGCGGTCGAGGCTGAGCTGATCAGCAGCCCGGATGAAGAGTTCCGCTTCCATAGCGGTATCCCGGCCTGAATCGAGGCGTCTGTAGGAGCGGGCTTGCCCCGCGATGCGATGTGATTGACCGATCGCAATCGCGGGGGCAAGCCCGCTCCTACAGGTAATCGACGATGGGTTGCGAGGCAGCCCTTTTTTATCGGCAAATAATAAGCATGCTAATTAATGGCTTGACGTTAGCTGTCTAGGCAGTAACATTATGTTACTTACTGCCTGAGCAGGTATCTCGTTCCATGCCGCATTACTCCCCCGAAAACTTCCAGACCTGCAACATCGGCCTGTTGCTGGCCCGTGCCGCGTTGGTCAAGGACCGCATTCTCGACAGCCACCTGCAGGACTCCGGCGTCACCGCCGCGCAGTTCAAGGTGCTGATCATCGCCGCCCAGTACGGGGTCGATACGCCTGCCGAGCTGTGCCGCTTCCTGTCCCTGGACAGCGGCTCGATGACGCGCATGCTCGATCGCCTGGAGCAAAAAGAGCTGATCGTGCGCCGGCGCTGCGCGGATGACCGCCGCCAGGTGCGCCTGGGCCTGACGGAGCAGGGGCAGAAGCTCGCCGACCAGTTGCCGCAGATCGGTGCGGCGGCGATGAACGAGTTGGTGGGGGTGCTGGCCGCAGACGAACTGGCGACCCTGGAAAGCTTGCTGACCAAGGTCCTGCTTGCCGCAGGCGACGCCCTGACGATCCAGCGGGTAGGTGGCAAATGAGCACGACAAGCGACAACGTCGAAACGGTCCAGGACCTCGAAAACACCCGCAAGCGCAAGACCTGGCTGCTGGGCCTGGCGCTGCTGATCGCCGTCGGCGCCGCCGCGGTGTGGGGCTGGCATGAGCTCTACGGGCGCTGGAGCGAAGAGACCGACGATGCCTACGTCAACGGTAACGTGGTGGAAATCACCCCGCAGGTCACCGGCACCGTGGTCAGTATCGGTGCCGACGATGGCGATCTGGTCCACGAAGGCCAGGTGCTGCTCGAGTTCGACCCCAGCGACGCCGAAGTCGGCCTGCAGGCGGCCGAGGCCAAGCTGGCCCGCTCGGTGCGCCAGGTGCGCGGGCTGTACAGCAACGTCGACGGCATGAAGGCCCAGGTGGCCGCCCGTCAGGCCGAGCTGACCAAGGCCCAGGACAACTACAACCGGCGCAAGACCCTCGCCGCAGGCGGGGCGATCTCCCAGGAGGAGCTGTCCCACGCCCGTGACGACCTGGCGTCGGCCCAGAGCGCCCTGAACAATGCCAGGCAGCAGCTCAACACCACCACTGCGCTGGTGGATGACACCGTGGTGTCCTCCCACCCGGAAGTCATGGCCGCCGCCGCCGAGCTGCGCCAGGCCTACCTGGCATCTGCCCGCACCACCCTGGTGGCGCCGGTCACCGGCCACGTGGCCAAGCGCACCGTGCAACTGGGCCAGCGCCTGCAGCCCGGCACCGCGACCATGGCGGTGATTCCCCTGGACCAGCTGTGGATCGATGCCAACTTCAAGGAAACCCAGCTGCGCCACATGCGCATCGGCCAGCCGGTGGACATCGTCGCCGACCTGTACGGCAGCGAGGTCAAGTACAGCGGCAGCATCGACAGCCTGGGCGCCGGTACCGGCAGCGCCTTTGCCCTGTTGCCGGCGCAGAACGCCACTGGCAACTGGATCAAGATCGTCCAGCGGGTGCCGGTACGCATCCATATCAATGCCCAACAACTGGCCGCGCACCCGCTGCGCATCGGCCTGTCGACCCAGGTGACGGTCGACCTGCATGACCAGAGCGGCCCGGTCCTGGCCCAGGTGCCGCCGCAGAAAGCCTCGTTCGCCACCGGCGTGTACGACCGTCAACTGGTCGAAGCCGACACCCTGATCGCCCGGCTGATCCATGACAACAGCGCAGGCTCCGGCAAGACGGCGCAGCGATGAGCAACAACGCTTCGTTCAGCCCGCCGAGCCTGCTGCTGACCACCATCGGCCTGTCACTGGCGACCTTCATGCAGGTGCTCGACACCACCATCGCCAACGTCGCCTTGCCGACCATCGCCGGCAACCTGGGCGTGAGCGTGGAGCAGGGCACCTGGGTCATCACTTCGTTCGCCGTGAGCAACGCCATTGCCTTGCCGCTGACCGGCTGGCTGAGCCGACGCTTCGGCGAGGTGAAACTGTTCCTCTGGGCCACGCTGCTGTTCGTGCTGGCCTCGTTTCTCTGCGGTATTGCCCGCTCGATGCCGGAACTGGTGGGCTTTCGGGTATTGCAGGGCATTGTCGCCGGCCCCCTGTACCCGATGACCCAGACCCTGCTGATCGCCGTCTACCCGCCGGCCAAGCGCGGCATGGCCCTGGCCTTGCTGGCGATGGTCACGGTGGTGGCGCCGATCGCCGGGCCGATCCTCGGTGGCTGGATCACCGATAGCTACAGTTGGCCGTGGATCTTCTTCATCAACATACCGATCGGCCTGTTCGCCGCCGCCGTGGTACGCCAGCAGATGCGCAACCGGCCGGTCAGTACCAGCCGCCAGCCGATGGACTACATCGGCCTGCTGACCCTGATCATCGGGGTCGGCGCCTTGCAGATCGTGCTGGACAAGGGCAACGACCTGGACTGGTTCGAGTCGGGCTTTATCGTTGTCGGCAGCCTGGTATCGCTGGTGTTCCTGGCGATCTTCATCATCTGGGAGCTGACCGACAAGCACCCGGTGGTCAACCTGCGGCTGTTCGTGCACCGCAACTTTCGCATCGGCACCATTGTGCTGGTCCTGGGTTACGCGGGCTTTTTCGGGATCAACCTGATCCTGCCGCAATGGCTGCAGACCCAGATGGGCTACACCGCCACCTGGTCTGGCCTGGCGGTGGCGCCGATCGGCTTGTTGCCGGTATTGATGTCGCCGTTCGTCGGCAAGTACGCGCACAAGTTCGACCTGCGCGTGCTGGCCGGGGTGGCGTTCCTGGCCATCGGCACCAGTTGCTTCATGCGCGCAGGCTTCACCACTGAGGTGGACTTCCAGCACATCGCCCTGGTGCAGTTGTTCATGGGCATCGGTGTGGCGCTGTTTTTCATGCCGACCTTGAGCATCCTGCTCTCGGACCTGCCGCCTCATCAGATCGCCGACGGCTCGGGGCTGGCCACCTTCCTGCGGACCCTGGGCGGCAGCTTCGCCGCGTCGCTGACCACCTGGATCTGGATCCGCCGCGCCGACCAGCACCACGCCTACCTCAGCGAAAGCATCAGCACCTACGAGCCCGCCACCCGCGAGGCGCTCAACCAGCTGGGCGGGGCGAACGGGCAGTCTTATGCGCAACTGGAGCGGATGCTCGGCAGTCAGGCGTACATGATGTCGACGGTGGATTACTTCACCCTGATGGGCTGGGTGTTTGCCGGGCTGATTGTGCTGGTGTGGCTGGCCAAGCCGCCGTTTGCGGCCAAGGCCGGGCCTGCTTCGGCGGGGCACTAAGCGATCGCGGGGCCCACCCCCCCCCACACGTGGGGCGGGCGGGGCCCCCCCACCGAGAGCCAAGGAAAACACAGGGGGGGCCGTGACAACCCATCGCCACCCCCTCC
>NZ_JALRNF010000075.1 GCF_030272895.1 Pseudomonas sp. BGr12 | reverse complement strand
CCCATGTGAGAGTAGGTCATCGTCAAGATTAAATTCCGAAACCCCTATCTGCGTACGCAGGTAGGGGTTTTGTCTTTATGCCCCTCCCACTGTCGCTCCTACAGGTCGATGGCGTAAGGGCGAGGCCAAAAAAAACCACCCCGAAGGGTGGTCTTGTCACATCCGTTGCCCACTCAGTCGCCGTAATACTCGCAACCACTGGTGCAGGTCTCATGGATACGCACCTTGGACAGCTCAGGCAGCAGCGGCTTGACCTGGTCCCAGATCCATTTGGCGATCACTTCGCTGGTCGGGTTTTCCAGGCCAGGGATGTCGTTCAGGTAGTTGTGGTCCAGCTGCTCATACAGCGGCTTGAAGATCGCCTTGATCTCGGCGAAGTCGCGGATCCAGCCGGTATGCGGGTCCAGAGGCCCGGTCAGGTGCAGGGCAACCTTGAACGAATGGCCATGCAGGCGGCCGCACTTGTGCCCTTCAGGAACGTGCGGGAGGCGGTGTGCCGACTCGAAGGTGAACTCTTTGAAAATTTCCACGATGTCTCAACTCTGAAAACCAATGCTGCCCACCAGTTTACCAGCATGGTGGTTACAGCGGTTGCAGTTGCTGATGCAGCTTGCCGGTTTCGATCAGTTCGAGCAGTTCGTCACCCAGGCGGCGGCTTTCGGACATCGCCGTGTGCCAGTAGCGCTGACGGCTGCCGGCGTCGCCCATGAAGCGCTTGAAGTCGCTACGGTCGGGTAGCTTGCCGAAGGGCAGGCTGGCCAGGTACTGGGCCGACGGTGCCAGCAGCAGTACATTGCGCAAGCGTTCGCCATCCCCGCGGCGCCACGGCAGGGCCTTGTCGAACCAGCCGGGAATGACCTTGTCGGTAAAGTGCGGGTAGAGCACGATATCGTCGCCCCGGTAGGGCAGGTCCAGGTGATAGTCGAGCAACCCGCCATCGCGGTAGGTGCCCTGGCCAACCCCGGGGATGTCCCGTACGCCTTCCATCACCATGGGGATGGACCCTGAGGCCAGCAGGGCATGGCGCAGGTTGGCCACATCCAGTGGCAGGCAACGCGACGGAAAGTCGGTCAGGGGCTGCAGCGGCGGGTTGCTGCGGGCATCGTGCAGGATGATGCGCTCGAAGTGCCGCGCCAGCCGCGGGCGGCCGATCAGGTTATCGGCAATCACTGAAGACAAGCCCATGCCCAGGCGTGCGCGATGATCATGGGCGAGCAGCCCGTGGCTTTTCACCACCATGATGTTCAGACGGTAATCGGGATTGTCGAGCACCTGTGCATCGCGACCCTGGAGCAGGTCATCGAGCATGCGCTGGCAACTGCGACTGACCTCGGCCTGGGTCACGCCCTTGGCGAAGTCCTGCTCGGTGTACAGCTGGCCAAGGCGCTGCAAGGCCTCGACCGGATTGGGCAGGCAGGCACTGGCGAAACGCCAGGAGCCGATCGAGGCCCCGATCAATGCGCGCTCGCGAGGTGCGCCAGGCAGCCAGTGGCCAAACAGCGCCAGGTCCAGACCCTGGATGCCCAGGGCCTTGGGCCCGCCCGCCGCCCCCGGCAGTACTCCCACATCCGCCGCCTGCAACCCGCGCTCGCGGATATGGCGCAGGGCGCGGCTGCCTGCCTTGAGGGTCAGGGCCGGGTACTTGATGTGGATTGCGCTCATACGGGCCTCGCTGTCTGGAGCCGGCAATTATAAAGAACAGCGGTCCGGTTGTGGGGCAGGGGTGCGCTATCATGTCGCCAGTTGTTTTCAGCTTCAATTAAGTTCGGTTGGTTACTCTAGGCCCCGTAGACACATTATTGATCTCGACGGAGAGACCCCATGAAGACTTTGACTGCCCTGTTCGCCGCTGCTGCCCTTGCCCTCGGCGCCAATGTTGCCCTGGCCAAGGACGTACAACCCGATGAAGTCGTGAAACTGGTCAATGCCAAGACCATCAAGTCCCTGGACGAGCTCAAGGCTGCCGCTGTCGCCAAGCACCCGGGCGCCACCGTCACCGATTCCGAGCTGGAAGACGAGTATGGCCGCTACATCTACAAGGTCGAGCTGCGTGATGCCCAGAACGTCGAGTGGGACGTGGACATGGACGCCAAGACCGGTGAAATCCTCAAGGACGCCCAGGACAAGTAATGACCCTTCGATTGCGAACAGCACAGGCGGTATTCGCTGCGCTGTTGGCCCTCTGCTCGCAGGCCCAGGCCCGCGACCTCGATCAGGATGAAGCCCTGAAACTGCGCCAGCAGGGCGTTATCCTGCCGCTGGAGCAACTGCTCAACGATGCCCTGGGACGCTATCCCGGGGCGACGTTGCTGGAAGCGGAACTGGAAGAGAAGCACGGCCGCCTTGAATACGAGGTCGAGTTGTTGACCCCCGCAGGAGTGGTGCGCGAGATCAAGCTCGATGCCACCAATGGGGTGTTACTCAAAGACGAGGAAGATGACTGATGCGCCTGTTACTGGTCGAGGACAACGTGCCGCTGGCCGACGAGCTGACTCAAGGCCTGCAACGCCAGGGCTACGCGGTGGACTGGCTGGCCGATGGCCGCGACGCGGTCTACCAGGGTGCCAGCGAGCCCTATGACCTGATCATCCTCGACCTGGGCCTGCCCGGGTTGCCGGGGCTTGAGGTGCTGGCCCAATGGCGGGCTTCAGGTCTGGCAACACCGGTGTTGATCCTGACGGCGCGCAGCTCCTGGGCCGAGCGCATCGAAGGCCTGAAGGCCGGTGCCGACGACTACCTGAGCAAGCCGTTTCACCCCGAGGAGCTGCTGCTGCGCGTGCAGTCGTTGTTGCGCCGGGCCCGTGGCCTGGCCAACCAGCCGACCCTGGAAGCGGCCGGCCTGCAACTGGACGAGGGGCGCCAGTGTGTGACCCGTGACGGCGTCGATATCCAGCTGACGGCGGCCGAGTTTCGCTTGCTGCGTTACTTCATGCTGCATCCCCGGCAGATCCTGTCCAAGAGCCACCTGGCCGAGCACCTGTATGACGGCGAGACCGAGCGCGACTCCAATGTGCTGGAGGTCCACGTCAATCACCTGCGCCGCAAGCTCGGCCGCAGCGTCATCGAGACCCGCCGTGGCCAGGGTTACCTTTACGCCGGGAGTAGCGAGTGAAGTCGATCCAGGCACGCCTGAGCCTTGGCCTCGTCGCGGTACTGGTGCTGGTGGGCCTGGCCCTGGCGCAGATCAGCCTGTGGTTGTTCGAGGTAGGGTTGCAACGCTACCTGGAGGCTGGCCTGCGCAAGGAGAGCGAGAACCTGCTGGTTGCCCTGGTGCGTGGGCAGACCGGCCTTGAGCTGGATGAGCGAAGGATTTCCTCGGCCTACAAACGACCGTTTTCCGGCTACTACTTCCGCATCGACTTCGACGGCGGCAACTGGCGATCGCGCTCACTGTGGGACCTGGACATGCCGGCGCCGGACACCGCCGGCCTGCACACCGACCTGCAACTGGGGCCGGAAAACCAGCAGTTGCTGGTGTTGCGCAGCGACTATCGGCGTTTCGGCCAGGCGATCGCCATCAGTGTCGCCCAGGACTACACCCCGGTACGTGACCAGTTCCGGCGCATGCAGCAGATCGGCCTGGGCCTGGGCCTGGTTGCGTTGATACTGGTGCTGGTGTTGCAGCGCATCACCGTGACCCGCTCATTGCGACCGCTGGAACGTGCACGGGAACAGATCGCCCAGTTGCAGCAGGGCAAGCGCACGCAACTCGACACCCAGGTGCCCAGCGAGCTCGAGCCCCTGGTCGCGCAGATCAACCACCTGCTGGCCCATACCGAAGACAGCCTGCGGCGTTCACGCAATGCCCTGGGCAACCTTGGGCATGCCCTGAAGACGCCGCTGGCGGTGCTGCTGAGCCTGGCATCTAGCGAGCGCCTCAAGGAGCTGCCCGAAGTGCGTGTGCAACTGCGCGAGCAACTGGAGCAGATCCAGCAGCGCCTGAGCCGCGAGCTCAATCGTGCGCGCCTGGCCGGAGATGCCTTGCCGGGTGCGCAGTTCGATTGCGATGCCGAGCTGCCGGGCCTGTTGTCGACCCTGGGTATGATCCATGGCGAAGGCCTGGAACTGAGCCGGCGCGTTCCTGCCGGGCTGCTCCTGCCCTGGGACCGCGAGGACCTGCTGGAGTTGCTCGGCAACCTGCTGGACAACGCCTGCAAATGGGCCGATACCCTGGTGCAACTGAGCATCGAGGAACATCCGCAGCACTATCGGCTGTTGATCGACGATGATGGTCCGGGGATTGCCGAGGACTTGCGCGAACAGGTGCTCGAACGGGGGACGCGGCTGGATGAGCAGGTCGACGGCCATGGACTGGGGCTGGGCATCGTGCGTGACATCGTCGACGCCTGGGGTGGCAGCCTGGCCTTGCAGGAAAGCCCGTACGGCGGCCTGCGGGTCAGCATCGAATTGCCGCGCCGCCGAATTCCGTAGCAACGTAGGAGCGGGCTTGCCCCGCGATGGCGGCCCGCAAGTTACATCGCATCGCGGGACAAGTCGGGTCGTCGCACCGCCGCGCCTACAGGTGCATCATCAGGCTCAGCATCACCGGTAGCGTCAGCGCTGCCAGCACGGTCTGCAAGGCGATGATGTTGGCCATCAGCGGCGCATTACCGCCCATTTGCCTGGCCATCACATAGGAAGAAGAGGCTGTCGGCAAAGCCTGGAACAGGATGGCGACAATCGCCGCCTGGCCGCTCAGGCCCAGCAGGCGGCAGACGCCCCAGGTGGTCAGCGGCAACACCACGAACTTGAACAGCGAGGCGGCCAGCAACGGTCGGGTGCCCAGGCCCCGGGCATTGCCACCCAGGGCTGCGCCGACGCACAGCAAGCCCAGCGGCAGGGCCGCCTGGCCCAGTGCCTTGATGGTCGGTTCGAGGCCCGGCGGCAGGCCCAGGCCGGTGACGTGCAAGGTGATGCCGATGATGCAGCCAAGGATCAGCGGGTTGCTGAAGATCGCCTTGATCACCGCCCGGTACGAACTCTGCTTGCCGCTGTAGCGGGCAAAGACCATCACACACAGCACATTCACGGCTGGCACGATGGCGGCATTGGCCACGGCGGCCAGGGCGATGCCGCCGCTGCCGTAGAGCCCGGCGGCCAGGGTCGCGCCGATATAGTTGTTGAAGCGCACGCCGCCCTGGAAAACCGAGGTGAAGCTGGCATCATCGCCGGCCACCCGACCTTTGCACAGCACCAGCAAGAAGGCGCCGAGCAGGGTCGAGAGCAACAGCACGGTCACCATGTCGAACACCGGCAAGCCACTCAGGTCGGCAGTCGCCAGGCTGTGGACGAACAAGGCCGGCAGGAGCACGAAGTAGCTCAGGCGTTCCGCTGCCGGCCAGAACGCCTCGCCAAGAAAGCCCCGGGTCCGCAGCCAGCCTCCCAGGGCAATCAGCAAGGCGATGGGGACGATGGTGGCGAGGATCAGTTGCAACATCTGGCATTTCCCTGTCAGTCAGCACTAGCGGATAGGCGTGGACATCAGGCTAGCCTGTCGCACTGAAAGAAAAAAACGCAGAATTCTCAATCGACCGTTGAGAAAAACTTCAGGGTTGGCCCAGGGCAGTCTTCAGCACTGCCGTCAGGTGACGACGGCGGCTGCTGGTGTGTTCGAGCAGACCCACGTGGCGCACGCACTGAGGTTCACCGAACGGCAGCAGGGTCACGGCGGGCAAGCGCTCAAGGTCGTCGTCGGCGAGTGGCACGATGGCCACGCCCAGCCCCATCGAGGCCATGTGCGTCAGGGCTTGCTGGCTGTCCAGCTCCATCTGCTCGCTGACCGGCAATTGCTGCTTGCGCAGCTCCTGCTCGATGATGCGCCCGGCCCAGGCACGCTTGTCGAAGCGCAGGAAGGGCTGGCTGGCCAGCAATTCACGCAGGCCGATACCAGCGAACGCCGGGCCCGCCACCGCCCAGAAGCGGTTCCTGTAGAGCGGTGTGAAGTCCAGGTTGGCCGGGTAGGGGGCCACCGGCTCGGTGGTGATGGCCGCATCCAGTTCACCGTCTTCGACGCGCCGGGCAAGCTCCGCGGACATCCCCGAGAGCACGCTGATGTGCAGGTGTGGATGCTCGGCCTTGATCCGCACCAGGGCGGCGGGCAGGCGGCCGGCCAGAGCGGTCTGGATGGCGCCGATCTTCAGGCGTCCACTCAGGCCCGGGCCACTGATCAGGGCGTCGGCCATCTCGTCGTAGGCGGCGAGGATCCCCTCAGCCCGCTCCACGGCCAGGTGCCCGGCCTCGGTCAGGCTGACCTGGCGCCGGCTGCGGTCGAACAGGGTGACCTTGAGCTCCTCCTCCAGGCTGCGGATATGCAGGCTGACCGCTGACGGCGTCAGGCTGAGCAGGTCGGCGGCACGGGCAAAGGTGCCATGACGGGCGATGGTGACCAGGGTGCGCAGGGCCTTGAGTGACAACTGGAAGCTCCGGTGCCGGGCAAGAGGAAGCCTCCATGATGGCTGCAATCCCGCGGTGTTGAAAGCCTTTCACAGGCCTGCTTCAACCTTGCCGGCCTGTTCCGCGGGCAGCCAGGCTTTCCAGATCTGCGGGTGCTCCTTGAGAAACTGCCGGGCCGCCTCCTTGGGGGATTGCCGGGTTTCGCTCATCTGCGCCAGGGTCTGGTTGAGCGTGTCGATCGGCAGGTCGACCTTGCCGAACAGCTCGATCAGGTCGGGATACTGCTGCTTGAACGGTGCCGAGACACCAATGGACAGCTTCGCCGGCAGCGACTGGCTGCCTTGCGGGTGGGGATGGCTGGCATCGGTGAGGGTTTTCCAGGCCTCGGGGTCGAACGGCGGTTCTTGCAAACGCACCAGTTCGAAACGGCCCATCAGCGGGGTCGGCGACCAGTAGTAGAACAGCACCGGCTTGCCGCGGCGGATCGACGAGGTGATCTCTGCATCGAGGGCTGCGCCGGAGCCGCTGCGAAAGTTCACGTACAGCGCGTCCAGGCCGTAGGCCTTGAGCTTCTGGCTGTTGACGATTTCCGAGGTCCAGCCGCTGGGGCTGTTGAGGAAGCGACCCTTGCCGGGGGCTTCCGGGTCGCGGAACAACTGGGCGTAATCCTTGAGATCGTTGACCGATTTAAGGTCCGGGGCCAGGGGCTTGATATTGCGGGCGGTATCGCCCTTGATCACGAAGGCGGGTACGTACCAGCCCTCATCGGCGTTTTTCACCGTATCGCCGATGGCGAACACCTGGCCGGCCTGTTCGGCCTTGACCCAGGCGGGGCTGCGGCCGGCCCATTCTTCGGCAATCACCTGGATGTCGTTGCGGGCCAGGGCCACTTCCATGCTGACGGTGCTGCCGGGCAGGGTGTCGGTGGGGTAGCCGTAACCTTTCTCGACGATCAGGCGCAGGATCTCGGTGGTCAGGCTGCCGCTTTCCCAGGTGATGTCGCCGAAGTGGATGGGGGTGGTCTTGTCGGCGGCAAGGCTGTGGCTGACAAGGCTCAGGGCGAGCAGTGCGCTGCCCAGCAGGGTGGTGAGTCGGTTCATGCGGCCTCGCTCGCAGGGGGGCTGGAGTCTGGCAAGTGTAGTAGGCGATGAGCAGGCGAGGGTTTATCGCGGGGCAAGCCCGCTCCTACAGGTAGGAGCGGGCTTGCCCCG
>NZ_JALRNF010000074.1 GCF_030272895.1 Pseudomonas sp. BGr12 | reverse complement strand
GGCAGCGTCGCTGCATGGAATGGATAAGCCCGCAGACTCGACACCCAAGCCCAAGCCCAAGCCCAAGCCCAAGCCCAGGGATCAAAGTCCCCAGGGTTCCATGTAGAACCTTTTTTGCCTGTTTCCTAAGTGTATTTCGGAAATTTCAACTTCACATTTCTCTTCAATAGCGCGGAATTCCCATACTGTTCAAGCCATAGTAAACAGGAACGGCGTTTGTCTGATTGTTAACGAGCGACGGTGCGAATCTGAACTGTTTTTTTACCGAGTTCTGTATCTTCTATTCGCTTGATAACGCCCGATAATAACCGTTCATTTGAAAACTCAAGGAGTGAGTTGCAATGGATAGGGCAGGGCTGAATGGGCTCAAGGTGCTACAGATACTGCGCTGGTCAGGAGGGAATGCCTACCCATCTTCGTAGGTGGTTGTGGGAAGTTTCCTAGGGTTTTGAGTGGAATCTTATTCCTGCTACTTGAGCAACTTCGCAGGAGCGTGTTGTTCATGTGGCCGTAACTGAAATTCGGGTGAGCGTTATGGGCAGTATTCACGACCAGGCCATGCAGTATATCTATCAACAAGTGTTACAACGTTTGCTTGAACACCTGTCGCAGGCACAACGTGCTTCGTTGCAGTTGTTGATTCAGCGACTGATTGTGGCGGCCGGTGGGCTGGAGCGCATCAAGGGCCTGCGCCTGATGTTCGTGTTCGATGGCAGCCAGTACGGTGCCCAGGCACTGGCGTGCCTGCGGGCGGCGCAGTTGAGCGTTGCCGCGCGCTCGCCGGGCACCTTCCAGTTGCGCATCGCCACGGCCCGCCAGGCCGGAATGAGCAGCACGGCACTGAGCAATATCGAAAACACCTTCTCGGTGCTGTTCATGCACGACGACCCGCGCGTCGAGCTACTGGTGCTCGATGCCGGACAATTGCTGACCTTTGACAGTCGCCGCCCGCCTTCTGCCTGCCAACAGCAGGCGGAGCGGCACGAGTGGCTGATGCTCGGGCATTTGTCGGGCAGGGCTCCGACAGCTGCCAATTTCGCCAGTCATGGCTACCTGCACCTGGTGGAGCTGGGGCGCCAGACCTTGCGCTGGAAGGGCGGGGTGGATGCCATCATCAGTGCCGACCCGCTGCCCGACCGACGACGCTACCTGGCCTGGAGCCGCCGTTCGCTGCGCGATGCCGATCTGCTGGGGGTTCGACCGATCCATAGCTGTGCCGCGTCCTTGCTCGATGCCATGGGCGGCTGGCGCAGGCACTACCTGTCCTGGTTGCTGGGGCAGGAGCAGCAATCGCTGCCGGTGGCCGACAGCGACTGTTGCGGGCCGGTGTTGCGCTTTATCACCGTCGATGACCTGGTGTTCGACCGCGACACGCCCCATGGCGAGCGGTTGAGCGAATTCCTCGGCTATCGCGTGGATGAACAGGCCTACCCCAGCCACCCGTTCGGCATTGCCAACCCGCTGTTGCTGGCGCACCTGCAAGGCTTGCAGGCGGAGTTTGTCGAGGACGGCCAATACCGCGAAGGCATCGAGCGCTATCTGTGCCAGACCCGACAGCTGATGCAGCGAAAGGGCCTGCCTGATGCCTTGCAACGCGCGGTACTGGGGCGCTGGCGCCCAGGTGAGACCAGAGAGCAGCGGCGCAAGGAAGCCGACGCATTCGCCCAGCAGGCCTACGGGCTGAGCGAAGCGCAACTGGTCTGCCAGTTGTTCGGGCCTTTCGTGGCCAGGGGACGGCGACTGGAGGCGTTCCTGCGCAGGTGTCACCCGGGCATGCTGGTGGCATTGCCCTACCTGCACCAGGCGTTGCAGGGGCAACCGGCCCCGGGGCCGGTCAAGCAGTGGCTGGCGGATATCAGCGGCCTGCCACTGCCGATGCTGCACGTGCTCTATGGGCGCGAGTTACCGGCGCCGCTGCTGGCCGGGCTGCTGGTGCGCGGTGCCGATCTGCGCCATCAGCCGTCCGGCGGGATGCTTCGGGGCCGTTCGGCTGGTCGCGGTTGATGAAACGCTCGACGAAAAGCGGTGAGTTTGCCTATCAGGCGGTGTATCGCTATCTGATGGAGCTGATCGTCCCCATGGCGCCGGGCAGCTACAGTAAGTTGCCGTCGCTGCGTGACCTGGCCAGGCGCCTGGAAGTGTCGATTTCGACCGTTCAGTACGCCTATTCGTTGCTTGAGCACGAGGGCCGCGTGCAGTCGGTGCCCAAGTCGGGCTACTTTGCCAGGGGCGCGGATGCCGGCGTGCCTGCGACCGGTACCGAGCAGTTGCTGCAGGCGCTGCAGCAGGCCGGTGCGGCGCAGTTGATGGCACCTCATGGCACCCACGCCATGCCGTCACTGGAAGCCAGCCTGCTGGGCATCGAGCGCCAGTTGCTGCGCCAGTACCCGCGAGCGGGCGCGCAGGTTCATCCCTATGGCGAGCTGGAATTGCGTACGGCACTGGCGGCCCGTTACACGCGATCGGTGCACCGCTGCTGGAATGCCGAAGATGTGTATCTGGCCGTCGACCTGTGCTCGTTGTTCGAGACGCTGGTGACGGCCCTGGAGCTTCGAGGCAGCGCGGTACTGGTGGCGACGCCGTGCTCCTGGCGCTTGCTGGGTATCCTGCGGATGGCCGGCCTGCGGGTGATCGAGCTGCCACTTGGCGACGATGGCTCGCTGGACCTGGAGCGCTTCGCCGGGCTGCTGACGCGCGAATCGGTGCGCCTGGTGATGCTGTCGTCGCAGCTGAACTGCCCCCATGGCAGTCTGATACCGGCGGCACAGCACCCGGCCATCGCTGCGTTGCTCGAGCGCCATGGGGCGTGGTTGCTGGAGAACGACCTGGACGCAGAGTATTGCTTCACTCGCCCATCGGCGTGCCTGCGCGATGTGGTCGATCCGGAGCGCCTGCTGGTGTTTTCCTCGCTGGAGCGCACGGTGGGTGTGGAAGTCCCCTTTGCCTACCTGCTGGCCCGCCACGCCCGACGCGCCTTGCAACGCCGGTTCCTGGCCCGCGGCTTCCGCCTGCCGCCGTTGCGCCAGCAAGCGGTAGCGCGGCTGTACGCCAAGGGCAAGGTCGACCTGCACCTTGAGCATATGCGCGGGCGCATGCGCGAGCGTGTCAGCCACCTGTACCGGCAGATGCAGGTGCACCTGGGGGCGCAGTTGCAGTTCCAGATGCCGGCTGGCGGGGCAAGCATCTGGGCCCAGGTGCGAGCCCCCGTGGACACCCGCCAGCTGTTCCAGCGCCTGCTGGACCAGGGGCTGGTGATCACCCCGGGCGAGTTGTTCAGCCTGCAGGGCCAGTTTGCCCGGCACCTGCGCCTGGGATGGTCCTGTGGCCAGCCTGGCGATTTGCAGCAGGGCTTGAGCCTGTTGAGCCAGGCCTTGCAGCGCTGGGAGTAGCGCGGCGGTTTGTCCGATCAATGGCGGGCGCGGCAGTTGCGCTGAGCAGGGGTCTGTATGTATAACCAGTATCCTTGTCAGCCAACCGTAGCCGCGCCGTGATTGCCCATTCCGTCGACGATCCGTTCTATTACCTTCACAACTTCCAGCAGGTGCTCGACTGGATCGAACTGCGCTATGCCGACCTGCTGAACGAGGAAGAACGGGCGTTCATCCGCCAGTTTGCCGAACAACCGCGTCCGGCCCGGGCATTGCTGGTGCGCATGGTCATGCGCAAGGGCGAGCTGTTTCGCCCGAGCAAACTGGCCTACGCCGAGATCGGCCCGACCCTGGCGGCCTTGCAACCCTTGCTCGAACTGGGCTGGGTGAGTAACGACAGCCTGTTGAGCCTTGAGCAACTGTTCCAGCTGTTGCGCAAGGATGAGATCGCCAGCGGATTCGCCGCGCAGCTGTCGCGACCGCGGGCGGCCAAGGCCGAGCTATATGCCCAGTTGCAGGCCCTGGACCTGGCTGCGCGGCCCCTGCACGACTGGTTACCCGATTTTCCCGAGCCGATTGTCACCCTGCGCCTTCAGGCCTTGTGCGACCGCCTGCGGCTGCTGTTTTTCGGCAACCTGTACCAGGACTGGTCGGAGTTCGTGCTGGCCGACCTGGGACTGCTGCGTTATGAACAGGTGGAGTTCTCCGAGGATTCGCGGGCCTTGCGCCAGCGTGGCGATGTCGACATGGCCCTGGCCCTGCACCGATGCGGCGAGCTGGTCGAGCAGGGCATGCCCCTGGCCCAGGTGCTGAGCGAGGTCGAGTCCCTGCACAGCGACAACCCCTGGTTGCTGCGCCGTCGCTCACGCTTGCTGTACCAGCTTGGCCAGCACAGTGAGCGTCTGGGCGACTGGAACCTGGCCCTGCGCATCTATCCCGCGAGCCTGCACCCGCAGGCGCGGATCCGGCAAATCCGGGTACTGGAGCGCAGCGAGCAGTGGGCCCAGGCCTTCGAGCTGGCCAGCGAGGTCGCCCGGCAACCGGCCGGCCCGCTCGAGGTGCAGGCCCTGGCGCGAATGCTGCCGCGCCTGCAGCGCAAGCTGGGCGGGCCGCCACAACCACGCCGGGCCCGGCCCGCGGCCGGCCTGATCGAGTTGCAGCTGCCGGCGCAGTGGGCCGAACTGGGGGTGGAACAGGCGGTTCGCCTGCACCTGGAGGCGCAGGGCGGGCAGGTGCACTATGTGGAAAACACCCTGTTCAACAGCCTGTTCGGCCTGTTGTGCTGGGAGGCGATCTTCGCCCCGGTCCCGGGGGCGTTCTTTCACCCGTTCCAGAGCGCGCCCCAGGACCTGCATGACCCCGAGTTCCAGGCGCGCCGCCGTGCCTTGTTCGCAGACTGCCTGGGGCAGCTGGACGATGGCCGCTACCGGCAGACCATCCGCGAGCAGTTCCGGTGCAAGCAGGGTTTGCAGTCGTCGTTCGTCTTCTGGCAGATGCTCGACGAATCCCTGCTGGAGCAGGCCCTGGCCTGCCTGCCGGCCATGCACCTCAAGCACTGCTTCGAGCGCCTGCTCGAGGACATCCAGAGTAACCGCGCCGGCATGCCCGACCTGATCCAGTTCTGGCCCGAGCAGCAGCGCTACCGGATGATCGAGGTCAAGGGCCCGGGCGACCGCCTGCAAGACAACCAGCTGCGCTGGATCGAGTTCTGTGCCGAACATGGCCTGCCGGTCGAGGTCTGCCATGTGCGCTGGCTGGAACCCTCGGCATGAGCTACCGGGTAGCCGTGCGCGCCCTGTGCGAGTTCAGCGCCAAGGTCGGTGACCTGGACCTGCGCTTCACGCCATCGCCCAGCGCCCAGGAAGGCATCAGCGGTCATCAACGGGTGGTGGCCCGGCGCGGGCCGGATTATGAGGCCGAAATCAGCCTTGAAGGCCAGTTCGCCAGCCTGCAGGTGCGGGGCAGGGCCGATGGCTACGACCCGCAGCTCAATCGCCTGGAGGAGATCAAGACCTACCGTGGCGACCTGGCCCGCCAGCCGGTCAACCATCGTCAGCTGCACTGGGCCCAGGCCAGGGTCTATGGCTGGCTGCTGTGCCAGCAGCGCGGGCTCGACGCGATCAACCTGGCGCTGGTCTACCTCGACGTCGACAGCGACACCCAGACCCTGATCGAACAACGCTGCAGCGCCGATGAGCTCGAACAGTTCTTCAACACCCAATGCGGGGTGTTCCTGGCCTGGGCCGAGCAGCAGGTGCAACGCGTGGCCTCGCGCAATGCCGGGCTGCAGGCGCTGGGCTTTCCCTACGGGCAGTTGCGCAGTGGCCAGCGTGAACTGGCCGAGTCGGTGTACAAGGCGGTCAGCACCGGCCGCTGCCTGATGGCCCAGGCCACCACGGGCATCGGCAAGACCCTCGGCACCTTGTTTCCGTTGCTCAAGGCCGTGGTGCCACAGCAACTGGACAAGATCTACTTCCTCACCGCCAAGACCCCGGGCCGCGCCCTGGCCCTGGAGGCCCTGCAGCAGGTCCACGGCAGTGCCCCGGGCCTCGAACTGCGCAGCCTGGAGCTGGTGGCCCGGGACAAGGCCTGCGAGTATCCCGAAAACGCCTGCCATGGCGAATCCTGCCCGTTGGCCCGGGGCTTCTATGACCGGCTACCGGCAGCACGCGAGGCTGCCCGGAAGGTGAGCATCCTCGACAAGGCCGCGTTGCGCGAAATAGCCCTGGCCCATCAGGTCTGCCCCTATTACCTGGGGCAGGAAATGGCCCGCTGGGTCGACGTGCTGGTCGCCGACTACAACTACTACTTTGACCAGAGCGCCATGCTCCACGGCCTGGCCCAGGTCAACCAGTGGCGTGTGGCGGTGCTGGTCGACGAGGCACACAACCTGGTGGAGCGGGCGCGGCAGATGTACAGCGCCAGCCTTGACCAGTGGCAGCTGACGGCCTTGCGGCGCAGCAAGCCCGCCGGCATCACCAGCGCCCTGGACCGCCTCAACCGCCAGTGGAATGCCCTGCACAAGTCGCAGTTGGCGCCATATCAGGTGCTTGACGCGCTGCCCGAGGCATTTCTCAAGGCGCTACAGCAGTGCATCGGCCTGATCCAGGAGCAGCTCAACCTGCAGCCCGCCGGGCTGGACCCGCAGGTGTTGCAGTTCTTCTTCCAGGCCCTGCAATTCATGCGCATCAGCGAGCTGTTCGATGGACATTTTCTCTTCGATATCAGCAAGCGCGACGGGCCGGGCAAGCGCAGCCTGTCCACCCTGAGCCTGCGCAATGTGGTGCCGGCGGCGCAGATCGGCCCGCGCATGGCCGCTGCGCGCAGCGTCACGCTGTTTTCCGCCACCCTCAGCCCCCGGCACTATTACGCCGACCTTTTGGGCATGCCGGCGGACACCGCCTGGCTTGAGGTCGCCTCACCCTTTGCCGCCGAGCAGTTGCGGGTACAGGTGATCAGCGGCGTCTCCACCCGTTTTCAGCACCGTGCCGCCTCGCTGGCGTCGATCGTCGAGCTGATCGCCGGGCAATATGCCGCCGAGCCCGGCAACTACCTGGCGTTTTTCAGCAGCTTCGACTACCTGCAGCAGGTCGCCGCGCTGCTGGCGCAGCAGCACCCGCAGATTGTCCAGTGGAGCCAGGCCCCCGGCATGGACGAGGCGCAGCGCCAGGGCTTTCTCCAGCGCTTCGTGGCGCACGGGCAGGGCATCGGCTTTGCCGTGCTCGGCGGCGCCTTTGGCGAAGGCGTGGACCTGCCGGGCACGCGCCTGATAGGGGCCTTTGTCGCCACCCTGGGGTTGCCCCAGGTCAATCCGGTCAACGAACAGGTCAAGCAGCGCATGGGCCGGCTGTTTGGTGCCGGCTTCGACTACACCTACCTGTATCCCGGGGTGCAGAAGGTCATCCAGGCCGCCGGGCGGGTGATCCGCGGCATCGACGACCGGGGCACGGTCATGCTGATCGACGACCGCTTCGCCGAAGAGCGGGTCCGGCGCATGTTTCCCGCCTGGTGGGCGCCGTTGAACAAATAATCAGGAGGGTAGGGAGCATTGGCATCGCACGCTTGTCAAAGTGCCAGTAAACTCTGTCGTCTCATTACCCCCGAACATCCTTTCTTGAGGTTTTGCATGAAGCTCAGTCCTTTGGCAGGCAAACCGGCTCCAGCCTCCGTGCTGGTGGATATCCCGCGCCTGTTGACCGCTTACTACACCGGCCAGCCCGATGCCGGCATCGCCACCCAGCGGGTCGCGTTCGGCACCTCCGGGCACCGGGGCAGCTCGCTGGATTTGAGTTTCAACGAGCACCATGTGCTGGCGATCAGCCAGGCGATCTGCCTGTACCGCCAGTCCAAGGGCATCGATGGCCCGCTGTTCATCGGCGCCGACACCCATGCGCTGTCGACCCCGGCCGCCGCCAGTGCCCTGCAGGTGCTGGCCGCCAACGGCGTGCAGGTAATGCTGTCCAAGGACGATGAGTACACCCCGACCCCGGCGGTGTCCCATGCCATCATCTGCTACAACCGCGGGCGCAGCAGCGGCCTTGCCGACGGCATCGTCATCACCCCGTCGCACAACCCGCCACAGAGCGGCGGCTTCAAGTACAACCCGCCCAATGGCGGCCCGGCCGACAGCGACGTGACCAAGTGGATCGAGGCCAAGGCCAACGAACTGCTGGCCGATGGCCTCAAGGGCGTCAAGCGCATGGACCACGAGCAGGCCCTGGCGGCCAGCACCACCCATCGCCATGACTTTTTGGGCAACTATGTCGCCGACCTGGAAAACGTCATCGACTTCGACGTGATCCGTGCTGCCAACCTGCGCCTGGGCGTCGACCCGCTGGGTGGCGCCGGGGTGCGCTACTGGTCGGCGATTGCCGAGCACTACAAGCTGAACCTGGAAGTGGTCAACACCGAAGTCGATCCGACCTTCCGCTTCATGAGCGTCGACTGGGACGGCCAGATCCGCATGGACCCCTCGTCGCCGTATGCCATGCAGGGCCTGATCGGCCTGCGCGAACGTTTCGACGTGGCCTTTGCCTGCGACCCGGACCACGACCGTCACGGCATCGTCACCCCGAACGGCCTGCTGGCGCCGAACAACTACCTGGCCGTGGCCATCGACTACCTGTTCCAGCACCGTCCGCAGTGGCGTCAGGACGCGGCAGTGGGCAAGACCGTGGTCAGCAGCGGCCTGATCGACCGCGTGACCGCGCGCCTGGGACGTCGCCTGTATGAAGTGCCGGTGGGCTTCAAGTTCTTCGCCGATGGCCTGTTCGACGGCAGCCTGGGCTTTGGCGGCGAGGAGAGTGCCGGCGCATCGTTCCTGCGCAAGGACGGCAGCGTCTGGACCACCGACAAGGACGGCCTGATCCCGGCCCTGCTGGCGGCGGAAATCACCGCTCGCACCGGCCGCGACCCGAGCCAGGCCTATGCCGAACTGACCGCCGAGCTGGGCGAGCCGTTCGCCACCCGCGTCGAGGCCAAGGCCAACCCGCAGCAGAAGGCCCTGTTGAGCAAACTGGCCCCTGAGCAGGTCAAGTCGACCATGCTGGCCGGTGAGCCGATCGAGCAGATCCAGAGCCATGCGCCGGGCAACAACCAGGCCATCGGTGGCTTGAAGGTGATGACCGCCAATGGCTGGTTTGCCGCACGGCCATCGGGCACCGAGGACATCTACAAGATCTACGCCGAGAGCTTCGTCGACGAAGCGCACCTCAAGCGCCTGGTGGCCGAAGCCCAGGAACTGGTGGACGCGGCGATCGCCTGAAGCAATCGCGGGGCAAGCCCGCTCCCACGGTGGGAGCGGGCTTGCCCCGCGACCAGGCCC
>NZ_JALRNF010000073.1 GCF_030272895.1 Pseudomonas sp. BGr12 | reverse complement strand
TCCCTCTTGTGTGCGGCCGGGGGGGGCGGGCCCGCCCCGGCCGGGGGGCCCCTCCCCCCCCCCCCCGGCGGCCCCCACCCCCGCTCCCACAGGAGTTTCAATGAATCCCGCCAGTCCCTTGGCGGGTTTGCCGATCAGGCGCCGCGCTTCACCACCAGGGTGAGGATGTCGTAGCTGGCGCACAGCTCGCCGTGCTGGTTGGTCACCTCGACGTCCCAGGCCACCACACCTTGCGGCTCGCCTTTGGGGCTGACCTTGCCCTGGTCGATCTTGCGCTTGCAGGTCAGGCGCGCCTGGATGGTGTCGCCGATGCCCACCGGGGTGATGAAGCGCAGGGTGTCCAGGCCGTAGTTGGCCAGCACCGGCCCGACGCCGGGGGAGACGAACAGGCCGGCAGCCGCCGACAGCACGAAGTAGCCGTGGGCGATGCGCTTGCCGAACTGCGAGTCCTTGGCGGCGATATCGTCGAAGTGCATGTAGAAGTGATCGCCCGACAGGCAACCGAAGTTGACCAGGTCCGACTCGGTGACGGTGCGGCGGTGGGTCAGCAGCGATTCGCCGATCTGCAGGTCTTCGAAGTGGCGGCGGAACGGGTGCACCTCGCTCTCAAGGACCTTGGCGCCACGCACGTACTCACCCGTGACCGCCATCAGCATGCTCGGCGAACCCTGTACCGCGGTGCGCTGCAGGTAGTGCTTGACCGCACGCAGGCCGCCGAGCTCTTCGCCACCACCGGCGCGTCCCGGGCCGCCGTGCTTGAGCTGCGGCAGCGGCGAGCCGTGGCCGGTGGATTCGCCCGCCGATTCGCGGTCGAGGATGTGCAGGCGGCCGTGCAGCGCGGCCGCAGCCGGCACCACCTTGGCGGCGACGCGCGGGTCCTTGGTGATCAGGCTGGCGACCAGGCTGCCTTTGCCGCGGGCGGCCAGGGCGATGGCTTCGTCGAGGTCGTCGTAGGCCATCAGGGTGCTCACCGGGCCGAACGCCTCGATGTCGTGGGCGCCGCCTTCGGCATGCGGGGCGCGGCTGCGCAGCAGGGTCGGGGCGAAGAACGCGCCTTCGTTGACGCCCTCGCCGCGTGGAGCAAAGCCGTCCCTGGCGCCGAACAGCAGGTCGCTCGACTCCAGCAGCGCTGCGACGCGCTCGGCGACGTCGGCCTGCTGGGCATGGGAGGCCAGCGCCCCCATCTTCACGCCTTCCACTGACGGGTCACCGACCACGACCCGGGCCAGGCGCTCGCGCAGGCGCTCGGCGACCGCGTCGATGTGCTTGGCCGGGACGATGGCGCGGCGAATCGCCGTGCACTTCTGCCCGGCCTTGGTGGTCATCTCGCGGGCGACTTCCTTGACGAACAGGTCGAATTCCTCGTCGTCCGGGGTAACTTCCGGGGCGAGAATCGCGCAGTTCAGCGAGTCGGCCTCGGCGTTGAACGGGATCGAGTTGCGCACCAGGTTGGCGTTGACGCGCAGCTTGGCGGCGGTGTCGGCGGAACCGGTGAAGGTCACCACGTCCTGGCCCTGCAGACGGTCGAGCAGGTCCCCCGTGCCGCCGATGATCAGTTGCAGGCTGCCGGCCGGCAGCAGGCCGGACTGGTCCATCAGGCGCACGGTGGCTTCGGTCAGGTAGCTGGTGGCGGTGGCCGGTTTGACGATGCACGGCATGCCGGCGAGGAAGCTTGGGGCGAACTTTTCGAGCATGCCCCAGATCGGGAAGTTGAAGGCATTGATGTGCACGGCCAGACCGCCGCGCGGTACCAGGATGTGGCTGCCGGCGAAGGTGTTGTTCTTGCCCAGCGGGATGGCCGGGCCTTCGTGGACCACATTGCCGGACGGCAGCTCGCGGCTGCCGACGCTTGCGTAGGCGAACAGGGTGCCGGCGCCGCCTTCGATGTCGATCCAGCTGTCGGCACGGGTCGCGCCGCTGTGGTGGGACAGCGCGTACAGCTGCTCCTTGTGCTCGAGCAGGTATTTGCCGAGGGCCTTGAGGCGCGCGGCGCGCTGCTGGAAGTCCATCGCCATCAGTTCGGCGATGCCGCGCTGGCGGGCGTGGGCGACGGCTTCGGCAAAATCCAGCACCTCTTCATGGGTGCAGGCCAGGGGCTGGCCATTGATCGCACTGCGCAGGGCCTGGGCACCGTGCTGGCCGATCCAGCGGCCGCCGATGAAGCTTTGCAGGGTGGGGTTGTTGCTCATTACGAATACTCCAGGGTGTCGGGGCGCGGCCGGCGCCCTGAAGGGCCGGCCGCAAGTCTTACCAGAGGGCCAGGGTGTAGCCGAGGATCAGGCGGTTTTCATCGACGTCGGTGGTCAGCCCGTTGCCGGAGCGGAAGGTGACGTTGCGCCAGCGCAGGCTCAGGTTCTTAAGCGGGCCGCTTTGCACCACATAGGCGACGTCGCTGTCGCGTTCCCACTCTTCGCCGTGATCGCCGGTGGCGGTCCGGGCGTTGCGGCCGTCGACGTAGCGGGTCATGAAGGTCAGGCCGGGTACGCCGAGGGCGGCGAAGTCGTAGTCGTAGCGCAGTTGCCAGGCGTCTTCCTCGGCGCGGGTGAAGGTGTTGAAGGTCACCAGGTTCACCGAGTAGGGGTCGCCGCCGTTGAGGAACGGGAAGGCGCTGTCGCCGGACATGCGCTGCCAGGCGGTGCTGACCCGGTGACCGCCGTGGCTGAGGCTGAGCATGCCGTTGAAGTTGCGGTTGTCGATCAGTCCCGCGCGGGTCTGGCCGTCGTCGCTGCTGTCGAAGTAGCGCAGGTCGCTGCGCAGGCTGAAGCCGCCACCCAGGGGCAGGTTGTGCACCAGGCCGACGAAGTGCTGTTGGTAGATGTCTTCCAGCTTGCCGTAGTAGTAGCTGACGCTCAGCTGCGGATTGAACGCGTAGCTGCCGCCGGCAAAATCGAAGGCGTCGCTGCTGGCCGCGCCGAAGCCGATATCGTCGCGGCTGGACGAGTCGCGCAGGTTGGCGCGGGTCAGGCGGCCGCCGTTCAGGGTCAGGCCGTCGATCTCCTGGGAGGTCAGCATGCCGCCCTGGAAGGTGGCCGACAGCAGTCGCGTGTCGTTGTAGCTGACCACCGGCAGCAGTGGCTGCAGGGTGCCCAGGCGCAGCGTGCTCTTGGAGACGCGCAGTTTGCCGGTCAAGCCCAGCTCGCTGTAGTCGTCCACCGGCTCGTGGCTGGTCGGGCCGAACGGCAGCAGGCCCGTGCCGCGGCGGTCGCGGCTGGAGTCCAGTTTGATGCCCAGCTCGCCGATGGCATCCAGGCCGACGCCGACAGGGCCTTCGGTGAAGCCGGATTCCAGGCGTGCGGTGAAGCCTTGCGCCCATTCCTCGGCCTTGGCCTGGGGTGCGTTACTCTGGCGGAAGTCGCGGTTCAGGTAGAAGTTGCGCAGCTCCAGGGTGCCCTTGCTGTCTTCGATGAAGCCGGCCATGGCCACGGGGGACAGGGCCAGGCCGAGCGCCGCCAGCAGCGGCGCGGGGAAACGGATAGCGGTCATTGTTATTATGGTTCCGTTGTTTCAGTGGCGGCTGGCGGCAGCTGCGCCGATGCCGGTCATGGAGCGGATGAACTGGGCCAGGTAGCGGCCACGCTCGGTTTGCGCACGCGCCGAGCGGTCGGTTACCGAGAACAGCCAGGCGCCGAGGAACGCCAGGGTCATGGAGAACAGCGCCGGGTTCGAGTAGGGGAACAGTGCGCGTTCATGGTGCAGCAAGCCGACCCAGACCACCGGGCTCAGCACCAGCAGGACGACGGCAGAGCTAAGGCCGACCAGGCTGCCGGCAACCGCGCCACGGGTGGTCAGGCCCTTCCAGAACATCGACAGGAACAGCACCGGGAAGTTGACCGAGGCGGCGATGGCCAGCACCAGGCCGGACAGGAAGGCAATGTTCTGCGACTCGAACAGCAGGCCGAGGATCACCGCCAGCACGCCGATGACCAGGGTGGCGATGCGTGACATGCGCATTTCCTCACGCTCGCTGGCCTGGCCCTTGCGGATCACGCAGGCGTACAGGTCGTGGGCCACCGCCGAGGCGCCGGACAGCGCCAGGCCCGCGACCACGGCGAGGATGGTGGCGAAGGCCACCGCGCAGATGAAGCCGAGGAACAGGTTGCCGCCCACCGCCTGGGCCAGGTGCACGGCAACCATGTTGCCGCCGCCGATAATGGCGCCGTTGGCGTCGCGGAAGGCCGGGTCGGTGCCGACCATGACGATGGCGCCGAAGCCGATGGCGATCAGCAGTACATAGAAATAGCCGATGAAGCCGGTGGCGTAGAGCACGCTCTTGCGCGCTTCGCGGGCATCCTTGACGGTGAAGAAGCGCATCAGGATGTGCGGCAGGCCGGCAGTGCCGAACATCATGCCGACCGCCAGCGAGAGGGTGTCGATCGGATTGCTCAGCAGCCCGCCCGGGGCCATGATCGCCTGACCCTTGGCATGCACGGCGGCAGCGCCGGCGAACATCGCCTCGGTGCTGAAGCCGAAGTGCTTGAGCACGGTGTAGGCCATGAAGGTGGCGCCGGAGAGCAGCATCACCGCCTTGGTGATCTGTACCCAGGTGGTGGCGAGCATGCCGCCGAAGGTCACATAGAAGACGATCAGCACGCCAACCAGCAGTACCGCCTGCAGGTAGCTGATGCCGAACAGCAGTTCGATCAGCTTGCCGGCACCGACCATCTGCGCGGTCAGGTACATCAGCGCCACGATCAGGGTGCCCACCGCGGCGACGATGCGGATCGGGGCTTGCTCCAGACGGTAGGAGACCACGTCGGCGAAGGTGTACTTGCCCAGGTTGCGCAGCCGTTCGGCAATCAGGAACAGGATGATCGGCCAGGCGGCGACGACGCCCAGGGAGTAGAGCAGGCCATCGTAGCCGGCCATGAAGATCATCGCCGAGATGCCCAGGAACGAGGCGGCGCTGATCATGTCGCCGGCGATCGCCAGGCCGTTCTGCAGGCCGCTGATACCGCCGCCGGCGGTGTAGAAGTCGCTGGCCGAGCGGGTGCGCAGGGCGGCCCAGCGGGTGATGCCAAGGGTGAACAGGACGAACACCAGGAACATGCCGATGGCGTTCCAGTTCAGGGGCCGTGCGGCCGTTTCAGCGGCCAGGGCGGCACCGCTGGACAACAGGCCGGCGCCCAGCAACAGCAGGTGAGAGGTCTTCATTGCTGGCTCTCCTGCTGCAGTTTGGCGACCAGCGGGTCGAACACCTGGTTGGTCTGGCGTACGTAGTAGGCGGTGAGGACGAACGAGAGCAGGATCACCACCACGGCCAGCGGAATGCCGATGCTGGTGGCACCGCCGTTGAGCGACTGGCTCAATACGCCCGGGGCAAACGCCATCAACAGCACGAAGCCGTAGTAGATCGCCAGCATCGCCAGGGTCAACGACCATGTCAGGCGCTGTTTGCGGCGTACCAGCTGGATGAAGTCCGGGTGCTGCCGGAGACGTTCGGGGTCTTGTGGGGTCATGGTTGCGCGCTCTCTTGTTGTGATTGTCGAGACGTTGTTTTCAGAAGTACGGCAAGCCCTGGCCGTGCAGGCGCCACCTCGCGGGTAGCGCCTGCAGCAGCTGGAGCGGTCAGAGCTGGTCGAAGTCGAGTACGACCTTGTCGCTAATCGGGAAGGCCTGGCAGGACAGCACGTAGCCGGCCGCCACCTCGTAGTCCTCGAGGGCGAAGTTGCTGTCCATCTCCACCTCGCCTTCGACCACCTTGCACTTGCAGGTCGAGCACACCCCGGCCTTGCACGAGTAGGGCAGTTCGGCGCCGTGCTCGTTGCCGGCGTCGAGCACGCTGGCGCTGTTGCGCGCCAGCTCGAAGGACAGCTCGCGACCGTCGCTGATCACGGTGATCTGGCTCTTGGCGCTGTCGACCTGGGCGGCGGCCTGGCGCGCTTCGCGTTTGTGCGTGCTGCCGACGGCGGCGAACAGTTCGAAATGGATGCGCTCGGCGGCCATGCCGTTGGCCTTGAGCTGGTCGCGCACGGTTTCGGTCATCGCCTGCGGGCCGCAGATAAAGGCGGCGTCCAGCGCCTTGACGTCGAGCCAGCGGCTGAACAGCTGGCCGCATTTATCGGCGTCGATGCGACCGTTGTAGAGGTCGACATCCTGTTGCTCGCGGCTGAACACGAAGATCAGGTTGAGGCGCTGCAGGTAGCGGTTCTTCAGGTCTTCGAGCTGCTCGCGAAACAGCGCCGAGTTGCTCGAGCGGTTGCCGTAGAGCAGGGTGAAGCTGCTGTGCGGTTCGCGTTCCAGGGTGGTCTTGATGATCGACAGGATCGGCGTGATGCCGCTGCCGGCGGCCACTGCCAGGTAACGGCCGTGGCGCGCGGCGTCCAGGGGCACGTAGAAGTGACCGGACGGCGGCATCACTTCCAGGGTCTGGCCGGCCTTGAGGCTGTCGTTGGCATAGGCGGAGAACAGCCCGCCGGGCACCCGCTTGATCGCCACGCGCAGCTCGCCGTCGTTGACGCCGGTGCAGATCGAGTAGGAGCGGCGTACTTCGGCGCCATCGAGGTGGGCACGCATCACCAGGTGCTGGCCCTGGGTGAAGGCGAAATCGTCGCTCAGCTCGGCCGGCACGTCGAAAGCGATCGACACCGCATCGCGGGTCTCCGGGCGTACTTCTTTAATCTTCAGGCTGTGGAACTTGCTCATTGTCTTGTCTCCGGCAGCAGGCTGCTCAGATGCACTTGAAGTAGTCGAAAGGCTCACGGCAGTCGACGCAGCGGTACAGCGCCTTGCAGGCCGTCGAGCCGAATTCGCTCAGGCGTTCGGTGTGGGCGCTGCCGCATTGCGGGCAGCACACCGCATCGCGCTCACCGAGCAGGCTGCGTTTGCTGGTACTGCCGGCCGGCGGGGCAATGCCGTAGGCGCGCAGGCGCTCGCGGCCGCTGTCGCTGATCCAGTCGGTGGTCCACGCCGGCGTCAGCCGGCGCTCCAGTTGCGGCGCGGCAAAGCCTGCCTGTTGCAGTGCGGTGGCGATGTCCTGCTCGATCACCTCGGTGGCCGGGCAGCCGGAGTAGGTCGGGGTGACCACCACATGCAAGTGGCCGGCTTGCCAGTCGAGGTCGCGCACGATGCCCAGGTCGACCACGCTGACCACCGGCACTTCCGGGTCCATCACCGCGCCGAGCACGGCCCAGGCCTGCTCCAGGTCGTTGGCCTGGAGCGGGCGCGCACCGAGGTCGCTGGCGATCAGCTCACCAGGTCGCATTGGGATGGGCTCGCTGCAGGAACTGCATTTCGGCCAGCAGGATGCCCAGGTGCTCGCTGTGCACGCCGGTGCGCCCGCTGAGGTAGAAGTGGCTGGGCGCTGCCGGTACCGGCAGGGTGGCCCAGGTGAACACCTCGTCGACCTTGGCGCGCCAGGCGCTGGCGATTTCCTCCGGTTGTGGGGCGATACCGGCCTCGGCCAGGCGTTGCTCGACGTCGTCGCCATCGACCAGCTCGACGCTGAAGCGCCAGACCTGCTCGATCGCCGCCAGCATGCGCCGGTGGCTTTCCTCGGTGCCGTCGCCCAGGCGCTCGACCCACTCGCCGGAGCGGCGCAGGTGGTAGGTGACTTCCTTCAGTGCCTTGGCGGCGATGCCGGCGACGCGTTCATCGCTGGAGCTGCTGAGGGCGCTCAGCACCTGGAAGTGCCAGGCGTCGTAGAGGAACTGCTTGACGATGGTCACCGCGTAGTCGCCGTTGGGTTGTTCGACCAGCAGCAGGTTGCGGTAGGCGCGCTCGTCACGGCGGAACGCCAGGTGGTCGGCGTCGCGGCCGTCGGCCAGCAGCTCGGCGGCGTAGTCCAGCCAGTTGCGCGCCTGGCCGACCAGGTCGAGGCCGATGTTCATCAGCGCCAGTTCTTCTTCCAGTGCCGGGGCCTTGCCGCACCATTCGCACAGGCGCTGGCCCTGGATCAGGGCGCTGTCGCCCAGGCGCAGCAGGTATTGGATGAGGTCATCACGTTGGTTCATGGCAGTGGCCTCACATGTGACCGACTTCGGCCGGCAGCTCGTAGAAGCTGGCGTGGCGGTAGACCTTGTCTTCCGAAGGCACGAACAGCGGGTCTTTCTCGTCCGGCGACGAGGCGGTGATCAGCGCCGAGGGCACCACCCACAGGCTCACGCCCTCGTTGCGGCGGGTGTACAGCTCGCGGGCATTCTCGATGGCCATTGCCGGGTCGGCGGCATGCACGCTACCGACGTGCTTGTGGTTGAGGCCGTGCTTGCTGCGCACGAAAACTTCGAACAGGGTCCATTCGGACATGGCGGGACTCTCCAGATCAGGGGCGAATCAAGCGGCGTCGCGCTTGGCTTTTTGTTGTTTTTTGCGGGCGTGGGCGACGGCGGCTTCACGCACCCAGGCGCCGTCCTCGATGGCCTTGCGGCGGGTGGCGATGCGCTCGGCGTTGCACGGGCCGTTGCCCTTGAGCACGTCGTAGAACTCTTGCCACTGGATTTCACCGAAGTCGTAGTGGCCGCGTTCTTCGTTCCACTTCAGGTCCGGGTCGGGCGCGGTGCAGCCGAGCAGCTCCAGTTGCGGCACGGTCTGGTCGATGAAGCGCTGGCGCAGCTCGTCGTTGCCCTGGCGCTTGATCTTCCAGGCCATCGACTGGGCGCTGTTGGGCGAATGCTCGTCGCTGGGGCCGAACATCATCAGGGCCGGCCACCACAGGCGGTTGATCGCGTCCTGGACCATGTCCTTCTGCGCCTGGGTGCCTTCTTTCATCATGGTCAGCAGCAGTTGGTAGCCCTGGCGCTGGTGGAAGCTCTCTTCCTTGCAGATACGGATCATCGCCCGCGAGTAGGGGCCGTAGGAGGTGCGCTGCAGCACCACCTGGTTGACGATCGCCGCGCCGTCGACCAGCCAGCCGACCGCGCCCATGTCGGCCCAGGTCAGGGTCGGGTAGTTGAAGATGCTCGAGTACTTGGCCTTGCCGCTGTGCAGCTTGGCGACTTCCTCGTCGCGGTCGGCGCCCAGGGTTTCCATGGCGCTGTACAGGTACAGGCCGTGGCCGGCTTCGTCCTGGATCTTGGCCATCAGCTGCAGCTTGCGCTTGAGGGTCGGGGCGCGGGTCACCCAGTTGCCTTCCGGCAGCATGCCGACGATCTCGGAGTGGGCGTGCTGGGAGATCTGGCGGATCAGGGTCTGCCGGTAGGCATCCGGCATCCAGTTCTTGGCCTCGATCTTGATTTCGGCGTCGATCTTCTCTTGGAAGGCGCGCTCTTCGGGGGACATTTCGTCCAGCGCTTTGACCCGCTTGACGCCGGTCTCAACCAGTTGTGCGTACATGCTGTGTCTCCAGCCTTGTAGGGGTTTGTCGGGAGGCCGTGGCCATGGCTGTATTTTTAAATGATACAAAAACAAATATCAAACACTAAATTGTGTGTCGTATTAAATTTTTGTATCGCTTTGTCGGTTTGGTGACGGGGGGGCAGGCGACGTGCGCAGGTTGGCGGGCAGGGGGTGGGGCGTTTTGAAGGCGGAAAAAAGGTTCTTCATGGAGTCCTGGGGGTTAGGATCCTTGGCTTGGGCTTGGGCTTGGGCTTGGGCTTGGGTGTTGAGGTGGTGTGCTTATCCATTCGATGCAGCGACGCCGCTGGCCCCTTCCGCCTTTACGGCGGCCTACTTTTCTCTTGGGAAAAGTAGGCAAAACCGCTTGCTCCTGCATCCGGCCC
>NZ_JALRNF010000072.1 GCF_030272895.1 Pseudomonas sp. BGr12 | reverse complement strand
TCGCCGATGGTAGTGTGGGGTTTCCCCATGTGAGAGTAGGTCATCGTCAAGATTAAATTCCGAAACCCCTATCTGCGCAGGCAGGTAGGGGTTTTGTCTTTCTGGCCCCCTGTGGGAGCGGCGGTGCGGCGATCCGACTTGCCCCGCGATGCGATGTATCCTGCAGACCGCGATCGCGGGGCAAGCCCGCTCCTACAAGCTGACCGATGCACTTGTGGTCCTCCAGGAGGCCGCTGGCATCGAATGCTGCGTTTGGGACCAATGGTCGCCTGAATCTGCCACCAGAACCCGCACAGCGGCTTCCTGCTGGCCCTGGCCAGCAGGAGAGGAGGGGAAACGCTCGGAATTACCCTTGTGGTCGACTGCTCAGGTAGGCCCTGATGGTTCTCTGCGCCGAGTTCAGGTGGCGTTCAAGAATCCTGATGGCGTCGTCGATGGATTTGTCATTGGCTGCGTCCACCAGGCCGTTGTGGTCATCCTGGGTCAGCTTGCCCAAGCCCATGGACGAGAGGTGGAAGCGCAGGAAGCGTTCTTCTTCGTTCAGCTCGATTTCAATCAGGTGCAACAGCTTCTTGTTGGACGCCTTGCTGTACAGGCTCATGTGAAACAGCCGGTTCAGGCGGCCGATTTCAGAATGCCGGGTTTCGTTTTCGAGCTGGGCGATGTAGCTGCGAGCCAGGGCGATGTCGTCGGCATCGAGCAGGGGGATCGACTGGCGCAGTGCCTCCGACTCCAGGATCACCCGCAGGGCGTAGGTATCCATGGCATCTTCGCCAATCAGAGGCGCGACCACGGCGCCCTTGTGGGCCACCACCTGCAATAACGATTGCGCCTCGAGCTGACGCAGGGCTTCACGCACCGGCATGCGGCTGACGCCGAACAGCGTGGCCAGTTCCTGCTGCCGCAGGGCTCGCCCGGGAGGCAGGCGACCATCGAGGATAGCGCTGCGCAACCGCTCTTCAATCACACTACGAGCCAGGTGCGGTGGTACTTGCTCGCCGCCCAGTATTTCGCTCAAGGATCGGGGTTTGTCGGTCACGCTGTGTTCTGCCCTGTTGTCGGTGTGTGATATGGATTGGATCCAATCAAACTAGTTAGAGGTCCGGTGCTTGTCAAACCGCATGGTCGAGCGCCCGGAATCAGCCGGCTGGCAGCGGGCGCGGCGGTACTTGCTATCGTGAATGAAGTTTTTCTCCAAGGGAAGTCGGCCCGACATAGTGGTCGGACGAGGTGCTGTTGGAGAAAAGCCGGGTCGATAGTGCCGTGATTGTAAGGTGCCATTGTTTTTTCATGGGCAAGGCCGCACCATCGGTGCTTTTCCACGGGGCTGCACGGGTTTTCGCATTGGCGATACGTTGGGCTGTTCACTTGACCATGCGCCGGCTTGGCCTTGCCGTGGTGCTCGGCTGCCTGCTGATGGGCGGGCTGCACGCCGACTGGGACTTTTCCCAGATCAGTCGCAAAGCCCAGTCCCTGTATGGGCCGCTGGGCCCGGGGCAAGCGCGTATCGATGCCTGGCAGAACCTGCTGACGACACAAAAGCAGGGCAGCGACCTCGAGCAGCTCAAGCGGGTGAACCAGTTCTTCAACCACCAGCTGCGCTATGTCGAGGATATCGACCTGTGGCGCGAGGTCGATTACTGGTCAACCCCCATACAGGCACTGATCAAAGGCGCGGGCGACTGCGAGGACTATGCTATCGCCAAGTATTTCAGCCTGCGGCGCATGGGGATGCCGGCGGACAAGTTGCGCATCACCTACGTCAAGGCGTTGCGCCAGAATCGGGCACACATGGTCCTGACCTATTACGCGAGCCCCAATGCCATGCCGCTGGTGCTCGACAGCCTGATGGATGCGATCAAACCCGCCAACGAGCGTACCGACCTGATACCTGTCTATGCCTTCAACGGTGAAGGCCTGTGGCTGACCGGTGCCGGTGGTAACAAAAAGGTCGGCGACACCAAACGCTTGTCGCGCTGGCAGGATCTACTGAAAAAGATGCAGGCCGAAGGTTTCCCGGCCGAGCCGGTTTACTAAAGGAGGACAGATGTCACTGTTCAAACAATTGCTGCTTGCCATCTGCCTGTTCCTGGTAGTCGCCTTCACGGGCAGCTTCATGGTCAGCCTGGAGAGTTCGCGCAGCCAGTACGTCAATCAGTTGCGCTCCCACGCCCAGGACGCGGCTACCGCGCTGGCATTGTCGCTGACGCCCAACATTGATGATCCGGCGATGGTCGAGCTGATGGTCAGCTCGATTTTCGACAGTGGATATTATTCGAGCATCAAGGTCATCGACCTGGGTTCCAACGCGGTGCTGGTGGAGCGTCACGCCGAGGCACAGGCCAATGGCGTGCCGGCCTGGTTCATTCGCCTGATCGGCCTTGAGGCCGCCGGTGGCGACGCCATCGTCAGCCGCGGCTGGCAGCAGGCGGCGCGGGTCGAAGTGGTCAGCCATCCGATGTTCGCCCTGGCCAAGCTGTGGCAAAGCGCCCTGGGCAGTCTGGGCTGGCTGTTGCTGTGCGGGGCCTTGAGCGCAGTGCTCGGTGCCTTGTTGCTGCGCCGTCAACTCAAGCCCCTGGACTACATGGTGGCGCAGTCCCACGCCATTGCTCGCCGCGAGTTCCTCAGCCTGCCCGATTTGCCCAGGACCCCAGAGCTGCGCCGGGTGGTGCAGGCCATGAACCAGATGGTCGAGAAGCTCAAGGCCTTGTTCAAGGAGCAGGCCGAGCGCAGCGAAAAACTGCGCACAGAGTCGTACCAGGACAGCCTCACGGGCCTGGCCAACCGACGCTTTTTCGAGATGCAGCTCAATGCCCAGGTCAGCAATATCGAAGAGGCCCGGCCAGGCTACCTGTTGCTGCTGAGGGTCAAGGATCTCGCCGGGCTCAACCAGCGCCTGGGTGGACAGCGTACCGACCAGTTGCTCCAAGCGGTCGGCCAGCAGCTGCAGCGCACCTGCGCCAACTACCCGGAAACCAATAACCTCATCACCCGCAGCCGCGGCGGTGAGTTCGCCGTACTGGCGCCGGGCCTGGTGCACGAAGAGGCGGTGCAGCTGGCCCAGGCCCTGGAGGTCACCCTGCAGAGCCTGGCCGATACCGGGGCCACCGATGTCACCCCGGTGGCCTGTATCGGCATGGCGCCCTACAGCCCGGGCGACGCGCCGCAGGCGTTGTTGAAGCTGGCCGACGAGGCCCTGGCCCGGGCCGAGAGCCAGGTCGAGCCGGGCTGGGTGTGCCTGGAGCAAGGCACGGCGCCGCAGGCGGGCGATACCCACCATGCCTGGCACACCTTGCTCGACGAGGCCCTGCAGCAAGGGCGCTTCCAGCTGTTCTTCCAGCCGGTGGTGGCCTGTGATGCGCCCGAGCAAGTGCTGCACTACAAGGTGATCTCACGGGTCCTCGACGCCAATGGCCAGGCCATTGCCGCCGGCCGCTTCCTGCCCTGGCTGGAGCGCTTTGGCTGGTCGGCGCGGCTCGATGTGCTGATGCTCGAGCAAGTGCTCAAGCACCTGCAGGGCCACGGTGAGGCATTGGCCCTGAACCTGTCGGCGGCGACCCTGGCTGACGACAAGGCGCTGCAGCGGGTATATGAACTGCTTGGCCAGCATTCGGCGCTGGGGCCACGCCTGACCCTGGAAATCGGTGAAGAGCAATTGCCCGACCAGGCTGCGCTGGAACACCTGACCCGTCGCCTGCACGCCCTGGGCTTCAGCCTGAGCCTGCAGCGCTTTGGCGGACGCTTCAGCATGATCGGCAACCTGGCGCACCTGGGCCTGGCCTACCTGAAGATTGACGGCAGCTACATTCGCGCCATTGACCAGGAACGCCACAAGCGTCTGTTCATCGAAGCCATCCAGCGTGCCGCGCACAGCATCGACCTGCCGCTGATTGCCGAGCGGGTGGAAACCGAAGGGGAGCTCAAGGTGCTGCGCGAGATGGGCATCCAGGGCGTGCAGGGGCGGCTGGTCGGTGAGCCGGCACCCTGGCGCTGACACACACCGAGCGGGCCTTGCGCAGGCCCGCAGTGATCAGATCAGGCCGCTGTCGCTTTCGTCGATCAGGTTGTTCAGCCCACCCAGGGCCTCACGGGCGCTGGAACGGCTGAGCAGCTTGGCCTGGGCGCCGGCCGGCAGGTCGGTGATGCTGATCACCCCTTTGCTGGTCAGCACTTCGATCAAGTCTTCGAGCACCCGGATCATGTCCAGGTCGCTTTGCTTGAGCTGCTTGAGGCTGTTCTCGACCACGTCGTCGGCGAACCATTCCTGAACTTCGGCGTGGTCGGCCGGCAACTCCTCCGTGTACCCGTCAAAGGCGGCGGCCTCTACCCGGCGCAACTGGCCCTGTGCATCGCGTTGCACGTAGAACATGGAGTATCCCTCGTCAAATTGAGTCCGTATCCGCAGTCAGCAGCATAGGCCAAGCACACCGGGCTGTGGGCCCGGCGAGCGAGTATGCAGTGTGAATACGGCACTGGGAAAGCCCGGCGCACCCTGCAGCCGGTGTTTGGCTGCAGGGTGCGGGAGCATCAGCTGTTGGAATGGTCGATCTTGATGGTCGGGTCGGCGCCGGTCACCAGCGAGTTGATCGTGGTGTTGGACCAGTTGACCCCTTCCAGCTTGATCGTCACATCGGCGTTGGCCAGGCCACCGGCGCTGTTGAGCTTGCCTTCGGAGCTGACCTGCAGGGTCGACTCGCCGTTGACCGTGGTGATCTTCAGGAAGTTGTCGATGGTGCTGGCCTTCTCGCCCTGGAGCAGATCGCTCAGGTCCAGACGGTCACCTTCGGCAGGTTTGAAGTCCTTGATCACGTCCTTGCCGGTGTCGCCGGCCTTCCACACGAAGGTGTCGGCGCCGCTGCCACCGGTGAGGATATCGTCACCCTTGCCGCCCATGAGGATGTCGTTGCCCTCACCGCCGAGCAGGGTGTCGATGCCTTCGCCGCCAATCAGGGTGTCGTTGCCTTCACCACCGATCAGGGTATCAATGCCGGCACCGCCGAGCAGGATGTCATTGCCCTTGCCGCCATCGAGGTAGTCGTCGCCACCCTGGCCGAAGAGAATGTCATTGCCGTCGCCGCCCAGCAGGGTATCGGCACCGTCGTTGCTGCGCGATACATCGAACTCGCTGACGTGCTCGGTGATGTACTGGTGCAGCACACGACCGTCGACAGTTTCCAGGCCCACACCCAGCTTGCCGGCGACATAGGCCTGCATTGCTTCGACACCGTTGCCGGCGATCCCGTCGAAACTGACCAGGTCACCGAACAGGATGTCGTTGCCGTCGCCACCGCCGACCGCATCGTTACCCGGCTTGGTGGCCTCGGTATGACCGAGGATCGCCTCGGCCAGCTTGCTCGGGTCGATGTTGGTCTGCGGCTTGCCGTCGGTGTCGTATGGCTTCAGGTTGTTGGCGTTGACGGCGCCATTGAGACCGATCGCCTCGACGCTCGACAGGTTGGCCAGCAACAGGAACGCCTCCTTGGCGTTGACCGCGGCCCAATAGGAACCGGAGTCCGTAACCGACAACTCATAGGTGCCGTCGCCTTGTGCATTCAGCTTGCCGGAGGCGTTGGAGTCGGTGCGCCACGAATTGCCGACGCGGTACTCGGCCGTGAGGTAGCCGGACTGGCTGATGCTGATCCGGTTGTTGGCCCCCACCATCTCATAGTTGATGACATCGCCCAGTTTGTAGTTCAGGCGGCTCAGCTCGCCATCCATGGTGTAGCTGGAGTTCCTGAACGTCGGGTTGGTCCGTTCGTTCGTCTGATAGACGTTAGGCTCGCCATCGGTGATGAAGAACGTCTGGTTGCTACCCTTGTTGCCGGCATTCTCGAGGTTCTGGAACCAGTTGGCGGTGGTTTTGAACGCATCCTCGTAGTTGGTGCTGCCACCGGCCTTGAGCTTGTCCAGCGCCGCTTGCAGCGTGGCCATCGCATTCTTGTCGGCGAGGTCGACCGAGACGGTAACGTTGACCTTCTCGGAGAAGTCCACCAACAGGATGTTCACCGTACCGGAGCCAGCGCCCTTGACGCTATTGGCCAGGGTCTTGAACACCGACTCCAGGGACTTCCTCGCCGCGTTGACGCCGGAGTTCTCCATGCTGCCCGAGGTATCGACGATGAACGCCAGGTTGTAGTCCTGCCCCGGTACGACGTGCAGGCCGTTGACGTCCGCAACGATGATGTCGTTTTCGGTGCCCAGGGTCTTGGTGTCGTTCTCGGCCGTCAGGTTTCCGGTGTTGTAGCTATCCGGGTAAATGGTGACCTTGATGAAGTCCTGGGCGGAGCTAGTGCTGCCATTGGCCTTCTCGGTGGCCGTCGAGGTCACGGTGATGGTGAACGAATCGTGATAGTAGGCTGGCGGCTTGACGCTCAGGCTGTTCAGGTTCCAGCCCGTGACATCGACCTCACCCGCGCCAACCGTGACGGTACGGCCATTGCCATCGCTCAGCACCGATCCTTCCGGAATGCCGCCCAGCTTGACGCTGAGGGTTTCGGAGCCGTCCCGGTCAACCAGCTGGGTGGAAATGCCCACCAGCTTGATGGTGGAGTTTTCCGCGCCTTCATTGAGCTTGTAGCCCTGGTAGTAGCCTTCGCCGTCGCTGCCGTGCAACTCGCCGACGGTTACGCCGGCGTTGACCAGGTCATTGACGCTCGGGTACATCGGGATGTTGGCGTTGTTCAGGTCGACAGGCGTGCTGCCGTTGACCGACAGGTTGACGTCGAAACTGCCCGGGCCGCTCTGGTTGGCGTGGTAGATGTCCAGGGTGTAGTAGCCGCTGATGGTCGGCGTGAACGAGCCACTGATACCACCTCCCGCGCCCCAGGTGGCGCCGGCCACGTTCTTGCCGCCGATGGTGATCAGCAGGCTGTCGTCACCCACACCGCTGAAGGTGTAAGTCTTGCCGGCTTCCAGGAAGATCAGGCCAGACGTCTTCGAACCCGTGCCGCCCACCACGTTGCCGTCGGACTTGGCATCGGTGACAACGGTGCTGCCGTTGGGCCGGCCGGAGTTGTTGAAGACGTTCTTCAGCGCATCGCCGGTGATGCCGTTGCCGTTGGTACCCAAGCCGCTCAGGCTGTTCCAGGTTTCCTTGAGCAGGCCGACCGAGTTGACGTTGTTGCTGCCGATGCTCAGGTCAGGCTTGTCGGCAACCGGGGTGATATCGACCTTCAGGGTCGCTTCATTGCCCAGGCCCTGGCCGTCGGTAGGCTTGAACTTGATCTGCGCGTAATCGGCCTCTTTGTTGCCCACGCCGCTGCCGCCGTAGCCGTTGATGCCCGATTCATTGAGGTCGGGGACGAACTTCAGCTTGCCGGCATCGATGTCAGCCTTGGTGAAGACCTTGCCGGCATCGGCCGCAGTCAGGGTTTTCCAGACGTTGCCGTCCTTGTACTGCAGCACGCCATCGGCAGGTAGCTGGGTGATGGTCAGGCCAAGGCTGGCCGCCGGGGTATCGGCATCGCTGATGCCGAAGTCGGCCCAGGTCAGTACCAGGTCGTTGTCTTCGTTGCCGGTCACGGCGCCGCCAGCGGCAACGGGTGCTTCGTTGCTCTGGATGGTAGTGGTGACGCTGCCAGCGCTGCCGCTGACCACCAGATTCTCGAAGTTGCCGCCGGTGGCCGAGCTGATCCGCACGGTGAAGTTCTCGGCACCTTCGGCAATACCGTCACGGATGATCGGGACGTTGAAGCTGGCCGAACTGGTGTTTGCCTTGATCACCACGGTGGTTACACCGGTGTAGTCCTGGCCGTTGGCGGCAGTGCCGGAGTAGGTCAGGGTGATGGTGACGTCGGTTTCCGCCGGATTGGTCAGCGTCAGGGTGTAGGTCGCCGTCTCACCTTCGGCAACCGCCGTGGTGCCACTGATGCTGATCGTGGTGTCGTTGAGGGTGTCGGACACATGGGTGACCGCCGGCGTATCGCTGATGTTCAGTTGCTCGAAGTTGCCGCCGGTGGCGCCAGTGATGGTCACACTGACGTCCTCGGCATCGAGATAGACATCATCCTTCGGTGCGGGAACGGTGATGCTGGCGCTGGTCGCATCCTTGGCAATGGTGATGGTGCTGCCATTGCTCAGGGTCACGGTCACCGCGGTACCCGCCGGATTGCTCAGGGTAGCGGTGTAGGTGATCTGGCCACCTTCCTGCACCGATGGTGTCGCGGTCAGGGTCAGACCGGTCGGGTCGATGGTATCGGTGACCTTGGTCACGGCGGCGGAACCGTCGACGGCCAGGCTTTCGAAGTCACCACCGGTGGTGCCGGTGATGGTCGCTTCGACCTGACCAGCGTCGATGTACACATCGTCGTCCGGTGCCGCCACGGTCACGCTGCCGCTGGTTTCGCCCGCCGCAATGGTGATGGACTCACCGTTGCTGAGGGTGATGGTCATGGCGGTGCCAGCCGGATTGGTCAGGGTGGCGGTGTAGGTGATTTCGCCACCTTCGTTGACCGACGGGGTGGCGGTCAGCTTCAGGCCGGTGGTGTCTTCAGTCCCCGGACCATCGGTGACGGTCACGCTGGTTTCACCGGAAGCCATCAGGTCTTCGTAATTACCGCCCGAGACGTCCTTGATGGCGTTGGTCAGATCCAGGTTGGTGCTGTGCACGTTATCCGGCGCAGTGAACTGCACGGTACCAGTGCTCTGACCGACCGCGATGACGATCTGCTGGCCATTGGTCAGGTTGATCACCAGCGGCGTGCCGGTCACCGGGGCGCTGACGGTGGCGGTGTAGGTAATCACACCACCTTCACCGATGGTGCTGACGTCGGCGGTCAATTTGACGGTCGACGGGTCGAGGGTGTCGTTGACCTCGGTAACAGCCGGGGTGTTATCCACCGCCAGGTTCTCGAAGTCACCGCCACTGGTGCCGGTGATGGTCGCTGCGACCTGACCGGCGTCGATGTACACGTCGTCATCCGGTGCCGCGACAGTCACGCTGCCGCTGGTTTCGCCCGCCGCAATGGTGATGGATTCACCGTTGCTGAGGGTGATGGTCATGGTCGTGCCAGCCGGGTTGGTCAGCGTCGCGGTGTAGGTGATCTCGCCACCTTCGTTGACCGACGGGGTCGCGGTCAGCTTCAGGCCGGTGGTGTCTTCGGTACCTGGGCCGTCAGTAACTGTGACGGTGGTCTCGCCGGAAGCGGTCAGCTCCTCGTAGTTGCCGCCCGAAACGTCCTTGATGGCGTTGGTCAGATCGAGGTTGGTGCTGTGCACGTTGTCTGGCGCAGTGAACTGCACGGTACCCGTGCTCTGACCGACCGCGATGACGATCTGCTGGCCATTGGTCAGGTTGATCACCAGCGGCGTGCCGGTCACCGGGGCGCTGACGGTAGCGGTGTAGGTGATGACGCCACCTTCGCCGATGGTGCTGACATCGGCAGTGAGTTTCACCGTCGATGGATCGATGGTGTCGTTGACCTCGGTAACCGCTGGAGTGTTATCCACCGCCAGGTTCTCGAAGTCGCCGCCACTGGTGCCGGTGATAGTCGCTTCGACCTGACCAGCATCGATATAGACGTCGTCGTCCGGCGCCGCCACGGTGACGCTGCCCGAAGTCTCACCCGCCGCGATGGTGATCGATTCACCATTGCTGAGGGTGATGGTCATGGCGGTGCCAGCCGGGTTGGTCAGCGTCGCGGTGTAGGTGATTTCACCGCCTTCGTTGACCGATGGGGTGGCGGTCAGCTTCAGGCCGGTGGTGTCTTCAGTGCCCGGACCATCGGTGACGGTGACGGTGGTTTCACCGGAAGCCGTCAGGTCTTCGTAATTACCGCCCGAGACGTCCTTGATGGCGTTGGTCAGCTCCAGGTTGGTGCTGTGCACGTTATCCGGCGCAGTGAACTGCACGGTACCAGTGCTCTGACCGACCGCGATGACGATCTGCTGGCCATTGGTCAGGTTGATCACCAGCGGCGTGCCGGTCACCGGGGCGCTGACGGTGGCGGTGTAGGTAATCACACCACCTTCACCGATGGTGCTGACGTCGGCGGTCAACTTGACGGTCGACGGATCGAGGGTGTCGTTGACCTCGGTGACCGCTGGAGTGTTATCCACCGCCAGGTTTTCGAAGTCGCCACCGGACGTACCGGTGATGCTCGCTTCGACCTGGCCGGCATCGATGTACACGTCGTCGTCCGGTGCCGCCACAGTCACGCTGCCCGAAGTCTCACCGGCCGCAATGGTGATGGACTCGCCATTGCTCAGGGTGATGGTCATGGCGGTGCCAGCCGGGTTGGTCAGGGTGGCGGTGTAGGTGATTTCGCCACCTTCGTTGACCGACGGGGTCGCGGTCAGCTTCAGGCCGGTGGTGTCTTCAGTACCTGGACCGTCAGTGACGGTCACAGTGGTGGTGCCCGAGGCAGTCAGCTCCTCGTAGTTACCACCCGAAACGTCCTTGATCGCGTTGGTCAGATCCAGGTTGGTGCTGTGCACGTTATCCGGCGCAGTGAACTGCACGGTACCAGTGCTCTGACCGACGCCGATAACGATCTGCTGGCCATTGGTGAGGTTGATTACCAGCGGCGTGCCGGTCACCGGGGCGCTGACGGTAGCGGTGTAGGTGATCACGCCACCTTCGCCGATGGTGCTGACATCGGCGGTCAACTTGACGGTCGACGGGTCGATGGTGTCGTTGACTTCAGTCACAGCCGCCGACGGGTCGACGTTGAGGTTTTCGAAGTCGCCACCGGAGGTGCCGGTGATAGTCGCTTCGACCTGGCCAGCGTCGATATAGACGTCATCGTCCGGAGCAGCCACGGTAACGCTGCCCGAAGTCTCACCGGCCGCGATGGTGATGCTTTCACCATTGCTGAGGGTGATGGTCATGGCGGTGCCGGCCGGGTTGGTCAGCGTCGCGGTGTAGGTGATTTCGCCACCTTCGTTGACCGACGGGGTGGCGGTCAGCTTCAGGCCGGTAGTGTCTTCAGTGCCTGGACCGTCGGTAACGGTCACAGTGGTGGTGCCCGAGGCAGTCAGGTCCTCGTAGTTACCGCCACTGACGTCCTTGATGCTGTTGGTCAGGTCGAGGTTGGTGCTGTGCACGTTGTCTGGCGCGGTGAACTGCACGGTGCCAGTGCTCTGACCGACGCCAATGACGATCTGCTGGCCATTGGTCAGGTTGATTACCAGCGGCGTGCCAGTCACTGGCGCGCTGACAGTGGCGGTGTAGGTGATCACGCCACCTTCGCCGATGGTGCTGACATCGGCGGTCAATTTGACGGTCGACGGATCGAGGGTGTCGTTGACTTCAGTCACAGCCGCCGACGGGTCGACGTTGAGGTTTTCGAAGTCGCCACCGGACGTGCCGGTGATGGTCGCTTCGACCTGACCGGC
>NZ_JALRNF010000071.1 GCF_030272895.1 Pseudomonas sp. BGr12 | reverse complement strand
TTTTGTTTTTTGTAAATCCCCTTCGGGGGCAACCCCCCCCCCCACTTTTATAACCAAACCCGTGTGGGCGGGGGCTTGCCCCGCGATGAAATCAACACAAAACCCACGTGGGACAACCCGGCCCGATAGAGGCTCCCCACTCCACATCAACCCAGACTGCCCCCATGTACACCAAGAATTTCGTCAACCCGTGCCCCGACTGGGCCACGGCCTTGCTCAATGGCTTCAGCCAGGTCCTGCTGCAGCGCAATCCGCTGTGCGGCCTGTTCTGCCTGCTGGCCATCACCGTCACCGCCCCCGATCTGGTCGGCGGCGCCCTGCTCGGCGCCCTCGCCGGGCTGCTCACCGCCCAGCGCCGCGGCTACAACCGCACCGACCGCCAGGCCGGCCTGTACAGCTACAACGGCGTGCTGATCGGCCTGCTGCTGAGCTACGCCCTGCCCTGGTCGGCGATCCTGCCGCCGCTGATCATCGCCGCCGGCGGCCTGAGCAGCATGCTCGTGCACCAGTGGCTCAAGCGCGCCAGCTCCAACCTGCTGCTGCCGGCCTACACCGCGCCCTTCGTGCTGATCGGCTGGGCCGTCCTGGCGGTCAGCGAACCGGCCACCAGCGCCGCCAGCACCATGGAACACAATGCCCTGTTTGCCCTGGCGCGCGGACTGGGCCAGATCTTCCTGCTCGACAACGCGCTGGCCGGGCTGCTGATCGCCATTGGCCTGCTGATCGCCAACCGCTATGCCGCCGCCTGGGCCCTGCTCGGCGCGGCACTGGGTGGCAGCGTCGCGTTGCTCGGTGGCGAAGCCAATGCCGCCTATGCCGGCCTCTACGGCTTCAACGCCGCCCTCGCCGCCCTGGCCTTCAGCCAGACCCGCAAGCAACCCTGGCTGCCGTTGCTGGCCATGCTCCTGGCCATTGTCCTGCAACCTGTGGTTGCGCAACTGCCGGTACCGGGCCTGACCGCGCCGTTCATCCTGGCCTGCTGGCTGGTGCTGATCGGCCAGCGCCTGATGCGCCAGCCACTGGCCCGCCGTGCCGGTCGCTTGCATAGCTGAAGCACTGCCCCTAGGCTCAGCTCCATTGTGCAATGGAGTTGAGCATGAACACCCCTTCGAGCTGGCGCGAACGGCTCTACGTCATCGTTTTTCAAACCGACACCGTCGCCGGCCGGCGCTTCGACAGCATCCTGCTGCTGATCATCCTCGCCAGCCTGGTGACGGTGATCCTCGACAGCATCGATGAAGTCCACCAGAACTACGCGGGCCTGTTGGCCGCCATCGAGTGGGGCTTCACCGCGATCTTCCTGGTCGAGTACCTGATCCGCCTGTACTGCTCGCCAAAGCCTGTGCGCTACGCCTTCAGCTTCTACGGCCTGGTCGATTTGCTGGCGATCGTCCCGGGGATCATCGCCCTGTACTACAGCGACGCCCAGTACCTGCTGATCATCCGGGTGATCCGGATGCTGCGCATCTTTCGCGTGCTCAAGCTCGGCCCCTACCTCAAGCAGGCGCATTACCTGCTGGAGGCGCTGCACGGCAGCAAACAGAAGATCATCGTGTTCCTGGTCAGCGTCTCGACCCTGGTCACAGTGTTCGGCACCCTGATGTACGTGGTCGAAGGCCCTGAACATGGCTTTACCAGTATCCCCAAGGGCATCTACTGGGCCATCGTCACCCTGACCACCGTCGGCTTTGGCGACATCGTGCCCAAGACCCCGCTGGGCCAGGTGTTGTCGTCACTGGTGATGATCACCGGTTACTCGATCATCGCCGTGCCCACCGGGATCTTCACGGCGGAGCTGGCCAATGCGATGCGCGGTGAACAGCTGCTGCACGACTGCCCGGTATGTCGCAAGAAACACCATGAGCACGGAGCAGCCTTCTGCTCGCGCTGCGGCAATGCGCTATTCAAGAAACTGGAATAAGCAAAGTACTTTTTAATCTTTTAGCGCCTAAGGCCCAACCGCTATAGTCGCTGGCATAATGCCCTTAACGACAACTCGAACAAGGAATGCGCAGTGAAAAAACTCTTCAGTGCCTCGCTTCTGGCCGCAGGCCTCGCCCTGGGCAACATGGCCCATGCGGCGGCTCCGCTGCTCAACGTCTCCTATGACGTGATGCGCGACTTCTACAAGGACTACAACGCGGCCTTCCAGAAACACTGGGAAGCCGAGCATAAAGAGAAGCTCACTGTGCAGATGTCGTTCGGCGGTTCGAGCAAGCAGGCCCGCTCGGTGATCGATGGCCTGCCGGCCGACGTCATCACCATGAACATGGCCACCGACATCAACGCCCTGGCCGACAACGGCAAGCTGGTGCCGGACAACTGGGTCACCCGCCTGCCGAACAACAGCGCACCGTTCACCTCGGCCACCGTATTCATCGTCCGCAAGGGCAACCCCAAGGCTCTCAAAGACTGGCCGGACCTGCTCAAGGACGGCGTCCAGGTCATCGTACCCAACCCCAAGACCTCGGGTAACGGCCGCTACACCTACCTGTCGGCCTGGGGCTATGTGCTGAAAACCGGCGGCGACGAGAGCAAAGCCAAGGAATTCGTCGGCAAGCTGTTCAAGCAGGCGCCGGTACTCGACACCGGTGGCCGCGCCGCCACCACCACCTTCATGACCAACCAGATCGGCGACGTGCTGGTGACCTTCGAGAACGAAGCCGAAATGATCGCCCGCGAGTTCGGTCGCGACCAGTTCGAAGTGATCTACCCGAGCGTCTCCGCCGAAGCTGAGCCACCGGTGAGCGTGGTCGACAAGGTAGTGGACAAGAAAGGCACCCGCGCCACCGCCGAGGCGTACCTGAAGTACCTGTGGTCGCCGGAGGCCCAGGAGATCGCCGCCAACAACTACCTGCGCCCACGTGATCCGGCGATCCTGGCCAAGTACACCGACCGCTTCCCGAAAGTCGACTTCCTGTCGGTGGAGAAGACCTTCGGTGACTGGCGCACCGTGCAGAAGACCCACTTCAATGATGGTGGCGTGTTCGACCAGATCTATACCGGGCAGTAAGTCGGTATAGCGAATCCGGGGCCTGTGATGGGCCCCGGATTTTTTATGCCCGCCTCCCTGGACCGGCCCCCTGAGGGAGAATTGTCTTTGTGGGAGCTGGCGAAGCCTGCGATGGCATCGCCGCGGTGCCCGTCAGTGTGCGTTGCCCGCATCGCAGGCTTCGCCAGCTCCTACGCCAGCCCACTCACCCTAGAGCGGTTCATTGACTACCCTTTCCGTCATCCACGGTTTGAGGAAAGTCCATTGACCCGATCCCTGTTCGCCCTCCTGCTCGCCTGCCTGCTGAGCCTGCAACTGGCCGGCGCCGCGCCCCTGGTGCCGGCGGCCAGCAAACCGGCGGAACCTGCAGAGCCCGTGGTCCAGGGCGGCCTGCTGGGCGCCATCGCCGATGGCCTGGACGATGTCAGCAAGGAGCTGGATGTCGACAGCCATGTGATCGACAACTGGCGCCTGCGCGCCGACCGCGCCGCCGACGAGGTCGATCAACTGGTCACCGAGCATTCCGGCATCAGCCCTCTGGAACTGTGGCGCGACTTCGCCCTGCTGACCGTCACCTGGCTGATCGCCTTCGCCCTGCTGACCAACTTTGGCCGGATGCTCTCGCGCACCTGCAGCCGCTCCCGCCTGATTCGCGACCGGCCGCGGCCGCGCCGGGTCATCAAGTATCTGCTGGCCTACACCCTGCCGGCCGTGCTGAGCCTGATCGTGACGCTCTATGTCAGCCATTTCCTCCTGCTGTCGGCCGGGCGTGCGCTGGGCATGAGCCTGGCCTACGCCACCAGCGCCGGTATCTTCTCGACCTCGATCATCTTCTGCCTGATCACCCTGTTCGACACCGGGCACAAGCGCAGGGCAGTGCAGATCATCCGCCGGGTGGCGCCCCGGCCGCTGTTCCTGATCGGCTTTCTGGCAGCCTGGAGCGATGCCCTGACCAGCCCGCAGATCGCCCGGCACCTGGGCGGCAATTTCACCAGCAGCGTTGCCGCCCTGACCGGCCTGCTGGCCACCCTGGCCTTCGCCGTGCTGGTGCTCAAACTGCGCCGCCCGGTGGCGCACCTGATCCGCAACCGCGCCCTGCCCGACCGCCTGCAACACCGCGCCGTGCAGGAAACCCTGCGGATCTTCTCGGCGCTGTGGTTCCTGCCGATCCTGCTGATGATCCTGGTCTCGGCGGTCAACCTGATCGGCGCCGGCGAAGAAAGCCAGCGCGCCCTGCAGAAGGCCCTGATGACCTCGATCCTGCTGATCGTCACGGTGTTTCTCAGTACCGTGCTGCAGCGCATGTTCAAGGACCAGGAAGGCGAGGAAGCCAGGCAACGCCTGCGCCCCTACAAGGAACTGCTGCGCAACCTGGCCCACGCCTTGGCGCGTATCGTCATGGCCGTGACCTTCATCGAATTGCTGGGGCGCATCTGGGGTGTTTCCGTGCTCGATTTCGCCCTCAAGAACAGCCTGGGCCGAGCCATCAGCGACTCATTGGGCAGCATCGGCCTGATCCTGCTGGTCACCTGGCTGCTCTGGGTGGTGATCGACACCGCCATCCAGGAAGCCCTCAAGCCCACGGTCGGGCGCCGCGCCGCGCGCCAGCCCAGCACCCGGGTGCGGACCATCCTGCCAATGCTGCGCAACGCGATCAAAATCATCCTGGTGGTGATCTGCACCATCACCACCATGGCTAACCTGGGTATCAACGTCGCGCCCCTGCTGGCCGGTGCCGGGGTGGTGGGCCTGGCTATCGGCTTCGGCTCCCAGCAACTGGTGCAGGACGTGATCACCGGGCTGTTCATCCTGATCGAAGACACCATCGCCATCGGCGACTGGGTGGTGCTCGACTCGGGCCACGCCGGCACGGTCGAGAGCCTGACCATTCGTACCCTGCGCCTGCGTGACGCCAAGGGCTTCGTGCACTCGGTGCCGTTCGGCCAGATCAAGGCGGTCACCAACCAGTCGCGGCAGTTCGCCTATGCCTTCTTTTCGGTGCAGTTCAGCTATGCCACCAACGTCGACAGCGCCCTGAAGCTGATCCGCGAGGTCGGCCATTCGATCAGCGAAGACCCGATCCTGCGCCACAGCCTGCAGGGGCCGTTGCAAGTGTTCGGGGTCGACAGCATGAACCTCAACGGCATCACCCTCACCGCCCAGTTTCGCACCAGTTCCGGCGGGCAATATGCGGTGAACCGCGCCTTCAACGAGCGCCTTAAAAAGCGTGTGGACGAAACCGACGACGTCAGCTTCGCCCAGTACAATCCACCGCCACCCAGGGTCGGCGAAAAGGGTGCCTGATTCGGCTTTCTCGTCCCCGACCAACGGTGCTAAAGTCGCGCCCATGAAACCCACGTCCGCCCACCGCCCGCTGATTGCCTGGACCCTGTATTTCTGCGTCCTGTTCAATCTGTTCGCCTGCGGTATCGGTCACGGGCAGATGATGGGCCTGAAACTCAACGGCATCGGCGGCGCCTTCTGCTCGGCCATGGGCAGCGCCGGCCCTTCACTGAAAAGCGACTTCGGCGATCAGCCGGTCGCCGGCTGGGACAGCCTGCAGACCTGCCCGGTCTGCGCGGCGGCAGTGGTCTGCCTGGGCCTGGTACTGGTCATCGGCTGGCTGCTGGCGGCCAGCCGCATTCGTCGCTATCACCGTGAACTGCCCAGCAAGGCGCCACCGCGCTATTGCTGGCCCGCCGCCAACCCCCGCGCCTCCCCGCTTCTGGCTTGAACCTTCAGGCGGCCGTTTCGGCTGCCCGTAACCGGCCCTTTTCTGCCGCGCCTGCCTGACAGGTGCTGCGGGCCGCTGGCTCAATTTCCAGAGTTCGCTCCATGCCCTACTCCTATCGCTTTTCCGGTTGCGCGGCACTGTTCTGTGCGCTGTCCTTCAATGCCGCGGCCGATGCGCCGCTGACCCTGCCCGACCTGCGCATCGAAGGGCGCGCCGACAGCGAAGACGGTGTGCTGCTCGACACCCCTTCGCAAACCGGCTCGCGCCTGGGCCTGACCCCGCGGGAAACCCCGGCCTCGGTGACGGTGGTCAACCGCCAGCAGATCGAACAGCGCGGCGCCCAGACCACCCAGGACATGCTCACCGGCGTGCCCGGCATGACCGCCGCCTCCCCGCCCGGCTCCGCCGGCTCAGTGGCCTACCGGGGCTTTTCCGGCGCGCAGATCACCCAACTGTTCAACGGCATCAGCGTGCAGTACGACGCCGTCGCCGCACGGCCGGTGGACAGCTGGATCTATGACCGCGTCGAAGCCATCGGCGGACCGTCGAGCTTCCTGTTCGGCGCCGGTGCCGTGGGGGGCTCGATCAACTACATCACCAAGCTGGCCAGCCGCGACGAATCCTTCAACGAAGGGCGCATCAAGTACGGCTCCTATGACAGCAGCGAAACCTCGTTCGGCTTCAACCACGCCCTCAACCAAGGCGACGGCATCCGCAACTACGCCCGCCTGGATTTCAGCCACACCCACAGCAACGGCTATGTCGACCGCGAGGAACGCGACGCCTGGAGCGTGGCCTTCTCGCTGCTGACCGACATCAACGACCAGCTGTCCCACACCCTGGCCCTGGAGTACCAGAACGAGACCGTCGACAGCCCCTACTGGGGCAGCCCGGTACTCAACCCGCTGGGTGGCGAGATGAAGGTCGACGAAAGCCGGCGTTTCGAGAACTACAACGTCGAGGACGGCCGCTACGAGCAGCGGGTACGCTGGCTACGCTCGATCACCGAGTACCGCTTCAACGACGCCACTTCGGTGCGCAACACCCTGTACCACTACAACACCCAGCGTAACTTCCGTAACCTCGAAACCTACGCCTACAACGCCGACAACAGCCGGGTGAACCGCTCCAATGCGTTGTTGCAGCGCCACGACCAGGAGCTCAACGGCAACCGCTTCGAGCTGCTGCACCAGGGCCAGTTGCTGGGCATGGACAGCCAGTGGTCGAGCGGGATCGACTACAGCCATAACGTGCAGATGAACTACCCGCGCTCGGTGACCGGTGTGTTCGACAGCGTCGACCCGGCGAACTTCGATCCCGGGCATTTCTATGACCTCAAGGGCATGGTCCCCGGCTACCAGAAGAACCGCCAGAACACCGTGGACACCTGGGCGGCGTTCCTGGAAAACCGCCTGCAACTGACCGAGCGGCTGTCGCTGCTGACCGGCCTGCGTCATGACCATATCGACCTTGAGGTGCACAACTACCGCAGCGTCGATGCCAACAACCCGCTGGACTACAAGCAGAACTACGAGCCCACCACCGGACGCGTCGGCCTGGTCTACCAGCTGACCCCGGCGGCCAACGTCTATGTGCAGTACAGCACCGCCGCCGATCCACCGGCCGGCATCCTGACCACCGCCACCTTCGCCCAGCTGCGCGATTTTGACCTCAGCACCGGCAAGCAGGTCGAGGTGGGCAGCAAGTTCGACTTCCTCGACGGCCGTGGCGCCGCCACCCTCGCCGCCTACCATATCGAGCGCAAGAACCTGGCCACCGCCGACCCGGCCAACCCCGGCTTCACCCAGCCGGTGGGCAAGCAATCGTCGCGCGGGGTCGAAGTGGCCGCCTCCCTGCACGTCACCCCGCAACTGCTGGCCGAGGGCAACTTCGCCTACGTCGATGCCCAGTACGACGAGTTCAATGAAAACGTCGGCGGCACCAGCGTATCGCGCAAGGGCAACACACCGACCAACATCCCCGAGCGGGTGGCCAACTTCTGGCTGACCTACGACATCGACCCCAACTGGCAGGTGGGCGGCGACAGCCGTTACGTGTCGTCGGTGTATGCCGATGCGGCCAACACCCGGCATGCGCCGTCCTACATCCTGTTCGGTGCATTCCTGGGCTACAAGGTCGATGCCGACACCCGCATCACCGCCCGGGTGCGCAACCTGACCGATGAAGTCTATGCCCGCTGGACCTCGTCGAGCATGCTCTACCTGGGTGCGCCACGGACCCTGGAACTGGCCTTGCAGACACGCTTCTAGGACGCCGCCGATGAAACGCTACCTGTACCTGTGGCACCGCTGGCTGGGCATCGGGCTGTGCCTGTTCATGGCCCTGTGGTTCTTTTCCGGGATGGTCATGCTCTATGTCGGCTACCCCAAGCTGACACCCCGGGAGCACCTGGCCCATCTGCCGGCACTGGAACTGCAGGGCTGCTGCGTCGACCTGGGCACGGCCCTGGCCGCCGCCGATGCGCAGCGAACGCCTTCGGCCATTCGCCTGAGCACGGTGGCGGGCGTGCCGCGCTACCTGTTCAGCTATCCGGGGCGCAGCAACGTGGCGGTGGATGCCCGCACGGGCCAGCGCGTGGCCGCGATCGACCGCGACCAGGCCCTGGCCGGCGCCCGCCAGTATGATCCGCTGGCGGCGCCCAGCTACCGGGGCGTGGTGGAAGAGGACCTGTGGAGCCACTCCCGCGCCCTGGACCCCGACCGTCCGTTGCAACGCGTGCAACTGGACGATGCCGACGGCACCTTGCTTTACCTCTCCGGGCAGACTGGCGAAGTGGTCCGCGATGCCAGCACGCTGGAGCGTGGCTGGAACCTGGTCGGCGCCTGGCTGCACTGGCTGTACCCGCTGCGCGGCATCGGCCTGGACGGGCTGTGGGGCAACCTGGTGATCTACTTGTCCTTGGCCGCCACGTTGATGGCGGTCCTGGGCGCGATCATCGGTGTGCTGCGCTGGCGCATCCGCAAGCCCTACCGCAGCGGCTCACGCTCGCCCTACCGGGGGTTCGCCCGCTGGCACCATATCGGCGGCTTGCTGTTCGGGGTGCTGGCGATCACCTGGATCTTCAGCGGCCTGATGTCGATGAACCCCTGGCGGATCTTCAGCGCCGGCGCAGCGCCGGACATGGCGGCCTATCAGGGCGGCCCGCTGACCGCAGCGGCCTTTCCGGTTTCGCCAGCGCAGGCACGCTCGCGCCTTGCCGAGCACGGGTTCATCGCCCGGGAACTGGAATGGCGCCTGATTGGCGGCGCGGGTTACCTGGTTGCCTTCGATGGCGCTGGCCGTACGCGGCTGCTGTCGATGGCGAACGGACAGGTGCTTGAGCGCCTGCCTGAGCAGGTTGTGGAAAAGGCTGCCCAGGCGGTGCTGCCCCAGTCGCGGATACACAGCGAACGGCTCGATGCCTATGACTTCCACTACTACGCCAGGGCTGAGCAAAGCATGCTCGGGCACCTGGAGAAACGCCTGCCGGCCTTGCGCGTGCGCTTTGACGACCCGCAGCAGACCTGGCTGCATCTGGACCTGTACACCGGTGAAGTCTTGGGTGTGGTGGATCAATCCAGGCGTGCCTCGCGCTGGCTGTTCGCCTTGCTGCACAGCTGGGACTGGCTGCCCTTGCTGGAGCGGCGCCCGCTCTGGGATGCCTGGATGATCGTGTTCAGCCTGGGTGGCATGGTGCTCAGCGTCAGCGGTATCGTGCTCGGCTGGCGTCGCCTGCGGTAGCCGCTGCCGCCAGGCTGCGATCGAGCATGTAGGAGCGGGCTTGCCCCGCGATTGCGCCGTATCAGTCACATCGCATCGCGGGACAAGCCCGCTCCTACAACCGAAACACCAACGCCTTCAGCCCCCCCACCGGATCGATATCGGCAAACTCCGGCGGATTGTCCAGCCGCTCGACAAACTTCAGCCCCGGCGCCTCCTCGGCCATCTCCTCGATCAGAAACTCAGGCCCGATCCCCGGATCATTGACACACGCCAGCACCGTCCCCCCGGCAGTCAGCAACTCCGGCAAGCGCCGCAGAATCTTGCGGTAATCCTGGGTCAAGACAAAGCTGCCCTTCTGAAAGCTCGGCGGATCGATGATGATCAGGTCATAGGGCCCGAACTTGCGCACCTTGCCCCACGACTTGAACAGTTCATGCCCAAGAAAACTCACCCGCCCCAGGTCATGCCCGTTGAGCCGGTGATTGTCCCGCCCGCGGCTCAGGGCCGAGCGCGCCATATCCAGGTTGACCACCTGCTCGGCCCCACCGGCGATCGCTGCCAGCGAGAACCCACAGGTATAGGCGAACAGGTTCAACACCCGCTTGCCCGCCGCCTGTTCGCGCACCCAGCGCCGGCCATAACGCATGTCGAGGAACAATCCGGTGTTCTGCTTGAACCCCAGGTCCAGTTGATAGCGCAGGCCGTCTTCATCGATCAGCCAGTGTTCGCTCGGTTCCCCCAGCAACCACTGACCCGGACTGTCGGGCAAGTAACGGTGCTGGATGAGAATCGCCTGCCCCGTCCAGCAAGGCGCCTGGGCAAGGGACAGCAGCATCTGCTCAAGGGCCGGCAACTGCCCGGCCGGCGGCTCGCGAAACAGCGACACCAGCAGCACACCCTGCAGCCAGTCCACGGTGATTTGCTCCAGCCCCGGCCAGCAGCGGCCACGGCCATGGAACAGCCGACGGGTTTCGTCCGGCGCCGGATCGAGGGCGGCAAGCAGGTGCTGATTGAGGGTGTCGATCACAGAGGTCATGGGCAGATTCAACAGGAGTAAAGCGGCCTATTCTACCCTGCCCGCCGTCAGGAAACGGCAGCAACATCTACACTGCCATTCCCACCCTCACTACTGGACAACCACCATGAGCGAGAAACCCACCATCGTCCTGGTCCACGGCTTCTGGGGCGGCGCCGCCCACTGGAGCAAGGTCATTCTCGAACTGTCGCGCCTGGGCCACCGCAACCTGCACGCCGTGGAAATGCCCCTGACGTCGCTGGCCGACGACGCCGAGCGCACGCGCAAGATGGTCGCCAGCATTCCCGGCAAGGTGCTGCTGGTCGGCCATTCCTATGGCGGAGCGGTCATCACTCAGATGGGTAACCAGCCCAATGTGTCCGGACTTGTGTATATCGCCGCCTTCGCCCCCGACGACGGCGAAAGCCCGGGCAGCATCACCGGACAGAACCCGCCTGAAGCTGCCGCCAATCTGCAACCGGACAGCGATGGCTACCTGTGGATCAAGCCGGACAAGCTGCACGAAAGCTTCTGCCAGGACCTGGGCAAGGACGAAGGGCTGATCATGAGCGTGACCCAGAAAGCCCCGCTGGCCAGCACTTTCGGCGACACCATCAGCAACCCGGCGTGGAAGCACAAGCCCTGCTGGTACCAGCTCTCGACCCATGATCGAATGATCCATCCGGACAACCAGAGGTTCATGGCCATCCGCATGAACCCCAAAGAGCTGCTGGAGCTGGACGCCAGCCATGCTTCGCTGGCGTCCAGACCCGCCGAAGTGGCGGCGCTGATCGACCGGGCGGCCGTCAGTCTGGCTTGACCGCCGCGACCTTGACCGCCGGCTTGAACCACCAGCCTTGCTGCATACCGGCCGCGGCCAGCAGGATCGCGGCCACCCCCAGCCATTGCAGCACCTCCAGGCGATGGCCGAAGGCAAACCAGTCGACGAAGATCGCCGCGATCGGGTAGATGAACGACAAGGCCCCAGTCAAGGCGGTCGGCAGCTTCTGGATCGCGCCGTAGAGCAGCACATACATCACCCCGGTGTGGACGATGCCCAGGGTCACCAGGCTGGCCAGCGCGCCGGCTTCGGCGGGCAGGCCCGAGGTATTGGCCCAGGGCGCCAGCAGGAGGATGCCGGTGCACACCTGGACCAGCGCGATCAGGTGCGGTGGCGTGCCGCTCAGGCGCTTGATGATCAGCGCCGCCACGGCATAGAGGAAGGCCGCGCCCAGCGCCAGGCCAATGCCCATCAGGTAGTCATTGCCGCTGCCGTCCTGGCTGCCATGGGCACTGACGATCGCCAGCATGCCGAGGAACGACAGGGCCAGCCAGAACAACTTGGGCACGGTGATCTTCTCACCGAGGAACAACGCCGCCAGCCCCACCAGCATGAACGGCTGGACGTTGTACACCGCCGTGCCGATGGCGATCGAGGCGCGTGAATAGGAGGCGAACAACAGCACCCAGTTACCGACGATCGCCACGCCGCTGAGCACGGCAAGGGCGAAGGTGGCCAGGGTCAGGATACCGGGCTTGAGGAAGCCCATGGCCAGGCAGATCAGCAACAAGGTGCCGGCACCGAACACGCAGCGCCAGAACACCACATCCAGCACCGGCTGCCCGGACACCAGCACGAACCAGCCAATGGTCCCCGAGATCAGCATCGCGGCGACCATTTCCAGCGAACCACGGCGTATTGAACTGTCCATCACTCACCTCCTTGACGATGGGTAAATTATCACCAGTGCGGCCGGGGTCATTCCAGCGGATAAAACAGGCTAAGCTGACAATCTACCTTTACTATCAAGGCAGATTTCACCATTCGCCTAACGAGGCTGCGATGACCGACGATATCGACCAGTTGTTGATCCAGGCGCTGATGGAAGACTCGCGCCGCTCGCTCAAGGCGCTTGCGCAGCTTAGCGGACTGTCCGCGCCCAGTGTCAGCGAGCGCTTGCGCCGCCTTGAAGAGCGCGGCGTGCTCAAGGGCTACACGGTGGAAATCGACCCGCGCTGTTTCGGTTACCAGTTGCAGGCCATCGTTCGTGTGCGGCCGTTGCCGGGCCAGTTGCAGGAGGTGGAGCGGCAGATCATGGCCATCCCCGAGTTCACCGAGTGCGACAAGGTGACCGGGGATGACTGTTTTATCGCGCGCTTGCATGTGCGCTCGATGGAACAGCTCGACACGCTGCTGGACAAGCTCAACAGCCACGCCGAAACCAACACCGCCATCGTCAAGAAGACCCCGGTCAAACGCCGCCTGCCACCCATGGCGTAACCGCTGCCCTTGTGGGAGCTGGCGAAGCCTGCGATGCGAACGACGCACAACCGCTGACTCTGCGTCGATCCCATCGCCAGCTCCGCTGGCTCCCACAGTTACAACCGAGGGTCTGCACCTGCCAAGCACTGTAGGAGCAACTGTCTTTGTGGGAGCTGGCGAAGCCTGCGATGCGAGCGACGCACAACCGCTGACTCTGCGTCGCCCCCATCGCCAGCTCCGCTGGCTCCCACAGTTAAAACCGAGGGTCTGCACCTGCCAAGCACTGTAGGAGCAACTGTCTTTGTGGGAGCTGGCGAAGCCTGCGATGCGAACGACGCACAACCGCTGACTCTGCGTCGACCCCATCGCCAGCTCCGCTGGCTCCCACAGTTAAAACCGAGGGTCTGCACCTGCCAAGCACTGTAGGAGCAACTGTC
>NZ_JALRNF010000070.1 GCF_030272895.1 Pseudomonas sp. BGr12 | reverse complement strand
TTGGCGAAGCAAGTCGTAGGCCGCGCAGCCCCTGGAAGACACCGTAGCGAGGGAACCCGGAGCGTAGCGTAGGGCCGTATGTAGGAGCGGGCGGTTTTGCCTACTTTTTCCAAGAAAAAAGTAGGCCGCCGTAAGGGCGGAAGGGGCCGGCAGCGTCACCGCATGGAATGGATAAGCTCGCAGCTTCGGCATCCCATCCCATCCGTGATGAACCAGGGGGGGCAGGGGACTCAAGTTCTGGCGCAATCCGCCGACAAGAACGTTATCCCAAGAACCCATCAGGATGATAATGACATGGCAATCAATGCCGTAGTGTTGAACGGGAACCCAGCGCCGAGCACCAGTGGCAGCGGCCTGCGGATCAACGTCGGTACCGAGGGCACCGCCGCCAAACCAGAAGCAGACGGCAAGGTGGTAATCGATCCGAAGTCGATGCGCAATAACAGCAAACCCAGCGCCGAAGTCAGCTCCGACAGCGAGCCCCCCCACGTCCAACAACTGCGCAAGATGATCGAAAAGCTGCAAAAGCAGCTCGAACAACAGCAGAAACAGTTGCAGCAGGTGATAAACAGCAAAATGGAAGAGACCGAAAAGCTGGCGGCCGTTGCCGCGGCCCAGGCGGCGGTCAGCAGCACCATGGCGGCAATCGCGTCGGCTACTGCCGAACTGGTCTCGGCCCTGACCGAAAACGGTGGCGGCGGCTCAGGCTCGCTGGTCAGCACCAGCGCCTGAGCCCCAGGGCAGGCCTGTCACCCGGCGGGTGCAGGCCTGGCGAGGCTCAGTCGGCCATCGGCCGGTTCTGGCTACGATCGGTCTTGTAGCGCATGGCCACCGCCGGTGCCGGCTTGGTGCTGCCGGTTTCCAGCCACTGGCGCATACGGGTGGCATCGGCGAAGTGGGTGTACTTGCCGAAGGCATCGAGGATCACCATGGCCACCGGACGGTTGTCCATTTTCGTCAACAGTACCAGGCAGTGCCCGGCATCGTTGGTGAAGCCGGTTTTGGTCAGGCGGATATCCCAATTGCTCTTGTTGACCAGGTGGTCGGTGTTGCGAAAGCCCAGGCTGTAGTTGGGCTTGCGAAACGCCACGGTCTTCTCGCGGGTGGTGCTCAGCTCGCTCAGCAGCGGATAGTTGCGCGACGCCATCAGCAACTTGCCCAAGTCACGGGCGGTGGACACGTTGCGCGGCGACAGGCCGGTGGGTTCGACATAACGGGTGCTGGTCATACCCAGGGCCTTGGCCTTGGCGTTCATCGCCTTGATGAAGGCGTTGTAGCCACCCGGATAGTTGTGCGCCAGGGTCGAGGCGGCGCGGTTTTCCGACGACATCAGGGTGATCAGCAGGGTCTCGCGGCGACTGAGCTGGCTGCCCAGCCGAACCCGCGAATACACCCCTTTCATCTCCTTGTTCTGGGCGATGGTCATGGTCAGTATCTCGTCCATGTTCTGCTTGGCGTCGAGCACCACCATGCCGGTCATCAACTTGGTCACCGAGGCGATCGGCACCACCCGGTCAGCGTTGTTGGCATAAAGCACCTTGTTGGTCTGCAGGTCGATGAGCAGGGCGGCGCCAGAGGCCAGGTGCAATTTGGAGGGGTCGCGTTGCTCCTGGACCGAAGGTTGGGCAGCGACGGCTGGGGGGACCGTCGCAGTACCAGTGAGCAACAGCAGCAGGCTTAGTATCGATAGGGAGGTTTTCACGTCGAGGCTCACTAAATATTGGTATGTTGTTGGCTGTGCAAGGGTTTTCCCCCAAAAAACCGCTGCATTCTGGAGTATGGCTCAGTTGCTGTCGATTGCCCTGTAATTACGCGGGCAAATATGAACGAAATTTAATCCTGAACCCATTCAGTACCGACCGGCTAGCATGCCCATGTGCCTGGTTCCGACCAGTGGTTGGCGGGAACCAGCCGTCTGTCAGGTCCGGCGCCGAGCCCATCGAGAAAAGCGCCGACAGCGCAACTAGCCAACAGCGCAAAGAGTAGTGGGTCATAAGATCGAATATTCTTTGCCCCGAACTTCCTTAGGTATAAATCAACTAACCCGGCCGACCAACAGTGTAACGGCCAGTCACAATGATGCATCTTAATAGGCGCACTTTGAAACTCAGGGTGCGGTTCTTTCGTTGGGGAGTCATTCGATGCGTGCCGCCGGGGCAGGGCGCCCATTTGCGCGAAGTGGCAACGCAGCAGCTGAAGCGCTTCATATACCCAGGCGATTCAGCCGCAAGTAACGCAGTACCTCCACTTTCTAGTGTATCTGCCGCGTTACAACTAACGCCTCTCCCTGTAAATGCAATGAAATACCAGCGGCAGCACTGGAGCGTCAGTTTGCGCAGTTGTAACAGCGATCGGCAGAAGTTTCGATAACGCGACCATGCACAGGAAGACGCTCATGCACACCGTTCGCAACACCTTGGTGGTGGTGGATTCGCAGCAGTCCGCGGACCTGGTCCTGCACCGGGCCAGAATGATTGCCAGCGCGACCCGCTCACACCTGCACCTGCTGGCGTGCACCAAGGGCAATCATCACGGCGCCTACCTGAATGACCTGCAAGGCACCCTGGAGCAGCAGGGGTATAGCGTCAGCGCCCAGCAGGCCTGGTATGGAAGCCCGTACAAAACCATCATCGCCGTGCAACAGGCACAGGGCTGCGGCCTGGTGATCAAGCAGCACCTGACTGACAACCCGGTGGTCAAGGCCCTGATTACCCCTGAAGACTGGAAGCTGATGCGCTACTGTCCCAGCCCGGTGCTCATGGTGAAAACCGACAGGGACTGGACCGGCGGCGCCATTCTCGCTGCAGTCGATGCCGGCAGCACTGACGTGGAGCATCGCGTCCTGCAATCGGGGATTGTCAGCCACGGCTACGACGTGGCCAAACTGGCCAGCGGCACGCTGCACATGATGAGCGCCCATCCCTACCCCATGCTCTCGGCGAGCGATCCGGTGTTTCAGCTCAAGGAGAGCATCCAGGGTTTTTACCGCGACCAGTGCAAACGCTTCCAGGCCGAGTTCCACATCAGCGACGAATGCCTGCATATCGAAGAAGGCCCGGCCGATGTGTTGATTCCGTACCTGGCGCACAAGCTCGAAGCGGTGCTCACCGTGATCGGCAGCGTGGCCCGCAGCGGGCTGAGCGGCGCCTTGATCGGCAACACCGCGGAAATGATTCTGGACACCCTGGACACCGATGTGTTGGTGCTCAAACCGGACGACATCATCCTGCACCTGGAAGAGCTCGCCGCGCCGCCGCTGACTTCGCCGGACGACATCGCCGCATCCGCCTGGCCCTATAACCACCACAACCACCATTACCCTCGAAGCTGATCCGCAGTGGTCGGTGCTTTTGCGCCCCCATAAAAAACCCCGCCAAAGGGCGGGGCAAGGGGCTGTGCGGAGCAACGCACGATAAAAGGGGGGCGATCCTCAGGCACACAGGCCGGGATTTTCCAGGCGGTCAGCCAGAGCCTTGGCGGCGGGCAGCGAGGTGAGGGGCCCGGAAACCGGCTCGCCCTCACGGACCACATACCAGCAGGCCAGCAGACCAAGCTCCCTGAGCGAGGCGGGGACGGCGCTGCCGATGACGGACATGATGCTGATAGGGGCCATGGGGGTTCTCCTGCGATTCATGGGCCTACCTTACGCGGCTCGGCGGGCCGGTTGAAATCAACCGGCTCGATAGTCGTCATCACTGCCATCGACACAGGCTTACCAGCGCGGAGGGCCGTAATAGACCGGCGGCGGGCCGTAGTAGCGCTCGCGGTAGTAGGGTGGTGGTGCCGGTCCATAGCGCTCGATTACCTGGTACTGCTGGTAGTACACCGGCGGCGGCCCCTGGTAATACACCGGTGGAGGGCTGTAGTAGACCGGCTGGCGCTCGACATACACGGTGCGGTCGCGGGCGCCATACAGGGCCGAACCGACCACCGCGCCGACCACCGCCGCGCCGATGATCGGGCCCGGTCCATACCAGCCATGGCCGCCACCATGACCGCCGCCGTGGGCGGCTACCTGCCCGCTGGCGGCCAGGGCGCCGACCAGCAGGGCGATCTTGGGAACATGACGGTTCATACGCATGCCTCACAGAGCAACCCCGATGCCGGGGATACTTCTATAAGACAGCGGGAACCGGGCGCTGCACAGGGCGTCTGAGTAAAGGTTTTGTAAGCGCCGATCAACGGTCGGGGCAGCTGCCGTGCATAATGGCGAATCGATCGCAAAGGAGTATCAAATGGCCCTTGTTCCTGGCAAAGACACCGTCCTGTGCATCTCCCTGGCCGGTCGTCCCGGCACCTTCGGCGTGCGCTTTCACAATCACCTGTACCAGCAACTGGGCCTGGACTATTACTACAAGGCCATGACCACCCAGGACCTGTCGGCTGCGGTCGGCGGTATCCGTGCCCTGGGCATTCGCGGTTGTGGCGTATCGATGCCCTACAAGGAAGCCTGCATGGCCCTGGTCGACGAGATCGACCCGTCGGCGGCGGCCATCGACTCGATCAACACCCTGGTCAACGACGGTGGTCGGCTCAAGGCCTACAACACCGACTACCTGGCCGTGCGCCAGTTGCTCAAGCAGCACCGGGTGGATCCGTCCACTGCCTTTGCCCTGCGCGGCAGCGGCGGCATGGCCAAGGCGGTGGCGTGCGCCTTGCGTGACGCAGGTTTCAGCCAGGGCATCATTGTCGCCCGCAACGAGCAGGCCGGTCGCCAGCTGGCCGACAGCTGCGGTTATCGCTGGATGGCTGAGCTGGGCGACTTGTGCCCGCCGATGCTGGTCAACGTCACCCCGATCGGCATGGCGGGCGGGGTGGAGGCCGAGCAGTTGGCCTTCAGCCGCGAGGCGATTGCAGCGGCGCAGCTGGTTTTCGATGTGGTGGCGATGCCGGCGCGCACGCCGTTGATCATCGAGGCCGAGAAACAGGGCAAGCCGGTGATTAACGGGCTTGAGGTGATCGCCTTGCAGGCACTGGAGCAGTTCGTGCTGTACACCGGCGTGCGGCCCACGGCCGAGCAGGTGGCGCAGGCGGTGGCCTACGCCCGTGGCTGAATGAGGCCCTATCGCCGGCGCTGCCGGCTCCCACAGGGGGCGAGGTGCTGTGGCCATTGTGGGAGCTGGCGAAGCCTGCGATGGGGCACCTTATTCCAGCGCCGCGAGGCGCTCTTCCAGCGCTGCAATCCGCGCCTCCAGCGCTTCGATCCGCTCCAGCGACACCGCACCCCCACCACTGCGTTCCGGCCCCTGCTGACGGGCGGCGAGGATTGCTTCGATCTCGGCCGGATCGCCCAAGGCATGGGTATAGCGATCTTCCCGCTGCCCGGCCTGGCGCGGCAGGTGCAAGGCAAAGCCTCGGGCGATCAGGCGCTCCAGCTGGTGCACGACCTGTTCGCTGTCTTCGAACTCATGCATGCGGCTGCTGCGGGTCAGCAGTTCATTGACCGTCTGCGGGCCGCGCAGGAACATCAGGCCCAGCAGGATGACCTGCGCCGGCACCAGCTCCAGGGCCTTGTCCACCCGCTGTTCCCAGCGGTCGGCGCGGCTGCCCATCTGCAGGCGGGTCAGGCCCTGGCCTTCGAGCGCGCGCAGGGCCTGGCCGACCTGGCCCTGGCTGAGGTTCATCACCGGCTCACGGCTGGTCTTCTGGTTGCAGGCCAGGACCAGGGCGTTCAAGGTCAGGGGGTAGGTTTCCGGGCTGGTGGCCTGTTTCTCGATCAACGAACCGAGGACGCGGACCTCGATGTTGGTGAAACGGGCTTCGGAAGCGGATTCGTGTTCGGCGGACATGGCCCTGTCTCTTTGCGAAGAAAGGTCTCTAGCCTAGGTGCGCGACAGGGTAAAACACAAGCAGCCGGTGCAGGGTGCACCGGCTGTGCGGTCAGGCTCAGGCGGCCTGGCGTTCCTTGGCCATGCAGGCCGCGGCGGTGAACAGCACGTCGGTGGAGGAGTTCAGCGCGGTTTCCGCCGAGTCCTGCAGCACGCCGATGATGAAGCCCACGGCCACCACCTGCATGGCCACTTCGCTGGGAATGCCGAACAGGCTGCAGGCCAGCGGGATCAGCAGCAGCGAGCCACCGGCCACGCCCGAGGCGCCACAGGCGCAGACGGCCGCGACCACGCTCAGGAGAATGGCGGTAGGGATGTCGACGACAATCCCCAGGGTGTGCACGGCAGCCAGGGTCAGCACGGTGATGGTGATTGCCGCGCCAGCCATGTTGATGGTCGCACCCAGCGGGATCGACACCGAGTAGGTGTCTTCATGCAGGCCCAGGCGCTCGCTCAGGGCCAGGTTGACCGGGATATTGGCCGCCGAACTGCGGGTGAAGAAGGCGGTGATGCCGCTTTCGCGCAGGCACAGCAGCACCAGCGGGAACGGGTTGCGGCGAATCTTCCAGAACACGATCAGCGGGTTGACCACCAGCGCCACGAACAGCATGCAGCCGATCAGCACCGCCAGCAGGTGCAGGTAGCCGAGCAAGGCGTCGAGGCCGGATTGGGCCAGGGTCGAGGCGACCAGGCCGAAAATGCCCAGCGGGGCGAAGCGGATCACCACGCGCACGATCAGGGTCACGCCGTTGGACAGGTCTTCGACCACGGTGCGGGTGGTTTGCCCGGCGTGACGGATGGCCACGCCCAGGCCGATGGCCCAGGCCAGGATGCCGATGAAGTTGGCGTTCATCAGGGCGCTGACCGGGTTGTCGACCACGCTCAGCAGCAGGCTCTGCAACACTTCGGCGATGCCGCCGGGGGCGCTCAGGGTGACGTCCGAGGTGCTCAGGGCCAGGGAGGAGGGGAACATCATGCTAGCGATCACCGCCACCACCGCGGCGGCGAAGGTACCGAACAGGTACAGCACCAGGATCGGGCGGATATGGGTTTCGGTGCCATGGCGGTGGTTGGCGATGGACGCCATGACCAGGATGAACACCAGCACCGGTGCCACCGCCTTGAGGGCGGACACGAACACCTTGCCGACGAAGCTCAGGCTCAGGGCGATGTCCGGGGCGATCAGGGCCAGGGCGATACCGGCCACCAGGCCGATCATGATCTGCAGTACCAGGCTGGTACGGTTCAATAGCTTTAGAACAGGTGTCATGTCGGGTGTTTCTCTGTCTTGTACGAGGGCAGCGGACCTGCCGCGACACCGAAAATCCGGGGGCGCCAGGCGGTCAGGAGCGTGAAAGGGGCGCGACTTTAGCACAGCAGTCACATTTGGTGATTGCCCAGTGTCAGGCGGCAGGACGGGCGTGTAGTATGCGCGCCCCTTTGAAACGGCTGCGGGCCGTGGATGTTTAGCTGGCTGGAGTGTAGATGTTACTGCCGATTTTGTTGCTGGCCGCGGCCGGCTTCACTGTATTGACCACCGAATTCGTGATCGTCGGCCTGTTGCCGGGGATTGCCCGGGACCTCGCGGTGACGGTGCCGCAGGCGGGGTTGCTGGTGACCCTGTTCGCCTTCACCGTGGCCAGCGTCGGCCCGTTCCTGACCGCCTGGTGCGCGCGCTGGGAGCGCAAGCGCCTGTTCGTCGGCATCCTCCTGCTGTTCGCTGCCTGCAACGCCCTGGCGGCGCTGGCCCCGAACATCCAGGTGATGGGCCTGGCGCGGCTGTTACCGGCCCTGGGCTTGCCGGTGTTCTGGGCGCTGGCCAGCGAAACGGCGGTGGACATCGTCGGCCCGGCCTATGCCGGACGCGCCATCGCCAAGATCAGCTTCGGCGTGGTCTGCGCCACGGTGTTCGGTATTCCGGTCGGCACCCTGGTCGGCGACGCCCTGGGCTGGCGCGCGGCCTTCGCCCTGCTGGCGCTGCTGGCCCTGGCCAAGGCGCTGCTGCTGCATCTTTATCTGCCCCATACCCCGCGTCACAACCAGGCCACCTCCTTGCGCGGCCAGTTCGGCATCCTGCGCAGCCCTGTGTTGCAAGGCCATGTGCTGCTGTCGGTGTTGGTGTTCAGCGGCATGTTCACCGCCTACACCTACCTGGCCGACATCCTCGAACGCCTGGCCGGCTTCGACGGTGCGCGGGTGGGGTGGTATCTGATGGGCTTCGGCGCCGTGGGGATGATCGGCAACAGCCTGGGCGGCCGCGCGGTGGACCGGCATTCGCTGCTGGCCTCCGCCGGCTTTTGCGCCCTGATGCTGGTGGGCCTGATTGCCCTGGTGCCGAGCATCCACTCCACCTGGGGCCTGATCGCGGCCCTGGCCATCTGGGGCGCGAGCCAGGCGGCGCTGTTCCTGGTCAGCCACGTGCGCCTGATCAAGGCCGCGCCCCAGGCGCCGGCTTTCGCCGCCTCGCTGAACATCGCCGGGGGCAACCTGGGCATTGGCCTGGGGGCGATGATCGGTGGCCGGGTGATCGACCACCTGGGGCTGGCCAGTCTCGGTTATGCCGCCGCGTTGCTGATCGGCGCTTCGGTGCTGCTGGCGCTGGCGCTGACCCGGGCTACCAATGGAACAGTTGCCGGCGAGCCCCCTCGGTAATGGCGACAATGCCCGGGTGCTTGACCTTGCGCTCCACCGAAATGGCATAGAACGACTCGATCACCGCGTCGGTCTGGCCGATCAGCTCGACGCCGTACTGCTTGCAGACCTCATCGGCGATCACGCTGGGGCCGATGAAAATCCCGCTGCCGGACTGGCCGAAGGCCTGCATCAAGGCGCTGTCGTCGAACTCGCCGACGATCCTGGGCTGCAACTGTTGCTCGGCCAGCCAGCGCAACAGCCGGCTGCGCACCACGGTTTCCTGGCCGGGAATCAGCAGTGGCGCATGTTGCAGGCAGGCGGGGAAGCCTTCGCCCAGCTGCGCCGCCAGGGCCGGGGTGGCGAAAAAACTGATGCCGCACTCACCCAGCTTCTGGCTGTAGCCCTTGATGTCCAGGTGGCTGGGCATGGGGCTGTCGGAAATCACCAGGTCCAGGCGCTGGATCGCCAGGTCTGCGAGCAGGCGTTCGAGCTTGTCTTCGCGACAGCTCAGGCGCAGGGCGTCTTCCATGTCCATGGTCGGTGCCAGCAGGCGATAGACGATCGACTTGGGCACCACGTCGGCCACCCCCACCCGGAACAGGATCTGCTGCTCGTCGGGACGTGCGCGCAGCATGGCCTCCAGCTCCCCGCCGATCTGGAACATCTGCTCGGCGTAGGCCAGGGTCTGGCGGCCGCTTTCGGTCAGCTCCAGTTGCCGGCCGACCCGGCGAAACAGTTCGATGCCGTAGGTTTGTTCCAGCAGGGTGATCTGGCCGCTGATGGTCTGCGGCGTCAGGTTCAACTGCTCGCCGGCACGCACGATGCTGCCGGTACGGGCCACGACCCAGAAGTAATGCAGCTGTCGGTAATTGAGCATGGGCAGTGCCGATTCGGAAAAACCGAAGTATAACCGCTGAAAATACGAATTTTCCTGATGTATCCAGATATTTAGAATCCCCAGCCATCACGGTGCCACTGAGTGGGCACCGATCACTGACATGGAGACACACAGATGCTGCAACTCAAATCCATCGGTACACCCCTGGTGTTGCTGCTGGCCCTGTTCGCCATGAGCGGCTGCGAGCAGGCGGAAAAGTCAGCCCAGCAAATGCTCAACCAGGCAGCTGAATCGGCCAAGGAAGCCATCGATAAAACCAACGAAGCGGCCCAGCAGGCCCTGAGCGAAGCTACCGGCTCCCAGGGTTCGGACAAAGCTGGCAAACCTGAGCGCGACGACAGCGCCAAAGAAATCTGACCACCCCTTACCTCGATTCAGGATTGATTCATGGAATACTTGTTGGAACTCGCTGCAAGCCCGACCGCCTGGGTAGCCCTGGCCACCCTGGTGGCCATGGAGATCGTGCTGGGCATCGATAACCTGATCTTCATCTCCATCCTTACCAACAAGTTGCCCGAGGCGTACCGCTCCAAGGCGCGTCGCATCGGTATCAGCATGGCCCTGGTCATGCGCCTGGGCCTGCTCAGCACCGTGGCCTGGATCGTCCAGCTGACCGAGCCTGTGGTCGATGTGTTCGGCCATACCTTCTCCTGGAAGGACATGATCCTGATTGCCGGTGGCCTGTTCCTGCTGTGGAAGGCGACCAAGGAAATCCACGAAAGCGTCGACCCGCGCGCCCAGGCTGAAGCCAAGGCGTCCTCGACCGTCACCCTGGGCTTTGCCGCTGCCATCGGCCAGATCCTGGTGCTGGACATCGTCTTCTCGATCGACAGCATCATCACCGCCGTGGGCATGACCGAGCACCTGCCGATCATGATCATCGCCGTGATCAGCGCCGTGATTGTGATGTTGGTGGCTGCCGACCCGCTGGCCAAGTTCATCAACGACAACCCGACCGTGGTGATGCTGGCCCTGGGCTTCCTGATCATGATCGGCATGACCCTGATCGCCGAAGGCTTCGGCGCCCATGTCCCGAAAGGCTACGTGTATGCGGCGATGGCGTTCTCCACCGCGATCGAAGTGCTGAACATCATGTCGCGCCGGGCGCGGATCAAGCGCGAAGCAGCTGAGGGCTGATGTAAATCGCGGGGCAAGCCCGCTCCTACATACTCTGTAGGAGCGGGCTTGCCCCGCGATGCTTTTCAGGAATCAGTGCACACTGGCATGCCGACGGCTGCGTCGCGCTGGCGCAGGTTCGGTGGTGTCTTTCGGCAGGGTATGGTGCGGGTGGTGGCGGCGCGCAATGCGCAGTACACCCCAGAGCATGGCGGCGGCGACACTCAGCCAGGCGCCAACCAACATAAGAATTGCCATTGTCAGGCTCATAGCTACCTCCTGGAATCCCTGGCCAGCCCTTCATGCTTGCCCAGCGGACACCCCTGTAGTCTAGCCCAAGGCCCATGGCAGGCCATTGACCGATGGTCTAGCCCCTTGGTCCGCTTTGTTCTAAATGCCCCCCGGACTATACCCGAACCGCCTGCCGGCCTATGATCGCAACCCAGGGCCGGGCGCCGTCTGCCGGGCATCAGCACAAGCGAGTGTTCATGCTGCCACTGTCTATTTCCTTCACCACCCCGCGGCGCCTGCTGGCGGCCTGCGCGGTGGCCCTTGCCCTGGCCGGTTGCGCCAGCCAGCCGGCGCCGATCAAGGGCCTGCCGCAGCGGGTCGAGATCGGCTCGGTGCCGTTCTACCGCGGCAATGCCAACCAGAGCGCCGCCATGGCCCTGGCCGCCATGCTCTCGCAGCAGGGCGTGCGCATTACCCCGGGCCTGCTCGACCAGCCGCTGGGCCTGCCCAAGGGCGTGGACAAGTTGCAGGACTCGGTGCAGAACGTCGCCCGCCAGTACGGCATGGTGGTCTATCCGCTGGAGCCGAAGCTCGACGCTTTGCTGACCCAGGTGGCCGCCGGCAATCCGGTACTGCTGCGCTTTGCCGAAGGCTCGGCGTTCTGGGCCGAACCGCGCTATGCCTTGCTGGTCGGCTACGACAGCTACAAGCAGCGGGTGCTGTTGCGCGCAGGGATGAACCGGCGCTTGTTGATGGACTTCGACGACTTTACATCGGCGTGGAACAAGGAGGGGAATTGGGCGGTGCTGGTGCAGCAGCCGGGCCAGTTGCCGGCCCAGGTTGACCGTCAGCGCTGGCTGAAGGCGGCCAATGACCTGGCCCAGGCGGGCCAGGAACAAGCGGCCCGCCAGGCCGTCAGTGCCCTGGGGCAGTAACGGCGCAGGCGGGCAGGGGGCTTAGAAGCCCAGGCGGTCGCGCAGGCTGTAGTACCAGGCGCCGATGGCGCTGAACGGTACGCGCAGCATCTGGCCACCCGGGAACGGGTAGTGCGGCAGCTCGGCGAAGGCGTCGAAACGCTCGGCCTGGCCACGCAGGGCCTCGGCCAGCACCTTGCCCGCCAGGTGGGTGTAGGTGACGCCGTGGCCACTGCAACCCTGGGAGTAGTAGATGTTGTCGCCCAGGCGGCCGACCTGGGGCAGGCGCGACAGGGTCAGCAGGAAGTTGCCGGTCCAGGCGTAGTCGATCTTCACGTTCTTGAGCTGCGGGAAGGCCTTGAGCATCTTCGGGCGGATGATCGCCTCGATGTTCGCCGGATCGCGGGCACCGTAGACCACGCCGCCGCCGAAGATCAGGCGCTTGTCGCCGGTCAGGCGGTAGTAGTCGAGCAGGTAGTTGCAGTCTTCGACGCAGTAGTCCTGGGGCAGCAGGCTGCGCGCCAGTTCTTCGCCCAGCGGCTCGGTGGTGATCACCTGGGTACCGCACGGCATGGACTTGGCCGCCAGTTCCGGCACCAGGCCGCCGAGGTAGGCGTTACCGGCGACGATGACGAACTTGGCCCGCACTTTACCTTGCGGGGTGTGTACCACCGGGTTGGCACCACGGTCGATGCGCACGGCCGGGGACTGCTCGTAGATCTTGCCGCCCAGCGACTCGACCGCGGCGGCTTCGCCCAGGGCCAGGTTCAGCGGGTGGATGTGGCCGCCGCTCATGTCGAGCATGCCGCCCAGGTACTGGTCGCAGTCGACCACTTCACGGATGCGCTTCTGGTCCATCAGCTCCAGCTGGGTGTGGCCGAAGCGTTCCCACAGGCGCTTTTGCGATTCCAGGTGGCCCATCTGCTTGGCGGTCAGGGCGGCGAACACGCCACCGTCCTTGAGGTCGCACTGGATGTTGTACTTGGCCACGCGCTCACGGATGATGCGCCCGCCTTCGAAGGCCATCTGGCCGAGCAGTTGGGCCTGCTTGGGGCCGACGGTGCGTTCGATGACGTCGATGTCACGGCTGTAGCTGTTGACGATCTGGCCGCCGTTGCGACCCGAGGCGCCGAAACCGACCTTGGCGGCTTCCAGCACGGTCACACTGAAGCCGTTCTCCAGCAGGAACAGGGCGCTGGACAAGCCGGTGTAGCCGGCACCGATCACGCAGACATCGGTCTGTACCTCTTCCTGCAGCGCCGGGCGCGGCGGAACCGGATTGGCCGATGCGGCGTAGTAGGACTGTGGGTAGGGGGTGTTAGCCATGCTGCGAAACCTCTGTTTTATATTTTTTACGACTGTACCGATGCTATCAATAATAATAAACACCCGCTAGTCGTGTGTTGAAAATCCTTTACCCCCTGCTTTTGCAAATATTTTTAAAATTCAGTGGTTTAGCGTAAAAAAAAGAGTTGACACTGTCTGTCGATTCCGTAGAATGGCGCCACACAGCAGGCACATAGCTCAGTTGGTTAGAGCACCACCTTGACATGGTGGGGGTCGTTGGTTCGAGTCCAATTGTGC